>JAZJXP010000133.1:19580-23702 GCA_040390835.1 Pseudomonadota bacterium
TAGAGATACCTTGGCCAAAATACAAGCGCAAGTAAACTTCTATGGGCACGGCAAAGAATGTCGGCAGCAACAGGTAATGAAACCAGCGCGGTCTTTGCAGCAAGGCCCAGAAACCCAGCCAGGACACCAGTTCCATCGCCAGCAAATGATAAGGCTTGTCCACAGGTTGCCCCTGCAGCAACGAGAAAAATGGCAAACTCGAAATCAGCAGGTAACTGACAAGAAGATATAGCGAGGCTGGGCGAAACAGGACGGGCATTGTGTTTTTATACTTGCAACAGGGTGGGCGGCTGCGTGAAGCAACAGTTTAAGGGCGTAAATAGTAAATGATTTACTTTGTATTGACTGCATATATGCCGCGCGAATGTAGGATTTAAGCATATTTTGCTTTTCAGACATGCCTGGCAAATCCCTTCGCATGCCGACAAGCCCGGTAAACCTTGATTTTTTGCTGAAATTTTCTACTCTGAAAGGCTGCTTGGACGCACACAAAATCACGTAAGCGCTTGAATTGTAGAAATAAAAAGCGTTGACATGCTTGTGTGAAGCGACATAAAATTGCGAGTTCTCGATTTTGGGTTTGCATTTGCTATTCTTGTTTTGCCCGGTTTTGTCAGGCAGGCAATGCTTAAAAAGCAGGCAAAAGCAGGTGGCTGAGTCGGGGTGGTCTGAGGATTCGGGCCGAAAAATGATTTTAAGTTCCCGGGCAACCGTTTCCGGGTTTGTGTTTAACGTTGTATTTTGTTGGATTAAAAACGATGCCAACCATCAATCAACTGATTCGCCAACCACGTGTTTCTGCACGTGTTAAAAGCAAATCGCCGGCGCTGGAAAACAGCCCGCAAAAACGTGGCGTTTGCACCCGCGTTTATACGACAACTCCAAAAAAGCCTAACTCGGCTTTGCGTAAAGTTGCCAAAGTTCGCCTGACTAATGGTTTCGAAGTTATTTCGTACATTGGCGGTGAAGGCCATAACTTGCAAGAACATAGCGTGGTATTGCTGCGCGGTGGTCGTGTAAAGGATTTGCCTGGTGTTCGTTACCATATGGTTCGCGGTGCTTTGGATACTCAAGGCGTTAAAGACCGTAAGCAAGCTCGCTCCAAATATGGTGCTAAGCGTGCTAAGGCAGTTAAGAAGTAATTATCTCGTAATTTAATCTCCGTAATCTATTACGGATCAGTGTCGGTTTGGAAATAAGCCGAGTAAGTGACCGGTTATGATGGCCTGTCGCGAGCGTGGAGCAAAATGTTGCTTTGTGCTCAACTGAAGATTGAAAGGAATTGAAATGCCACGTCGTCGTGAGGTCCCGAAACGGGACGTACTGCCGGATCCAAAATTCGGTAATGTAGAAGTAGCAAAATTTGTAAACGTTTTGATGTTGTCCGGCAAGAAGTCTGTTGCTGAAGGCATCATCTACGGTGCATTCGATCACATCCAACAAAAATCTGGTAAAGATCCTTTGGAAGTGTTTGCGCTGGCAATCAGCAACGCCAAGCCACTGGTTGAGGTTAAGTCCCGCCGTGTTGGTGGCGCGAACTATCAGGTGCCTGTAGAAGTGCGCCCAGTTCGTCGTTTGGCTTTGTCTATGCGTTGGTTGCGTGAAGCCGCTAACAAGCGTAGTGAAAAATCCATGCCACAACGTTTGGGTGGTGAATTGCTGGAAGCCGCAGAAGGCCGCGGCGGCGCAATGAAGAAACGTGATGAAGTCCATCGTATGGCTGAAGCCAACAAGGCCTTCTCTCACTTCCGCTTCTAAGAGTAAGAGTAAGGAGCTGTTGTATGTCTTTAGTGCAACGGCTCTGGCAAGTATTTTGAATCAGGCCGGGCGCGATTTTTGTAAAAAAATGCGCTCGGTTTTGTCCATTAAAAGATTTAGGATTAGCTATGGCCCGTAAGACCCCCATTGAGCGCTACCGCAATATCGGTATTTCCGCTCACATTGATGCCGGTAAAACAACAACGACAGAACGCGTACTGTTTTACACAGGTGTAAACCACAAAATTGGTGAAGTGCATGATGGCGCGGCTACCATGGACTGGATGGAGCAAGAGCAGGAACGTGGTATTACCATTACTTCCGCTGCGACCACATGCTTCTGGAAGGGCATGGCGAACAACTTCCCAGAACATCACATTAACATCATCGATACACCAGGCCACGTTGACTTCACTATTGAAGTTGAGCGTTCCATGCGTGTTCTGGATGGTGCCTGCATGGTTTACTGTGCAGTAGGTGGTGTTCAGCCTCAGTCTGAAACCGTATGGCGTCAGGCTAACAAGTACAAAGTCCCACGTTTGGCATTCGTCAATAAGATGGACCGTACTGGCGCGAATTTCTTCAAAGTGTACGATCAAATGCGTGCACGTTTGAAAGCCAACCCAGTTCCTCTGCAAGTACCTATCGGTGCTGAAGACCTGTTTGAAGGCGTTATCGATCTGGTCAAGATGAAAGCGATCATCTGGGATGCGGCATCTCAAGGTATGAAATTTGAATACCGTGATATCCCTGAAAACCTGTTGGCTGACGCACAAAAATGGCGTGAAAACATGGTTGAAGCAGCTGCCGAAGCCAGTGAAGAGTTGATGAACAAATACCTTGAAGAAGGTGATTTGACTGAAGAAGAAATCAAAGCTGCTTTGCGTCAACGTACTATCGCTTCTGAAATCGTTCCTATGATGTGCGGTACTGCATTTAAGAACAAGGGTGTTCAGGCGATGTTGGATGCGGTTGTTGAATACCTGCCATCCCCATTGGACATTCCACCAGTTCCAGGTCTGAACGAAGATGACGAACCAGTTGTCCGTAAAGCTGAAGATACAGAGAAATTCTCTGCGCTGGCATTCAAAATCGCAACTGATCCATTCGTTGGTCAATTGTGCTTTATCCGTTGCTACTCCGGTACATTGAATTCTGGCGACAGCGTTTACAACTCTGTTAAAGAGAAAAAAGAACGTATCGGCCGTCTGGTTCAAATGCACGCGAACCAACGTGAAGAAATCAAAGAAATGATGGCGGGTGATATCGCTGCGGTAGTTGGTCTGAAAGACACAACAACTGGTGATACGCTGTGTGATGAAAAAGCAATTGTTGTTCTGGAACGCATGATATTCCCAGAGCCAGTTATTTCTCAGGCAGTTGAGCCAAAAACCAAAGCCGACCAGGAAAAAATGGGTCTGGCATTGAACCGTCTGGCCGCTGAAGATCCATCTTTCCGCGTACGTACTGACGAAGAATCTGGTCAAACAATTATCGCTGGTATGGGCGAGTTGCATCTGGATATTATCGTTGACCGTATGAAGCGTGAATTCAACGTTGAAGCCACAGTGGGTAAACCACAAGTTGCTTACCGCGAAACTATCCGCAAAACTTGCGAAGAAATCGAAGGTAAATTCGTTAAGCAATCTGGTGGTCGTGGTCAGTACGGTCACGTTGTTCTGAAGATCGAACCGCAAGAACCAGGTAAAGGCTTTGAATTCGTTGACGCGATCAAAGGCGGTACAGTTCCACGCGAATACATCCCTGCAGTTGAAAAAGGTGTTCGCGAAACACTGACTTCTGGTGTATTGGCTGGCTACCCAGTTGTTGACGTTAAAGTCACACTGTTCTTCGGTTCCTACCATGACGTTGACTCCAACGAAAACGCCTTCCGTATGGCGGGTTCGATGGCGTTCAAAGATGGCTGCCGTAAAGCAAGCCCAGTTATCCTGGAACCAATGATGGCTGTTGAAGTAGAAACACCTGAAGACTACGCTGGTACAGTCATGGGTGATCTGTCTTCACGTCGTGGTATGGTTCAAGGTATGGACGAAATCGCTGGCGGCGGTGGCAAGATCATCAAAGCTGAAGTGCCTTTGTCTGAGATGTTTGGTTATTCCACATCCCTGCGTTCTGCTACACAAGGTCGTGCAACGTATTCCATGGAATTCAAGCACTACTCTGAAGCGCCTAAGAACGTGATTGACGCTATCGTCACATCCAAAGCTAAGTAATAAAGAATCAAAGGCCTGCCCCATGCCGGGGTAGGTTTTCTATTGTTGATAAATCGTTCTTTTTGAAGGAAGAATAAAATGGCAAAAGGTAAGTTCGAGCGCACCAAGCCGCACGTCAACGTCGGTACAA
>JAZJXP010000134.1:0-3138 GCA_040390835.1 Pseudomonadota bacterium
CATAGTCGATGATGTCAGTGAAATATATGACATGGAATGCCAGTCAAACCCAGAAGTGCAGGGCATAGAGGTGCAAATGCAGATATCGGCAGCGAGGTTTGCTGCGTTAAAAGAGCGTCGCCGTCACCTTGCTGGTAATACTGGTTGTGGCTTGTGTGGCAAAGATAGCTTGCAGGCCTTGCAAATGCGTCTGCCAGTGATCAAGACTGAGTCTGTTCAGCAATTGCCACGGGCTAGTTTACTAAAGGCGCTGGAGGGCTTGAGTTCTTTGCAGTCTATTAATTTACAAACTGGTGCGGTGCACGCTGCTGCCTGGGTCAATATGCAGGGTGAAATTCTGGTTTTGCGTGAAGATGTAGGTCGACATAATGCTCTGGATAAATTGCTTGGTGCTTTGGCAATTGCGAAAGCGGGGACTAAGTTGCAAATTGAAGGTTTCGTCCTGATGAGTAGCAGGCTTAGTTATGAGCTGGTGCAAAAAGCAGCAAGTGCCAATATTGCCATTCTAGCTGCATTGTCGGCACCGACAGCGCTTGCTATTGATCTTGCGGAACAGGCTGGCATTTGTCTGATAGGCTTTGTTCGGCAGCATGGTTATGTGGTCTACACCCATCCGGAAAGATTGCTGGCCGAATGAAACAGGGATGAAATTGGATTTTCACCAAATTTACAGAGGTTTTAAGACACTAAGAAAGTTATAATGGGAAGAATATTCGTTCTATCCCTCTAATCAATTTTCAAATTCATCCTGTCGACTTATGCAATACGCTTCAACACGCGGGCATACCGCAGCACAAAATTTCTCGGAAATACTCTTAGGTGGTCTGGCTCCTGACGGCGGCCTCTATCTGCCAGTAACTTACCCTCAGGTAACTGACGTAGAACTCGATGCGTGGCGCAAGCTGTCTTACGCCGGGCTGGCATTTGAAGTCTTGAAAAAATTTGCCACGGATATTCCCGAGGCCGATTTAAGGGCACTGGCAGACAAGACTTATACGTCCGATGTCTACAAAAATGCCCGCAGCGATGAATCTGCCGCACAAATTACCCCCTTACGTGTATTGCAAGACAAGAATGGCCGCAAGTTGGTATTGCAAGCCTTGTCGAATGGCCCAACCCTGGCATTCAAAGACATGGCCATGCAATTGCTGGGTAATTTGTTTGAATATACCCTGGCCAAGAATGACGCAGAATTGAATATCTTTGGCGCCACTTCTGGTGATACTGGAAGCGCTGCTGAATATGCGATGCGTGGCAAAAAGGGGATACGTGTTTTCATGCTGTCTCCGCACAAGAAAATGAGTGCCTTCCAGACTGCTCAGATGTTCAGTCTGCAAGATCCGAATATTTTCAATATCGCTGTCGAAGGGGTGTTTGATGATTGCCAGGACATGGTCAAGGCAGTGTCGAATGACCTGGAATTCAAAAATCACCAAAAAATAGGTACGGTCAATTCGATTAACTGGGCACGTGTCGTAGCGCAGGTGGTGTATTACTTCCGAGGTTACCTGAGCGCGACTACCAGCAACGAGCAAAAAGTTTCATTCACTGTACCGTCTGGTAATTTCGGTAATATCTGCGCTGGCCATATTGCCCGCATGATGGGTTTGCCTATCGATAAACTGGTAGTAGCGACCAATGAAAATGATGTGCTGGATGAATTTTTCCGCACTGGCGTTTATCGCGTACGAAAATCAGCAGAAACCTGGCATACCACCAGCCCATCCATGGATATATCCAAAGCCTCGAATTTTGAGCGTTTTGTCTATGATTTGCTGGATAGGGATGCTACCCGTGTTGCTGCCTTGTTCAAGAAAGTTGAGACCGAAGGTGGCTTTGATTTGTCAGGCAAACCAGGCAGTGATGGCGATGAATTCAACAAGATTGCCAAGTTTGGTTTTGTATCAGGCAAATCTATCCATGCAGACCGCTTGCAAACCATACGCCAGGTAGAGAAAGAATTTAACATCACCATCGATACGCATACTGCAGATGGTATCAAAGTCGCATTTGAACATCTGCAAGAGGGCGTGCCCATGGTCGTGCTGGAAACAGCCTTGCCAGCCAAATTCAATGAAACGATCAAAGAGGCACTGGGTCGTGATGCTGAGCGCCCGACTGGCTTTGAGAACATAGAAGCGCTGCCGCAACGATTTGAAGTCATGACTGCCGATGTGAAGGCGATGAAAGCTTATATCGCCAAAAATACCGGTCTGTAATGAGATTTCCCTGATCTTGATACCCAATAAAAAAACCGCTTGATGCGGTTTTTTTTTTGGACGCTGGAATCACAATCCATTATTGCTTGTTGCAACTAATCCTCTGCATGGGGAAATCGATTCCCTTTTCCTGATCTTTCATCTTGCCTTCTATGCGACCGAGCAAACTGCCGTCTGCATTCAATTGATAGATGACACGCTGAGGGAATTCTGGTCTGGGGTTTTCAAAAACCACTCTTTGTTTATCCAGCGACAGTAATTGAAAACTGGCTTCTTGCTTGCCTGAGGGGAGGGCAGTAAAAATCAGGCTATCTCCATTTTCTTGTATGCGCATGAATTCCCATGCGACAGTTTTTGATTTGCGTATCGTTCGCCCCATGCCTAGCATAGAGCCGCCTGCGGGTGCCAACCAGTGTTCTTCCGAGCCGGCTTCTGCGCCTGCTGCCTGCCAGCAGCCTTGCAGCCATTGCACATCTTGTATGCTATTTGCAGCCCAGCTTGTATTTGCAGATAGTATTACTGCGCCAGCGGCTGTCATTAATTTCAAACGCATGTTTTCTCCATTGAAGATGATCTGGCTTGGTAATAGTCGTTTAATTTTAGTATATACCTATGAGAAATTTTTATATTTGAGAAAAAAGTATGTGGAAATTAAAGTGTGATGATCAGAAGTGCAAATAAGGTATGAAATTCGATGAAAATGAAGTAAATATCTGTAACGTTGTGGCTTAATGTGACTTGCGTCACATTGAAAAATAATGTCACATGCTAACCTGCGTTCGCAAATTAATTTGATCTTTAGATATTCAAATCTTTAATTCTTCAAATTTATTTAATGCTTGAAAACGGTTGAAATCACTGGATCGTACATTTTTAATATTAACAATAACTAAACAGGACACGCAATGGCCAACACAGC
>JAZJXP010000135.1:0-28188 GCA_040390835.1 Pseudomonadota bacterium
CACTACGCTGTAAATTCTCCTATTTCTTTGTCCTGATTTACTTGACCACTACATATCGTGAAGTGAATTAATTTCAGATTCGTGTTGTTTTACGTATTTGATTTTCAAATGCCTGCACATGCAATCTGTGATTGCCGGCCGGTGGTAGACCGGCAGCTACATCCCTTTTTGCTTCGCCAAAAAGGGATGCCAAAAAGGCGACCGAGGCGTCGCTGCCCCCTAAAGGGGGGCCCCTTTGCAGCAAGTCAAAAAATGGGAAAGCCCGAAAACTCGCTTCGCTCAAACATCGGTCTTTCTGTTTCCATTTTCTGCCTTGCAGCAAAGGCATCGACACATCGGAACTACCAAAAACAAATTCAAAAGCAACACCAACGCAACCCATATTCAAATTGCTGTCTATCCTGCTCTAAAAAAATACTAAAAACCCCACAAATCTATGTATGATTTGCAACTCATTTAATTCGCCGGGCTTGCGTATGTACACCTCCACTTTCACTTTCAAGAAGAAGCAATACGACGACGCTTTTTATGCGCTTGATGATCAGATTGTCGCTCTGGCTAAATCCACACCCGGCTATCTAGGTGAAGAGACCTGGGAGAATGCGGCGACGGGGCAGATTTCCAATGTGTATTACTGGGACAGCCTGGCAGCGCTACAGACTCTGATTGCCAACCCCATACACCAGCAAGCCAAGGCAGCGCAGGCTAACTGGCTGGATGGTTACCAGGTTGTTGTCGCCGAAGTCTTGCGTACTTATGGTGATGGCAAGCTGGAACATCCCTGTGTTGTTGTCCACGCTGGCTGATGAATCAACCCGCCTGCCTGATCTTTGATTGCGATGGCACTTTGGTGGACAGTGAGGGCTTGTGCAACCTGGGTTTGCAGAAAGAATTGCAGCGCTATGGCGTAGAAGAAAATCTCGCTGACCTGACGCAGCGTTTTCGTGGCCGCAAGCTAGCCGATATTTGTAGGGCCTTGTCGCAGCAACACGGCTTGCATCTGGATGAGGACTTTATCCACAGCTACCGGCGCACAATGGACTTATTATTCGATGAACATTTGCAGGCTATTCCCGGCGTCATCGAAGTTTTGCAGCAACTGGATTTGCCCATGTGCGTCGCATCTGCCGGGCCACCGCAAAAAATCAGGAAGGCGCTGGACCTGACCGGCTTGCGTCGCTTTTTTGGTGAGCACATTTTCAGCTCATACGACATCTCTTCCTGGAAGCCAGAGCCAGATTTGTTTTTACACGCTGCCAGCCAAATGGGATTTGCACCCGCAGATTGCGTCGTGATTGAAGACAGCGAGGTAGGCATACAGGCTGCCATCGCGGCAGGTATGCAAGCCTGCTGGTTTGGCGATGCGGGGCAAGTGGCGACTTATCCACAGGCACCACGATTTTCCAACATGAGTGAGTTACCATTCTTACTGCCGGGTTTGCCAACCACATCCTGAATGCCGTAAATATGAAAACCAGTCTTAACGTAAGCTTAGTCCTGATCACCGCCTTATTGAGCAACGCGCCCATGGCCAGCGCAAGCGGTCAGGATGAGCAGGCATTGATGGCTAGTGTGCAGGGTTTTTATGGTTGGGCGCTGAAGAATGGTAAGCAGGTTTCTGCTTTGCAGCCAGCTATCAAGGATATCCCCGGCAGCAAGAAATTCCAGCTTGATACCAAAAACCTCAAGGCTTTCAGTGGAAAATTTATGGCTTCCGGCTATTTTGCGCCAGACTTTCCGGCTGCGCTGGAGCGCTACTATGGCAAGTACCAGAAGCAGTTCAAGGCTTATACCGATGCCGAGTTTGCACAGATGGCTAAGGATGGCAGGGGGCCGCTGATGGAAACAGAAGATATGGATATCTTCTTTTGTGCCCAGGAATATGAATACAAGCCGTCTTTCATCAAGAAAATCAGGGCCAAATCCATCAAGCTTGACGGTGACAAAGCCAGTGTTACCGTGGTCTCGCCCTATCAATGGGAAGCTGAATTCAAGTTCGTCAAAGTGGGTCACCGCTGGTTGATTGCTGGCTATTGCGTGTTCCAGTAAATCGGCAAGTTACGACACATGGCTAGTGTTTTCTTGCACATGCTATATTATGTTTTCTTGCAACTTCCTGAACAGGGCTTATGAGCGGTCCTACCACCGTTTTGACAAGAGCCGATGCGATGCGAGTATTGCTGTCGGCTGCGGGTATACGCGCAGCCATGGCTGTCACCCAGGCGCATCAGGATGCCAGGCTCTTGCGCACGCAACAGAATGAGCAGCAAGCCATTCTGCAAGAACGCCTGCGTGCTGCAACTGGCTTGAGTCAACATGTTTTGCAACAGCAATTGCAAACGACAGAACAAGACTATGCCGGTTTAATGGCATTGGCCGAAAAAATAGGCTGCAGTGATCAAGTACAGGCCATTCGTCCGCTGGCTCCACAAGGAGCGGATGAACAGGAAATCATCGCTTATCTGCATAGCTTGCAAGCACTGGTGTATGAGCTCAGACCTGTGCTTTTGCAAGAGTCAGCCAGGCGGGCTGATGCCCTCTTCGATCAGGCAGATTTTGATGCGGTAACGGCCAGCAGTGCAACTCTGCCACAAGACAGGCTGGCGCGCCTGCTGAAACGCATCGCCCACCTGCCACAAGTGCCAGAAAATATCGCGCAGTTGGCAAGAGAGCTGGAATTATCCCTGCCAGGCGAGCGGGCTGACCTGCTTGCCAATAATTTGCGTCTGCACATCCAGAACCTGCTGGAAGCCGAGAAAAAGCGCCAGGTAGATGAAGCCCAGGCCCTGATACTGGAACAGACTTTGAAAGACCTTGGCTACCAGGTCGAAGAAATATCCCATACCCTGTTTGTAGAGAGCGGCACCGTTCATTTTCGCCGTAGCAGTTGGGATAAATACATGGTACGCATGCGTATAGACAGCAAGACGGGGCAGGCCAATTTCAATGTCGTACGGGCCGTCAAACAAGGTGAGAATGAGCGTAGCGTACTCGATCACCTGACAGAAGACCGCTGGTGCAGCGAGTTCACGACTTTAATGGCAGCGCTCGAAGCGCGTGGCATACATATGCAAGTAACCCGACTATTGCAAGCTGGTGAACTGCCAGTGCAATTGGTCGTGGAAGACAAGCTGCCGCGATTTGCAGAAGAAGAGCAAATTCAAAATCATAGACAACAACGTAGCAATAAATTGCCATGAACGTACCTGAAACACGCTGGCTGCAAGACCTGCAGCGCTTGCTGCCTATACGATCCCAGTATGTGGTTTCTGGCAGCATACGTGACAGTTTTTTGTTGCCGCTTGATACTGCATCTGGCAGTGCCACCCTGGTGCCATTTAACCGTGCCTTGTGGGAATTTTTAAAAAGCAATGACTACAGCCTTTTGCTTGTCTTCGATACTGTTGATGGCTTGCGTGTCTATCCTGACGAGGTGGTACAGCGTGATTTGGCCGCTCGCCTGTTCGACGTGAAGTTGACGGAAGGCTGTCAGCAAATGAGCCTGGAAAGCCTGAGCAAGCTGATGAAAAAACTCAGTGCTGAACGCGAAGTACGTTGCGCCCTGGTCCTGGATTTTGCCTCACGCATTACGCGCAAGGCTGACCAGTTGAGTGAGGCTGAACATCGCTTCTTTGTCGCTGCAGAAAAAATTTCACTCAACGCCTCTGCCATAGTCCCGCGTCAGAATGGTGGTCCACCGCAATATAATCCTATATTGTGGCTGGTGAACCGTGCTCAGGATTTGCCAGCCTGGTTCACGCTGGATAGCGAGCGGATTGCGACTCTGCATATCAGCAAACCTGATTTTGAAATGCGCCAGGCTGCGGCACAGCAACTGGCACCTTTGTTTGCCGGGTTTGCCGATGCGAAAGCTGATGTCCGTACTCAATTCGTCAAAGGGTTTACTGAAGGGACAGATGGCATGTCTTTGTCTGCTCTGGCAGATATCACCGAATTGGCAGACCGGCAAAAGCTGGCTATTGGCGATATAGAAGATGCGGTACGTTGTTATAAGGTCGGGGTGCTGGATAACCCCTGGCGCAAGGAATATTTGCGTAAAAAGATACGAGATGCTGAAAATTTTATTGAAGACCGTGTAAAGGGGCAGCATCCTGCGGTTATCAAGACACTGGATATTTTAAAGCGCTCGGTCATGAGCTTGACGGGCGCGCAAACACGCTCGGTCGGTAGCAGGCCACGCGGGGTTTTGTTTTTTGCGGGCCCTACTGGTGTTGGTAAAACAGAGCTGGCGAAAACACTGACACAATTAGTTTTTGGCGATGAAGCTGCCTATTCACGTTTTGACATGAGTGAATTTGCAGAAGAACACACCAGCGCAAGGTTGCTGGGTGCTCAACTTGGATTTATTGATTCTGAAGCCGGTGGCGAACTCACCAACGCCGTCAGGCAAAAACCTTTTTCTGTCGTGCTCTTCGATGAAATTGAAAAAGCCCATCCACGCATACTCGATAAATTCTTACAGATACTTGAAGATGGCCGCCTCACCGATGGCCGTGGTGACACGGCCTATTTCTCGGAAACCATTTTGATCTTCACCTCTAACCTGGGTATCTATGTAGAAGATAAGCAGGGTAACCGCAGCCAGAATGTGAAACCCGGTGACAGTTATGAAACCGTGGAATTCAAGGTGCGCGAGGCCATAGGCAATTACTTCAAGTTCAAATTGTCGAGGCCAGAATTATTGAACCGCATAGGCGACAATATCGTGGTCTTTGATTTTATTTCTGCTGAAGTCGCCGCAAAAATCTTTGATGGCATGCTGCGCAATGTGGCGCGTCGTTTGCAGGAAGAACTCAATCTGCAACTGGCCATGCCAGCAACGGTGCGTGAGGAATTGCTGGCACGCTGCATACGTGACCTCAGTAATGGTGGCCGTGGTGTTGGCAACCAGCTGGAGTCTAATTTCATCAATCCCTTGTCGCGAGCCCTGTTTGAACAGGAGCTGGAGGGCAAGCAACGCGTCACCGTGACGGCGATTACCGAAGCCGATAAAGTCATTAGCCTGAGCTTGCAATTAGCATGAAGATTGCCATCAATAAAGCGCATTTCCCGGTCACCGTACTGGGGCCGGGGCGGCGCATAGGCATATGGGTACAGGGTTGCAGCATAGGTTGCAAAGGTTGTGTCTCACAAGATACCTGGGCCAGGGATAGCAGCAAGGAAATGACAGTCGCAGGTTTGCTGAGCTGGTGCCGTGAAGTCAGTGCCGGGCAATTTGATGGCGTCACCATCTCAGGTGGCGAACCGTTTGAGCAGCCCAGGGCACTGCATGCCTTGCTGGATGGTTTGCATCACTGGCGCAGCAGTGCAGGGATGGATTTTGACATACTCTGCTATAGCGGTTATCCACTGGCGACCCTGCAAAAAAAGCATGCAGACTTGTTGCAAAAACTCGATGCCCTGATCCCCGAACCTTTTATCGCCAACAAGCCGCTGACCCAGACCTGGCGTGGCTCGGCCAATCAACCGCTGGTACTCTTGTCAGACCGTGCCAGGGCGCGCATGCAAAGCTATGTCGATGCCCCTATTGATGAACAGGACAAACGCATACAGACCATGATAGATGGTCAGCGTGTCTGGTATGTAGGTATACCAGCGCGCGGTGACATGCAGGCGCTGGAACAATTATGTGCCAGCCGTGGCCTGACATTTGATAGCGTCAGCTGGAGGCCCTGAGTGAGCCAGACTTACATACGTCGCTGCCCCGCATGTGAAACCGAAAACGCGCCTGAAGTCATGCGCTGCGTTTGCGGCACCTTATTGTCCGGTGTGGACTTGATGGAAAAGCGGGAGCAGCCTGAGCCTGCGATCGAAATAAAACAGCCCGTAGCCAGCGCAACAGAGTTAATCTGCAGTTATGAAGATTGCGAACAAAGCAATCCGCCCGGTAGTGAACTATGCGTATATTGCAATCGCCCGCTGGTCAAGGAACCCGCAGCATCTACTACAGACAGCAGCCAGATACTGAGCCTGTTATCGCTGCCGCAAGCCCTGCGCGATCGTTACAAAATACGGCGTCATCTGCCAACCCTGGGGGCAGAGGCCGAGCTGTTGCTGGTGGAAGAAAATGCATCTGCCATACAGCGCGTCGCCAAGATATATCGACACGGTATACATGGCAAGTCAGAAGTCAGGGAAAGATTAAACGCAGTACCAGCCGAGCACCGCGTGGTCGTGCTGGAAGCGGGTGTGTCTGATGGTCATGCTTATGAGCTCATGGAATATTGTGAGCTTGGTTCTTTAAGAAAATTCACACAGAGCAAGCAGCCAGATCCTGCCATGCTGGAAAGCATAGTACGTGAACTGGCAACTGCCATAGCCAGTGTGCATAAAGCCGGACTTATTCACCGCGACCTCAAGCCTGAGAATATCCTGGTGCGCACGCTGCAACCGCTGGATTTGATACTGACTGATTTTGGTATCTCTTCCGTGCTGGATGCCACGCAAAGGCTGACCGGCACGGCCCGCACCTTGCCGTATGCCTCGCCAGAAAGCCTGTCCGGCGTGATTGATGCCAAGGCAGATTATTGGGCACTGGGCATGGTCATGCTGGAACTGGCTCTGGGCCAGCATCCATTTGCCGGTTTGTCAGAAGCGGTGATCCTGCATCACCTGACTACGCGTGAGATGGAACTCAATGCGGTGACAGACGCCTACCTGCGCAAGTTGCTGCGTGGCCTGCTCTTGCGTGACCCTAAAAAGCGCTGGGGTGACGAACAGATTATGCGCTGGCTGGCGCGGGATGCCAGCTTGCCAGACGCGGTGGAAACCATGGCCATGGGCGGTTTTCGCGAACCCTATCATCTAGGTCAATATCTCTGTCATACCCGCGAACAACTGGCAGTGGCGCTGGCCCGCAACTGGGATGATGGTGTCAGGGATATCTCGAACGCGCAATTATTGGCCTGGTTCCGCGACGTACAAAAAGACCAGAACCCGGTGCGGGTCTTGCTGGATATGCGTCAGGATAAAAAACTCTCTGTCGATGTCCAGCTATTGCGCCTGATCCTGCATCTGGCACCTGGCATACCGCCCGTCTGGCGCGGCGAAACCATAGAATTGCCCGCCATACTCAGCTATGCCAACCGCGCACTGAAAGGCGATGAAGCCGCCAGCAACTGGTTGAACCAGTTGTATAACTACGGTGTGCTGGAAGCCTATGCCGACGCTGGCAACAAGGAAGTCGCCAGCATCGTGCAAAAGTGGCAGCATTGCTGCAAGCAAATCCAGCTAGCGTGGCAAGAAGCTTTTGGTTTGATGAAAGATTATGCTGACAAGCAATTGCCTGGCGAATATAGCAATATCGACAAACTCATTTATGGCCTTGATACAGATGACAGCGCACCCCTGCATAAATTGCATGCGCGAGTGCTGGCGCTGGCCTATGATGAACGCTGGCCTGAGCGTTTACGCAAGCGGTTGGTAGTCGCCTATGCTGGCCTGAAAGCCTATTGCCCCTGGTTATCTGCTTTGGGTGAGATAGAGCAAATGCCGGTCGCTTCCTTACTGGTGCTGGAAGCCCTGTTGCCGGATGCGCAAAAAGCCGTCGAACGTCAGCAAAAGGCTGAGGCTTGGCAGCGCACTTCAGACCAGGATGCTGCACTGACCATGAAGCAGGAAGTATTGCGCACGATCAAGGCGCTGCGCGTGGCGGCCACTGACAGCCTCTTGCCTGCCAGTGCGGTAGACGATTTGCACAAGACACTCAACGAGTATTATGTATTGCTGGAAAAATTGCGCGCCTCTGCCAGCACAGAACTGCCGTGGCAAGAAGCAAAAAAAGCGGCATTGCGGGTAGAGCATATTGCCGCGAAAATATCGCGCCTGCTTGATAGCCTGTTGGCGCGGCGCACAGAAAACCAGGGGTGGGCAGGGCAGGAGATGCAGATTTTTGTGGTCATTGCTGTTATCGCTGTGCCGGTGTTTTTCAGGGGTGGCAATTTTTACTGGATATTGCTATTGGCCTTGGCTGTTGCCGCTTGGCGCTTTTTGCCTAATTTTTTGACCATGCGCAAGATCCGTGAGTTGGGTGAGCAACTATAAATTCTGGGGTGTTTATGTCTGCCATTTTTACCAAATTGAATCTCAAAGATCAGAGCGAAATCCTGGTCTTGCATGCACCGGCATCATTCGAGCCCGAAATCGCGGCCTTGACCGGCGTCAAGGTGCTCAAGAAATTGTCTGGTATCAAGAAACTGAGGTTTGCTTTGGTGTTTGTCAGCAAACAGCAAGAGCTCGATGAGGTGTCTTTGGTCTTGAGCAAGCTGGTTGAGGGGGATGCCTTGTTGTGGTTTGCTTATCCCAAGGGTACATCTAAGAAATATAAGTGTGAATTCAACCGCGATACTGGCTGGGATGTGATCAAGGGGGCGGGATTTGATACGGTGAGGATGGTGGCGATTGATGAGGATTGGTCGGCGTTGAGGTTCAGGCATAGTGATTTTATTAAAAATTCTTCCAGGAAGGCTGCTGGCTAATCCTTTGCGGAGACTATTTTTGCGGTACAAAATAGGAAGCTCAAATGTTCATCGGGCTAAGCGCCTATTAATATACGCAGGTAATCTAATTGACGTCATTCCTGCGTGCTTTTGGCAGGAATCTAGGGGCGTTCGTGGCATACTGTTAGGTATGTTAATTTCAGATTCGTAGTGTTTAACGCATTTGTTTTCCAAATAACTGCACTCGTCATTTACGATTGCCGGTCGGGGGTAGCCCGACAGCTACATACCTTTCTTGCGTCGCCAAGAAAGGTATGCCAAAGAACGCGACCCAGGCGTCGTCGCCCCCTAAAGAGGGTCCCCGTTTGTGCGGTACAAAAAATGGGAAGATCCGAAACTCGCCTGCGGCTCAGACAGCGGCTCTTCTTTTTCCATTTTCTGTACCGCACAAACGGCGTCGACACATGGGAACGGCAAAAGTCAAAAACAAATTCAAAAACAGCCCCAGAGTCAAACCCAACCGCAACGTCAATACGACCTGCTTGGCCATCTCGATGTTTAATGCATATCGGTCCAGTATTTGTTGATGGAAGCGTTATATAAAAACCGTGATATCCCCCATTCACGCACTAGCCTGCGGTTTCTCTCCAACTGTCTATACTGAATACTGGCAAGGCTTTGCAGCCTGCGAGGGTGTTTAATAGTGGTTTTATATTTTTATGCGCAGATAAGCTACATCATTTTATGCATATAGATGTCAGCGCCGCGGATGCTAACCTCGCCCCATAAGAATTTCATACCGGAGCATTCATGTCTGACCCTATTCGTTTCTACTACCAAGGCCAAATCCAGCAGGTTACAGATGCTGCGCCTACGCGTACCTTGTTGCAGCATTTGCGTGAAGACCTGCATTGCACCGGCACCAAGGAAGGCTGTGCCGAGGGCGATTGTGGTGCCTGTACAGTAGTCATTGGTGAAATGAAACATGGTCAGCTGGAATTGCAGTCGGTTAATTCTTGCATACAGTTCCTGTCGACCCTCGATGGCAAGGCGGTGTTTACAGTAGAAGACTTGCAACAAAAGAATGGTGAACTGCATCCCGTGCAACAGGCGCTGGTGGAATGCCATGGCTCGCAATGCGGTTTCTGCACACCAGGTTTTGCCATGTCCTTGTGGAGCCTGTACCTGAAAAAAGAAGGGGATTCCGTTCCTCCGTGCCGCAAAGAGATAGACGAAACCCTGTCCGGCAATCTTTGCCGCTGCACAGGTTATCGCCCCATCATCGATGCCGCAAAACGCATGGGTGAATTGCCTGCGGCTGAGTTTGACCGTGTGGCTGTCATCAATGGCTTGCAAGGTCTGCGGCGTGGCGAGATGTTCAGCTATACGGCTGATAGCCAGACTTTCTATGCGCCGCGCACTTTGCAGCAACTGGCCGAGGTGCGTGAAGCTAATCCACAGGCAACCATACTGGCAGGTTCCACCGATGTTGGCCTGTGGGTCACCAAGCAAATGCGTGAGCTGGGTAACATCATTTATGTGCGCGAAGTCGATGAGTTAAAGCATATCAAGACCGTGGATGGCATGCTGGAGATAGGTGCAGCCGTGTCGCTGAATGATGCCTATGGCGCAGTCTGCCAGCATTACCCAGATGAACTGACCGAGATGTGGCAGCGCTTTGCCTCGCAGCCTATACGCAATACCGGCACACTGGGTGGCAGTGTCGCCAACGGTTCGCCGATTGGGGATTCCGCACCGTGGATGATCGCCCTGGAGGCAGAGATAGTCTTGCACAGCGTTCGCGGCCAGCGCGTTATGTTGCTGGAGAGTTTTTACCTCGACTATATGAAGAAGGATATGCAGCCCGGAGAATTTGTCGCTGCCGTGCGCATACCCTTGCCAAAGGCCGGACAGCAATTCCGCACCTATAAACTTGCCAAGCGCTATGACCAGGATATCTCTGCCGTCTGCGCCGCTTTTGCGATCAGCCTCGATGGTGACAATGGTGACATCGTGCGTGATGCGCATATCGCTTTCGGTGGCATGGCCGCTACCTCACGTCGCGCACCGCTGGCAGAAGCAGCCTTGAACGGGCAAGTATGGAATGAAGCGACAGTAAAAAATGCCATGGCCTTGCTGGCGCAAGACTACACACCACTGACCGATATGCGTGCCAGCAATACCTACCGCATGCAGACAGCACAAAATCTCTTGCGCCGTTTCTGGCTGGAGACGCGCACGGATGCGCCGCTGAAACTGCAGGCCATCAATGTCTTTGCCCCCGTCACAGTCACTGCTTAATGAAGCTCAGGAGAAAACATGAATACCCAAACTGAAGCTTTCCTGACAGATAAAAACCTCGCCAAAGATGGTGCAGACTGGGCAGAAGTCGGCAAATCACATCCGCATGAATCAGCAGTCCTGCATGTGCTGGGCGAGGCGCGTTATACCGACGATATCCCCGAAGTGCAGGGTACCTTGCATGCGGCACTTGGGCTGTCGTCCAAGGCGCATGCGAATATTGTGGCCATGAATTTTGATGCAGTCAAAAGCGCGCGCGGCGTCGTGGCGGTGTATACCGCCAAAGATATCCCCGGCACCAATGACTGCGGCCCCATCATCCATGATGACCCTATCTTGTCAGAAGGCCTGGTGGAATATGTGGGCCAGCCCATCTTCATCGTCGTCGCCGATACGCATGACAATGCGCGCCGTGCCGTGCGCAAGGCAGAGATTACCTATGAAGAATTGCCTGCAATACTGACACCGCAAGAAGCGAAAAAAGCCCAGTCTTTCGTCCTGCCACCGATGCGCTTGCAACGTGGTGATGCGCAGGCTGCGTTTGAACGCTCACCACGCCGCGTCAAGGGTGAGTTGTATGTAGGCGGCCAGGAACAGTTCTATCTAGAAGGCCAGATCTCTTACGCGATACCGAAGGAAGACCGCGGCATGCTGGTGTTGTGCTCCACCCAGCACCCCAGCGAAATGCAGCACGTGGTCGCGCACGCGCTCGGTGTACACAGCCATAACATCGTGGTTGAATGCCGCCGCATGGGTGGCGGTTTTGGTGGCAAAGAATCGCAATCTGCCTTGTGGGCAGCGGCGGCGGCAATTTCTGCTGTCCATCTGAAACGCCCGGTCAAGCTGCGTGCTGACCGTGATGATGACATGATGGTCACCGGCAAGCGTCATTGCTTCCACTATGATTATGAAGTCGGTTACGACGACGAAGGCCGCATCATCGCCGCCAGGGTAGAGATGGTGTCGCGTGCCGGTTACTCTGCCGATTTGTCAGCACCGGTAGCAACCCGCGCCGTCTGCCATTTCGATAATACATACTACCTTGGTAATGTCGATATCCGCGCCATGTGTGGCAAGACCAATACCCAGTCGAATACCGCCTTCCGTGGCTTTGGTGGCCCGCAAGGGGCGATTGCGATTGAATACATCGTCGATAATATTGCCCGCGACCTGAACAAGGATGCGCTCGATATACGCAAGATCAATTTCTATGGCCGCAATGATACCGAGGGACGCAATATCACCCAGTATGGCCAGAAGGTCGTGGATAACGTCATACATGAACTGGTGGCAGAACTGGAAACCAGCAGTGAATATCAACAGCGCCGTGTTGATATCAAGGCTTTCAATGCCAGCAGCCCTGTCCTCAAAAAGGGACTGGCACTGACACCAGTTAAATTTGGTATTGCCTTTAACGTCACCCATCTGAACCAGGCTGGTGCTTTGGTGCACATCTATACCGATGGTTCCGTACTCGTCAACCATGGTGGTTGTGAAATGGGGCAGGGCGTGAATACCAAGGTTTGCCAAGTGGTCGCGCATGAGCTGGGCCTGAGCCTGGACAAGGTGCGTGCTACTGCCACTGACACCAGCAAGGTCGCCAATACCTCGGCCACAGCCGCATCGACTGGTGCTGACCTGAACGGCAAGGCTGCGCAAAATGCCGCGCATACGCTGCGCCAACGCCTGACTGAATTTGCGGTAAAGACTTACGGCGGCGAACTGGCAGATATCCGTTTTGCGGCGGGTCTGGTCAGTGTCAATGGCTTGGATATCCCGTTTGAAGCCCTGGTGCAAAAAGCTTACCTGGCGCGGGTGCAATTATGGTCTGATGGTTTTTATGCGACACCGGGTTTGCACTGGGACCCCAAAACCATGAGCGGCAATCCCTTCTCTTACTATGCATATGGTGCCTCGGTATCTGAAGTCATCGTTGATACTCTGACCGGTGAATGGAAACTCTTGCGTGCCGATGCCCTCTACGATGCCGGTAATTCACTGAACCCCGCCATCGATATCGGCCAGGTAGAAGGTGCCTTCATACAGGGCATGGGCTGGTTGACGACAGAAGAATTGTGGTGGAACAAGGGCGGCAAGCTGATGACGCATGCGCCTTCGACTTACAAGATACCAGCGATTTCTGATTGTCCTGAAGACTTCCGCGTCAGCCTCTACAAAAACCGCAATGTGCAAGACAGCATACACAGGTCCAAGGCCGTTGGTGAACCGCCTCTGCTGTTGCCGTTTTCTGTTTTCTTCGCAATACGTGACGCGATTGCCAGCGTGGCAGATTACCGCTACAACCCGCCACTGAATGCACCGGCTACCAGTGAAGCGATTCTGTCGGCCATCAATGGCGTAGAAGCCATGGCTGCTGCCAGCTAAGATAAAGTTAGACATAAAGTCAGACAAGCGAGTTCATCATGAAGCTTTGGTTAAATGCAATTGCCACACAATTCGCCCCCAAGATATTGGTGACGGTCGCTACGGTATTGGGCTCAGGCCCGCGTGAGCCGGGTGCCAAGATGCTGGTCACGGCAGATGAATTATTCGACACCATAGGTGGTGGCCATCTGGAAATGAAGGCGACAGAAATCGCCCGCAGCATGCTGGCCATGCCGGAAAGCCAGCTTGCCGCCCAGCGGCGTTTTGAACGCTTCCCCTTAGGCCCCAGTCTGGGGCAATGCTGTGGCGGTGTCGTACACCTGGCATTTGAGCGCGTGCAGGCTGATAGTCTGGCTTATCTGAATTGTCTGAACCAGCGCTGGCGCTTGGGGCAGGATAGCTGGCGTTTGCTGGCGCTCGACAGCGCGCAAGAGCCAACTCTGTGCGATGCCAATGGCACTCATCTGACAGGTCCCGTCTGGCCCACGGGTTTGCCTGTGCAAATCGATAGCAATAATCCCTGCCAGGTCCTGACTGATGCCGCAGGTCAGCGCTGGCTGCTCGATTCCTGCCTCGCCTACCGTGCCCACCTGATGTTGTTTGGCGCTGGCCATGTCGGTGCTGCCATCGTTCGTGCCATGGCGGACTTGCCTTGCCGAATCACCTGGGTCGATGAACGAGAAGACATGTTCCCTACCAGGCTGGCAGCCAACGTGACTGTAGAAGCGACGGATACGCCAGAGGCCCTGATAGCCAATGCCGCTCCGGGAACCTCCTTCCTGGTGCTCACACATAGTCATGCACTGGACCAGAAACTGTCCGAACATATCCTGCGCCTGCCGGATGTGGGCTGGTTTGGCCTCATAGGTTCGCAAACCAAGCGCGTGCAGTTTGAACGCCGCCTGCGTGAACGTGGCATACCTGCGACTCGCCTGGATGACATGGTGTGCCCCATAGGCTTGCCCGGCATACACGGCAAGCAACCGGCGGTGATTGCCGCCTCCGTCGTCGCCCAGCTCTTGCAGGTCTGGGAAGAACATGAAATCCACCAGCAAAAAGAACTCAGCCGCGTGCTCGCGCGGATAGGTACGGAGGCCAGCCAGCATGTTTCTAACGCGAATGCAGAAAAACAGGGACCAGAAAACCGGCACTCGCTGGCTAAGCGTTAAACTCTCGCTGTTAGCGCTTAGCACCCACCAGATCAATGCGAATGTGATGCCAGACCGGCAGACTTGATACACAAGTCGTGGTCTGGCTTGATTGCGCCTGCAAGACAGAATTCAGAAAGACCACGATGAGCAATATTTCAAGTAAAAACACGCTGCAAGCTTACCGCGCCAGTGTGCTGCATTTCCAGCAAGACCCGGCTTTTCATGAGAATGCTTATGCCTGGCATGAAGACGGTCTGTTGATTGTTGAAGACGGCAAGATCATCGCCGCTGGCGAGTATGCCCAATTGCATACCAGCCTGCCGGAGGGCACGGAGTTTATCGATTACCGCGGCAAACTCATCGTGCCGGGTTTTATCGACACCCACATCCATTACCCCCAGACCGACATGATCGCCTCGCCAGCACCCGGTTTGCTGCCCTGGCTGGAGACTTATACCTTCCCGACCGAACGCCAGTTTGCCGACATCAATCATAGTGCCCAGGTCGCGCATTTTTTCATTGATGAACTACTGCGCTGCGGCACTACTACGGCGATGGTGTATTGCACCGTGCATCCAGAATCCGTCGAAGCTTTCTTTGCCGAAAGTGAAGCGCGCAATCTGCGCATGGTGGCAGGCAAGGTCCTGATGGACAGACATTGCCCTGAATTCTTGCGTGATACTGCCGAAGGTGGCATCCGCGACACGGAGACCCTGATCAAGAAATGGCATAAGCGTGGCCGCCAGCTGTATGCAATCACGCCGCGCTTTGCGCCTACCTCCAGCGACGCACAAATGCAACTGGCGGGCGAACTGGCGCAGGCTTATCCCGATACCTTCCTGCAGACCCATGTCGCAGAAAACGCTGATGAAGTTGCATGGGTCAAAGCACTGTATCCAAAAGCACGCAGTTATCTCGATGTGTATGACCAGTATGGCATGCTGCGTCCGCGTGCCATGTATGGCCATTGCATCTGGCTCGATGATGCCGACCGTGCGCGCATGGCAGAAACGCAATCGGCAGTGGCGATGTGCCCGACTTCCAATCTCTTCCTCGGCAGTGGCCTGTTCAATTTTGAGCGTGCCGACGCCCAGCAAGTCAGCCTGTCACTGGCAACCGATGTCGGTGGTGGCACTTCATTCTCGATGCTGCGCACCATGAATGAAGCCTACAAGATGGCACGCCTGGGTGGTACTTACTTGCCAGCCTTGCGCATGTTTTACCTGGCAACCCTGGGCGGCGCACGTAGCATGCAGCTCGAAGGCACGATAGGCAATTTCGTCAAGGATGCAGAAGCCGATTTCATCGTGCTTGACCCGCAAGCCACGCCTTTGCTGGCACGACGTACCGGACATACCGAGAGCCTGGATGAATTATTGTTTGCACTGGCCTTGCTGGGGGATGACAGAACGGTGGCTGCAACATATGCAGCGGGAAAACTGGTACATCAGCGCATAGCCTGAAAATAAATACGGACTGGCATATGATACTGGTCTGCTTTATCTTGCAGCAGACCAGCAATCACTTTTTCAGAGGAAGCAATATGCCAACTATTCAGGTACAAATGTTTGAAGGCCGCACACCGGAACAAAAACGCGCATTTGTCAAAGCACTCACCGAAGCAACCTGTCAGACACTGGGCGCTGCGCCCGAAAGCGTCAGCATCATTTTGCAAGATGTCAGCCGTGATAACTGGGCGACTGCTGGCGTATTGTGGTCAGAGAAAACTAAAGGCTGAAGTAAAGTCAGAGAAAGTTGAAAATAAGCGCCTCATTCAACTTTCAACTTACCCTTGATAATGGCCTGACTGGCTTCACGCAGTTTTTGCAGCACAGGTCGCTGGCGCAGGATATCGCAATCGGAATATGCCGCATCGGTACTGATGCCGGTCAGCGATACCGCGCCTTCTTTCAAACCATATTCTATCCTGGTCGCCGTTGATCCAGCCAGAATGGCTGCGACCGCCAGACTGATGGCAGTATCACCATGTACCTGCATATTGTCGATGACCTTGCCCGCAGTCCTGGGACACTGGTTGACATAGCTGCCTATGGCACGCGCCTTGGTATTGCCTGCAAGCGCTTTGAATACTCCATTATTGCTGCTCCCAGCAACTGCATAAATCATGTCCACCCCATCGGCCAGCATGTTCTTCGCCAGCGCCTCGGCACGCGCTGTGTCATTGAAGGGCTGGCTACCTTCTATCCAGACAACATGGTTCAGATCCGCATCCGGCCTGACTGATCTCGCTCCGGCGATGAAGGCATCAACAGGCTTTTGTTTCAATGGCGTTTTCACTGCCCCGACGACACCTATTTTGCCGCTGGCTGTTACCAGCGCCGCTTCCATGCCCGCCAGGTAGCTGGCTTCGTTTTCGCGGAAGCTGATGCAGAGCAGGTTGGGTGGTGGATTATTGATGCATTGTTCCAGTATCACGAAGCGCACATTGGGCGCGGTACGCGGCACGGTATCCAGCAACTCCCTGAATTCATAACCTATCATGACGATGATATTCGCCCCCAGCCTGATGGCATTTTCCAACTGCTTTTGCCTGCCCGTGCGGTCGGGAAGGCTGGCCAGTGTGGTGGCCTGCATCTGGTACATCTGTGCCGCCTGTTTGATGCCGTCGCTGCCTTGTTGCAGGTAGGGGTCGTCATTGTCAGGGACCGGGCGTACGTAGAAGATTTTTTGTGCTTCTGTAGCGTGGGCTGGACTGCTTGTCATGCTGATCATGAGGCTCATGATCAGTAGTGCAGTTCTGATGATTTTGTTATTACGGATGTGGGTTTGCATGGTCGTCCTCCGGGTATTTTTACTGCTGGCTTCGGGGTCAGCATGAGCTTTTATCTTGGAGGAAAATTGTGTTTGTTCAGGGGGTTGAGGGTAATATTGGATATGGGTTTGGGGGAATAGTGTGGGAGGGGGCTTGTGTTAGTTGGGATTGAGTTTTGGCTTCGATGAACTGCAATAGTATTAACGTCGTTCCAGCGCTCTAGTGGCGTTCGTTGCATTGTACTTTGATTAAAACGATAGCCCTTTGTGGAACCAAGCCGGGTCTCGGCCCGGCGGCCGAAATTCTTTCTTTGCGTCGCCAAAGAAAGAATTCAAAGAAAGGCGACCCAGGCGTCGTCGCCCCTGCGGGTGCCCGTTTGTGCAGTACAAAAAATGGGAAGATCCGAAACTCGCCTGCGGCTCAGACAGCGGCTCTTCTTTTTCCATTTTCTGTATTGCACAAACGGCGTCGACACATGGGAACAGCAAAAGTCAAAAACAACGGCAACAGCAACGTCAACGCGACTATTGCTGTAATGATTCCTGACTGATTAATTCAGAATTTTCAGTGCTTACTCCGCCTGATAAACCCATTTCCCACCTTTGATCTGCACCATGACACGCGCCCTTTGATCGAGGCCGAGGTGGTCTGCTTTGCTCATGTTGACAACGCCGTTGGTAGTCGCCAGACCCTGCGTCGCTTCCAGGGCATCGCGCAATGCTGCGCGGAATTCTGCTGTGCCGGGGGCGGCTTTTTTCAAGGCGACTGGAATGGCTTGTTGTAGCAACAGGCCAGCGTCCCAGGCATAAGATGCAAAGGCGGCGAGGCTGCCAGCACCATAGGTGGTTTCAAATTTGTTGGAGAAATCCAGGGCGGCTTTTTTGACAGGGTTGTTGTCGGCCAGTTGTCTGGCGACCATGACCGGGCCGGTGGGCAGGAAGGTGCCGTCGCAGTCTTTGCCGCAGACGCGCAGGAAGTCGCTGTTGGCGACGCCGTGGTTATGGTAGATGCGGCCTTTGTAGCCGCGTTCGGCCAGGGTTTTGGGTGGCAGGGCGGCGGGTGTGCCCGAGGCACCGACGACGATGGCTTCGGGGTTGCTGGACATCAGTTTCAAGACCTGGCCGACGACGCTGTTATCACTGCGGCTGAAACGTTCCGTCGCTACGACCTTGATCTTTTTGAGCTCGGCATACTTCGTCACTTCCACCAGGAAGGCTTCTCCGAGGGCATCAGAAAAGCCGATGAAGCCCATGGTCTTGATGCCTTTTTTGCTCATGTCTTCGGCAATCGCAATGGCCATCATGGTATCGGTTTGTGGGGTCTTGAACATCCAGGCTTTATTGGCATCCATGGGTTCTATGATGCGGTTGCTCGATGCCAGACTGAGGGTAGGGGTCTTGCCTTCACCGATGACACCCAGCATGGCGAGGGAGTTTGGCGTGGTGGTAGAGCCTATGATGGCATCGACTTTTTCTTCCGAGATCAGCTTGCGGGTATTGGTCACGGTTTGCGTGGTGTCGGAGGCATCATCGAGGACGATGTACTCAACTTTTTTGCCTGCGATTTCTTTGGGCAGCATTGCAATCGCATTTTTCTCAGGGATACCTAGCGAGGCAGCCGGGCCTGTCGAAGAAATGGTGACGCCTATCTTGATCTGTGCCTGGGCACTGATACTGAGGCTGGCGCAGAGCATGACCGTTGCTGCTGCCAGCATGTTTTTTTTGATGTGGGTATTTGCTTTCATTTTGTCTCCGTATTTTTGTTGTGAGTAGTTTTATAGTTTGCAGGGTACTGATAAAAAACCGCGGAAGCGTGCGCGTCCACCTCTGACGGGTGCTGCGCTTAATTTGTAATCGGGGAAGCGCGCCAGCAGGCGGGCAATGGCGATCCTGCCTTCGAGCCGCGCCAGGAACATGCCCGCGCATTGGTGTATGCCGGATGCAAACGCCAGATGGCGGTTCGGGCTGCGGCTGATGTTCAGTTTGTCGGGCTCAGGGAATTGCAAAGGGTCGCGATTGGCCGCACCTATGCACAGGCTGATACGGCTGCCAGCGGCAATGGCGACGTCGCCGATTTGCGTATCCACCGTTGTCATGCGGTTGCCCAACTGGTTGGAACTTTCAAAGCGCAGGAATTCTTCGATGGCGGTGTTGATCATTTCTGGCTGGGCGATCAGGCGGGCTTTTTGTTCTGGCCATTCCTGCAGAGCGACCAGGCCATTGCCTATCAGGTTGGTGGTGGTTTCATGCCCGGCATTGAGCAGGAAGACACAGTTTTGCAAGAGCTCGGTTTCAGTCAGTTTTTCGCCACTGGCTTCGCCTTCTATCAGGCGCGTCAGCATATCGGTCTTGGGGTCGTCTGGATGCAGCCGGCGCTGTGCCACCAGTTGTTTCAGGTAATCCAGAAATTCGGCGACACACTGATTGGCATAGGCAAAAAATTCTGGCGTGATGGCTGGCTCCAGTGCACCAAGTATGGCAAGTGACCATTCACGCAAAGGTTCGCGTTCATCATGTGGCACGGCCAGCAAATTGCCTATGATTTCTACCGGTATGGCAGAAGCGAAATCGCTGATGAGATCGACATCATTTTTACTTGCCATCTGGTCCAGCAAGCCATCCACCAGTTTGATGAGACCGGGTTCGGTATCGGCCATGGCTGCCGGTGTCAGGCCGCCCATGATGAGGCGGCGCACCCTCGTGTGCAGCGGCGGGTCATTGAAGACCAGGCTATTTGTGTGATGTTCATACAGCAGTGAATCGCCATAGCGCGGTTTGAACTCCAGCTTTTTGTCCGAGCTGAAAGTTTTGGCATCTTTATAGACATGCACCAGGTCGGCATAACGCGTCAGCAGGTAAGAACCATCCGGCATCCTGCGCACGGGCGTCTGCTCGCGCAGGGCGTGGTAATAGGGATAGGGGTTCTGGTAAAAATCTGCGGGCAGGTGACGCAGGTCAAAATCATCAGTGATGAGTGGAGTCGATGTGACAGCATTCTGATACTGAGGAGGCATAAAAATCCCGGCAAGAGACAGAGTTTGCACTGTGTCCGATTTGCCGGGTACTGTCAATCAGGCTGACGACAATTCAAATCATGGCAGTGGCACGTAATTCAGCGGCATCCATGCATAGCCTTTGCCTTCTTTGCGTATATAACCCAGGCCAGGGAAGGACAGGTGCGCAGAACCTACCTGATAGGAATGCTGCGCTGCATCAGCATAGGCTTTTTGCCTTTGTGCATAAGCAGCCTTGCTGTCGCTGTCGAATTGTATGGTGACTGCAGGGTTTTCAAACTGCACTGCTGCGACATGCATGAGGTCACCCCACAAGACCAGGGTTTGTCCTTTGCTCTCTACCTTGTAGATGCTGTGACCAGGGGTATGGCCATGCGACGCAACTGCCTTGATACCTGGCACCAGTTCTGTATCACCTTCGAAGGACTTCAACTTGCCAGCCTGCACATAGGGTTTCAGGATGGCGATGGCTTTTTCAAAACTGCCTTTGGCATCGGCGGGAGCCTTGTCCAGGTTGGCCTGGCTTAACCAGTAATCAGTGTCATGCTGGTCTACGCGTACGATGGCATTCGGGAAAGCTGCTTTGTCACCATCTACCAGGCCACCGATATGATCGGTATGCATGTGGGTGATGTAGATTTCATCGATTTGCTCAGGCTGGTAACCGGAGGCTTTCAGGCTGGCCTGCAGCTTGCCCAGGGTAGGGCCAAAGAAGACACCGGCACCGCTGTCTATCAGTACCAGTTTGCTGCCAGTGTTGATGAGATAGGCATTCACCGAAGTCACGACAGGGGACTGCAAATGGTATTTGCTGAGCGCCTTGCCGACTTTTTCTGGCGTGGTATTGGTCAGCAGTTTATCGACAGGCAGAGGTACTGCGCCATCAGACAGGACCGTGACTTCAAAATCACCCAGCATGCTGCGGTAAAAACCGGGTGCGCTGGTTTTTACCATGGGCGCGGCGGCATGGGCGCTGATGGCAGGTATGCCAAACACGGCGATGCCAGCGAGGATGGAGGAACTGAACAGGCCGGAACGGAGCAAACTTTTCAATTGCATGGTTTTTCCTTTGAAGATGGCAGGGACGCAGCAGGCTGAAAAATGAGTCTGGCAGCTTGCTGTGGAAGGCACAAAAAATTGTAAATGCGACAGCTATTATGCCGAATTTCTGCCAACTTCGTTGAGACCTCAAAAATGAGGAGACAAGTGAGTGCTAGCTGATCAGGGATGCAGTCAGGGCATCGACTTCTTCAGCCGATTCAGACAGGATGGAAAGCAAAGTGCCTTCGCCAACCGCAAAATCAATTTCCGAGGCTGACTGGCGTATGCTTTCTGGCGAGCGTGGGTCGAGTGGCGATGGCACTGCCGCCAGTTCATTCGCCAGCAACAGGGTGTCGCCCAGGGTTTCTGGTGGCATGACACGCATGCCATACCACAGGGCTTCTACTGCTGATACCACGCGTTTGGGTACCAGCAATTTGTTCAAAACAGCGCGGCCTATGAAGGTTTCATCAGTTTCAGCCAGGGCATCAGTGGCAGTTGGGGTAGCATCGATTTCCAGCAAGGCCGGGAATTCCTGTGCCCGGGACAGCAGGTAAAAACCACCAACTTCATGCACGATGCCAGCGAACAGGGCCGTTTCTGCATCCACCTTGCTGACCTTGCGTGCGATCAGGTGGGCCAGTGCCGCCACATAGGCTGAATGCCGCCACAGGGCCTCCATCTTGCTGCGTATGGCCGGGTCAGAGACGGCGGCGCTTAGCTGGCGCATGACGACAGCGGCAGTGACTGAGCGCAGGGTATTGAAACCGAGGATGGTGATGGCCGTGCGGATATTGGTGACACCACCACCGAAGCGGTTATAGGCAACAGAATTGGCAATGGCAACCACGCGGGCTGACATCAGGGGTTCAGTCATGACCAGTTTTGCGGCTGTCTCTATACCGCAGTCCGGGTCGTCGAGAGCCTGTTGTATCTTCAGCGAGGCATTGACATTGGTAGGGAAGACTAGGTCACCCTTGCTGGCTTGTTCAACAATACTCTTTAATGCTGCCGACTTGTTCATAATGTGTTTGTTGGAGCAGCACCATGCAGGGCATTTGCTCCCCACGGTCCGCTAATTTTTATTGAAACCCAGTGCCCTCACTAGTTTACCAGCAGTTGCCATGATCAAGGAGGGTTCCTCTTCAGTATAGTCGTTACGCACAGGAGTAGCTTGCACTGGTTGCACTTGCTGTACCTTGCGCACGGTATTGCTGGAATTATCCAGCTTGAAGGCAGACACTGCCCTGGCCAGATTATTGGCCTGATCTTCCATGCTTTCTGCCGCTGCTGCTGCCTGCTCTACCAGTGCTGCATTTTGCTGCGTCATTTCATCCATCTGGTTGATGGCACGGTTGACTTCTTCTATGCCTGAACTTTGTTCCTGGCCAGCTGCCGTGATTTCGGACATGATTTCTGCCACGTGTTTCACCGAGCTGACGATTTCATTCATGGTCTTGCCCGCTGCATCAACGAGTTTGCCACCGGTATCGACTTTTTCTACAGAATCACCAATCAGGGTTTTAATCTCTTTTGCGGCACTGGCGCTGCGTTGTGCCAGATTGCGCACTTCAGACGCCACCACGGCAAAGCCGCGGCCCTGTTCACCGGCGCGGGCAGCTTCCACCGCTGCATTCAGGGCCAGGATATTGGTCTGGAAGGCAATACCGTCGATGACGCTGATGATATCGACAATCTTGCGTGAGCTTTCCTTGATGGAGTTCATGGTGTGGACAACCTTGCCGACCTCTTCACCACCCTTGATAGCGAAGTTGGAAGCCGAGGTGACCAGGCCATTGGCTTGTCTGGCATTGTCGGCATTATGCCTGACCGTTGCCGTGATTTCTTCCATGGAGCTGGCAGTTTCTTCCAGTGCGCCCGCTTGAGTTTCTGTACGGGATGACAAGTCAGAATTACCAGTGGAAATTTCTACTGCTGCAATCGCGATGGCATCCGTGCCCTGCCTGACTTCACTGACGATATTGTGCAGGTTATCGCTCATTTCTTTTAGGGCATTCAGCAACTCGCTGATTTCGTCCGTGCCATCGGCAGCTTCACGGAAAGTCAGCTCACCGGCAGCAACGCGCTTGGCAATCGAGACGGCATCCCGCAAAGGTGTAGTGATACTGCGCGTCAGGAAGATGGAAAAGCCTGCACCAAACAACAGGATGACTGCACCAATGGCGAACAGGGTGAAGGTCAGTTGCTTGCCCTTGCTTTCTGCTGTGGCAGACAATTCAGAAGCGGACTTGTTTTGTATCTCGACCAGCTTGTTGATTTCCAATATGGCTTTTTGTTGCAATGGATCAACTTGAGTGGCGATGAGTTTGACGGCTTCTTCACCATTGAAGGCCAGCAACATCTTCATGGCTTCCTTGATGGGAAAATCGATTTGCTTGTCCAGATCGGATACCGCATCGATGATCTTTTTTTCTTCTGCACTCAGACCCAGGGCGATGAGCTTTTCCCTTGCTTCAGCAAAGCGGGCTTGCTGCTTTTTGGAGATGACATTTTGCTTGTCACTTTCGCCGAGGTCAGTTTGCAAGCCTATGTTGCGGATAGCTATGCCACTTTCCAGCATGCTGCTTTTCATGGTGGCAGCAAGTTCGCTTTTATTATGAGAGAGTTCCAGGCCTGCAACCATTTCCTTGCGGTTACTGGCACTGAAGATGCTGTCGATGACCAGTATGAGTACCAGGGTCGCCAGTATCACACCAAAGCCCACAGCGAGTCGGGTACCTATGCGCAAGTGACGCAAATTCATAGTGAATCTCCCTTAAAGAAGTTCAGTTACTACGAGGTCGTGCTTACATAAAATCTTTGCCTGGTATTGCTCTTAGCCTGACTTATCCGCCTGCATGACAACATGCAAGCTGCATGCCAGCGCTAACCGTGTTTGTCATGCGACGCTTTCATTCGTCACTCCAGGCTATCAAGTGAATGACGTACAAGATTTCAGGTCAGCCCCTTGGAACCTGTTTCCGATCTTAAGCGCGAGCGCAATGTGAGTCCACGCGGGGCTCATGCGCTGCTCAAAATGCTTATGTACTAAAGTACATTCCGCTTTTTGCGCTGCGTTTTTGTTACCCTGATCCCGCTGACGCACGCTCGCTACAGATCGTAAACCGATTCTTAGAAAAAATATTTTTCATAAAACAACATATCAGAATTCGGGGAAGAGAAAATCTGGTATCTCATACCGCTCTTGGAATAAGCTACGGTGCAGTCTGGCTTGCCGGTACGATATACCTTTATATCCATACTATGCCAAAATTGCTTTGCCGCAAAGCATGTATGGCACATGTTTTTGTTAAATTCTATTGATTGAGAGCAAGCTTGATGCCCTTACTACTCAGTGTTGTTGTACTTGTGCTGGCGGTCAGTCTGATCTACGTCTGGACGCGCTGGCGTCGGGCGGCGCAGGCTGACTATATTCGTACGTATATGTTTCCACCCGGACTGTTGGAAAGACTACACAAACAGCGTCCTGACCTGAATCTGAAAGACCAGCAACTGGTCGCGCGCGCCTTGCGACAGTTTTTTCTGGTGTATCTGAAGTCGGGGTTCAAACATATTTCCATGCCTTCGCAGGTGGTCGATGACCTGTGGCATGAATTTATACTATATACAAAAAACTACGAACAATTTTGTAAACAGGCTTTTGGCCGCTACATGCACCACACACCGGCTGCGGTCCTAGGTGCCAGCCAGCGTGGCAATGAGGGTTTGCGCCGCACCTGGTGGTTTGCCTGCCTGGAAGAAAACATCAATCCGCGTCGTGCGACGCGCTTGCCACTGCTGTTTGCGCTGGATGCCAAATGGAATATCGCCGATGGTTTTCGTTATGAACCCAATTGCAGTGCCTTGCGCAAGAATGGTGATGGCACGGTGTATTGTGGCGGTGATTTTTATGGCGGCAGCAGTGACAGCAGTGGTGGCGATACATCCTACGACTTTGGCGATAGTACCCATCACAGCAGCAGCCATAGCAGTAACGCTGATGGTGGCGGTGGCGATAGTGGTGGTGACAGTTCAGGTTGTAGCGGAGGTTGCGGCGGTGGCTGTGGTGGAGGAGGAGATTAACGCTGGTTCCTGGTACTTATCCGCCAGTCGGTCTTAGCGCAGCATTGCTGCTTTCCAGCCTGTCCATCAATATTTTCTTTTCGCCATCGTGGAAATTCAAAAATTCCAGGCCGATGCGGAAAGAAAATTGCGAGAGTATGGTGTACACCATCTTGCTCTCGACTTCTATTTTTTGCGCTTGCATGCCCACGTTCAAGGGCGGCAGCGTCATGACCAGCTTCACTTTGCCGTTAAAAAATACATTGTAGTCACAGAACATGCTGAGACCATTTTCAGAAATATCATTGATCTTGCCGTAATAGCTCAGTTTTTTACCGCCGAATTCATGAATCAGGGCGATTTTCCATTTCACCAGATAGCGGTTATGTGAGCGCAGCAGCTGCGTTTTTACGACATTGAATTTGGCCAGCGTATCCGAAATCGCGGCATTTTGAGAGGGGGGCGTATCCTGCACCAGGATGGCATCTCCGAGATCCGGGGCCACAAATGGCGGTGTCAAAGGCCCATCTACCAGCGCCTCATCCTTCAGCAATGCGGGCGCTTCTGGCGCTACTGTATCAGCGCCATAAGAGACTTTTCTTTTTCCAGGTAGCTTGTGCATGGCAACATTATATAGAGAAAAATTACCGCAATAATTTCCATGTGGAAATTATTGCGGTTTTTCAGGCTATTTTTTGTATCAACTTTGTAGCTTGTTTTTTCTACTTAAGTGCTGACTGCAACCCGCTTCGCTGGCCTGAATTGCTCTCGATAACTGGCAGGTGACAGGCCCGAATGTTTTTTGAACAGGCGACGGAATGAACTGGGGTCGCTATAACCCGTGCGTTCTGCCACTTGTTCCAGTGTCAGCGTGGTGGTTTCCAGCAAACGCTTGGCGATATCCATCTTGACTTGCTGGGCATAGCTGGCCGGCGTGGTATCGAGCGTCTGATGGAAGTGGCGTATGACAGTGCGCTCACTGACAGCCAGGTGCCCGGCCAGGGCGGGCAGGCGGAAGGGCAGGTGATGATTCAGGCTCAGCCATTTTTGCGCCCGTTGCACCAGGATGTTTTCATGCTGGTGGGTATCTTGCTGGGTCAGGCTCAGCATTTGCATATAAGGCATTTGCGAAGTGCGGTTGGCATCGATGAGCAAGGTCTTGGCAACACCACTGGCAATATCCTGGCCACCAAAGCGCTCCACCAGATGATAGGCAAGATTCAGGAAGCTGGTGGCAGCACCGCTGGTCAAAATATTTTCATATTCATCCAGTACTTCAGACAGACGCAGGCTGACTTCGGGATAACGGGTCTTGAATGCCCTTTCCAGCCACCAGGTAGTCGTTGCATGGCCGCCATCCAGCAAACCCGCTTCTGCCAGTAAAAACGTGGCGCTGCAATTTGCCGCCAGCACACAGCCCTGCGCATGTCTGGCCCGCAGTATGGGAAATAGTTCACGCATGGCATGCATGCTGCTGGTCAGGCCGGTAATGCCGTTTTCCATATACAGGCCTGGTAATAAAATGATATCTGCCTTGCTCTCGGCCTGTATGCTGGCGTCGGCACTCAGCCTGACTTTGGCGGGCGTCATGACAGGCTCGCCATCGATGGAATGCAAGCTCCAGGTGAACAAGGGATCTACTTCATCCACATTCTTGAGCGACCAGATCGCATTGGCGACCGCAAACACATCCAGCGGGCCAGTGACCGCAGATGCCATGCATTGAGGGTAGAGCCAGACTTCGATATGGGCCATTTGTCGTAATCTGCATTAAAAGAGTCAATACTGACACTGTCAGCACTTTCCTGCAATAATTAGAATGTAGCCTGGAAAGTAGTTTATATGAGCAAAGGAAAAATGATGACCTCAGCAGATACTGCCACTAATACGGTAGCAGCAGAAGAACAGGCTCAACGCCTGAACCAGTTCGGTGCCAAGTTCTTACCCGGGCATCTGGGCATCAACATCCTGACGGTAGAAAAGGGCAAAGTCACGGCAGAATTGCCGGTCTTGCCGCATTTGCTGGCCCCCAACGGTTATCTGCATGCAGGCAGTGTGGTTACTCTGGCCGATACCGCCTGTGGCTATGGTTGCGTCGCCAGTCTGCCGGAAGGGGCGCAGAGCTTTACGACCATAGAATTGAAATCCAATCATCTCGGCACTGCCCGTGCAGGCACCATCAGCGTGCTTGCCACCGCCGTGCACCTGGGTCGCACTACCCAGGTCTGGGATGCGGTAGTCAGTTATGAGGGCAAGACGATTGCCCTGTTCCGTTGTACCCAAATGATTTTATTCCCCCGGAAGGATGCGTGATGAATGATGCAAAGAGTGACGCAACTGCGGTCTTGAAACAATGGCAGGAACAGGAAGCCGCAGTCCGCGCTCGCATGGCAGAACCAGGCGTATTGGGTCTGGACCAATTGAAAGCCGTCAGCGGTATTGATTTTTTACGCGGCATCCTCGAAGGTAAATACCCGGTCGCGCACATAGGCAAGACCCTGGATTTCATCCCGGTAGAGGGTGAAGTTGGCCGCATCGTGTTCCAGGGTACGCCGGGTCTGCAGCACTACAATCCTTTGGGTAGCGTACATGGTGGATATTTCTGTACCTTGCTGGATTCTGCTGTTGGTTGTGCTGTGCAATCGATGCTGCCAGCAGGTGTGGGTTATACCACGCTGGAAATCAAGGTGAACCTGATCCGTGCCATGAGTGCCAAGACCGGGCCTGTGCGGGCTGAGGGCAAGGTGATACAGGTGGGTAAGCAGGTGGGCACTGCGGAGGGCCGTATCGTGGATGCGGCGGGGAGGATTTATGCGCATGCGACGACGACATGTTTGATTTTTCCTTTGCCTTGAGATAAGGTGGGGCTCTGTCGATGGACGGCAATCATGAGATAAGTGGCAATCTCAGATTCGTCGCTCCTGCGCAGGCAGGAGCCCAGTGGCGTTCGTTGCGTTGCCGTACTTTGATTAAAGCGATTGCCCTTCGTGGATACAGGCCGGG
>JAZJXP010000136.1:0-6953 GCA_040390835.1 Pseudomonadota bacterium
GCCAAACTCCAGCAATAAGGTGCCGGTTTCAGCCGGGTTGCTGACCTTGCCACGTACCTTGCCTGTGCGCAGATTGACATGGGTATAGGGCATGCCGGTGGGTGATTCAAACACGGGCAGCAAGCGCTGGCCCAGGTCCGTTGCCAGGCTGAGCAATCTTGGATCTTCGGTCATCTGGTAGGCGGACAGCAAACCACCCAGCAAGCGTATGGTGATTTCAAAATTCTGGACATCCATGTCTTGGTCGAAAGAGAGCCTGCTGGCAATCAGCTCACGTGCTTCGTCAGCCTCTTTCTTCAAGCCCATCAACAACAGGGTATCAAGCGCATCCACTGGTGTCATCAACAAAGACTGGGCATACCAGTTATGGCCTGATTTGCTAACAGGTTTCAAAGCATCCTGGCCCCAGGCGTAGCGCTTGTAGGATTGCCAGGCATGTTGGGTTTCTTTTTTTACTTGCTGAGCCAGATGGGCGGCTTCTTTTTCCGTGACAGTTTCCTGCTTGGCGGCGTGGCTCAGGTTACCGATACCAAGAGCGGCCACCAGCAGTATGCCGGGTAATAGTTTGATACGCATGTTGTTCTCCTCAATCACTGATATGGATATTATTTTTTGTCAGAGCTGCTATTCAATGCCACTGAAAAGGGCTTCGATTTGTTGCAGGCTTGGTGCCTGCGCGCCTGCTGCCAGGCAAGCCGCCGCACCAGCAGCGAGGGCAAAGCGCAGATGGTTTTGCTGCTCTTTTTCCGGATGCATGGTCAGGCTGTAGAGTAAACCTGCAATGCTGGCGTCACCCGCGCCTATGGTGTCGGCGACGACTACCTTCACGGCATCTGCCTGCCATACCTGTTCTGCGGCATGCAGCGACGCCCCCAGTTCACCGCGGGTATACAAAACTGTGGCAGCAGGATTGATGGCACGTAGTTGCGTGAATGCCAGATCAGCATCCTGGCAACGGAACAGACCGCGCAAATCATCGTCGGACACCTTGATCAGATCTGCCAGTTGCCCCATTTCATGAAGGATGGGGTCATAGTCGGCGTTCATATTGTTGCGGAAGTTTGGGTCGTAACTAATCCGCACACCTTGCGCCTTCAACTGACGCGCCAGCCTCAGAAGCTTGCCCGCCAGTGGCTGGCGGGCAAGGCTGATGCCGCCAAAGTGAGCCCATTGCAAGCGTGAACTCCAGCCAGTTGGCAGTTGCTCGGGGTCAAAATGCAGGTCTGCACTATCACTGCCGATAAAGAAGTAATTGGGTGGCGTACTTTCGCCGACGATGGCCAACAATGGGGGGCGATCGTATTGCTGTAGCAAGCGCAAATCCAGCCCGGCATCGGCACTGGCACGTACCAGTTCTTGTCCAAACAAATCCTGGCTTACTGCTCCCGCGAAGCCGGTTGCCAGGCCCAGTTTGGCCATGCTGCGGGCGACATTCCAGGTTGAGCCACCTACCACGCTGCGCCATTGTCCAGGCCCGCAGGCGATCATGTCGGTCAGGGCTTCACCCGCGCTGAGCATGAGGGGAAATTCAGTTTCCATGTTGCACCTCATTCAAGACGCGCAGGATTTCATAGCAAGCGCCCATAGTGTGATAATCCACTTTGCCAGCCGGGCTTTTTTCATCGCTGAGCTTGTGATTTTCACGCGACAGGATTCTGAACCAGGCACCAAATTCATGATCTATCATGTGCTGCCAGCTGTATTGCCACAGATGTTCATAACTGTCCCAGTAGCTTTGCTTGCCTGTGCGTTGCGCCAGCAGCGCTGCGGCTGCCATGGATTCGGCTTGCACCCAGAAATATTTGTCACCATCACATATGCTGCCATCAGGGGCGAAGCCATAGCAGATGCCGCCATATTGCTCATCCCAGGCAAACTTCATGGCTTTTTGGAACAAGGCTTCGGCGGTAGGTAATAACCATTCTGTGTCTTGTTGCAGATGCTGTGCATGGCTTTCCAGTTGCAACAATAACTTGGACCATTCGGTGAAATGGCCAGGCTGAAATCCCCAGGGGCGGAACAGATTGGCCTTGTCATCAAGGTTGTAGTTCCAGTCTATATTCCAGTTGGCATCGTAGTGTTCCCATATCATGCCGTCAGCCAGCCCAGCCTGGCGCTGAGTGATGTTGTGTGCTACGGTTTCTGCCCTGTGCAAAAAGTGCAGGTCGCCAGTTGCCTCATAAGCTGCCAGCAGGGCTTCACATGCATGCATATTGGCATTCTGGCCGCGATAGCTGTCCAGACGCTGCCAGTCGGCACTGGCCTGGTCGGCATACAGGCCGTGTTGCGGTTCCCAGAAGCGGCGTTCCATCAACTCCATGGTTTCATCCAGATAGCCGCGAGCCTCTGCTACGCCAGCCATCAGAGCGTGGGCATAAGCCAGCATGACGAAGGCCAGGCCATAGCAGTGATTATCGCCATCAATGACGCTTTTGCTGGTGTTTTCCCAGCGCAATTGCCAGGCGTAACCGCCAGTCGCCGGGTCACGGTGCGCTTGTCGCAAGAAATCCACACCATGCTTCACTTGCTCGAGATAAGCCGGATTGTCAAAATGACGATAAGCCATGGCATACACAAAGACAAAGCGGGTACTGCTGACCAGATGGCGGCTCTGGCTATCATAAATACTGCCATCATCTTTGTAGTAATGATAGAAGCCGCCACTGGCATCAATACTGCGCGGATAATAAAAATTCAGCGTGTCACTGATATGGTCAGTCAGGACAGAAATTGATTTGAAGTCAGGAAAGGGATGCATACAGGTATGGGTGGTGATCAATAAGGGCCAAAAATTTTTACAGGCAGACGTTACAGCTCAGTGTTAAAGCTAATCGTCACAACTGCTTTCGCGCACGATCAGTTCAACGGCCAGGGTTTTTTCTACGATCTCGTCAGTTTGTTTGCGTATCAGTAAATCCACACCGGAGGCACCAAGTGCTTCTTTGTTCACCCTGATACTGCTCAAGGGCGGAATCGACTTGGCGGCGGCACTGATGTCATCAAAACCAACAATGGCAATGTCATGGGGCACCTTCATGCCCAGATCCAGACAGTAATGCAGCGCTGTCAGGGCGGCGCTATCGTTGTAGCAAAATACGGCGTCAGGGGGGCGGGTCAGGCTCAGCAGTTCGCGCATGGCTTCACGCACACCATTTTCAATATTGCTGGGGTCTGGAATGCTGACCTCCAGACTGGGATCTGCCAATGTCTTGGATTCATACAGAGCTTGGCGAAAGCCACGCGCCCGTTCCTGAATACTGAAATGTGCCAGCGGTCCTGAAATCATGGCAATACGTTTGCGGCCTGACTGTATCAGATGACGGGTAGCGAGAAATCCACCCAGCCGGTTGTCGGGATTGATCGAGGTATAGCCGCGCAAACGCATATCCACCAGCACGATAGGTTTGCTGGTGTGCAGCAGGGCTTGTAGCAACTCGGGCTCAAAAAAACCGGCGCACAAAATCGCATCAGGCTGGTGTAAGCGTATTTGCTCCATCACTGGTTCTGAGGGGCCAACCGCCACAAATGAAAGTACGATCCCTTCTCTGCGGCAAGCTTCTTCGGCGCCATGTAGTACAGGAGAATAAAAGGGGCTGCTTGCCAGAGTATTGTGCTGGCGGTGCAGGAGGAAAACGATACGCCTGATCCGGCCTTGCTTGAGATTGCTAAAGTCATAGCCAAGCTCGCGCGCTACTTTGCTGATACGCACGCGAGTGGCTTCGGTCAACCCGCCCTGGTTCTTCAATGCGCGTGATACCGTACCAATCGACAATCCGGTAGCCTGTGCAATATCGCGTATGGTCACACTCATGAAGTGAACTCCTTGCTGGTCATGTCAGTTTCGATATCTGGAAAGCGGGCATTCATCTCGATTATTACGCTCATTGCGCTTATTTCACTTTTGACGTTTATCAATATCGCTAAACCTGCCGTGCTTACCTGCTACACATGTATCGTTGAACGCAGGTTTAATAAACGGGTCAGCTTTTTTAAAAAACCACAAATCACCAGGAAATGCTGTATTTTTCAGAGTAACTCTTTTATACAGGTGGCAAAATTGAGGGTCAATCAACTGTGGGGAAATTGCCTTAGTTTATTAATTTTAGTAAACAAGGTAGCGAAAATGAGTAAGGCCCACATAATGCAATAGTCGCCTGAAGGACTCGATCAGGCCTTGTCTTGGCTCAGTCCTGACGAAAAAGCGCATGGTGCCAAAAAAAATGGCGCACCATATGCGGCGCGCCATTCAAGTCAAAACAAACAATTCTAGTGTGCAGCAGTACTGGTTTTACCTAGCTTGATGCCTTGTACATACAAGATGCCCTGCACTTTCCAAGCATAGAATGCCAGGTAGGCAAAGCAGACCACACCCACCAGGTAACTCATTTGTATGCCTATCTTGTCAGCTACAAATCCCTGCAGCCAGCTGACTATGCCACCACCCATGATCATCATGATCAGGTAATTACTGCCCTGCCCTGTATGCTTGCCCAGTCCACTGATCGCCAGCGTAAAAATGCAAGGCCACAGGGTGCTGCAGAACAAACCTATGCTGGTGAAAGCATAGACACTGACCATGCCTGTGGTACTCATGCCTATGATCAGGCCAGTAATCCCCAATAGGGAAAAGATACCCAGCATTTTGGCGGGATTACCCTGGCTCAGCATGTCAGCGGCGATCAGTACCAACACGATGGCGGCATATACATAGAAATGACTGAGTTCATGCTGGGCAATCGCATTTACCAGCAAAAACACGCTGAAAGCCAGATAAGGCGCCAGGAACTTAAGCAGCTTGCCCAAGCCAGCCTGCAAGTCAAAGGCATCCACCGCGCCAGTCCAGCGTCCTATCATCAGACTGGCCCAGTAAAGAGAAATAAACGGTGCGACGTCCTTGGTTTGCAAGCCCAACTTGTTTTCCATGTAGGCTGGCAGATTGCTGGCGGTGGACACTTCCACTCCCACATAGACAAAAATAGCCAGCATGCCCATGACTAGCTGCGGGAACTGCAAGGCTGACTGCTTGCCCGAGGCATGCCCTGCATCTTCATTGGTCTGTATCGCCGGGCGGTCAGGCAGGGATGAAAACTTCAGCATGATAGCGACTAGCAAAAAAGCTGCACCCAGCATCAGATACGGGAATTTGACACTTTCTATACTGAGCTGCCGACTCACACTCGTCGGTGCACCAAATATCGCAAAACTGACGATCAGCGGGCCTATGGTGGTGCCAAAGTTGTTTACCCCACCCGCCAAGGTCAATCTTTGCGAGCCTGTCTCGGATGATCCCAAGGCGATCGCCAGAGGGTTGGCGGCAGTCTGCTGCAGTGAAAAGCCCAGGCCCACGATAAACAATCCCGACAACATCAAGGGAAAGGAGCCAGTATTGGCTGCAGGTAAAAACAACAAAGTGCCTGCAGCAGAAATCACTAACCCGAGTGCCAGCCCGTTTTTGTAACCCAATTTATTGACCAGGTCGACACCGATGACGCGTGAAACCGCCAGATAAATCAGTGAGCCCACGGTATATGCAACATAGAAAGCCAGGGACACAAGCTGGCTTTGCTCCTGGCTAAGATGAAAGGCTTCTTTAAAGACGGGGATGAGAATGTCATTGCTGGCAGCAACGAATCCCCAAAAGAAAAACACTGTCACCAGTGGTAAAAATTGTCCCCATTGTGTTTTTGTATTAGTCGCATGCATAGTGATATATAAGTAGTTTAGGTTTGACTGCACATGTTGCACTTGCCAAGTTTTCTTTGTCTCTCTTTGAGCAGGTTGTTTTTGTCATCGTAAAGTGATATACATTACCATCATCTGTACTTTGATTAGGAAACTGCAGTTTCTATATATACTGCTCTATGGACGGACATGCAATTTCAGTTTTATATTTGGATGATGTTTATAGTTTTTACTAAACTGACGCTTGCAAAAAGCTCATGATAATGGAAGAGTTTTCTACAGTACAGGCAGCACACCAACTGCAAAAAACCATAAGCCGAGGAGATGCCTATCATAATTCAGGCGAACAGTCGCCTTCGTCAATGGCGGAGAGTTTCAGGCTAAACCGAAGAAAAGCAGCATATGTGGAAAGAATGTTTGCAGTTGATAGCCAAACCCTCATTTATCACAACACGCTAATCATGTCGCAGGTCTACGAACAAAAGTCAAGGGCAAGCTGTACATCGAACCGCACACTGATTGGATGCCAGATGCGTTAGATCTTTGCGAACAAGCGTAACCGAAGCAAAGCTAAGGCTCATTCAGTTATCATAACTTTGTCAGGTGTCATCGGCAAGCTGCGTAAACGGCGGCCAGTTGCATGAAAGATCGCATTACTGATCGCCGCGGCCACGCCTATCAGGCCAATTTCGCCTACGCCTTTTGCGCCCAGGCGGCTGACGATGCGATCGTCTTCTTCGATAAAAATCACATCGATGTCATGGATGTCTGCATTCACGGCTATGTGATACTCGGCAAAACTGTGATTCATGAAACGCCCCAGCTTGTGATCCATACAGCTTTCTTCCAGCAATGCCTGACTGATACCCCAGACTACGCCGCCAGTGATCTGACTGCGTGCGGTCCTGGTGTTGATGATTTGTCCGGCAGCGATCGCGCTGACCACACGTGTCACACGCACAGTGCCAAATGCCTCGTCTACCCTGACTTCGCAAAACACTGCTGAATGGGTAGCCCGCTGGTATTTATGTTGTTTCAATACAGATGGCAACATCAGGTATTTTTCTTCTATGCGCGTTTCACCCGTCCCAGACATGATTTTTGTCAAAGAGGTGGCAGTATCTGTTTTTCCATGGATGCGCATACAGCCATCGGCAAATTCCACCTGTTTGAAACTGGCTTTGACAAAGCGTGAGTCAGGCATTTTCTTTGCCAGTTTGAACAAGTGTTTTTGCAATTTTTCGCATACACCTTGCACCGCCGAACCTATC
>JAZJXP010000137.1:0-27093 GCA_040390835.1 Pseudomonadota bacterium
TGCTTCTATTAACGTTTCTGAATCAGGTTACGTTTACTTAATCAGAGATTCCTTAGCCACTCTATAGAAGCGACGAGAGCAAAAAACGATTTAAACCGAGAAGCCAATTTGTCGTATCGCGTCGCAATGCGTCTGAACTGTTTGATTCTGGCAAAAAAGCGTTCGATGACATTGCGATTCCGATACTGCTGCTTATCAAACTTTCTTTGCACTATACGATTCGATTTCGGCGGAATAACAACCTTTGCATTTTTCTCCGCAATTCTAAAAATGAGTCCTTCCGCGTCATAGGCTTTACCCGCTAAAACAGCTTCTGGATAAATGTCCCGAATTAGCGCTTCAGCTTGCGTCACATCATGGCATTGTCCTCCAGTCAGGATAAAGCGAAATGCTTGACCCAGACCTTCAACGCAAACGTGAATCTTGGTAGTTAAGCCTCCACGAGAACGTCCCAGAGCTTGCTCCCCTTTTTTTTGACAGCTCCCGCAGCGTGCTGATGCGCACGTACCACCGTACTGTCCAAATACACTTCTTCAAAGTCCGCTTCTTCTCGTTGCACTGCAAAGATGTTGTGCCAGACCTTCTTGTCCGACCATCGTGCAAATCGGATATAGACTGTGTTCCACGGACCAAACTCAACTGGCAAATCTCTCCATGGACTTCCTGTGCGCGCTATCCAGATTACCGCTTCAACAAACTGACGATTGTTGGTCGCGGGCCTGCCGCGCTCGCCTTTTTTCCCAGGAATAAGCTTTTCAATTTTCTCCCACTGATCGTCTCGTAGCATCATTCTTAACATCCTTGATTCGCCCAAATTCAAGGATGTAAACACATTTCAGAAAAAGTTAACAGCTATATTGATCAATAAATATGTCAACAGACCCTAGTACGTAAACAACGAACTAATTCTCTTGCCAACAACCATGATTATGAGAGTTTTTGTTGAGTATGTTGCTCTAGAATTACCTGATTTTCTTGGAAAACGGAACGGAGGATTTACTTCGGAGGGCTAATAGGCAATAGAAAATGATTTCGAATATCGCCAGACGCTTGGTTATAATATGAAAAACAGTAAAGCGGGAAAGTTTCCCCGCATCATCCAGCACCGGTTGTCAGCGAGCCAGTATTCCCAGGAACAGCCATCACTCTTATGTCCCTTCTGTCGGCGTTGGTAGTTATTCATCCATTGTCCTACGGTGGCAAGACCTGTCTGGCAATACGACCGTAACACCGTTTGAGCTGGTACCATCCACTTACAGCGAAGCCCTCAACAATATGCCGATCCCCTTGTATTACACCGATCGCTTGATTGACATATCTGCCTGGCCAAAAACCCAGATCACTTATACCTTCTGTGGCACAGCAGCAAATCCTGCTATGCAAATCCTGTTGCGCATGGATGATGCCCCCTATACGGAGCGCCAAGATATTCTCAATGACTTGGCTAGCTACCAAGGCATCTACTTTCAGTTGACCCAGGATTACACTAATCTTGAAGTAGGCTTCAGCGGTAATGCAGTCAGCATGAGTCTGGTCAACTCCCTGCTGAGTTCGCCGGTAACAGAACTCAACCAGCCACAAGCCCAGATCATCAGGGATTATGTGGCCGCCTGTGCCGCTTATTTGCAAGCGCTGTTGAATGCAGAGTCGCAAGCGGATTCATCGCAAGCACTGACACCAATCAGCAGTCTGAGTTTGCCATTCTCCCTTGCCGCCATCGTCAGCGAGAACTTGATTGTCCTGGATGTAGCGCTGGTATTTACCCGCAAGGCAGAACTGGTGACACCACAAATTGCCGCTCCCAGCGACGGTATTACCATCAGCAACGCAATCCTGCCGCAAGCCGACGACAAGGCTGAGACTGCCAGTTACACCCAGTTTGCCACTGCGCTGGAGACCTGCCTGCAAACTGCAGACTGGTATATGAAAGCTGGCAATGGCCTGACCCAGGCTGGCAATACAGAACGCCTGCAGACTCAGCAAATTTTTGCTGTCAGATTTGGTCGCAGCGCTGGTAAAGGCATTTACTTCCAGATCGCTGAGCAAGCTGGCTATTACGCGCCACTGCCTATCGCCAAATCACTGAGCAGCAATACCATCACCATCAAGACCTACCCTGACAATGAAGAACAGATACTGAGCTTCAATGGCATAGACCAGAATCTCTGGTTTGAGAACTGTCTGAATGCGATCGATAAATTTCTCTCTCCCGGCTTTGCGCCTTCCGCTTTCTTACTCGACAAAATCAACCAGTCCAAAGACCCGCTCAAAGACGGCGACCTTGGCAAGGTACTGGCGGCCAAGCAAAAACTGGCAGATGCCATCAGCGCCACTGTCAGTCCTATCTTGAGTTCATCTGCCGCAGATAGCTCCACACTTGCCAGCGCAAAAGAAACCATGCGCCAGCAATTGCTCAATACCCTGGGCACGGACTTTGGTGCTCGCACAGTCGTTGTCTATGGCCTGGAGCAGGTCGGCGGCGTTGATGGCAACACCCCATCCGGCCCACCTGCCCTGTACGGCCAGCCCATGACAGCCGACGGTACCGGTGCCATTGCTGCTACCGGGGAAAACCAGAACTACAGTTTGTCACCGGCACGCATCCCGCTCGCGAGCAATGCTGGCGTCATGCCAAGGCTGGCTTTCAATTTTGTTTCAAAAAATGTGGCTGACCAGACTTATGTTCCACTGGATATGAACTACCAGATTGCACAGATGGAGTTTGACTGTAGCAGCATACCCGGCATCAAGAATTATGCTGCCAGTCAATGGCTGGGCTTCATCAATGGTCCGCTGGTATTTACTCTGGGCAAAGGCACACAATACATCCCTGTCATGAACCGGGTTTTCCCAGTACCGCCAGCGGCCAACAACCAGACTGCGGTCACTTCCCCTAACAACTCTGGCACGTTCACACCAGCGGATCTTGTGATGTGGGACTATGGTTTCAACTGCATCTACCGGCAGGCGACACAGGATGCTATCCATATCAACATAGTACTCAATGTACCCGGTGCAGCACTGAATAAGAACGTCGTCACGAAGACTGATCTGTTCAGTGCTCTGGCGGAGTTTGTCACAAACTATCCCACTATTTCAGCCGATCTCGATAATTACCTTGTCAAAATCGATGGAAAAACTGATGACGAGGAACTGTTTAAAAAAGCAACTCAGGCAACCAGTGCCTTCCAGATATTGGTGAATCAGGTGGCCGATGTCTATGCCGGACAATTTGGCATGTTCATGGCAGCCCAGACTACCGGGGGCAGCAGCACACCAATCACGTTTGATGCCGTGTTAAACAGCGATGCCAATGGCAATGCGCAATACGAAATCGTCAAGCTCAGCATCAGCGGCATTGCCGCTACCTATGACAGTAATAGCCATACCGTCGGCAATGGCATCGTCACCCTGCCCGCACCAGCAATAGAAATTCTGCCTGAGCAATATCAAGCGACAGCGGTGTCGCCGGTGCCGCCGGGTTCCTTGTTTGCCTACACTTATCAGCCGATACCACCGGTCAGCGGTGATCCTCTATCTTATGACGAGGCCAAAGACTTCAACAACTGGGCAGTATCCATGCCGCGCCTGAATGTGATGATGTATCAAAACGTGCAGTCATCCATGTACATACAACGCAATAAATTCCTGTTCCCTGTAGAACAGGCAGCCACTGTACAGACCATGCCAGACTTTTTGTATCAAACGCCGGAAGTCAAATTCACTGCCCCCATATTGCCGCTACTCAGCTATCAGCAATATGATTTACGCCAGCTCAGTCCCCCGGCAGGCAACGATATCAAGTCCTATATCAGCACCTTCTTCGAAGATTTGTTCTATGGCGCAAGTGGGCAAATGAAATTGACGATGACGGGCAGTTATTCATATAGTCTCCCATCCATGCCTGACATTGCACGTACCAACTTGCCTATCAATCTATTGCAATCGACCGTGATACAGATAGATCCGGCACAGCCACCAGCCGCTGTCATGGGTCTTACTGAGCAATTGGCTGACTGGTACGCCGACAATCAACCGACAACGACAGGTGCGGCCTCCATGGACTTTGGTGTGAAGTTTTTCAGCGTTGATGAGCCCGAACAATTATTGCTGGCGATAGATCGCCTGTATTGGACGGTCGCGAATAATTGAATGCTGGCTCGATAAATAGTTCGGCTAATGCCTTAATCAAGCGCGCTGTGCATTTTAAGTGGACAGCTAATTTTTAGTATGAAACTCAGCTTGAACAAATAATTTGCACACATTTTAATCAGGCGAACAAATTTAATTGTTCGCACTTGCAATCACCGCTTTGACGGTAGGTAGCCCGACGTGACAGCGCTGTCACGCAGCATCAGAACTTCGGTCAAAGATCGACACATAAGACTCAAAAAGGGACCTGACATAATAATATAGCCAGCACTCCGGCACTGAATTTCAACGATTTATTTCAGACTTGTTTTGGCCACACCAGCATTTTGCAACTCTGGATGCTCATTCAGCAGTTGCTTCTGCATGGCAGTGATACGCCGTAATTTTTCTTCACCTTTGGCAATATCTGCCGGTGCGATGCCCATGTCGCGTGCGCGGGCGATTGCTTCGCGCAAGCGTGGGAGCTCTTCATCTGCGGCCTGTACATAGGCGGCATACAGGCGTGTGCTTTGCCGGGCTTCGTACTGCTGGTAGGCTTTGGGATCGGCCAGTTCGGCTGCACTAGGCATTTCCTGGGTGACCTGGTTATGCTCGATGGGTGGCGTGCGGGGGTCGCCATCACGGGTGGCTACCAGGCTTTGGGCGGCAGAAAGTTGTGGTCCTGTTGGCAGCAATGGTACAAATTTTCTTTCTTCGGTCGATTCAGGAAAAGGTGGCGGCCATGAGGCCGTGCGCTCACGTTCAGGTTTTGCAGATCCTATGACGCTGGATGGAGCAACTGTTGTTTGCTGCCGCCCCTTAGCGTCCTCTGGCTGCGGCCAGCATTGCCAGACTATCAGCCCAGTCGTTACCGTGATTGCTGTTGCGATGAAAATGCTCTTCATAATTGTTTTTGCTCGCCAGTTGTTAACTCATTAGTTCAGCAGTGCCGCCTGGTTGATCTCAATTTTTGCGTTCTTGCGCAGTTGCCTCTGTAAAGTAGATAGCTGGCGGATGGCTTTTTCCTGCGCAAGCGCCCGACTGGCTTGATAGCGCACGGTTTCTGATGCCGGGTCCTGATAGCCTTCATCGCGTTTTTCGACCAGCACGATTTCCCAATAGGCTTTTTCATTCGGGGCGACAGCAGCGAGTATAGGTGGAGATACTTTGCCGGGTTCTTGCATGTAGGCCAATTGCTCAAGCCAGGACAATTGTCCTCTATGGGCTATGATACCGAGGTCGCCGCCCTGCTGCGCATCAGGCGCGGTGGAGTATTGTTGTGCCAGGCTGACGAAATTAGCACCCTTGCGCGCAATATCGGCGACTTGCCTGGCCTGCGTTTCATTATCGATGCGGATATGACGCGCTTTCACAGAAGCGATGCGCTTGAACTCATCCTTATGGGTGCGATAATATTCCAGTACTTCTTTTGGCTTTATCTCAGCCGCGAGCTGGTTTAGGAGCCTGCTTTCCGAATCTGTGTCAGCACCTATGCCATGGAGGCTCATGACGGCCTGCACAGTATTTTTTTCTTCCAAAGCCTGCCTCAGATCCTTGAGTGCCGACTGGCCAAAACGCTGACGTGCCCAGTCAAGCACATACAGGTTGGCCAGATAGAGTTGAGCCTGCTGGCGAATGAAGTCACGGTTACGGTTGAAAAACTCCACCCTTCCCTGCACATTCTGGCGACGGAACACGTCATACAGACTGATGCTGGTGGCAGGTGCAAAGTTACAGCGAAAGACTTGTACATGGGCGGCTGCAGTTTGCTGCGCCGGGTTCAGTGTATAGTCCAGCATCACTTTGTTTTTTTGGCCGAAAACACTGTTCAATTCGTCTTCGTCCAGTTTGCCTTGTTCCTGAATCAGCGTATCCAGCCTGGCACCAGGAAGCTTGCTGATGGCCGTTTCCAGATCCTTGCGATAGACGGTGCGCAAATAGCCGCTCAACTGATTATCCAGCACCACGTCGGGTTCGAACGCTACCCGCCGGGATTGCTGCAATTCTTCTTCTGCAAACCGGTCACGTACTTCACCTCCAAGCAAGCGGTTGCTGACGATGCTGTCAAGAATATCGGCGCGTCCGGTTTTGGGTTTCTCCAGTTGCGCCATGCTGGTTAGTACGTCCAGTGTCAGTTTATAGACGGGAGCCGTGTTGATGCGCGCCGCTAGTTCGGGTTGAAGTATAAGTTGGTTTGCTGTCACAGTTGGAGCAATGTCCACTGCCATTGCGGCAGTGGACATTGCAGAACACAGTACAGACAGGCACCCCATAGTGCCGATCACGCCCTTTTTGAATTGCAAGCCGATGCCTGGTCTGTACATAGTAAACCTCAGCTATTCAGGCGGTTGGCTGCACGGTTCAATACATGAACCATCATGGCGATAGCGTGTGGTACCACCAGGCGGGCAGTACGAACACGGTCATTCTGGTCAGTTGATGAGAGCACGATGCCGCCATTTTGATAAGAGTAGGTGCCGCCCTGCGTCAGCAATTGACGTATGTCAGTAGCATTGGGTGCCAGTGGCGTAAAGTCTGCCATTGCCGCTGCGACCAGGGCTGGGTCATTCAGGCTCTGGCTATCATAATAACTGTTGACCCATTGCTCCCAGCCTGCGTGATTGCGGGCCGATGTAGTCCAGGTATGGTGTGGCTGCAGCAAATCAGTGGAGTGCATGACAAATCCAAGACTTTGCAAGCTTGGGCTGCTCAGAAACTGCTGGAACCAGTATTGCGCCAGATTGTCGATGGGCTGAAAAGGGATTTTTTCAAAATCAGCATATTGGCTGGACGTAGAATAGCCACCCAGACGGTAATGTGCCTCAGTCACGCCATAGGTGTTGTACTTGCTACCGTCGCCGAACCAGCCCTTCATGCCACCAGGACCGTCGTCAAGATAATCACCAACCAGCCAGGATGCTGCCAGATTGTCTACATCGCCAGCCACAGTCAGCTTGGCATAGTTATAGCCGCCAAAAGGATTGCCGTGCACATCTGGGCCAGCGGTATGGTTTTGAAAATGCCAGTAAGAAGTGTATTTGACGATGCTTTGTGCGGCACCCCAAATCGGCGCCAACTGGCAATCACCAGTGACGGCACCGCAGATATAGGTATCGGCAAAATCATCGACATCGTAGGCACCCTGGCCCATGGCCGTGGCAAACTGGTCCACGGTAATTCCAGCTCGCGCCAGGCCGCTTGCCAGCGCCTTGTAGTTGGTTTTGTCAGGATTGTTTTTCATAAAAGTAACCGCGTCGATGGCAATGCGACGATGAGTCTCTTGCAGGAACGCATGTGCCGGGGCAAAGCTACAGAGCAAGGTGGCTGCTGCCACCAGTTTGAGAACAGATTTCATAGAACGTCCTTCAGGTTTGAGTATAAAAAGGAGCGAAGCTTGGAATGATGAAATGATCGCTGCGACAAGCTCCCATCTGTCTACGCAGGATGAATTGGGAATCTGTCGCAAGCACGCACAAATATTGGAAATTAAATAATGTTAGCGCATTAGCTTTTTAGCATGAAAGAAAACGGGAAGCTTACTGTTTTCTCTAGAATGTGGCCTCTAGTGTCGCGTAATCAGCACGTCACTTTTTGACCGTAGATATGCAATTGAAACGAAATAATTCGTTACGCATATTTATCAAGAATGGATTTATCAAAATGGTAAACTGATGTTTTAGTTGTGATTTCTCAACATGAGAAAGAATTTGGCTTTTGTGGCCAAAATTTAGCCTATATTAAGTGACCTTTCTCTTTTAGATTTTTTATGCAATCGTTTAGCAGCACAAAGACAATAACAAACCCAGAAATTTTGTATGGTGAAGAAAGGTTTGATTTTTTACGTGAGGAAGTACTTGCAGATTTGCTGGAGGCAAGCGCGACTGCTTTCCCTGACAAGATCGCCCTGATCTCTGGTGAACAGTCTGTCAGTTACAGGCAATTAAATGCTGATGCAGATCGTGTTGCTTCAGTCTTGATTGCTGCCGGTGTGCGGCCTGGGCATATTATTGGCTTATGGTTGCCGCGTGGCATCCATTTACTCATCATGCAGGTGGCCATTGCCAAATCAGGTGCTGCCTGGTTGCCGTTTGATGCTGATACCCCGATAGACCGGATAGCCGTTTGCCTGAATGATGCAAATGCTTTCGGCATCTTGAGTTGCAAGGCTTTTGAGGTGCAATTGATTGAGCTTAGCTGCCAGAAATGGCTGGCTGAAGATACCTTGCTCGATGCTGGGCAAGCTATTTTAAAGCGTGAAGCCGTCAAAGGCAGCGATCCGGCTTATGTAATTTATACCTCAGGCTCTACTGGCAAGCCCAAGGGCATATTGGTGAACCAGGCAAGTATTTGCCACTTTTTACGCAGTGAAAACCATGTGTTGGGCATACGTCATGATGACCGTGTGTACCAGGGATTTTCATTGGCATTTGATATGTCATTTGAAGAAATCTGGATCAGTTATCTGGTTGGTGCAACTTTGTGGCTGGCACCAAAAGAAATTACAGCTGATCCAGATGCACTGCCGCTGGCTTTAAATGATAACAGCATCAGTGTTTTACACGCTGTCCCCACCCTGCTCGCTTTGTTCAGTCACGAGGTAAGTAGCTTGCGTCTGATTAATCTGGGTGGCGAGATGTGTCCCGAGGTACTTGTCAAGCGCTGGTCGCGGCCAGGACGGCAGATGTTCAACACCTATGGGCCGACGGAAGCCAGTGTGTCGGCGAGCCTGGCACAGTTACAAGCTGATCAAGCTGTCAATATAGGCAAACCTTTGCCCAATTACTCCTTGCTTGTCATTGCAACTGATGTTGAAAATGGCCTGCGTCTGCTACCCTTTGGTGAAACGGGCGAACTGTGCATTTCTGGCCCTGGCGTAGCGATAGGTTATCTTGGCCGGCCTGATCTGACTGCTGAAAAATTCCTGGACAATCCCTGGAGCAGGAATTCACATGACGCCAGACTGTATCGCACTGGTGATCTGGCTTGCTTTAATCCCGATGGCAGTGTGCAATGTCTGGGGCGCGCTGATGATCAGGTGAAAATCCGCGGCTTCAGGGTTGAGCTGGGTGAAATTGAATCCGTGTTAGCCAAACAAGCGGGTGTGGGCGCAGTTGCGGTTGTCTTGCGCAAGGATGAAGACATTGACCAGATCGTCGCTTTCATCGTCAATGATCAGCTACCTGCCGATACTGATGCCAGCGTGTTTGCACAGCATGCTGTTGTCTTGCGCACCGAGTTAAGCAGGGTCTTGCCAATTTACATGGTGCCTGCCCGCTTTGAATACCTGTCTGAAATGCCCAGGCTGACGTCTGGCAAAATTGATCGCAATACGCTTAAAAAGCTGACTCTGGCAAAGCAGGCTGCAAACAATGCATCAGATGCGCCAGAAAACGAGACTGAAGCCGTGCTGTTTGATGCCTTGGCCAGTCTGTTCCCAGGACAAGCTATACAACGTGGGTCTGATTTTTTTATTGATCTGGGCGGCCATTCCTTGATGGCAGCAAAACTGGTGTCGATTTTGCGCAAGCATCCACGTTTTGCCTATTTCAGAATCAGCGACATCTATACACACCGAGTAATCGCTAGGATGCTGCAAGTCCTGGAATCAACGGGGCAAACGCAAGATGCCTCAGCAGCGGCAAGCAAGCAGCAATGGGCCACTGCACCGGAATGGAAACGCTGGCTTTGTGGTATCGGGCAAGCGGCAGCCATACCCTGGTTGGTCGCCATGCGCATGGTGCAATGGCTGGCTCCGTTTTTTGCTTATCACTTCTTCACTGGCGACCCTGAGGACTCCATTGCCAGGGCAGTGTTCTTGTCTGTTGGCGTTTTCCTGCTATTGACGCTGACTGAATTTGCCGTTGCCATTATAGGTAAATGGCTGATCGCCGGACGCCTGAAACCTGGGCGCTATCCTCTGTGGGGATGGACTTATTATCGCTGGTGGCTGGCGGACAGGCTGGTGGAAGCTGCACCTACTTATATGTTGAGTGGTTCGTCTTTATATACATGGTGGTTGCGTGCGCTGGGTGCAAAGATAGGTTCTGAGGTGGTGATAGGATCAATGACTCTGCGTGCACCTGATTTGTTGCGGATAGGGGACCGTTGCAGTATCGGCAATGCCAGCAATTTTGAAAATGCCAGAGTGCAGCATGGCGAATTAATTCTCGGAACAATCACGCTGGAAGATGATGCATATGCTGGCTCGTATGCTGTACTGGAAGGTAATGTGCACATAGAAGCCGGCGGTCATCTTGATGGGCAATCAGCACTGAGTGAAGGTCAGCGCATACCGAAAGCCAGGATCTGGAAAGGTTCCCCAGCCAGGGATGTTGGCGCGTTTGATGCCTCGACTTTTCCGCCAAGGCCGCAAGCTACACGCTTGCGCCTGATTGGTGAAACTGTGTTTTTTGTGTTTGGGTCACTCCTGATCAGCGCACTGTTCTTTATGCCGGTATTCCCTAGCTTTGTGACCATAGATTGGTTTGATAATTCTGAGCTTTTCCCTGGTTTGCAAAGTAATTCCGTAGTTTTCCAGTTAATAAAATATTTCTTGCTGGCTTTCCCTGCCACTGCGGTGTTGATTGTATGCACGGCCCTGCTCTCTGCTGGCATACGCTGGAGTATTTTGCCGACATTAAAGCAGGGACAATATCCGGTTCATGGCAATACTTATTGCGGTAAATGGCTGGTCAATCAAATTCAGGAATCCAGCCTGAACGTTTTGCACGGTGTCTATGCAACGGTGTATGCACCCTTCTGGTATCGTTTGCTGGGTGCAAAAGTCGGTCGCGGTGCTGAGATTTCCACCGCTTTGGGTGTAGTACCAGACATGCTGACTTTAGGTGATGAGACTTTTATTGCGGATGCAGTATTGCTGGGTGATGAGCAAATTGATTGTGGCTGGATGAGTATGCATCCTACGGTGATTTCACGTCGCAGCTTTGTCGGTAATGGGGCGTATATACCAGATGGCACGATTTTGCCTGAAAACGTATTGATAGGCGTGCACTCCAGTGCGCCTGACAACGAGCAAATGCATGAAGGTGACACTTGGCTGGGTTCGCCCGCCATCCATTTACCGGCCCGCGAAGAAACCAAGGGCTTCCCCGAAAACCTGACTTTCCGGCCTTCGGTAATTCGTCGTCTGGGACGTGGTTTGATCGAGGCTTTCCGTATCATTGCGCCGCATGCGATGGTGATTGCTGTTGGCTATACCATTGTCCTGGACTTGATGCCGTTGGCTGGCGATGACCGCTGGAGTGAAGTCGTGTATTACCTGGTTGTTGCTGGTTTGTTGTATGGCGTGGGCAGTTTTGCCTTTGTGCTGGTGTTGAAATGGTTGTTGATTTTCCGCTACAAGAAAAGCAGCGTGCCCATGTGGACGCCTTTTGTCTGGATATCAGAAGGCATCACCAATCTATATGAAGGTATTGCTGTACCAAATTTCATGCGTTATCTGCGTGGCACACCGTGGCTGCCTTTGGTATTCAATCTGCTAGGCTGCAAAATCGGGCGCGGAGTGTATATGGACACTACCGATATTACCGAATTTGACTGCGTCAGCATTGGTGACTATAGCGAAATCAATGCCCTGGCTTGCCCACAAACACATTTATTTGAAGACAGGGTCATGAAAATTGACCATGTCAGTATTGGTGAACGTGTTTACATGGGGCCGCGCAGCTCGGTTTTGTACAGTGCTGTGGTGGCGGACGGTGCCAGTCTCGGTGCATTGACGTTGGTGATGAAGGGAGAATATATCCCCGCCAATTCCAGTTGGCATGGCTGCCCTGCCGCTATGACTGGCGTTTGATTTATTCATAGGAACTGGCTTGCTCATCCGCAGGATGGCAGGCCAGGTTTGAGCTTATTAATAGGAATATAGAAACATAGAAATATAGAAATATAGAAGTGACTGACCTGAACATGACCGCCCGGTATTCATGTCCTTGATATAAAAATTACATGCGGGATAACGCACAGATGCTGCCAGGAAAACCCTCCATGATAAGGCTGACACAATAAGGCTGACACTAAGCAGGTTTATAGAACTTTCGCAGGATAACCAAAAACATAAGCGCTGAAATGACAAAAGCTCCAGAAAAATTTGCGCAAAAAACCATTGCCCCAATGCCGAAGAAAACTATTCGCATTGAATTAGCGAAATCTACCATTGTTGCCATCGTCGCCGTGGTGTTAGGTTTTGCACTCCTCTCGCAACTGGTTCCCGTTATCCTGGTATTGATCACAGCCCTGATGCTGGTTGGCACCCTTAACCCGGTTGTCGACTGGTTAGAGCGTCACAAAATCCGCCGCTTTGCGGGCATTGCGATCGTATTCACCGTGTTGATGGTGGTTTTGATTGCTTTAGCCGTTTTCACGGTACCGCCGTTTATTGCTCAAGTAGTCAGCCTTATTCAGCAAGAACCAGAATTGCGCGGTCGACTGATTAAATTTCTCGCTGCTTATCCATTCACTGCATCCCTGGCGGATGGCTTGCGGCATATTCAATACGCTGCGCTCTTCAAATCTTATAGTAGCGAAGCAATGGCTTTTTCAAGAGGTTTTTTCGAAATTGTTGCGTATGGCGCAGGAGCATTCTTTCTTGCCCTGTACATTATGATAGACCGCGACCGCTTACGCGGTGCATTGTTCGCCGTAATACCTCGTGCTCACCATATCAAGCTGGCACGCATCATGCTCAATCTTGAGACCATCGTCGGCGGTTATGTGCGCGGTCAGGTTCTCACTTGTGCCATGATGACGGTTTTTCTGTTCATTCTGCTCACCGCTTGCGGCGTACCGAACGCAATAGCGATTGCGGCTTTTGGCGGGATTGTGGATGTGCTTCCCTTCGTCGGAATTTTTCTTACCATGATACCCGCAGTGCTGGCAGCCCTGGCCGTCAGTGGAGTGGCCGCAACCGTGGTATTCGTACTATTACTTTGTTATGAAGAGTTTGAAAGCCGGATATTAATTCCCGTCGTCTATGGACGCGCGCTACGCTTGCCCTCTTCCATAGTGCTGTTCGCGCTGATCGCCGGTGGGTCCCTGTATGGTATTGGGGGTGCCTTGCTCGCATTACCTGTTGCGGCGACACTGCTCATGCTGATTGACGAACTGAAAGTTGAGCTGCCGGGTGAAAGCCTGCAGCCCAAGGATCTGGCCGTGCAAAGAGATGACATCGTTGGCGAGGCTGAATATCTGCGCCGTACAGACGGTATGCCCGCTGAAGCGGCAGCTGGAATCGCTCTCGAAATTTCTGGAGATAGAAAGCTCAGTGAGGAAGATAGAACGGCAAAAAATTCAGTTCCAGTTGAGAATGCGATTGAGAATACTTAGGCTGACGCAAATCTAGCAATTTTTACTTGATGCTGCGCTATTTTGTCGGCCTTGCCCTCCCCTATTCTGGTCGACCCAGGACTTGCCCCATTAAGGCAGTGCCTGGTGTTTCCCGGCCACCTGGCCCGGCTTCAAATCGTATATCTTCAAGATGTAATTCTTCTTTGCACACGGCGCAAGCTGGTATGGCACTAGTGACGTGACCGCAATGTTTATGGCGTACCAGTAAAGGCTGCTGCCCTTCTGCCGTGCGCCATTTATCTCCCCAAACAGTCAATGCCAGTAATACCGGATATAAATCCCTCCCTTGCTGGGTCAGGCTATAACGCCAGACGCGTTTGTCCTGCGCATCGGCCAGTCGCTCAACTATGCCCTGCTCCATCATTTTTTTCAGGCGGGCTGTCAGGATATTTGATGCCACGCCAAGATTGCGCTGGATATCGTCAAAACGTTCAAACCCCAGAAACAGGTCACGCAAAATCAGGAGTGACCACCACTCACCAATGACTTCCAGCGTGCGGGCAATCGAACAGGAAAATTCGGAAAAAGAACTACGCTCCATAATTTAGCTTGCTTGATGCAAGTTAACTGTTTACATTACTTGCATTATGCCAGTGAAAGTCAACCATGTATGCTTATATCGTCGAGAACAAACTCCGCAAAACTTTTGCTGCCATCAACGCAGGCGATGTGAGTCTGATGCTGGATAGCCTGGCCGCTAATTTCACATATCGCTTTGAAGGAGATTCACCGATTTCTGGCTTGCGTAATTCACGCGCATCCATGACTTTATGGTGGGAACGCTTGTACCGCCTGTTCCCTGGCTTGCACTTTGAAGTAAAAGAAGTTGCTGTCATCGGGCCGCCGTGGGATACCCGCATCCATGCAGTGCTGGATTTTATCGTGCCGCATCAGCCGGATGGCCCCTACAAGAATGTAGTGATGCAATTTATGCGCATGAGCTGGGGAAAAATCACCTACGTCCATACTCTGGAAGATACCCAGCGTTGCAGCCGCTACCTGGCCTGGAGCACAGCACAGGGATGTGAAGAAGCACTGGCGACTCCCATTACTGATCAGAACTGGCCTGGGCCCGGCCCTTTCCTGCGTGCTTAAGTCGTACATTTAGATTCTAAATACCTAAATGCGTATTCTCCAAAGACTTCCATCAATGACAGCAGTCTTTGCAGCAAACAATACGCCCAATATGGCGTATATGTTTGCTACAAACCCATGCTCGCTCAATACGGGAAGACATTTAATAATCAGCTTAAGTAAGCATGATTAATTGCTCACCAGTTTGCTTTGGACAAAATAATCAGCCATTTACGGAACACCAGCATTTCCAGATGGCCAGCTTGTATACCCGTACTGCAATCCAGTATAGGATTGACATAGTAAGAACGCTGTCTGAAGTCACGGCAGACAAATATTTCGCGACGACCCAGGCGCATCAAAAATGATGTCGGGGCGAATTGCAGGCTGAAGCGTGTATCAAAAGACTGTTCGAGGTTTGCCATAATTTCAATCTCCATATCGGTTGGTATGTGATAGAGGAACGGTCATCAAGACAGCCATGCGTTCATCCATGGAGCGAACTTTAACACAAACTACTGTATGTGCAATCAGTATTGTGTAACACTGTGGTTTTCCTATCTTGTCTCTCAGTCGGGCAACTCAGGCACATAAAATAAACTTTGAAGTCTGTCGTCATATTACATATACTGTGTATTTAATCAGTATATGTAATATGACCCACGTTTCCTCACTTTCCCCTGAACGCATACACCCCGCATTGTGGCGTGCATCGCAATTGGCGCGTGGTCAAGGCGGATATTTACCCAGTGGATATGCTGAGCTCAATAATGAACTGCCCGGCAATGGCTGGCCGCAAGGTCAATTAACTGAAATTTTGCTACCTCAGATTGGCACTGCCGAGCTCAGTTTGCTCAAACCCGCCTTAAGTCAACTTGATGGACGCCCCATTGTTTTATTGACACCGCCCTATCTACCGCAAGCATTGGCTTTTGCATGTACAGGCTTGCAGCCATCGCAATTGATATGGATACGCTGCCACAAGCATGTTGATGCTCTGTGGGCGGCTGAACAGGTGTTGCGCAATAACAGTTGTGGCGCGCTGTTGTTCTGGACATCAAACATTCGTAGTGAAGCTTTGCGACGGCTGCATCTGGCAGCACAAAGCTCGGAGACTTTATTTTTTTTGATGCGTGACATGCGGGCTGCACAACAAGCCTCTCCTGCCCCATTACGACTGAGTGTGCAAACAAGTCAATATGGCCTGGAGCTGGGCATTCTCAAGCGCCGTGGCAGCCAGCGCGATGCACCACTGGCATTACATGTGCCCATTCATCCTTATTTGCATGCATATGCTCACCCAGGCAAAGAGAAACTTGCGACAACTTATGGCAACTTGCCCACCACTGTGGATAGCCGTTCACCTGCCTTTACTCCAGCTTGAGGTCTTTGTCACTCCCTTGTTTGCTCAGCAAGAGACGCAAGTCAGTGTCATTCTTCATCAAGGTCGGGTGACGTCAATGTCTGAGTCTGCCGATCAGGCTGGTATACGCTTGGATATGCGGGCGGGCGGTGTGCAAATGCTATGTGCCAATGCTGATTACTACCAGCGTGATCACAATAAAGAAAAGCTGGCACTGCAGGCAGTGGCAACTGCGCTGCTGCAATACTCGCCACAAGTCTGCCTGGCAGAAGACGATTGCATACTCGTTGATATCAGTGCCAGCCTGAGTCTGTTTGGGGGCATACGCGCTTTGCGTAAACGCATGCAAGAAAGCATGCATATTCTGGGTTATACAGCAACGACAGGCATTGCTCCCGTTGCCAGGGCTGCCTGGCTATTGTCCAAGCAGGCATCGCGCAAGCTTCCCAGAGGGCAGCATGTTTTTAAAATGAAACGATTGACGCAGCGTCTGGACAGGCTGCCAGTCAAATTACTCACTGCAGCACAGCCTTTGACTGAGCTATTACAGGGTATAGCCTGCTATAGCCTCAGAGATTTACGGCAATTACCCCGCCCCGGCTTGCAAAGACGTTGCGGCAAGGCTTTACTTATAGAGCTGGATCAAGCTTATGGTGAGCAGGCTGAGGTGCACGAATGGTATCTGGCCGCACCAGAATTCAAAGTGAAAATCGAATTGCCTGACCGTATAGAGTTGGCAGAATCACTTCTTGTTTTTGCCCGCAGCCTGCTGGCCCAATTATTGGGATGGCTGGCTGCGCAGCAACTGGCAGTTACGCATATACACATGGAGTTATTGCATGAGCGTGGCCGCCAGGCCATCCCACCGACCATGTTTGACCTGCAATTGGCACAAGCATGCTGGCAAGAATCGCATCTGCTCAGTTTGTTCAAAGAAAAACTTAGCCAGCTCAAGCTGCATAGTGCCGTCATCGGTATGCTGCTGGAAGTAAAACAGACTATTTTGCGCGAAGCCCAAAGCTATACCTTGTTCCCCGAACCAGGTGGACAAGCAAATGAACATAAGCGTTTGCTTGAACTCCTGGTTGCCCGTCTGGGCGAAGGCAATGTCTTGCAACCAGCACCACAGGCAGACCATAGAGCTGATATTGCCAATCACTGGATTTCTGTCATCAAGAAAACTCCGCCCCCCTGCCCCGCACCCGCTTTGGCAGGCTATGCCTTGCGCCCCAACTGGTTATTGCCCCAACCACTGGCGCTGGATATACACGAACATCGCCCTTATTACGGCTCAGAACTCAAACTTGTTTCCCCGGCTGAACGCATAGAAGCAGGTTGGTGGAATGAGCAAATACAAACACGTGATTACTACATCGCTGCCGATAAGCGCCATGTGCGTTACTGGATTTATCGCGAGCGTGCCAATGATCCCGACAGTGAAGAACCTGTCTGGTTCTTACACGGCATTTTTGGATAGCATTTTTGGATATATCGACATGAGTGCCTTCCTGCCCGAATATGCCGAATTATTTTGCATGAGCAATTTCAGCTTCCTGCACGGGGCATCACATTCAGAAGAATTGGTGGCGCGCGCCATTAAACTGGATTATCGCGCCCTCGCCATTACCGACGAATGTTCATTGGCTGGCGTGGCAAGAGCATATACGGCAGCAAAAAATACCGGCTTGCATCTCATTATCGGCGCCCACTTCAAACTGGAAGATGTAGAAGCACCTGAAAATAATGTGCATCTGATTGCCCTTGCACAAAACCGCGAGGGCTATGGCAATTTATCTGAAATGATCACTCTTGGAAGATGCCGGGCTACCAAGGGCAGTTACTTATTGACGCCCAAGGATTTCGTCATGCCACCGTCAGGTTTGGAACATTTGTCTGGCTTACCAGATTGCCTGTTGATACTGGTGCCAGCCTACCCGGCAGAAAGTGAGGTACTACTGCAACAGGCGAAGTGGTTGAAGCAAAACTTCCCTGGTCGCGCCTGGATAGGTTTGAATTTACTGATGCAAATTGCAGATGAATATCAAAAACAGCAAATTGATGCGGTAGCTGAGATTGTGCAATTACCAGTCGTTGCAATTGGCCAGGTCACCATGCATGTCAGGTCCCGCAAGCCCTTGCAAGACACGATGACTGCCATACGGCTGTGCCAACCCATCACTGAATGTGGTTACACGCTGGCGATGAATGCAGAACAGCACCTGCGCTCACGTCTACGGCTGGCGACGATCTATCCGCTGCATACCTTGGCCGAAACAGTGAAAATCGCAGAGCTGTGCAGTTTTTCATTGAATGAATTGCGCTATGAGTACCCGCACGAACTGGTACCCAAAGGATATACACCTGCCAGTTATTTAAAGTTCCAGGTTTATAAAGGAGCTGATCTGCGTTATCCGCAAGGTTTACCCTCATCGGTAAAAAACAAAATAGAACATGAGCTGCACCTGATTAATGATCTGGCTTATGAACCTTATTTTTTGACGGTGTTTGATATCGTCAATTTTGCAAGAAATGAAAAAATACTTTGTCAGGGACGCGGCTCGGCAGCCAACAGTGTCGTCTGTTATTGCCTGCACATCACTGAAGTCAATCCAGAGACACATACCCTGCTGTTTGAACGATTCCTGTCCAAGGAGAGAGGTGAGCCCCCAGACATCGATGTCGATTTTGAGCATCAGCGCCGCGAACAAGTCATGCAGTATATCTATGATAAATACGGACGTGACCGCGCTGCCCTGGCTGCTGCTGTACACACATACCACCCACGCGGTGCCTTGCGTGATGTTGGCAAAGCCCTGGGCGTAGACCTGGCGATAGTCGATGCCGTAGCGAAATCGCATCGCTGGTTTGATAGCAAGCAAGAGTTATTCAAACGATTCACGGAATGCGGTCTGGATACCAATTCCCCTATCGCCCAGCAATGGGCATTGTTAACAGGAAAATTGCTGCGCTTCCCGCGTCATTTATCCCAGCACAGCGGTGGCTTCGTCATTGCACGCGGCAAATTATCCAGGCTGGTGCCTATAGAAAATGCAGCGATGGAAAAGCGCAATGTGATTCAATGGGATAAGGATGATCTTGAATCCCTGGGCCTGCTCAAGGTCGATGTGCTGGCCCTTGGCATGCTGTCGGCATTACGCCGGGCTTTTGACTTGATGGCTAGCTTGCCAGGCAAACCTAAGTGCATGCAGGATGTGCCACGCGAAGATCCGTTGACCTATGACATGATTTGCAAGGCAGATACCATCGGTGTGTTCCAGATAGAATCCCGGGCGCAGATGAGTATGCTGCCACGCTTGAGACCTAGAGAGTTCTATGATCTGGTGATCCAAATTGCCATTGTCCGGCCCGGCCCTATACAAGGCGGTATGGTGCACCCTTATTTGCAAAGACGTCAGGGCAAGCAACCTGTAGAAATGCACAAAAATCCAGGTATGCGGGCAGCGCTGCAACGCACTCTGGGGATACCCATTTTCCAGGAACAGGTCATGCAGATCGCCATGCATGCGGCAGACTTTACAGCAGGAGAGGCAGATGGCTTGCGCCGCGCAATGGCTGCCTGGAAGCGGAAAGGCGGCCTGGAGGGCTATGAAACCAGGATAGTAGAGACCATGGTCAAAAATGGTTATGAGCGTGATTTTGCTCAAGGGATCTACGAACAAATGAAGGGTTTTGGTGATTATGGCTTTCCCGAAAGCCATTCAGCCAGTTTTGCTATCCTTGCGTATTTCAGTAGCTGGATCAAGCGCCATGAACCTGCGGTGTTTTTATGCTCACTATTGAATTCTCAGCCATTAGGATTTTATTCGCCTTCGCAATTGATACAGGATGCACGCCGTCACGATGTGCAAGTCAGTGCCATTGACGTGACTTGCAGTGACTGGGACTCTTCACTTGAGGCAGAGTCGCAGCTCAATAAATTTACCGAGACCATGCAGCCCACCGTGCGCATGGGTTTCTCTCTGTTATATGGCATGTCCGAGGATGCTGCCTTGCGTATTATGAAGGCACGTCAGGAACAGGCCTTTGTTGATGTGCATGATCTGGCAAAGCGGGCACAATTGAGTCAGCATGATTTGCATGTACTGGCTGCCGGTAATGCCTTGTCAGGTCTGGCCGGACATAGAAGGCAGGCGCTGTGGCAAGCTGTAGGTGCAATGCCTGATAAGGATTTGTTGCGGGTCACCAGCATACAGGAGCAAGTGCCACAACTGAAAGCCCCTTCAGAGGCGCAGGAGATTTATAGTGATTATCACGCGACCGGCTTCAGTTTGCAGCGCCATCCCCTGGCTTTGTTGCGGCCACAATTACTGACCAAGCGTTTTTTGCCCGCAGAAATGCTGAATACCTTTCAACAAGGGCAATTTGCGCGCGGTTGCGGTCTGGTCACGGTAAGGCAAAGACCACAGACGGCCAATGGCGTCATTTTTATCACCATAGAAGATGAAACCGGCCCGGTGAATGTGATTATCTGGCCAAATGTGCTGGAAAAACAGCGCAGTGAAGTGTTGAGCGCCCCACTGCTTGGCGTATATGGCATATGGCAATGCGAAGCCGAAGTCAGGCATCTGGTTGCCAAACGCCTGGTGGATATGTCGCATCTTCTGGGACAATTGGAAGTCGGTAGCCGGAATTTTTGCTAAGCTTCCCCTACCCTGCAAAGACCCAATAATTACTCCTGGTTATCCTCAGGCAAAGTCAGACGACCAGTATGATAATCATATTCGTAAACCTCGCCATAGCGCCCCCATTCGATGGCAACTTCAAGTACCCGTTTTGCTTCGTCAGATTTCAAAAACTCTTCCAGCAAATCTATCAGTGGTTGTTCAGACAGGCTGCCACTGGTTTCCGATTCCAGATTACGACGTATATGTGCGGCCAGTGGAACATGGGTCAGTAATTGTTGGCCAAACAATTCCTGTTTTTGCGCCTGCTCTACTTCTACATATTTTTTACCCAGCGGCGTCAACATGATGTCGCCTTTTTCCAGCACGGCAAAGCCCAACAGACTCAAGGCTTCATAAGTCGGGAATAATTCTTCGTCCGATAATTCAGCTTCTTCTGCCAGTTGTGGCAAGTCGGCACGGCCATTGAATGGGGCTTCTGCCAGCAGATCGAGAATGCCTTCGATGCGACTGACGTCCGTCTCTGGCAGGCGATATCCCATGTGACGGGCATTTGGTGTATCAGCTGCAGCCTCATGGGTGGCACGCATGGTCATCAAACCATACACTTCATCAATCAGGGCGCGAACTTCAAGCGAATCGACATCACGCGGCCTGGGTAAATCTATTTTGATTTCACATCTGACCGAGCCAGGATCGCTGGACAAAATAATAATGCGGTCTGCCATCATGACGGCTTCTTCAATATTATGAGAAACAATCAGGATACCTTTAGTGGATATGCGGTCTTCTTCCCACAATTCCAGCATGTCGTTACGCAAGGTTTCACCTGTCAGCACATCCAGGGCAGAAAAAGCTTCATCCATCAGCAGCACATCAGGATTGGTGACCAGTGCCCTGGCTATACCAACACGCTGTTTCATGCCGCCAGAAAGTTCACGTGGCAAGGCACCACCAAAACCAGCCAGACCGATCAATTCGAGAACTGCATCGGCTCTTTGTTCGCGCTCTGCTGCTGGCACACCCTGGGCTTCGAGACCCAGTTCCACGTTCTGTTGTACAGTCAGCCACGGGAATAAAGCAAAGGACTGGAACACCATGGCTATGCCTGCCACTGGCCCACCAATTGCCTTGTCGCGATAAGCCACTTTGCCTGCATCTGCCGGTATCAGACCAGCCATGATGCGCAATAAGGTGGATTTACCGGAACCAGATTTGCCCAGTAAGGCGACGATTTCGCCATCCTTGAGTTGAAAATCAACCTTATCCAGTATCAAGCGGGATTTGCCATCTGCTGCTTTAAAGGATTTGGCGACCTGATTCAGGTCGAGTAATAAATTTTGAGTCATCTTGAATTCCTTGATGAATGATCCAGACGTAAGCGCTATGGCTCAACGCAGGTGGTCTTCGGCCAGCAAATACAATTTGCGCCAGAAAAAACGGTTCAGCAACATGACGAATACGCACATCACGCCTATGCCCAAAGCGATGCGGTGAAAGTCCCCGGTTTCTGTCATTTGCTTGATATAACTACCCAAGCCATCGGCTACCAGTGTAGTTTTGCCCCATGTGACATATTCAGCCACGATACTGGCATTCCATGAGCCGCCACTGGCCGTAATTGCACCTGTGATATAGCTGGGGAACACGGCAGGCAAGTACACCCGCTTCCACTTCAGCCAGCCTTTCAAACCCAGGTTATCTGCGGCCAGGCGCAATTCATTGGGGATGGTGGCTGCACCAGCCACGACATTGAACAGGATGTACCACTGTGTACCAAATACCATCAAGGGGCTAAGCCAGATATTCGGTGTCAGTTTGAAAGTCACCATGGCAAACACCACCAAGGGGAACATCAAATTGACAGGAAATGCTGCCAAAAACTGCGCCATCGCCTGTACTTTTTGCGAATACTGTGGACGCAAACCTATCCAGACTGCAACCGGCACCCAGAACAAGGAAGCCAGTGCAATCAACAACATGACACGCACCAGGGTAATCAGGCCCAGACCCAGTACATGTGCCACTTCTGCCCACCCCACCACGCTGTGTATGAAAATCAGAAGACTGTACATGGCAAAAACAGAAGCGAGCAACAAAACTGCATCCAGGATTTTAGGCCAGGCAGGATGGGTAAAGCGCTGCTTAACCTGCACAGTAGTACCATCGCCTTGGACACTAAACCATGACAAGCCACGTCCAAGGAAAAGCCAGAACCTGGCTATCCAGGCACGGAATAAACGACTGCTGCGCATCCAATCCAGCAACCATGATTGCTGTGCAGTGTCACCTTGAGTCTCTTCAAAACGGAACTTGTCAGCCCATGCCAACAAGGGACGGAAAAACAATTGGTCGTACAGCAAAATACCTATCAGCATCGCAGCAATTGCCCAAGTGATGGCCATGCCGTCCCTGGCTTCAATCGCTACTGCAATATAGGAGCCTATGCCTGGCAATTTAATGTCTTGCCCTGCTACAGAAATCGCCTCCGCCGCCACCAGGAAAAACCAGCCGCCAGACATGGACATCATCATATTCCAGAGCAAGCCCGGCATGGCGAATGGCAATTCCAGACGCCAGAAACGTTGCCAACCAGACAATCTGAATATCTGCGCCGCTTCTTTCAATTCGGGTGGCACATTGCGTATGGATTGATACAGGCTAAATGCCATATTCCATGCCTGGGAAGTGAAGATCGCAAAAATGGCTGCGCACTCCACACCCAGCAAATTACCCGGGAACAAGGCAATAAAAGGGGCAATCGCAATCGCCTGAAAACCGAGAATAGGCACAGACTGCAAGATATCCAGCGCCGGTATCATGACTTTTTCAGCAGCTACATATTTGGCAGCAATGGCTGCAAATATCAGACTGAAAATCAGGGAAAAGGCCAGTGCCGTGAACATGCGCAAAATCGTGCGCAGTAAATAGTAAGGTAAATAGGCCGGATCAAGACTGATTTGCAAAGCCTCGCCCACGGCGAAAGGACGACTCATTTGCATGGCGGCAAAGGCAAAAATACCCAACAAAGCCAGTACCAAAGGCAGCAAAGCCCAATCCCAGCGATTTGGACCTTTATCCCCGGTGACAACATCACGCCCTTGTTGACGGAACAATTCAAACATGAATGCTCCCTAGCTCAATCAAAGCGATAGCAAAAAAACGGCACATAGCATACCTCCTGTCACAAACATCAAGTCTGGACAAAGATGAACTGCGCGGCTGCGCACATGCATGCTGGCTATAGCCAGCGCCACGCAAAATTTAAAACAGGGGTAAAAGTAGAGAGCAGCATGACTGCTGCGAAAGACTACTACCCGCCAGATGGCAAGGTAGCAAGAGAAAATCTGTGCTTACATTGCCAAGTTGAATGAAGATCGACAACTATAACTGTCCACAGATGTGCTCCGAAAATGAGATGCGCGAACTTTAACATAGACTTTGTTTTGCAGGCAAGATGTTGCAGCGCAAAAAAATCTATTTTTTAACAGCTTGCATGCGTTCTTTCAAAACGGCTGCAATTTCTCTCTGCTCGACTTCTACTGCGAAGTCTAACGCGGTTAAACCCAAGTCATTCTTTAAAGTGGGATCAGCCCCTTCTTCCAGTAAAAGATTGACGATAATATGCTTGCCCGAGCGGGCAGCCATCATCAAAGGGGTAGTTTTGTTTGGTGATTCGGCGTCGATATAAGCCGATTTCTCCAGTAATAAAGCAACAATATCCTTATTGCCGCCTGCCGCCGCATAGTGCAAGGCACACCAGCCTACTTGATTAATCTCTGCACCACGCTCAACCACCGCTTTAGCGAAGGGGAAATTGCCAAGGTAGCTGGCCAGCATCAAAATGGTGTCGCCATTACTGGCCCTGGCTTCAAGTTTGATATCTTTACGATCGAGCAGAACTTGGAACACTTTTTTTGAATCTTCACGCAAAGCGATCATCAACAGGGTTTCACCGCGAATTGCTTCAGTGATATTCACACTCACACCACGTTGCAATAACTCTTTGACCTTATCAACCTGATCAAAACGCACAGCAAAAATCAAATCTTCCCGGTCGTCAGCAAAAGCACAGGCAGAAGATAACCACAGTAACAAACAAGCCAGGCAACGCAGATGAAATTTTCTTGATGAGAAGAATGCAGATGACAAGGCTGTTTGCATATCAGACCTTAATGGGCAAATTGAAACAGTTGGAAGAAATTCCTGGTAGTGGTCTCTTGAACCTCTTTGACAGAAATACCTTTTAAATCTGCCAGAAATTCACCCACATGCCGGACAAAACCAGGCTCGTTCATCTTGCCGCGATGGGGGGCTGGTGCCAGATAGGGTGAATCAGTTTCTATCAGTATGCGATCCAGTGGCAAGGCTTTTGCCACCGCCTGCAAATCTTTGGCACTCTTGAAGGTCAGGATGCCGGAGAAGGAAATATAAAATCCCAGATCCACTGCCGCTTGCGCTACTTCCAGTGACTCAGTAAAACAATGCATGACACCGGCCACACCACCCTGCCCTGTTCCAGCGCCCTCTTCTTTCATAATGCGTATGGTATCTTCCGCCGCTGCCCGGGTATGGATAATCAATGGTTTGCGGCAAATGCGAGACGCACGGATATGCTGCCTGAAACGCTCACGCTGCCACTCCAGATCGCCCTTCAAGCGAAAGTAGTCAAGACCGGTTTCACCGATGGCGATAATTTTATCGTGATCTGCCAGCCTGACCAATTGCTCTGCCGTTGGTTCTTCTGTCTCTTCGTAATCAGGATGCACACCTACGGATGCGTAGATGTGAGGATATTGCTCTGCCAGTGCGAGCACTTGTGGAAAATCGGGCAGATCAACCGAGACGCATAGCGCATGGGTCACGCCATTTTCCTGCATCTTGCTCAAGATATCAGGTAAACGCTCAGCCAGTTCGGGGAAATTGATATGACAATGGGAGTCAACGTACATGCTTGCTACTCTTAAAGAAATTTGATGCAATGATCGGTCAGCAAATACCTGATGCAAACAGCCTCAGGATGCTGAGATCAATTGTAATACGGCTTGCGCCGAGACGTTGGCAGTGTCGCGCAAGAGGGAATGATGCATATCGATGAAGCGCTGTTTCAGGCGTTCCTGCAAGACAGCATCACTTAACTGCTGCCATATTGCATCCGCCATCGCATCTGGCCTGGCGGCTGATTGTAAAAATTCCGGCACGAGGAATTCACGTGCCAGTATATTCGGCAAACCTATCCACGGCTGGTAACCCATGTGCCGCAAAATCTGCCATGAGGCTTCCATCATCTTATAGGCAATCACCATGGGCTTTTTGAACAACGCCACTTCTAGCGATGCAGTCCCTGACGCGACCAGTACCGCATCTGCTGCTGCAATGGCAGTATGAGAGCGTCCATCAATCAGCAACACCGGCACGTTATCCAGCTTGGCATCAACTACCAGCTTGATGTAATAACTGCGCTGCTTTTCACCAGCCATAGGCACGACGATTTGCAAATGCGGATCACGCTGGCACAGTATCTTGGCTGTCTGGATAAAGGCTTCGGTATTGTATTTGATCTCGGACATGCGGCTGCCCGGCAAGATCGTCACCACTCTGGCATTTTTATCCAGGCCCAGTTCGTCCCTGGCAGCAGCCATGTCGGTTTCCATGGGGATAACTTGCGCCAGCGGATGGCCTACATAAGTCACAGGTATGCCTGCCTTGCGGTATATCTCTTCTTCAAAGGGAAACACCACCAGCATGTGGGAAACTGCTTCAGCTATCTTTTTGATGCGTCCACCACGCCATGCCCAGATCGATGGGCTGATATAGTGCATGGTGGGAATGCCTGCACGCTTTAACTGGATTTCCAGATCCAGGTTAAAGTCGGGCGCATCGACGCCGATGAAGACATCAGGTTTTTCCAGCAATAACTGTTCACGCAATTGTTTGCGTATGCCGCTGATTTCACGATAATGCGCCAGCACTTCAAACAGCCCGCGCACGGACAGTTTATCCATCGGCCAGTCGTTGATGAAGCCATGTTCAGCCATGCGCGGGCCGCCTATGCCATGCATGCGCGCATCAGGCAAGGCCGGGCGCAAGCCTGACAGGAGGCGGTTGGCCAGCATGTCGCCGGAAGTTTCTCCGGCTACCATCGCAATAATGGGACGATTAGCTTGATTCGTCACAGCAGCTTAACGGACGATGCCACGTGTTGCAGCATCCAGGAAATGACGCATGGACTGTACATGAAGTGCCACCTCTGCTTCCAGTTCAGCAATCTGTTCATCTATCGCTGCCTTAGCTTCTTCCAGAGTCAGGCCAGATTTATAAATCAGTTTATAAGACTGGCGTATGGCTGAAATTTGCTCGCGGCTAAAACCACGACGTTTCAAACCTTCGACATTAATACCATGGGCTGCTGCCGGATTGCCATTCAACATGACGAACGGCGGTACGTCCTGCAATAAGGAAGTACCCATGCCGCACATCGCATGTGCGCCTATCTTGCAAAACTGGTGCACATTG
>JAZJXP010000138.1:0-50196 GCA_040390835.1 Pseudomonadota bacterium
GAGGATTTTCCTGCCTGTCAGGAGGACACCCATGCGGGCGTCGCTGGCATTGACGATGGCATTTCCGGCATTGCTCTCGGCGCTTTCCGCATTGATGATGAGATGTTGCTGCCCCTTACCCAGCAAGCCGTTGACGAAACCGACGATGCCGTCCTGCAGGTAATACACGACAAACAGAGTCATCAAACCAAAGATGGTCAGACGCCAGTCGGTAATGTTTTCCAGTTTGTATGAGAACAAGGCCATGGCGACAGTCGCGCCCACTGGCACGATGAGTTCCCTGACTGTTCTTCGTTGTTTGGCGATGGCTGCGCCACCGGCAACTACGGCTATTACTGCAGCGACAGTAGCAATCTTGCGGAACAGTTCTATATCAGCCAGCAGAGATGGCAACATCACGACGATCAAGGCACCCAGCAATGAACCGGTACGTGTCTTGCGCCCGCCCATGATAACTGCCAGCAAGAACATGATGGTCAGTTCAAAGTTGTAGGTATTCGGTGAAATATATTCTTCCGAATATGCATACAGGCTGCCTGCCAGACCAGCCAGTGCGGCACTGATGACGAAGGCAATGACTTTGTACTTGTAGACTGAAACACCCATACAGTCAGAAGCGATCGGGCTGTCACGCAAGGCCTGGAAAGCACGGCCATAATGAGAACGTAAAACGCGGTGAACCACGATCAGTGCCAGCACCAGCATGATGGCCACCAGATAGAAGAAACCAACCTCACCCAGCTTTTGCCCAAAGATCACGGGCTTGGTGAGTTTGATGCCCATCGGCCCTTCAGTCAGGAAACTCATTTCATTAATGAGGATCTGGATGATGGTACCAAAGGCCAGCGTTACCATGGCCAGATAAGGCCCGGTCACACGCAGTGCAGGCAGGGCCAGCAAGGCACCAAAAACCGCCGTGACGGCGATACTGCAAGGGATGGCGACAAACACCGACATACCGAGCTTGAACACCAGCACGCCCGTTGTATACGAGCCTATGCCAAACAAACCGGCATGGCCGAGAGATACCTGGCCGGTGTAACCGACCACGATGTCCAGGCCAAACAGGAGAATGGCGTAGATCAGTATGGTCTCAGCCAGGTGCAGGTAGTAAGGGTTGTGCATTACCACGGGTGTCAGCGCCAAAGCGCCAATACCGAGGACGGAAAGTGCGAGAGTCTGCTTATTCATTTCTGGACCTTACACTTTCTTGATGGCAGCTTTGCCAAACAAACCGGCAGGTTTGACGGCCAGCACCAGCAACAATAACACCAGGCCTGGTACTTCCTTGTAGCCGGTGGAGATATAGAAGCCAGTCAGGGTTTCAGCAATGCCCAGAATCAGACCGCCGACGATGGCACCGACACCAGAAGTCAGGCCACCGATAATCGCCACGGCAAAGGCTTTCAAACCCAGTGCCGATCCCATGGTGGCACCAGTCAGTGTCAAAGGTGCTACCAGCACACCTGCGAAGGCGGCGGTAGCCGATGACAGCGCATAAGAGAAGGTAATCACCATGCTGGTATTGATACCCATCAGGCCAGCCGCATCCCTGTCATTCGATGTCGCGACGACTGCCTTGCCGTAAATTGATTTGCGGTTAAAAAACTCAACCGCCAGCATCATCGCCAGTGCACCGAGAACTACCACGACTTGCATGGCTTGCACATTTGCTCCAAATACTTGAAATGGTGCGGCAGACAAAGGGGACGGGAAAGTCAGATCATCCTTGCCCCAGATATTCTCTGCGACGTTTTTAAAGATGATGGCGAGTGCGATGGTGGACATGATCCAGCCAAATTCTGATTTGATCTTGATGGCCGGGCGCACGCCTATCCATTCCACCACCATGCCTTGCAGGCCGCCGAAGAGCAAGACTATCGGTATCATCACCCAATAATTCATGTAGGGGCCACCGTGCACATTGCCGACTACACTGAGGCCTACCAGCGCACCGAGCATGAGGGCTTCGCCCTGACCAAAATTCAGGGTACCTGAAGTCGCAAATGTGAGTTGATAGCCGAACGCGATGACAGCATAAATCATCCCCAGGGCAATGCCGCTGAAGACGAGCTGAAGTAATATTTCCATTTTTTCACCCGTGGAGTGCAACCTGCCAGGGCTCTCCAAAACATATTGGGGAACCTGGCGGCTGTCTGTCTGAATAACAAACCCAGCGCCATGCAGGCGGCTGAGCTATGGGCTGGTTTAGGGCAAGAACACGTGTTGTGCCCTGCCTTTATTTAGCCTGGACGATCTGGCCAGCTTTGGCCAGGCCCATGACAGGCATACCAGGTTTGATGGCTTCATGATCGTCATGCGTGAAAGGCTTGTTGTAGGTGGTGATCACGCCTTCCACTTTTTCATTCAGGTTTTCCAGTGCTTCGCGTACTTTGACACCGTCAGTGCCACCAGCCTGTTTGATGGCCGCAGCCAACAGGTAAATCGAGTCATATCCCTGTGCAGCAGAGACGGCGGAAGGCATGCGCTCAACCTTGTAAGCCTTTTGATAGGCTTCGATAAAAGCTTTACGTTTCGGCGTATTTGGATCTTGAATGAAGGTTTGCGGCATGGTCGCGCCATCACCGTTTTTGCCTGCGTTGTCGAGGAAATTACCCATGGACAAAGTCCAGCTGCCGATGATAGGTACTTTCCAGCCCAATTTTTCCATGCCATTGGCGATCTGTGCCAACTCAGGGCCTATGCCATAGGTCAGCACGGCTTGTGCACCACCTTGCTTGGCTTTCAACAACTGGGCTGTCATATCGACATCCTTGATATTGAATTTTTCCACAGCAACTGGTTTGATGCCTTTGGCACTCAGGGTTTTTTCCAGATCTTCACGGCCCAGTTGGCCATAATTGGTAGAGTCAGCCAGGATGGCGACCTTGGTGAATTTATTCTTGACGACGGCTTCATCAACGATCATGGCAGATTGTATGGTGTCATTGGCTGCCGTACGGAAGATGTAATTATCCTTGTGCTCAGGTGCGACAAATTGCTTGGTCACCACGCTGCCTGTGGCAACATTATTCAGGACAGGGATTTTTGCTTCCTGATAAAAACGCTGGGATGCCAGTGCTACACCGGTATTGATATAACCAACCGTGGCAACCACTTTTTCTTTGTTGATGAGCTCTTGTGCCACCTGCACGCCGCGTTCATTTTTTGCTTCATCATCACGTTCGACCAATTGCAACTGTCGGCCCAGCACACCACCTTTGGCATTGATTTCACTGACGGCGAGTTTGACGCCATCACGCATGGATACGCCCATAGGGGCAGAGCCACCAGTGAAAGGACCGGCAACACCGATCTTGATAGGCTCTGCTGCATTGCTTGCAGCGGCCAGGCCCAGAACTATGGATGCGACTAGGGTTTTGACTTTGTATGACATCTTGGTCTCCTGATTTTTTATGTAGGTACTTCAAAAAATAAATTCATGAATTACCGACATAAGTTAGCAGGAAACCGGAAAAATCTCAGGCTCCATTCTACTTAAGTAAAACTACGCAAATATTCGGGGCGTCAGTTTGACGTTACGGGCAGAGGTGCTTAAAGCCTTGTGTAGCAAGGGTTTTCTGCATCTGGGGGTATTTTGGGGGAGGCAAAAAAGCGACACTGAAATGTGACGCGAGGAAACTCTTTCAAGCCATCGATGAAAGATTTTCATCTGAACAGTAGTGGATATGCGAATTTAAAACAGACTGCTGAAAAAAATGCAGGCTTTTCATTTGAGACCATAACACCAGCCAGGCAGATACGCTGCCTGGCCGGTTTATATTTGCTTACTTCAACAGGCTGAATACCTTACTGATAGCCTTGCTGCCAGCACCTAAAGGGTCCTGGCGTATGGCCTTTTCTTCTTCAGCTATCATCAAAAACAAGGCATCCATGGCTTTTTGCGTGACGTAGCCTTCAACGGTAGCTTCTTGCTGGGATACTGCACCAAACTTTTGTGCCTGACCCATGATGCCATTGTATTTGGCTGACAAGCCCGCCTTGTCGGTGACACCTTTGACCATAGGCAAGAACTTGGCGCTTAAAGGTGTGGAGGTTTTTTCTCTGAAAAAATCAGTGACAGAAGTTTCACCGCCAGTCAGAATATTTTTTGCATCAGTCAACGACATGGACTTGACAGCATTCACCAGCAAGGGTTTGGCCATGGGTACAGCTGCTTCCGCCGCGCGGTTCATGGAAACCACCAATTCATCGAGTTGCTGGCCCTTGCCTGTCATTTGCAAAATCGGGCGGGCTTTTTCGAGTATGGAAGGTAACTGGATCTTGACCTTGTCATTATTCAGGAAGCCTCCATCAACTCCCAGTTTGCTGACAGCAGCGGACGAGCCCTTGTCCAGCGCCGCTTTCAAGCCTGTACTGGCGTCCTGATTACTAAGATCAGCAAACGAAATAGCTTGCGCCGCTGCAGTGGCGAAAACCAGGCTACTGGCAACCAGCAGGCGGGCAAATAAAGTTGAAATGGATGGCATGGTTTCCTCCTGATAAAGAGTTGGTATTCTATACAAAGCGCAGTCTATATCCTGAGTTTGAAAGTACAAATTATGTAAATACGCGATTTGCCTGAACATGCAGAAAAAATATAGAGCAAATCAGGTTGACCCAGGAGCTAGGCTCAATAGATAGTTAAGCAGCCCTAGATTTCATCCACCATGTATAAGCGCCTGTGCTCGCGCATGGCATAACGGTCGGTCATGCCGGCTATGTAGTCGGCAATTTTTCTGACTTGTAAATGCCGCTGATCTTCGCTGTCTGTCAGACTCACCTGATAATCTGGCGGCAGCAAATTTGGCTGGGCATGCAAGGCATCAAATAACTCGGTAATGGTGCGCCTTGCCTTGAAGGTCATGCGGTTGACCTGGTAATGACGGTACAGGTTTTCAAACAGAAACCGCTTCAGGGTTTGCGCTTCCTGATACATGTTGTCTGAAAAGGCGATCATCCTTTCCATATTGCGCACGTCATCAACTGAGCCTGGTTGGCAATCCTGTATTTTCTGCGCCGAGGTCTGGATCAGATCGACGATGAGGGTATTGATCATGCGGCGTATGGTCTCGGCGATACCACGGCGGCCACTGATGCCGGGATAAGCTGCATCGACAATCGCACGGTGGCGCGCATAGATGTCCACTTCCAGCATCTGCGACTCCAGTAACAAGCCGGAGCGCAAGCCATCATCGATATCATGATTATTGTAGGCGATGGAATCGGCCAGATTGGTGACTTGCGCTTCCAGCGTCGGGTGTTTTTTATCGATGAAACGTTGGCCCACATCACCCAGTAATCGGGCATTCGTGATGGAACAATGTTTGAGTATGCCTTCGCGGGTTTCATACGTCAGGTTGAGGCCATCAAAAGCGCCATAGCGCTCTTCCAACTGATCGACTACACGCAGACTCTGCAGATTATGTTCAAAGCCGCCAAAGGGCTTCATGCAGGCATTCAGGGCATCCTGACCGGCATGACCGAAGGGAGTATGGCCCAGATCATGCGCCAGCGATATTGCTTCAACCAGGTCTTCATTCAGATGCAGATTACGTGCTATCGAGCGGCCTATCTGGGCCACTTCCAGACTGTGTGTGAGGCGGTTGCGGAACAGGTCGCCTTCATGATTGACGAAGACCTGGGTCTTGTACTCAAGCCGGCGAAAGGCTGTGCTATGGATGATGCGGTCACGGTCGCGCTGGTATTCGCTGCGTGATGAAGATGACTCTTCCGTGTAGCGCCGCCCTCGCGAGCTGGCAGATTGTGCAGCATAGGAAGCGAGGTGGGCGTCGGTGAACATAGTCGTTTAATTGATGATGCAGCTACGCAGGGTTTGCAGCAAAATCTCTTTGGGTACCGTGGTGATGTGTGCCTGGCCCAGAGGTTTCAACAAGATGAATTTGATTTTACCGCCTTCATTTTTTTTGTCGACTTCCATCAATTCCAGCCAGCGGTCTTCACCAAGATCCGGGGCTACGCCGGGTAAGCCAGCCGCTTCGACTACTTGTTTGATACGTGTCTTGGTCACATAATCGATATAACCCAGGCGGCATGATAAATCAGCTGCCATGACCATGCCACAGCCTACCGCTTCGCCATGCAGCCAATTGCCATAGCCCAGGCCAGATTCGATGGCGTGGCCAAAGGTGTGGCCAAAATTCAGGATGGCACGCAAGCCGCCTTCGCGCTCATCCTGGCGTACGATGTCAGCCTTGATTTCGCAAGAACGCAAAATCGCATGCGTTAATGCCCTGGGGTCTTTGGCGCGCAAGGCCTCCATATTGGTTTCTATCCAGTCAAAAAACACGGGATCAATAATTGCGCCATGCTTGATAACTTCGGCCAGTCCGGCGGAGAGTTCATTGTCGGGCAGGCTTTGCAGGCTGCCGATATCGGCTATCACTGCCTCGGGCTGGTAAAACGCTCCTATCATGTTCTTGCCCAGGGGATGGTTGATACCGGTCTTGCCACCTACCGATGAATCGACTTGTGACAACAAGGTCGTGGGTATTTGCACGAAAGGCACGCCGCGCATATAGGCCGAGGCGGCAAAGCCTGTCATGTCACCGATGACACCACCACCCAGGGCCAGCAAAGTGGTTTTTCTATCGCATTTATGTTCCAGCAAGGCGTCAAATATCAACATCAGGCTGGCCCAGTTTTTTTGCTCTTCGCCATCGGGCAACACCACGGACAATACATCCTTGCCAGCGGCGCGCAAGGCGGTTTCCAGTGTATCAAGATACAGTGGTGCTACAACGGTATTGGTAATGACGACGGTTTTCTTACCCTTGATCTTCGATTGCAAAAACTGGCTATCAGATAGCAGTGAAGTGCCTATGGCGATGGGATAACTGCGCTCACCCAGGTCCACGTTCAGGAGCGCGCTGGTGGTACTGGTGCTGGCGGTGCTTTGGTCTGACATATTTGTTTTGCTATGGCTAAGTAAGGCCTCAGGAATGTCGAACAATTTTTCCTGAGCTAATTTGTCCAGTACAGTTTGCACCAAAAATTGTACATTGGGCCTGCCGGTCTCAATGCTGATATGGGCAACTTCCTGATAGAGGGGAGCGCGCTGGGATTCCAGCTCTTCGAGTTTCTTGCGCGGGTCTGCAGTGCGCAAAAGAGGACGGTTCTTGTCGTGGCGAGTACGCTGCAAAATGCTGTGTATACCTGCACGTAAATAAATGACAATGCCGCGTTCATGCAAATACTTCCTGCTCTCTGCATTCAACACGGCACCACCACCTGTAGCTAAGACTATGTTTTCTTGTCCAGTCAGATCACGGATCACGTCCGCTTCCCGCTGTCGAAAACTGGCTTCGCCTTCAATCTCAAAAATCACGGGAATCGAGACACCTGTACGTGCCTCAATTTCGTGATCAGTATCAATAAAACGTTTATTGAGTTTTTTTGCCAGGGCCCGGCCAACCGTGGTTTTGCCGGAGCCCATCAGGCCTACGAGAAAAATATTCTTCAAAACTGTTTACCTGGCTTAAGACTTTTGCTGACCTCTCCTGAGCATTAACGCTCAGGAGAGTATTTCCGGCTTGAAGCAAATAAACTGAGTTTATCATTATCCTCTTACCATGAGCAGATCTTAACAGCCTCCGGTTGTCAGATTCAATATCGTCATGGTACTGGTGGCTGTAGAACCTACGCTGTCTTTGACGGTAATTGTCACAGCGGTATTGGCAGCCACACAACGGTTACCCTGTGTACCCAGAGCTACGTTCACATTACGGCCATTAAAGGTCAATGGATTGCCTGCATCCGGATTAGTGCCGCTCACACTGGACAATAATGTATCGCTGGTAAATACCTGGAATGGGCCACTACCACCACTGACAGTCAAAGGAATGATCGTTGAATTTGTCTCATTGATCGACCAGTCAACTGGGCTTAATTGCAAGGTATTCAAGGCGTTTTTAACAATAATATTGACATTAACAGAATTACCATTCGCATCTGAAACAACAACGATGACACCTTCGGCCAGCGCTTTTGCCAGGAATACTGTTACCGTCCCAGCAGATGCCAGCACAGCACCATTGGTGATTGTTGCCACCGAAGGGTTACTGGAAGTCGCCGTGTAGGGAGCAGTACCACCATCCACACGTATGCTTAATACATCATTGACATAAGCAGTAATCGAAGTAGGCGATACAATCATCGTGTTACTTGTGGCAGCAACTACTGTCACTGAGACAGAGATGGCAGCACCTACGCTATCCACCAGGCGAACAGTGGCTGTACCTGGTCCAACACCCGTGATGGTCATTGATGAGCCTGATACGACAACAGTTGCCACTCTAACATCGCTACTTGTTGCTGTATAAGGTGCTGTACCACCACCAATCAGATACACAGGAGCAGCGAGTGGAGCTATGCTGATCGCACTTGGCGCTGAAGTATACAAATTAACTGTCGCACCAGAACCAACACTGACAACAATAGTAGCTATACCACCGGCTGCATCCTTAACCACAATGTTTGCGCTACCTGTCGCTACAGCAGTAATGATGAAGCTACTACCAGTAAGCGTCGCCGTTGCAACAGAAACATTACTGCTGGTGACAGAATACGGTGCCGTACCGCCGCCGATTTGATATGCAGGGCTTGCGCCTACGGCGATAGTCACAGCACTAGGTGCCGTTGTGAAGAGCGCATTGACCCCGCCAGAACCCAACGTGACATTAACGTTGAGGATTGCACCCGCAGCATCACGCAGCACAACGACTGCCTTACCAGAACCAACACCAGTCAGCACCAGGTTATTGCCAGAAGCAGATGCTGTTACCACTGAGGTATTACTGCTGGTCGCAGTATAAGGAGCACTGCCGCCACCCAGAATATAGGTACCACTACCACCAGCCGCCAAAGTAATATCATTAGGTGCTGTCGTGTAGAAAGGGGCACCAGAACCAACAGTAACAATGATGGTAACTGTCACACCCAAACTGTCTTTAACAAAGACAGTCGTGGTCCCGGCAGAGACACCATTGACAGTGAACTTGTTGCCATTAATACCAACCGTGGCAATTTGTGTATTTGCACTGCTCACGGTATACACTTGGCTACCACCACCAATAGTGAAAGTCGGGCTGGACGCTCCAATACCAACAGTCAGTGCCGTAGGGGCCGAAGTAAACAAGGCAGCAGTTGAACCCACGGTTACCTTGATAGTTGCACTACCGGTAGTCGCATCATGGACGACAACTGTTGCAGTACCCACACTGACACCCGTAATCGTCAATTTAGTACCTGTAATAGACGCCGTTGCTACTGCAACGTTGCTGCTACCCACCGTGTACGGAGCATTGCCGCCACCAACTACGTAAGTGGTACCCACACCAACGCCGATGTTGACATCACCGGCAGCTGTTGTGAACAGAGCATCAACAGAGCCCACGGTAACTTCAATGGAAACCAGGCCACCGATAGAATCACGCACGGTCACAGTCGCCTTGCCACCGTTAACGCCGACGATAATGAAACGGTTGCCAGAGAAAACAACGTCCGCAATCTGATTATTGCTGGTACCAACGTTATATACCAGGCTACCACCGCCAATTGTATATTCAGCGGTCTGGGCACCAACGCCTACAGTTACTGTAGTTGGCGCATTAGTGAACAATGCCAGGCCAGTACCAACAGTCACCTCTATGCTGACTGAGACACCCGCTGCATCTTTTACTGTTACGGTTGCTGTACCACCGCTGCCGCCCTTGATGGTCAAAGTCTTGTCAGCGACTGTGATAATCGCAGCACCATTACTGCTGCTTGCGGAATAACCAGGCACACCACCACCAATGGTAAAGGATTGAGTTGCTCCCGGGGATATAGTTAATTTGTCGGGCGCTGTAGTGAACAACTTGGCGCCACTTGTATTGCCAGCTGAACCGCCGCCGCCGCCACAAGCCGTCAGGCCTATCAGTAAGATCAGTGCGAATAAACCGCGAATATACTTCATCATGAAACACCTATATTTTTTACGAATTCAGAAAATCGGTTTGCCATTCAATGACATGCATCTCAAGCCCAGAACCCTTTATTGTTTGTTGCTAAATTTCTCTGCAACAATCTTGGGAGTAATAAAAATCAGCAATTCAGTTTTGTCATTCGTGCGACCAGTGGTTTTGAACAAATTGCCAAACAATGGAAGGTCGCCAAAGAACGGTACTTTTGTCACACTATCGCGCTCAGTTTGCTGGAATATACCACCCAACACCACTGTGCCGCCATTTTCAACCAGGACGATGGTTTTTACTTCTTTGGTATCAATCGCAAAGCCTGCCCTGGTTTCTTGACCAACGCTGTCTTTATGAACATCAACATCCAGGATCACATTTCCATCCGGGGTAATTTGCGGAGTAACTTCCAGTCTCAAAGTAGCCTTACGGAAGAAGATCGATGTTGCACCACTTGAAGTAGCGACCTGATACGGCAATTCTGTGCCTTGCTCTATCGACGCCTTCAATTGGTCAGCAGTCACAACGCGTGGACTTGACACTATTTTACCCTTGCCATCTGCTTCCAGGGCTGACAATTCCAGATTCAGGAAACGGTTAGCGGCTGAGGAAAACAGACTGACTGCCAGACTACCCGGATTCAAACCATTAATACCAGCTGCCGGCAAGCTCACAAACTGCGTGTTAGGCGCATAGCTTTGATCCGTAATTTTTGCTTGCAGAGTTTGCTCACCAACGCCGAGGTAATTACCAGTCAGCGCAACCCTTTGATTTCCTGCTATTTGATAACCAGTATTACCGCCGGCCAGACCACGCAAGTCAGCAAAACCCAGTTTGGCACCGAGATTTTTACTGAACTTATCATCAGCTTCAACAATACGTGCTTCTATCAATACTTGCCTTGAAGCGATATCGGTTTTGGCAATCAATTTACGGACTTCTTCCAGTTTGGAAGGAATATCAGTGACAAACAATTGATTTGTACGCGGCTCAATCACAGCGCTACCACGCTTGGAAAGTAAGCGGTTAGTACTACTGCCATCAACACCAAAGACCTGTTTGAAAGCTTCCACTTTCTGATAGTTGAGCTGGAATGATTCAGTTTTTACGGGTTCCAGTTCAGCGATCTGTGCTTTTTGCTCAAGTTCGAGTTTTTCTTTGGTTAATAACTCTTCTTTTGGCGCGATCCAGATAACAGAACCATTTTTGCGCATGTCCAATCCCTTGGACTGCATGATGATATCGAGTGCCTGATCCCATGGCACGTCTTTCAAGCGCAAAGTAATCGTGCCATTCACAGTGTCACTGGCAATAATATTGAGGCTGCTGACCTCAGCAATGATCTGCAAAATGGCACGGATTTCAATATTCTGGAAATTGAAAGACAGACGCTCGCCACGATAACCTTGTGTACCCTGCGTCAGCTTGTTCGGATCTTCCTTGATAGGTTTGACTTCGACCACAAACTGGGTGTCACTCTGGTAGGCACTATGTTCCCACAATCCGGTAGGTTCTATGACCATACGGACATTTTCACCATTTGGCGTGGTAGTGATCAGTTGCACAGGTGAGCCATAATCAGCAACATCGAGTCGACGGCGCAAGGATTCTGGCAAGCTCACCTTGAGGAAATCAACAATGATTTTTTGCCCTTGCTGACGGATATCAACGGCAACCTGATCCAGTGGCAAATCAATGACGACGCGGCCTTCACCTGCAGCGCCACGACGGAAGTCAATATCACGCAAAGCACGTTTTACTGCCACTGCTGGTTGTACATTGACTGGTAAACCTTGAGAATTTACTGCAGTAGCAATACCACCAGAAGCATCAATCGTCACAATCAGAGAATTACCGTCAATCGCAGTTGCATAATTGAGTGACTTGTTCAGATTGAAAATCAGGCGGGACCGCCCAGTTGCCTCGATCAGGTTAATCGCCCTTAAATCGCCCATATTCATTTCGAACGACGATTTACCAGTATTATTGCTGACATCTGCAAAATCGATGGCGATCCTGGATGGATTGGCAATGGCAAAACCCAAAGGAAGTTTTTCCAAAGGTTTTTTCAAGGTAATCTTGACGATAATGTTCGCCCCTTGCTGGTTGGCAGTTAACGATTCTATAGAATTCGTCTGGGCAAAAGCCGCACTGCAAAAACCAAGCAACGCAAATAAAATAAATTTGACCACTTTGGCGCCCCTTATACTTGTATTTATCAACGCATTCATTTCTTTGCCTCCTGCAACTCTAACTTGGATTGCCGCTCAGTCCAATCACCTGCCGCATCCTGAACCGTTTCTTTGATTTCGATTTCACTCTCCGAAATTTTTGTAATCAGTCCCAAATTCTGACCTAAATAAGACCCTAACTTGACTTGATACACTGTCTTATCCACTTGCACGAGGGCATATACCATCTTGTTTTTCTCGATTGTGCCCACCATCTTCAAGCTATCCATGGGAAATGATTCGAGTGCCTCCCGTGGTCTGTCGAGGTTGGGTTTGATACCATTGCTTGACTCAGCCTTAAGACGTGCAAGCACCACCAGTAATTTGGCAGGATTAAAGGGCTCAATACTTTCTTTGCCATCATATGCAAATGGCACATAAACTTTTGGAGGACTGAGTTTGGGGATAACCGCTTTTGCCTGCTTTTGTTCTGTATCCATCCAGGCACGCAGCTCTGTTTCCTGACTATCACCGCAAGCGGATAAGGAGAGCACCAGGAATAAACCAAGCATTGGTCTAATGACGATGTTCTTCATTTTTTAGGCTCCTTTTTCTTCTTCTCAGCCTGGTCCAGAACTTCGTCCCTATTCAAATAACGGAATGTTTTCGCAGTCACATCAAGTATCAAAACACCATCCGGATTACGGGTGATATTCAGATTATTCAAAGTAACAATCCTTGGCAACTTTGCAATATCAGCAACGAATTGACCAAGATCGTGATAATTGCCCTGAATCTTGATGGCGATCGGCAATTCTGCATAGTAATCTTTTACGGCTGGCAAACCTGGTACAAAAGAGTCAAAAGCCAACCCACGGCCTTGACCGGCCTGGTTAATATCAGCCAGCAGAGCCGCCATTTCTGCCTGACTAGGCAATTGCTTCTCCATGGTGGCGACATATTGTTGCACCAGCTTGCGTTGTTCTTTCAGGGCATCCAGATTAATCGCCTGTTGCAGCTTTTGTTTGTATTCACCCCTGAGTTTGACCTCTTCAGCCTGACCAGTTTCTATGGCCGTCATCTGACCATCCCATTGGAAATACCAACCCAATGCGACCACAACAATCAAGACACCCATTGCAGAAGCAATACGTGGCGCAAGTGGCCACAGGCCAGGGTGCAATCCATTCAAGCCTTGAAATTGAGCGCCAACTGACCCGCCAATTTCATTCAGATTAATCGCCATTTACAATCTTCCGTTGCATTGCATAAATAATCACACACTATGGTTTCTTGCCAACATCAGCAGCTTGCGAAGCGGGTACCTGCGCTTGCACGGCTTTAGCAGGTGCCGCAGATCCGAGTGCAGCAGCCGAAGCGGCAGCTTGAGAAGCAGCTTCTTCTCTCTCACGTGGGCGCTTGATGTTCACATTCACCTTAAATTCAAATACTTTTTTCGCATCCCGACCTTGGCCCAAACCAGTGGAGTGAATATCGTTCAATTCCGGCTTGTACATCCAATCTGACTTATTACCCAGATTGCGGATAAATTCAGCAACCCTGTCCTGAGATTGTGCGTAACCACCTAAAATGACTTTCTGGCCATCCTGATTCAGTTGCTTGAGGTAGACCCCTTCAGGAGTCAGCTTGACCAATTCATCCAGCAAATACACAGGCTGGTTACGATCTCCCTGCAAATCTTCCACAGCTTGCTGACGCGCTTTCAAGCCATCAATTTCCTGCCTTAAAGTAGCGATTTCTTTAATGCGATCATCAAGCTTGGCATTCTCTTTCTTGATAAATTCATTTTTTTCAGTCTGGATTGACAGTTCACGCCCAAAGTAAGCACTGACAACCACCACGACCAAAGCACCCGCTATCGCAGCCAACAGCAACAGGCCATAAAAGTCACTTTTCAGCTGCTTGCGCTTTTCTTCCCTGTGCGGCAGGAGATTAATCTTGATCATCATCAGCCGAATCTCCGTAATGCCAGCCCGCAGGCAACCATATAAGCGGGAGCATCATTGCGCAAAGCTTTCTCGTTAACGCCTGAACCGAGTTCCATTCCCTTAAACGGGCTGACTACTGCAGTAGAAATCTTGGTACGCTCAGCAATGATGTCAACCAGACCAGGTATTACTGCGCAACCACCGGACAGGTAAATCTGGTCCACCCGGGTGAAAGGTGTGGAGGTGAAAAAGAATTGTATGGCACGGGTTACCTCCAGTGCGGCGCTTTCCAGGAAGGGTTCCAGCAATTCCATTTCATACGTATCAGGCAAGTCACCGCTTTTCTTTTTCTGCTCAGCTTCTTCTAAGGAAAGGCCATAATTTCTGACAATATCCTGGGTCAACTGGGCGCCGCCAAACTGCTGCTCACGCTCATAGATGACGTCGCCATTGAGCATGATGAAAATGTAAGTACGCTTGGAACCTATCTGGAATATTGCGTAAATCTGATCTTTGCCGGCATTTGCTTGCAGATCGACCAGACGTGACACGGCAGCACGCGCAGCATAGGATTCAATATCCATGACTTTAGCTTGCAAGCCCGCAGCCTGTATGATGGCCACGCGATCTTCAATTTTTTCTTTTCTAGACGCAGCAAGCATCACTTCTATATCTTCTTCCGCATTGGCCGCCGGCCCCAGCACACAGAAATCCAGGCTGACTTCATCCATGGAGAAAGGAATGTACTGACTGGCTTCGGACTCGACCTGCACTTCGAGTGCCTGTTCGGTCAAGGTCCCGGCGAGTATAATTTTTTTTGTAATGACGGCAGATGCCGGCATTGCCATTGCTACGTTTTTGGCTGAGGTTCCGCTTTTCTTGACGAGTTTGCGGACTGCCTCAGTCACTTGTTCAATATTCTCGATATTGCCATCCAACACCGCCCCTTTGGGCAGTGGTTCAGAGGCATAACGCTCAAGTCGATAAGACTTGTTGCTTCCTTCCGAAAGTTCAACAAGCTTGATATCGAGAGAACTGATATCCAGACCAAATAGTGGCGGATTTTTTCTGCCGAGCAACGAAGCCAGATCTAAAGCCAAGAATATCCCCTCACGATTACATCATCATTTCAATTTACACAAAATTACATGTGCGAAACATTATATTGCCAAAAGTAAATTCTCTTTAAAAACCGCTATTTACAAGACAATTATCCAAGCTTACATGAAATCCTAGCAATAAGACTGGCATTGGTAAAGCAATTTCCGCGCAGCACTACCCTTATGCGTTGCCAAATATCCACGTACATTTCGAATATTCTGAAAATTTGCTTACAAATCCACTTATCTACTGACAGTCTAATGCTCATGGAAGGCGGCTATAATGTCTGCTGCCTTATTTACAATTAGCCCCTATGTCAGATCAAAACCTAGAACCCGACAATCAACCTGAGCCAAAAAAGCGCACGGCTGGAAAGCTTTTCGCCCGCATTGTACTCGGAACTACGGGTGTTTTATTCGGATTAGTTGTAGCAGGAGCATTAATTATCGGTTTTGCACTTACAATGGCTTATCCAAATCTGCCAGAACTGGATTCAATCACCAGCTACAAGCCCAAAATGCCACTGCGGGTTTTCTCCGCCGACAATATGCTGATCGCCGAGTTTGGCGAAGAGCGACGCAACGTCGTGCGCTTTAAAGATATCCCGGAGATCATGAAAAAAGCCGTACTGGCGATTGAGGATGATCGTTTTTACGAGCATGGTGGGGTTGATTACCAGGGTATTACCAGGGCAACAATACATAATCTGACTGGTGGCGCCAAACAGGGGGCATCCACCATTACCCAGCAGGTTGCCAGGAATTTCTTTCTCTCAAGTGAGCAAACCTTCAAGCGCAAGATTTATGAAATCCTGCTGGCCTGGAAGATAGAACAAAATCTTACCAAGGATCAGATTCTGGAAATCTATATGAACCAGATTTATCTGGGACAGCGCGCCTATGGTTTTTCCTCTGCCGCCCAAATCTATTTTGGCAAGGAATTGAAAGACGTCACCATCGCCGAGGCAGCCATGCTGGCCGGCTTGCCAAAAGCGCCATCAGCCTACAATCCGGTCGCCAATCCCAAGCGTGCAACCGTCAGGCAGCAATATATCTTGCAAAGGATGCGCAATCTTGGCTACATCACCGAAGCGCAATACGAACAAGCCAAGAATGAAGAACTGATCACCAAAACCAATAGCAATGAATTTGGCATCCATGCCGAATATGTTGCAGAAATGGCGCGTCAACTGGTGTATGAGCAATTCAAGGAAGAAACCTACACCCGTGGCCTGAATGTTTACACCACCATTACCAAGACCGACCAGGACACTGCCTATCTATCCTTGCGCCGTGGTGTCATGGATTATGAAAAACGTCATGGCTATCGCGGACCAGAAGCCATCATCACGATACCTGAAGGCAAGGAAGCTGCTGAAGATGCCATAGAAAAAGAGTTGGCGGAACATACAGACAGCGATGATTTACAAGTCGCCATGGTATTGGAGGCCACGCCTAAATTGGTGCGGGCGGTCTTGTCCTCAGGCGAAGAAATCCGTATCGAAGACACTGGCCTGACTTTTGCCGCCAGTGGCCTGTCAGTCAAAACCCCGGCAAACAAACGCATACAACGCGGTGCCGTGATACGGGTCGTGCTGGAAGGCAAAAGCTGGAGCATTACCCAAATGCCTGAGGTACAGTCAGCCTTTGTTGCCGCCAATACAACTGACGGTGCCATCCGTGCCCTGGTCGGTGGTTTTGACTATAACCTGAATAAATTCAACCATGTGACCCAGGCCTGGCGTCAGCCTGGCTCCAGCTTCAAACCCTTCATTTATTCAGCCTCGCTGGAAAAAGGTTTGTCACCATCGACCATTATCAATGATGAACCTATCAGCTTTGATGCAGGCCAGACGGGTGGCCAGGCGTGGGAACCGAAGAACTATGACGGCAAATATGAGGGCCCAATGACCATGCGTCGCGGCCTGACCAAGTCCAAGAACATGATTTCCATCCGCATCCTGCACAAGATAGGCGCGAAATACGGTCAGGAATATACCAGCCGCTTTGGCTTCCTGCCCGAGAAAAATCCGCCTTACCTGACCCTGGCTCTGGGTGCAGGTGCGGTCACTCCCTTGCAGATGGCTGGTGCCTATTCAGTGTTTGCGAATGGTGGGTACAAGGTCAATCCCTACCTGATTTCCAAGATTACCGACAGCAATGGTCAGGTGCTGGTGCAGACCAAGCCCGACATGGCTGGTGATGAAGTTAATCGCGTCATTGATGAACGCAATGCCTTCCTGATGGACAGCATGATGCGCGATGTCGTCAAGATGGGTACGGCAACCAAGGCGCTGATCTTGAAACGCTCGGATATCGCAGGCAAGACAGGGACCACCAATGACTCTTTCGACGCCTGGTTTGCCGGTTATCAATCCAAAGTCGTGGGCATAGCCTGGATAGGTTTTGATCAGCCAAGAAACTTGGGTAATAAAGAAACCGGTGGTGGCCTGGCCCTGCCGATCTGGATAGGCTATATGCAAAAAATCCTGAAAGAATTCCCGATAGAAGAAAGGCCGGTACCCAAAGGTATCATTGCTGCCGACGGTGATTATTATTATGCTGAAAACCCACCGGGAGCTGGCGTGACTACGCTGGCACCACCGATGAGTATCATAGAAGAGTAGCTCTATAGCTGTGCTTAGCGACCTTGTTCTTGCGCCACGCGGGACAAGGTTGCAAACAATTCTGAGCCATCACGAGTATTGAGCCAGTGCTGGCCATCATATTTGTAATGGAAGCCACCACTGCGTGCGGCCACCCACATCTCCTGCATCGGCGCCTGGCTATTGACGATGATTTTAGAGTTGGTATCGATAAATTCCACCGTCAATACATTGCCACTGCGGCTGCACTCGACATCGTATTCATCGTTTTCAAAGGCTTGCTCAAATAATTGCTCGACTTGCTGCAAGCAAGTATCTGCCAGTGCCAGAAATTCAGATTCAGTCATGCTACACTCCAGCGTCTTTATATGTAAAAACGCCATTCTATACGGTGTTCAGGGAATACAAGATGCGCAAACTGATTAGCCTATTTTTCATCATGTCTTTATTGACAGCTTGCGGCCAGAAAGGCCCGCTGGTCATGCCGGCCAAGCCTGCCCCTGCAACGAGCACAAGTACAAACACGAGCACCACTACACCAAATCAACCCTGAGTACTTCCGTCTTCAGGACGTAGCACAACTGGGCTGGCCTGTTCTGGACGACAGCCTTGTACATCCTGATAAATGGCAGCAATGCTGGCCATATCCTGCTCACGCTCGCCAGTCAGATTGATGTAATCGACCAAGGACACTTCGCGTTTGACGAAATCAAAGTAAGCGCAACCCAGCGGCACTTTTGCTGTGGTGGCAATATGATAAAAACCGCTGCGCCAATAAGGTTTTTTGCTGCGCGTACCCTCTGGCGCAATCGCCATCCAATACCAGTCGGATTGATTGATTTTTTCTGCCAGACGGGCAATCGCCCCGGTTGATACGCCGCGCTCTACTGGCTCTCCCCCAAGATAACGCACCATGCGGCCTATGGTGGCACCAGTCAGGCCTTCAAACAATGAGGATTTGGCAATAAAGTGAAAAGGCATGCCTATCGCCAGCTTGGCCAGTACGCCAACCACGAAATCCCAGTTCGAGGTATGCGGATAAACAATGATGACACCACGTGGCCCGGGCAAAGGACGGTAACGCACGCGCCAGCCATACAAAGCCAGGATACTGATTGCGACACGCTGGGTAAGTGTCGCAACTGTCTTCTTTTGGAGTAAATAGTCTTCCATGTTTTACGCAATGGGCAGGTCTGTGCCCGCATTCTTCAAAAACGCGATTATGCCGTGAAGAAATATGTGCTGTAAAACAAGATCAATGTGCGCCCGCAACATGAGAAGTGGGTAATTGCAGGCGAGGCTCAAGCTCCCGTGACAAGGACAGGGTCACGCCCAAACCAGCGCCACCACAGACGTATCATGAGCAAGCCAGCGACGATGAGGCCAAACAGCACAGGCTGGGAGAAATCATGCTTGCCTGCTTTCATCCAGAAGTAATGCAGCACGCCCAGCGGTACAATCAGATAGATCAAGCGATGCAACCATTGCCAGCGCTTGCCGCCCAGCCGCTTGATCATGCCATTGGTACTGGTCGCAGCCAGAGGAATCAGCAAGACAAAAGCGATAAAGCCGATAGTGATGAAGGGGCGCTTGATGACATCCTTCCACATTTCTGCCACATCAAAGAAATGATCGAACCAGAGGAAGGTCATGAAATGCAGGAAGGCATAAAAGAAGGCATACACGCCCAGCATGCGGCGGCAACGGATAAGCCAGGGCATATGCAGCAACTTGCGCAATGGTGTCACCGCGAGAGTCATGCACAGGAAATACAGGGTCCAGTCACCGGTATTGCGAGTAATAAATTCAACCGGATTCGCTCCCAGTTTATCCAGAAATACAAAGCTGACCAACCGGATAAACGGCAACAATGCCAGGATGAACAAGACTATCTTGAACTGGGAAACCTGCTTATTGGTGAGTAACATGGAGGCAGTAATCCTAGAAAAACTTTTTCAAGTCCATGCCTGAATATAGCGATGCCACTTCGCTGTATCCATTGAACATCAGGGTCTTGCGCTTGCGGGCAAACAAGCCGTCTTCACCGATGCGGCGCTCGGTCGCCTGCGACCAGCGCGGGTGATCAACATCCGGGTTCACATTTGAATAAAAACCATATTCGCTGGCTGCAGCTATATTCCAGGCCGTGCGCGGCTGTTCCTTGACGAAACGGATTTTGACGATGGACTTGGCTGACTTGAAACCATATTTCCAGGGCAAGACCATACGCACAGGGGCACCATTCTGATTGGGCAAAACTTCTCCATACATGCCAAAAGTCAGCAAAGCCAGTGGATGATTCGCTTCATCCATGCGCAGACCTTCTACATAAGGCCATTCCAGCACAGGGCTGCGCAAGCCCGGCATTTGTTTTTTGTCTTCGAGCGTAACGAACTCAATATATTTGGCATTGCCTGTGGGTTCAACTTTTTTGATGAGATTGGACAGTGAATAACCTGTCCATGGAATCACCATGGACCAGCCTTCAACACAACGTAATCTATAAATACGCTCTTCCAGCGGTGCCAGTTTCATCAGGCTATCCAGGTCCAGCGTCATCGGCTTCTTGACCTCACCTTCTATGCTGACAGTCCAGGGACGCGGCTTGAGTGTATGAGCAGTCACTGCCGGATCAGCCTTGTCGGTGCCGAACTCATAGAAATTGTTGTAGGTCGTTGCATCTTTGTAGGCGGTCTTCTTTTCCACCAGGGCATAGGCAGAATTGAGATTGGCAGCCAGCTTTTGTGCGCCAGGGTTCTGGGCAAAAGCGGCGCGGTTGGCCATTTCAAACAGGGCTGTGCCAGCGATGGAGCCTAGCGCCATCTTGCGGATGAACTCACGACGCGCCTCAAACACGGCGCGCGGTGTGATTTCAGAAGAGTAAGGCAGGTCTATGCCATTGGGACTACGTTTGATCAGCATGGTGGACTCCGTGGTTGAGACTGGCGTAACAGCAATTTGACATTGCCATCGCGCCCTAGTTTCTCATGAGTCGCAGTTTCCTGCTAATCCTTACACATTAGCTCAATAATTATAGAGTGCCGTAAGAATGCAGGCCGGACAAGAACATGTTCACGCCGAGAAAAGCAAAAGTGGTCACTAACAAACCGATCAGCGCCCACCAGGCCGCGACCTGCCCACGCAAGCCCTTCATGAGGCGCATATGCAACCAGGCTGCATAATTGAGCCAGACGATAAGCGCCCAGGTTTCTTTCGGGTCCCAGGACCAGTAGCCACCCCAGGCTTCGGCTGCCCACAGGGCACCAAGAATGGTGGCGATGGTGAAGAAGGCAAAGCCAACGGCAATTGCCTTGTACATGACATCATCCAGCACTTCCAGCGCTGGCAAACGGTCAACCAGATAACCTTTGGATTTGAGCAAATAGGCAACAGACACCATGGCCGCCAGCGCAAACGTGCCATAACCGATGAAATTGGCTGGTACATGGATCTTCATCCACCAACTTTGCAGGGCAGGCACCAGAGGCTGGATTTCTGCGGCATCGCGGCTGACGGTGTACCACAGCAGGAAGCCAACAGCGGCTGAGATGACCAACATGACAAATGGCCCCAGCTGGCGGGTACGGTATTGCTGTTCATAATACAAATAGAACATGGCAGTGATCATCGAGAACAGGATGAACACTTCATATAGATTGGACACTGGGATATGGCCAACATCAGCACCAATCAGGTAAGACTCATACCAGCGCACCAGCATGCCGGTAAAGCCCATGGCCACGGCAGACCAGCACAAGACCGAGCCAACCGAAGCGCCGAAATCGGAACGCGCGATCAGCCCGCCCCAATAAAACAGGGTAGACAAGACAAACAAGGTGCTCATCCACAAGATTGCAGACTGGCTGGACAACAGGTATTTCAGGAAAAATTTCTTGTTCGCCATATCCAGCGAACCACCATATAACTGTATCGCGAACAGGCTGAGGATAGCCAGTATCACCAGCAGTGGGCGTACCGGTTTCCAGTGCCAGCCCAGCCAGGCGAATGTAGGTGCAGCCAGCAAGACAATGGCCTTTTCATAGCCATCCATATACGAGCCAAAACGGCTGAACGCAAACAGGGACGCCATGCACAAGGCCACGGCATACAACCAGTCAGCGATACTCAGTCGTTTAAAAAAACCCTGGTAGGGCGTGTAGTTCTGTGTGATTTCCATCATTTTTCCCCAGATGCCAGGGCCATCAGGCCCCATGCTTCGTAGTGTAGTCGATTACGCTGCATTTCGTGGCGTATCTGCTGATGCTGCCGGTGCCGATTGTGTTTCCAACCCAGGCTGCGTACTCAGTTGCCGCAAATGCATTTTCAATTGCTCAAATTCTTTTTCAAAGTCCAGCGTCTTGCGCTGCGAACTCAGGGCCATCAGTGCATGTGTACCTGCGCCATCATCTTTGATCCAGACCCAAAGACGGCGCTCACGGATATAGAACATGGAAAACACGCCCAGCACCAGGAACAAACAACCCAAATACACCACATTCTTGCCGGGTGAACGTGTCACCTGCAATACCGATGCCTTGACTTCGTCAAAACCGGTGAGCTGCAAATACACAGGTGCACCATAGAAAGAAGCATCAGACAATGCACCTATCGCCAGTTGCAGGAAACGTGCATGTTTTTCATCCAGCTCATAGGCAGGCAAGCCTTCTTTCTCACGCGCCACCATCCACAGTTCCCACATACTGCCATTCAAGACCTTGATAAAACCTTCGGCAACTTTCTCTTGTTCTGTCTGCGGCACTTTTTCCAGTAATTTGGAAATCGCAGGCAGGCCGGATAATTTCTCGTCACCGGCAAAAGCATCAAGACTGATCTTGGCAGAAGTTGCCCACAGATCAGTTTTTTGCGTACCGCTGCTTTGATTTCTTTTGACTGCATGCTCGGCAAAGCGTGTTACTGCCAGGGTACGCATTTCAGGATTTTGCACAGCCGCACGCAAACGCATCCAGTCCTTGATACTGTCTTCATCGTCGGCAGGTATGCGCAGATAGCGGAAGGCTTCACTGGGGGAATCGCGTGTGCCCGCCAGTATCATGTAGTCACCATTGATCTGCACGGGCTGCATGTAGTTATGAAACTCCCTGGCCTGGCCGGTTTTATCGCGCAATTTATATTGCAGGCTGGGGCCGACGTTTTTCAAGTCTTTGTTATTGGCATTCTTTGCTGCTGAACCCAGGTGCTTGTCCAGATCCGCCGTGAATTTCTCATTCAAAGTCTGGTTGGGATTCACTGCCCTGACATCAGCGCCATTGCGAGCCATGTTCTCAACGTTGAAGGGTCTGAAACCTGACCACTCTATCGTAAAGTCATTACCTGTACCTGGCTTCAAAGCCGTGCTGCCGCCTACTTCACCTGTCATGGCCAGGGTGCTGACATCAGGGCCCAGCATAGGGTAAGCCTTGATCTGCAGGCGGCTGCCGCCGTCTTCAAAACTTGACTGATAGACTGCGATGCCTTTGTAAATCAGGGGCTCATTGACCTTGATGGTAGAGGCAAAGGACTTGCCGGTTTCATGGTCAGTGACTTCGACATCACTGGCAAACAGCTTGGGCATGCCGGTGGAGTAAAAGTCTATGGTGAATTTTTTCAGCTTAATCGTGAATGGCAGATCTTGCACCAGCACCCCGGTTGCCTGCGGCAAGATGGCCGTGCTGCTGCTAGCACCTTCAGGGATCATGGTGTTGCCACGGAAGGTAGGGGTATGGGGTGACAAGCGATGCTGGGCAGGGATTTTGGCAATAACACCGCTGCCTTCAAAAGGCACCTTACCCATGAACCACTGTTGAAAGCGGATGGAAAGATCAGAATCCAGCATGCCGCCAACTAAGATGATGACAATCGCACTATGGGCAAAAATATAACCCCATTTGTTTGCTGCGCCTTGTTTGGCCGCAATCAGGGTCGCCCCTTCTTTTTCAACGAGCTTGAAGCGATAACCAACACGTGCCAGGTGAGCCAGGATTTGTTCTGTTACTTTAGTCCGGCTGTTGCCGCTATGCCATTCGGAACGATGATGAAAATTGCGCAGGGATTGTTCGCGCACGGTATCGCGCCAGCTGCGCATGTCTTTCAGCATCTTGGGCGCATTGCGTATCACGCACAACGATGTTGAAGTCACCAAAAAAGCCATGATGAGCAAGAACCACCAGGCGGAATAAACGGCATACAAGCCAAGCTTGTCAAAAATCTCAAACCAGAAAGGGCCAAACTGGTTCACATAATTTGGCATAGGCTCGTTTTGCTTGAGCACCGTGCCTATCACTGCGGCAACCGCAATCAACGTCAATAAGCTGATGGCAAAACGCATGGAAGACAATAACTCCACCGCGTCCGCCACCCAGGCGCGCCGGGTTTGCAGTTGTATGCCGCCAGTATCTGCAGGCTGATCGCCTTCTATCTTGTTTTCCATACTCTCTGTTTACTTATTGCTGATGAGGTTTGCACATAATGAATGAGGCTGATGTTAGAGGAAACATCTTCACCAGAAGATGGATTACATCAACATCCGGGCGCAACGAATAGTACACGCTTCACTAAAAATTGGCTGAAACAGGCTCAGTGGTTTTTGCAGCAGCATCCATCATAAAAAAAGGGGATGGCTATCGCCACCCCCTCCTCAATTACTTATTCTTTATGTATTACTTCAAGCCAGCGACATAGTCTGCAACAGCTTTAATTTCATCTTCAGACATTTTCTTGGCGATAGTCATCATCTGCGCGCTGTTTTGACGGGCACCAGTGATTTTTGCGCCATCCTTACGGGAACCGTTCTGGAAGCCAGTCAGCTGGGCAATGGTGTAATCCTGATGCTGGCCAGCGATACGTGGGAATTGTGCAGGGATGCCAGCGCCATTCGGGCTATGACAGCCTGCGCAGGCTGGAACATTTTTCTCAGCGATACCACCACGATAAATTTGCTTGCCCAATTCAACGATGTCTTTGTTTTTTGCCGTACCTGGTTTGGATTTTTGCGTAGCCAGGTAAGCTGCAACGTTTTTCATGTCATCTGCAGTCATGGCCTTGGCAAAAGTAGTCATGATGGCATTTTTGCGTGTATCGCCAGTAAAATCTGTCAATTGCTTGACCAGATAAACTTCATGCTGGGCAGACAATTTAGGATTGGCAGCAATGGTGGAATTACCGGCTGCGCCATGGCAGGATACGCAGGCAGTGATGCCGCGTGCTGCATCGCCGTTGGTATACAGTGCTTCGCCTTTGCTTGCATCAGCTTTGGCTGGTTTGGCTACTTCATTAGCGTAGACAGAAGAGGCAAAAGAAGACACCGCCAGGACTGCGACGCTGATGGACTTAGTAAACGATAAAAAAGCACGGTTCATTCAAACACCCTGAGACTAAATAATGGAAATCTGCCCTATTGGCGACACATTGCAGCGAGTTGACACGTAAAAAGGCACTTTTTGGCAACAAAATACGTTCAAAACTGGTCTGTGGGCATGGTTTTAATCGCTGCCCAAGACCTAACCCCTTATTGTACAATAGCTTTCGGGCGTTTTTACTGCCTTATGTTGCATTTTTCCATTATTCCTTTCCTCTATGTCTATCCTCTGGCAAGCCCGCTTCTTCACTACGGTGAATCATCTGCGCGATCTCCCGCGCACCCACGTGCCCGAAATTGCTTTCGCTGGCCGTTCCAACGCTGGCAAATCGACCGCAATCAATACCCTGTGCAATCAGAAAAAACTCTGTTTTGCCTCAAAAACACCGGGACGCACACAGCATATTAATTATTTTTCCATTGGTGGCGCCCATGTAGGCCAGCATCGCAAAGATGAAACCAGGGTCGATGAAATTCGCGCCCTGTTAGTAGATTTGCCAGGTTATGGCTATGCTGAAGTGCCGGGTGCCGCCAAACAACACTGGAACCAGTTGCTCGGTGCCTATGTACAAAGACGCACGCAATTAGCGGCACTGGTCCTGATCATGGATGCCCGCCGTCCGTTTACCGATCTTGATATACAGATGCTGGAATGGTTTGCACCAACTGGCCGTCCTATCCATTGTATTTTGACCAAGGCAGACAAACTCAATCGCAGCGAATGTACTGATGCATTGCGCAAAGCCAAGGCAGTGCTCGATAGTTACGTTGATGACGAAGGCCCGCTCTTCCCTTTCAGCCTGCAATTGTTTTCTGCACTGAAACGCATAGGCATAGAAGAAGCCGATGCAGCAGTGCAACGCCTGGTGGGACTGGACCGTGACCCTATCGTTGATACTGTTGATGCTGCGGATGAAACCGATGCAGAAGCAAACACATTAGATGCACCTGCAGAAATCCCGGCAAACAAGCCTGCCGACGGAGAATAAAAAAACCCCGGCAAAATAGTCTTTTTGCCGGGGTAATAACACCGTTACGAATAGGGACGCACGGTGCCCGCTCAGGGAGGAGAAGCGGTAGGCATGGAGTAGATCCAACCTATGCATTAAGATGTTGCAACTTAAAAAAAGTTTCATTAACCTGCATAAAATTCTTTTCATTGATTTTCATCTGACTATGCCATCCACTAAGCCATCTCATCCCTCAGCACATTTCCCTGCAATACGTATGCGCCGCATGCGTAAAGACGCATTTTCGCGCGCATTGATGCGTGAAAACATGGTCACTGCTGCTGACTTGATTTACCCCGTTTTTGTCATCGACGGCGTCAATCAAAGTGAAAAAGTTTCATCCATGCCTGGCGTGGAAAGAGTAACGATAGATTTACTTATGGGAGTTGCCGAAGATTGCGTAGCCCTGGGCATACCAGTGCTGGCGCTATTTCCCGCCATTAACCCGCATTTGAAAACGCCGGACGGCATAGAAGCGACCAATCCCAAAGGTCTTATCCCACGCGCCGTACGCGAACTGAAAAGCCGCTTCCCTGAGCTGGGTATCCTGACCGATGTGGCGCTCGACCCCTACACCAGCCACGGCCAGGATGGTTTGCTTAATGCGGATGGCTATGTCCTCAATGACGAAACTACGGCCATGCTGGTACGCCAGGCACTGGTGCAAGCTGAAGCCGGCGTCGATATCGTCGCCCCCAGCGACATGATGGATGGCCGCATAGGCGCGATCCGCCATGCGCTGGAAGTGAATAATTTCATCCACACCCGCATCATGGCTTACTCAGCCAAATATGCCTCAGCCTTCTATGGTCCTTTCCGTGAAGCAGTGGGCTCCGCCGCTAACTTGGGCAAGAGTGATAAAGCCAGTTACCAGATGGACCCGGCCAACAGTGATGAAGCTTTGCGCGAAGTTGCACTTGATCTGGCCGAAGGTGCTGACATGGTCATGGTCAAACCTGGCATGCCCTACCTGGATATCGTGCGTAGGGTCAAGGATGAATTCAAGGTGCCGACCTTTGCCTATCAGGTCAGTGGCGAATATGCGATGATCAAGGCAGCAGCACAAAATGGCTGGCTTGATCATAACAAGACCATGATGGAATCCATGCTGGCATTCAAGCGTGCCGGTGCCGATGGCGTCCTGACTTACTTCGCCCGTGATGTTGCGCGTTTGCTGAAACATACTGGCTGATCGCCATGCCTGCGATGTTGCGTTCTGTCTTCATCTTCATTTTTGCTGCGCTGGCAATTGCCGGTGCTGAATGGGGGAAAGAGATAGGCAGTGCGCAATATCTTCACTATATTTTCAAACCGCTGACGACGCTCGCCATCTTCTTTTTTGCATTGCGCAACAAGCCTGTCATCAGCTCCATCTATCAAAAAGCTATACTTGCAGGCATCATCTGCTCACTGATTGGTGACATTTTTTTGATGTTGCCTGGCACTGTTTTTCACCATGGGTTTTTATGCGGCCTGCTGAGCTTTTTACTGGCTCACATCTGCTTTTTACGTGCACTGATCAGTGACAGTCGCTTTGCCGGAAAACCAATGGCCTTCACCTCCATTGCTGCACTTGGCATCGTCAACCTGGTGATACTGTGGCCGAGTCTGCCAACAGCTTTACAAATCCCTGTGGTTGCCTACGTCTGTCTGTTACTCTGCATGACGGCGCAAGCCATCAGCCGCGGCCTGCAATTGCGCAGCATGTCTGGCCGCCTGGCCTTGATTGGTGGCCTGTGCTTCATGCTGTCCGATACCCTGCTCGCCTACAACCGCTTCTACGCACCTATTGCACATTCCCCTTTACTCATCCTCAGCAGCTATTATCTGGCGCTGTGGCTGATTGCAGCTTCGGTCACATCATTCCCCTCTGAATAAGGCCAGGATCATGCATGAGAAAATCATCACTTTTGCCAGCCCGGTTTTTTTCATCCTGATCGCTTTTGAGTTTATCGTGGCGCGCAAGCGTCAGCGTCATTTGTACCGAATGAATGATTCATTGAATAGCCTCTCCCTGGGTGTCATGAGCCAGATCATAGGGGCGTTTTCCAAGTTGTTTTCGATAGGCATGTATTCGCTGGTGCTCAAGCATCTTTCATTGTTCAGCCTGCCATCGGACAGTGTCTGGGTATGGATAGCCGCCCTGCTGCTCTACGATTTTTTATATTACTGGCTGCACAGGATGGGGCACCAGACCAATCTGTTATGGGCGGCCCATGTAGTACATCACCAAAGTGAGCAATACAATCTGAGTACAGCTTTGCGGCAAACCAGCACCGGGCCTTTGTTTGGCTGGATTTTTTATCTGCCAATGGCTGTCATCGGTTTTCCTCTCGATGTGTTCATTGCGGTTGCCCTCATCGATTTGCTTTACCAGTTCTGGGTACATACCGAGCAGATAGGCAAACTGGGCTGGTTTGACCGTGTGTTTGTCTCACCATCGAATCACCGCGTACATCATGCTGTCAATGATATGTACCTGGACAAGAATTTTGGCGGCATCCTCGTCATCTGGGACAGGTTGTTTGGCACTTTCATAGAAGAACGCGATCACGTCGCGATTGTATATGGCACGCGCAAGCCACTCCGTAGCTGGAACCCGTTATGGGCTAATCTGGAAGTATATGAGCAGGTCTGGCGTGATGCCTGGCAAACAAAAAACTGGCTGGATAAATTGCAGATATGGTTGCGCCCGCCGGGCTGGCGTCCAGCCGATGTGCTGGCGCAATCTGCATCTGCAGCATTTGACTTGCAGAGGCCCATTTATGACCCCGTCATAAGCAAGGCCACGACCTGGTATTGCATGGCGCAGTTCATCTTGCTGTTGCAAGCGGCGACGCATTTCCTGATCGTGTATAAAACCATCAGCGCCCTGAATGCCACTATCTATGTCAGTTGGTTGGTGATGGGTTTGTGGTGCATAGGCGGTCTGATGGAAAGAGGCCGTATTTATCTGTTGCCTGAGACTGTGCGTATACTGTGCATCTTATTGATGAACTTGTTCACTGCCAGCTGGTTTTATTCCTTTGCCTTGTCCACACCAGCACAGGCATTGTTGACTGCCACTTGCATGATTTCGCTAGTTGGACTCTGGTTTATTTTTTCACTACAAAAGACGCATGGACATCTTCCACATTAACGATACGCAGACCCTGCAAAATCCTGAGCAACCAGAAGCCCTGCTCAAAGCTGGCGGGTTTTTATGGCTGGATGCCAGCCATGATGAAGTCGCTGCAGACCCGATCGCCTGGCGTAATCGTGTCGAAGCCATTACGGGCACACAGATTTATGAATTGCATCTCAAGGATGTCAGCAACCTCTCGCATCCTTCTTATTTTGATGCGACCGAAGAATATGAAATGGTGGTGTTTCGCAAGCTGACATTGACGGAAGCAAACGGCGACAACAAGAACGGCGTGAAGCGCAAGATACCCGCAGCACTGAATAAACTGGCGACTACGCCTGTCTCGTTTTTGCTCATGCAAAATGTCCTGATCACAGTGCGCCCTGCACAGAGCCGCACGGTAGAACTGGCACGCCAGCGTCTGCTGGATTATAAATCGCGGGCAGAGAATAATACCCACGGCAGCCGCCTGCCAGCTTCACCAGAAGAGCTGATGCTGCGCCTGCTCAATTCCATGGTTGATCAATACCTGGAATTGCGCCAGCCGCTAACCCAGCAACTCGACCGCTGGCAACATGCCTTGCTGGACCCGCGTCGCCCTTTCAATAACTGGCTGGCCTTGCTGGATTCACGCGTGGAACTGCGCAAGCTGGATAATCTGTGTGAAGAACAGCGCGATGCCATGCAGGAATTGCGCGACCATATCGTCGATACCCATGATGGCAATAGCCGTGCCAAGGATTTGCTTTTGGTGCGCACCAATGATGTGATGGAACATATCAGCCGCGTATTGAACCATGCACGCCGCCTGGAAGCATCGCTGGAATCAGCAGTGCAAATCCACTTTGCCGCCATGGCACACAGGACCAGCGAAATCATGCGCACCCTGACCGTGATCACTGCCCTGTTCATGCCACTGACATTAATCACAGGCATCTTTGGCATGAACTTTGAAGTCATGCCCCTGCTCAAGCATGCATCTGGCTTTTGGTACACCATGGGCGCAATGGGTGTCATCGTCGTGCTCTTGCTGATTTATTTCCGCAGCCAGCGCTATTTGCAAGACCAGGCCAGCCGTCGCATTGAATGACATGCTGGGTAAGAAACGATCTGCGTAATACGATCTGTGAAGACCGATTTAACAAATTAAATTTAAATACCAATGCAAGAACACACCTTTCTCTGGCATGACTATGAAACCTTTGGCGCTGTTGCACGTCGCGACAGGCCAGCGCAATTTGCCGCCATACGCACGGATGCTGATCTCAATGAAATCGGCAAGCCAGTCATGCTGTACTGCCAGCCCGCCAATGATTTCTTGCCTGACCCGCAATCTTGCCTGATCACGCATATCACGCCACAAACCTGTCTGGAGCGTGGCATACCTGAGCATGAATTTGCAGCAAAGATAGAGCAGGAACTGGGCAAGACCGGCACTATCGGTGTCGGTTATAACACCATACGTTTCGATGATGAAATTACCCGCTTCATGTTCTGGCGTAACCTGATCGACCCATATGCACGCGAATGGCAAAACAATTGTGGCCGCTGGGACATCATGGACATGGTGCGCACCTGTTATGCGCTGCGCCCTGATGGCATCAACTGGCCACTCAATGATGAAGGCAAGCCCAGCTTCCGCCTTGAACACCTGACCAAGGCCAATGGCATCGCCCATGAAGCTGCGCATGATGCGCTGTCAGACGTGCGTGCCACGATAGCCCTGGCTCGCCTGATACGCGAGCGTCAGCCCAAGCTGTTCGACTTTTGCTTTGCCCTGCACAAGAAAGACAAGGTTGCGGCGGAAATCGATATGCCCGAGCTAAATAAAGCTTTTTTGCATGTATCTGGCATGTTCCCGGTTGAACGTGGCTGCCTGGCCGTCATGTGGCCATTGGCCATGCACCCCAAGAACAAGAATGAAGTCATCGCCTGGGACCTGTCCCACGATCCGGCAGAGCTTGCAGGGCTGGATGCTGAGACCATACAGTTGCGCATGTTCAGCAAGAGCGATGCCTTGCCTGAAGGTGTGCAACGCCTGCCGGTGAAAAGCATACATATCAACAAGTCCCCCATCGTCATCGGTAATCTGAAAACCTTGTCAGCCCCTATGGCTGAACGCTGGAAAATAGATATGCATCTGGCGCAGGAACACATTATCAAAGCGGCCTCCATGCCCGCCTCTGCCAAGGCGATCTGGGAAGAGGTGTATGCCCGCCCTGAACCAGCAGCGAGCGATGTCGATGAAGACTTGTATGGCGGCTTTGTCGGTGCTGGTGACCGCCGCCTCTTGAATGATTTGCGCCGCATGAATGCTCAGCAACTCGCCAAAGCCAGCAGCAGCTTCCAGGATCCACGCCTCGCTGAATTACTGTTCCGCTACCGCGCCCGCAATTTCCATGACAGCCTGAGCATGGAAGAGCAAGAGAGTTGGGAAGAACACCGCGCCGCACGTTTGCTCGATGGTGCAGGCAATGCCAGGACTGTGGATATGTACTTCAATGAAATAGATACTTTGTCAGAAACAGCAGACGAAGCGGCAGAAGAGATTTTGGGTGCATTGTATGATTATGCTGAAATGATAGTGCCATCAAGGTAGTTTCCATTTTTTCGCGCTGAAAAGCAAAAGCCACGAATCATTCGTGGCTTTTGTTTATGCGCAAGACATGGATTACTTCATAGCTTACTTATTGGGCTGTGGTGTCACTCGCAGATATGGGCGGGCAGCAGTATAACCTTTAGGATATTTCTGTTTGATTACATCTTCATCCTTGATAGACAAAGGGATGATAACGTCATCACCATCACGCCAGTTGCCTGGTGTGGCGACGGTGTAGCCATCTGTCAATTGCAGGGCATCAATGACGCGCAGGACTTCATCAAAATTGCGGCCTGTGGTCAGGGGATAAGTGATGATGAGGCGAATTTTTTTATTCGGATCGATGACGAACAAGGAACGCACAGTCACAGTCTCGGACTGATTAGGGTGGATCATGTCATACAGTGCGGCAACTTTTTTGTCAGCATCTGCAACGATAGGGAAACCGACTACTGTATTTTGCGTAGCTTCAATGTCCTTGATCCATTGCAGATGGGATTCTGCACCATCAACTGACAGGGCGATGGCTTTTACATTGCGCTTGTCAAACTCTGGCTTGAGCTTTGCAGTCAAACCCAGTTCTGTTGTGCAGACAGGCGTGAAGTCAGCCGGATGGGAAAACAAAACTACCCAGGAATTACCTGCCCACTCATGAAATTTCAAAGACCCGATAGAGGAATCTTGCTCAAAATCAGGGGCGATGTCACCTAAACGCAAAGTCATATTTTTCTCCAAAAAGACACAAGACTTTGAATATAGCCCCTCTGCTGCGCTTACTCAAGGATAGTTTTATTCCATGCTTATACATTCTTTAAATATGCTAGGACTTCCAAAAAATCGCCCCAGCTGCGTTGTAACTCCTAGTCGTACTAAAGTACTGTCTTCGTCGTTACGGTGTAGTCGGGGGTTTAGGCAACATGTTGCCTGCCGACGTAACGAACCTCCCTTGCAAGGGAGGTTTCCAAAAGCAATAGCCTTGCTGGGACAATTTTTCGGAAGTCCCTTTATTTTCCTTCAGCACGATTTAAGGATTGCAGGAATTTATCGGCATTCTGATAACCGATCACGCGCTGACCGGGGATTTCTTTACCCTGTGCATCAAAGAAGATAATGCCCGGCGGCCCGAACAAGCCAAAGCGTTTCAGCAAGGCCTTGTCGTCGGCATTATTGGCGGTGACGTCAACTTGCAGCAAGAGCATATTGTCGAGTTTAGCTTTGACTTTAGCTTCGGGGAAAGTCAGTTTTTCCATCTCTTTGCAAGAGACGCACCAGTCAGCATAAAAATCCAGCATGGCTGTCTTGCCTTTGGATTGTGCCAGTGCAGCATCGAGTTCGCCAATGCTGCGTACGCGGGTAAATTTCACATGTTCCGTACTGCCACCGTACAAGTGGGCGACAGGAGAAAATACATCACGTCCACCTGTGACAACGCCCAACAACTGTATTGCGCCAGCCAGGAAACAAATCACCGCGACCACTTTATTGAATATGCCGCTGCGCTGAAAAATAAACTGATACACACCAAAGCCAATTAATAAAGTCGCCCAGGCAAGCATCTGTATCCAGACCGGAATAACAGGGCTGACCATCCATATAGCCAGAGCCAGCATCAATACGCCAATAAAACGTTTAACGCTTTCCATCCATGCGCCGGCTTTTGGCAACAAACTTCCGGCTGACAATCCCAGTAACAATAGAGGAGTCCCCATTCCTACGGACAACATAAACATAGCAGAGCCACCTACGGTCATATCCCTGGTCTGGCTTATATAGACTAAAGCTCCTGCCAGCGGCCCTGTTACACAAGGACCGATGATGAGTGCAGAAATCACCCCCATCAAAAATACACCAAACAGCTTTCCTATAGTGCGGTTCTTTGTCTGTCCTTCAGACAAGACCGTCAACTTCGTCTGCAATGCAGCTGGCATCTGCAATTGATAGACGTTAAACATGGACAGTGCGAAGATCACGATAAAAAATGAGAAGGTCCCCAGTACGGCAGGTTTTTGCAATTCGGCAGCCAGACTTTCTCCAGCAAGGGCCGCAGCGACACCAAATATCGTGTACAAGACCGTGGTACCAAGCACGTATGCCAGGGAAAGAAGGAAGCCCCTGCTACGGGTAACGCTGACACCCTCGCCAACAATGATGAAGGAAAGTATGGGCACCATGGGCCATACGCAGGGAGTCAGTGATAGGGTCAGACCGAGGAAATAGGCCAGGGGCAAAATGACCCATAGCTTGCCACCTTTGAGTGCCTTGCTGATGCCTGAGCTGTCATCATCAGATGATTCACTTGCGGGTTTGCTTGTAACTATTTCTGAACCGTTTGCAGATGTGGCTGCCACAGGGATTGATGATGCACCAGCTATCTGCAATTTAACCGGGGTTTCCAGTGGTGGATAACACAGCCCGCCATCAGCACATCCCTGACGTCCTACATTGAGCGTGAAATCTGCTGCGGCCTGGACGGGTATTCGCACCACCAGGGATTTGCGATAAGTCTCTACTTCCTTTTGAAAGGTTTCATCAAACTTGACCTTGCCCTTGGGCATATCAATTTCACCCAACTTGGCATCGTCTGAGCTGAATTTGAAACGTTCGCGGTAGAGGTAATAACCATCAGCTATCGTAAAAGTCACTTCGGCCATGCCCGGCTCTACCATTCTGGCGGACACCTTGAAAGCTTCTTCAGGGTCGAGGAAGTCTTCTGCGCTAGCGAAGGGTGCCAAGAGCGATGCAAACAACAAGGCAAACACCACGACGCCCCTGCGCCATAGCTGCGATATACGGAAGTTTTGTGACCTGGCTGGCATGGATGCAGAAAACAGTGGCGTTGAGGTGTTCATGGCGTTTCGGTTTCTTTTCTCACCCAGTCCAGATAAGCCGGCAATCCGGCCACCAGGGGGATGGCTATTATTTCGGGTAGATCATAGGGATGCTGGCTCAGCAACAGCGCTTCCAGCCTGGCATAGCATGCTTGCCGGGTCTTGATCGTCAATTGCACTTCAGTATCAGCCTGTTGCTCACCATCCCAGTTGTAGATGGACAATATATCAGCAGAAATGTTCACACAGGCAGCCAATTTTTCGGCAACGATCTGGTTGGCCAGTTTTTTGGCCATTTCGCGCTCTGGCAGAGTAGTCAGTACCAGGATCAGATTATCATTATCCATCGCTATTCCTTTGGCTGGCTATGCCATCCAGCTTTAAAACCTGCATGATGTTTGGTCGGGCATACGGCAAGATGCATTACAGCATATGACAAAATAAATGCCTGCAAGAGCCTGGCTTGAGCGCGTCCCCAAGCGTACATATGCGCGTGACCTTAAACATATCCAAAAGCACGCCCCCATAAGCAAAAAGCCGTTCAGTTTACACTGAACGGCTTTTTTAAGTTTTAAGCAGTCTGGGCATAACACCCAAATATGCTAATTACTCAGCAACTGGTGCATCAGCTGCATCTACGCCTTCTGGACGGTCCAGCAGTTCAACGTATGCCATAGGAGCATTGTCGCCGACGCGGAAACCCATTTTCAGGATGCGCAGGTAGCCGCCGTTACGATTTGCGTAACGTGGGCCCAGTTCAGCAAACAGCTTGACTACCATTTCGCGGTCGCGCAAACGGGAGAAAGCCAGACGCTTGTTAGCCAGTGTGTCTGTTTTACCCAAAGTCAGAATCGGCTCGATAACGCGGCGCAGTTCTTTGGCTTTTGGCAAAGTTGTTTTGATGGCTTCGTGACGCAACAGGGATACTGTCATGTTGCGCAGCATTGCCAGACGGTGGGAAGAAGTACGATTCAGCTTACGTAAGCCGTGACGATGACGCATGGTATTTCCTTTCAGATTTAAATGCCAGCTCTTCTATCGATAAGCATGCTTATCGCGGGCCGGTAATTATTTTTACTACGGTTAAAAAACGAGCAGGCTGTCTCAGCCCACCCGTTGGGACAAAATTATTTTTCCAGACCAGCTGGTGGCCAATTTTCCAGTTTCATGCCCAGAGACAAACCACGGGAAGCCAGAACTTCCTTGATTTCGTTCAAGGACTTGCGACCCAGATTTGGTGTCTTCAACAGTTCATTTTCACTACGTTGGATCAGATCGCCAATGTAGTAAATGTTTTCTGCTTTCAGGCAGTTGGCTGAACGTACTGTCAGTTCCAGATCATCGACTGGGCGCAACAGGACAGGATCAACTGCAGGTGCACGGGATGGAGCTTCAGCAGCGGCTTCAGTACCTTCCAGGGCAGCGAAGACATTCAATTGATCAACCAGCACGCGGGCAGATTGACGAATTGCTTCTTCAGGAGAAATAACGCCATTGGTCTCAATATTGATAACCAGTTTATCCAGATCAGTACGTTGTTCAACGCGGGCAGATTCCACAGCGTAAGAAACACGGCGTACTGGAGAGAAAGACGCATCCAATATCATACGACCGATGGTTTTATTCGCATCTTCAGACAAGCGACGAACGTTACCTGGCACATAGCCACGGCCTTTTTCTACCTTGATCTGCATGTCCAGCTTACCGCCGGCTGTCAGATTGGCGATAACGTGATCTGGGTTGATCAGTTCTACGTCATGCGGCAGATCGATGTCGGAAGCCAGTACTGCGCCTTCGCCGTCTTTTTTCAATGTCAGCGTGACTTCATCACGGTTGTGCAACTTGAAGACTACGCCTTTCAAGTTCAACAGGATGTCGACGACGTCTTCTTGCACGCCATCGAGGGAAGAGTATTCATGAACTACACCAGCGATCACAACTTCAGTCGGTGCATAACCAACCATAGTGGACAACAGTACGCGACGCAATGCGTTGCCCAGTGTGTGGCCATAGCCACGTTCAAACGGTTCCATCACGACTTTAGCGTGACCGGCACCCAACATTTCCACATCGATAATACGTGGTTTTAACAGATTGTTTTGCATGAATGTCCTTTTCAATACCCTCGGTTCGTTACACCGATAAGGCTGACGGCATTAAAGAAAAAAGCCTGCCTGTAGCAAAACAGGCAGGCGGTGAAACTTGAATATTAACGAGAATACAATTCAACGATCAGGGATTCGTTGACATCGTGAGCGATATCGCTACGATCTGGCATGGACTTGAAAGTACCTTCCAGTTTTTTCGCATCAACAGCTACCCATGTAGGCATGCCGGATTGTTCTGCCAGGGACAGAGCTTCAGCGATACGAACTTGTTTCTTGGCTTTTTCACGAACAGCGATCAAATCACCAGCTTTAACCTGGTAAGAAGCGATGTTGACAACGATACCGTTGACTGTGAATGCTTTATGGCTTACCAGCTGACGTGCTTCAGCGCGTGTAGAGCCGAAGCCCATGCGGTAAGCAACGTTGTCCAGACGGGATTCCAGCAATTTCAACAGTGTTTCGCCTGTGTTGCCTTTTTGACGGTCAGCTTCAGCGAAGTAGCGGCGGAACTGACGTTCCAAAACGCCGTACATACGTTTAACTTTTTGCTTTTCGCGCAATTGATTACCGTAGTCAGAGGTACGAGCACCAGAAGTGCGACCATGTTGACCTGGTTTTGCGTCCAGTTTGCATTTAGAGTCCAGGGAGCGACGTGCGCTCTTCAAGAACAGGTCCGTGCCTTCGCGACGGGAAAGTTTTGCTTTTGGTCCGATATAACGTGCCACGATATTTTCCTTGTAAATGACGTAATGTTTTCTACACTACGCTAGTCTGATCTACCTGCGAGCAGACGGTGGTCTTAACAACAAAGGCTCCAAGCCTTTGATTAATTTGTACTACTCTAGAATTTCCACAACACAAAACCCGCCAACGGAATGGCGGGTCTGCATTCTAACGGAGATTCCGCGAGAATGCCAGCAGAGAATAACTCTGCTTAGTTAAGGCGCTTAAAAAACAAGCGTCTTAGTGTTCCAGCTTAGATACGACGACGCTTTGGAGGGCGGCAGCCGTTATGTGGAACTGGAGTAACGTCTTGAATCAGGGAGATCTTGATACCCAGATTGTTCAAAGCGCGTACTGAAGATTCGCGACCTGGGCCTGGGCCTTTGATACGAACTTCCAGATTTTTGATACCGCATTCAACAGCCACTTTACCTGCTGCTTCTGCTGCGACCTGCGCTGCAAACGGAGTAGATTTACGTGAGCCTTTAAAACCAGCACCACCGGCAGTTGCCCAAGACAACGCGTTGCCTTGACGATCAGTGATCGTGATGATGGTGTTGTTGAAAGAAGCGTGAACGTGAGCAATACCTTCTGCAACGTTCTTCTTAACTTTCTTACGCGCACGTGCTGCTGCGGCGTTATTTTGAGCTTTTGCCATAATGTTTTCCTTGGATCCGGGCTAGCCTGGATTATTTCTTCAAAGATTGCGCTGCTTTACGTGGACCCTTACGAGTACGCGCATTTGTGCGGGTACGTTGGCCACGGCAAGGCAAGCCTTTACGATGACGGAGACCACGGTAGCAACCCAAGTCCATCAAGCGTTTGATGTTCATGGACAGTTCACGACGCAAGTCGCCTTCGACGATAAATTTACCGATTTCGTCGCGAAGCTTCTCGAGTTCGTTGTCATCCAGATCTTTAACCTTTTTATTGGTCAAAACACCTGTTGCGTCACAGATTTTCTGTGCGCGTGGACGGCCAATACCATAGATAGCTGTTAAGCCGATTACGGTATGCTGATGATTTGGGATATTAACCCCTGCGATACGTGCCATTCGTTATTCCTCGTTCAATAACGTTAAATTAACCTTGGCGCTGCTTATGGCGTGGTTCTGTGCATATAACACGAACAACACCCTTGCGCTTGATGATTTTGCAGTTGCGGCAGATCCGCTTGACTGATGCGAGAACTTTCATTTTTGCCCTCTTTCCTTCTAGTTCATTTTAAATTTACTTGGTACGGAACACTATTCGCGCCCGGCTCAAATCATAAGGCGTCAATTCCACTGTCACCTTATCACCTGGAAGAATACGAATATAGTTCATTCGCATCTTCCCTGAAATATGGCCAAGTACAACATGCCCGTTTTCCAACTTAACTCGAAATGTTGCATTCGGAAGATTCTCAAGAATCTCGCCCTGCATCTGTATAACGTCGTCTTTTGCCATTCGATCTGCTGTCCCCTGGGCGATTACCTTGAAGGAATTCCGCCCTTGAAATTTGCTTTACGAAGAAGCGATTCATATTGCTGGGACATAACATAGTTCTGTACCTGCGCCATAAAGTCCATGGTAACCACCACGATAATCAGCAGAGACGTTCCGCCGAAATAAAATGGTACTTTCCACTTCGCAATCAAAAATTCTGGCAACAGACAAACCAGCGTAATGTAAATCGCACCTGCTAGCGTCAAACGCATCAAGATCTTGTCGATGTAGCGTGCGGTCTGGTCACCAGGACGTATCCCGGGAACAAAAGCACCACTCTTCTTCAAGTTGTCAGCGGTTTCTTTGCTGTTGAATACCAAAGCGGTATAAAAGAAGCAGAAGAAAATGATCGCTATTGCATACAACAAAGCGTGTATAGGTTCACCAGGCGCCATCGACGCTGCCAGATCCTTCAAGAAAGTGATAAAACCACTTGTCGAAGATTCTGCACCTTTGGTAAACCAGCTGGTAATCGTCGCCGGAAACAAGATGATGGAAGAAGCGAAAATAGGAGGAATTACACCAGCCATATTCAACTTCAGTGGCAAATGACTACTTTGACCACCATAAATCTTGTTACCAACCTGACGTTTAGCATAGTTCACCAGTATCTTGCGTTGACCACGCTCGACATACACTACCGCAAACGTTACTGCAGGTACAACAATACAGATAACCAGTGCAGCAAAGTTACTCATTTGACCGGTACGGACCAGTTCAAACAAATTACTAAGGCCACCAGGCAAACCTGCTGCGATACCGGCGAAAATGATGATCGAAATACCATTTCCCAGACCGCGCTCAGTGATTTGCTCACCTAACCACATCAGGAACATGGTGCCCGTCACCAGCGACAATACCGTCGTTAAACGAAATGCCATGCCAGGATCGAGTACCAGACCGGCCTGACCTTCCAGACCAAATGCGATAAAGTAACTTTCGATTAAGGCCAGAACCACAGTGCCATACCGCGTAAATTGCGTAATCTTTCTACGGCCGGATTCGCCCTCTTTTTTGAGTGCTTCCAGCTGCGGAGAGACTATCGACATCAATTGCATGATGATAGACGCAGAAATATACGGCATGATACCCAGCGCGAATACAGTGAATCTTTGCATCGCCCCGCCAGAGAACATATTAAACATACCCAGTAAACCACCCTGGTTTTGTTTGAACATATCTTCCAGCACTTTGGCGTCTATACCCGGTACAGGAACATGTGCACCAATCCTGTAGACAACCAGTGCCGCCAGCAAGAACCAGAGTCGCCCCCAGGGAAACCCGCTTGCAGCACTTTTAGCTTGTTGTGGAGATGTTGCCAATTAATGCTCCGGTTGTCTGCTTTGATTAAGCGATTGTGCCACCAGCAGCTTCGATTGCAGCTTTAGCGCCTTTAGTGACGATCAAGCCGTTCAAAGAAACTTTCTTGGTGATAGCACCAGACAAGATCACACGGACTACACGTGCGAGCTCAGAAACTACGCCGGCTTGTTTCAAAGCCAAAACGTCGATCTCTGTCACTGGCAGGTTTTCCAGATCTGTCAGGCGAACTTCTGCTTTGTACGGTGTTGCCAGTGATTTAAAACCACGTTTTGGCAAACGACGTTGCAGAGGCATCTGACCGCCTTCAAAACCGACTTTATGAAAGCCGCCTGAACGGGATTTTTGGCCTTTATGACCGCGACCCGCTGTTTTACCTAAGCCTGAACCGATACCGCGACCAACACGACGTTTGTAGTGTTTTGCGCCATCAGCTGGCTGGATTGTATTCAATTCCATAATTTGCTCCGATCGCAAACCTGACGGCTTACGATACAACCTTCACAAGATACGAGACTTTATTGATCATGCCGCGTACGGATGGCGTGTCTTCCAATTCGGAAACTGAATTAACACGACGCAGACCCAGGCCACGTACAGTTGCACGGTGATCCTGGCGTGTGCCGATCAAACCTTTAACCAATTGCACTTTTACTGTCTTAGACATGAGGTGCTCCTTAACCGAGAATTTCTTCAACAGTTTTGCCACGCTTTGCAGCGATTTCAGATGGAGTACTCATCTTGGCCAAACCATTCAAAGTTGCACGAACCATGTTGTATGGATTTGTGGAGCCGTTGGATTTCGCCACGACGTTTACAATACCCATTACTTCAAAAATCGCGCGCATTGGACCACCAGCGATAACGCCAGTACCTTCTTTTGCTGGAGAAATCATGACGGAAGACGCGCCGTGCTTGCCAGTAACGGTGTGTTGCAGAGTACCGTTCTTCAAAGTCACTTTGATCATCTTACGACGTGCTTCTTCCATCGCTTTTTGCACTGCAACTGGAACTTCTTTCGATTTCCCTTTGCCCATACCGATACGGCCATCGCCGTCACCAACGACTGTCAGCGCCGCGAAACCCATGATACGACCACCCTTGACCACTTTGGTCACGCGGTTGATCGCGATCATTTTTTCGCGCATGCCATCATCCGGCTTGTCGGCTGCTGTTTTTGCTTGCATTTTTGCCATGACAAATTTTCCTTAGAACTTCAAGCCAGCTTCACGGGCTGCTTCTGCAAGCGCCTTGACGCGACCGTGGTAACGGAAACCGGAGCGGTCAAACGCAACTTCGGTAACCCCTGCTTTGATTGCCTTCTCTGCAACACGTTTGCCGATCAAGCTCGCTGCAGCAGCGTTGCCGCCTGCACCTGACTTGCCAGCCAACTCTGCACGTACTTCTGCTTCTACTGTAGAGGCAGATGCCAACACTTTGGCGTCTGGGCCAATGATGTTTGCATAGATGTGCAGGTTTGTGCGATGCACGGCCAGGCGGTTCACTTTGAGTTCTGCGATCTTGGCACGGGTTTGACGTGCGCGGCGCAGACGTGATTGTTTCTTGTCCATCGTCAACCCCTATTACTTCTTCTTGGTTTCTTTAATCACAACCACTTCGTCCGCATAGCGAACGCCTTTGCCTTTATAAGGCTCTGGACTGCGGTATGCACGAACTTCAGCAGCAACCTGACCAACTTTTTGCTTATCAATCCCTTTAATCAGGATTTCAGTAGGAGTTGGTGTTGTGCATGTAACGCCTGTTGGCATTGCGTGAACAACCGGGTGCGAGAAACCAAGAGACAAATTCAATTTATCGCCTTGAGCTTGCGCTTTGTAACCAACACCGACCAGATTCAGTTTCTTTTCGAAACCTTTAGTGACGCCGTTAACCATATTGTTGACCAGGGCACGCAGGGTACCGCTCATCGCATTGGCTTCACGACCATCATTAGCTGGGGAAAAACTCAAAGTGCCATTGTCGTTCGCAACTGTCACCAAGCCATTCAAGGCTTGAGACAACACGCCCTGTGGGCCTTTAATTGTAATCTGCTCTGTCGAAATGGTGACTTCAGCACCTGCCGGCAAAGCGATTGGCATCTTACCTACTCGAGACATCTTTCACTCCTTAGGCGACGTAGCAAATCACTTCGCCACCGACACCGGTTGCGCGCGCTTTGCGGTCAGTCATAACGCCTTGTGGTGTGGAAACGATCGCCACTCCCAAACCGTTCATGACACTTGGGATCTCGTCTTTACCTTTGTAAATACGGAGACCTGGACGTGAGACACGTTCCAAGCGTTCAATCACAGGACGTCCTGCGTAATATTTCAAGCCGATTTTTAATTCGGACTTACCTGCAGTTTCAGAAACTGCGAAATCTTCAATGTAACCTTCGTCTTTAAGTACGTTCGCAATTGCGATCTTTACTTTAGAGGACGGCATCGCGACGACAGTCTTTTGAACAACTTGTGCGTTACGGATGCGGGTCAGCATATCGGCGATAGGATCGCTCATACTCATTGCTTATTCTCCTATTACCAGCTGGCTTTAGTCATACCCGGGATTTCACCACGCATGGCGACTTCACGGAGTTTAATACGGCCCAAACCGAATTTACGGAATGTGCCACGTGGGCGACCTGTCAAAGCGCAGCGGTTACGCTGACGGGTCGGATTGGAGTTACGTGGCAGTGCCTGCAACTTCAGACGGGCAGCGTACTGCTCTTCTTCAGTTTTTGATTGGTCATCAATGATGGCCTTCAATTCGGCACGCTTACCAGCGAATTTCTTCACCAGGTCTGCACGCTTTTGCTCACGATTAATCAGTGCCAGTTTTGCCATGGCGACCTCAGTTTCTGAACGGAAATTTAAATGCGGCGAGGAGTGCTTTCGCTTCGTCGTCGGTCTTTGCTGATGTCGTGATACTGATATTCATACCACGCAACGCGTCGATCTTGTCGTATTCGATTTCAGGGAAAATGATCTGTTCCTTGACACCGATATTGTAGTTACCACGACCATCAAACGCACGACCAGAAACGCCACGGAAGTCACGTACACGTGGCAGAGCCACAGTGATGAAACGGTCCAGGAATTCATACATCTGAGCGCCACGCAAAGTTACCATACAACCAATTGGATAACCTTCACGGATTTTAAAACCAGCGATCGCTTTGCGAGCTTTGGTAACTACTGGTTTTTGACCAGCAATCTTGGTGAGGTCACCAACCGCATGCTCGATAATCTTTTTGTCTGCAATTGCTTCAGACAAACCCATGTTCAGGGTGATTTTCAAGATACGTGGAACTTCCATAACTGATTTGTACGCGTACTTTTCAGTCAGTTCACCAACGATTTTATCTTTATATATTGCTTGTAGACGGGCCATGATGTTATGCCTTCACAACTTCGCCAGTCGACTTGTAGATACGGACTTTCTTGCCATCCACTACCTTGAAGCCTACACGGTCTGCTTTGCCAGACGCTGCATTAAACAATGCAACATTCGACACATGAATCGGCATCACTTTATCCACGATGCCACCTACTGCGCCAGTCATTGGGTTAGGCTTAACAGCTTTTTTAGCAACGTTAATACCTGCAACAACAACGTAATCGCTATCGATGCAAATTTGCACCTGACCGCGCTTACCTTTGTCTTTACCCGTCAAGACGATGACTTCGTCGTTTTTACGAATTTTGTTCATCACGACCCCTTACAGCACTTCTGGAGCCAAAGACACGATTTTCATAAAGCGCTCAGTACGCAGTTCGCGTGTTACTGGGCCGAAAATACGAGTACCGATAGGCTCAAGTTTTGCATTCAACAATACTGCAGCATTGCCATCAAATTTGACCAACGAGCCATCTTGACGACGAACACCCTTAGCTGTCCTCACGACAACGGCGTTGTAAATTTCACCTTTTTTTACACGACCGCGCGGAGCAGCAGACTTAACAGTGACTTTAATTACGTCACCAATACCCGCATAACGACGCTTGGAACCGCCCAACACTTTAATGCACAAAACTTCGCGCGCACCAGTATTGTCAGCCACTTCCAGCCGGCTTTCTGTTTGAATCATAATGTTCTCTTTCCCAACTTAATCCACACAACTTGCGCAATGCAAATTTGTAGTCAGTCTTGGTCCCGCCAGCTAACCCCTACATAACCTACAATGCACGAGCCAACTGATTAGGTGGACGATTTTTTAACACTTTCACAACAAGAGGGCGTTATGAAAGACATTTAGGCTGTCACTCGCATACTTTGCAAATGACAGCCCATTATTATTACACCAAAAAACGATTTGTGCAATAAATTTATACTACTTGTGCGACTTGAACCACACGTGTCACTGTCCAAGCTTTAGTCTTGGAGATAGGACGACCTTCTTGAATTTCAACGGTGTCGCCGGCCTTTGCCTGGTTCGCTTCATCGTGTGCGTGGTACTTGGCACTACGTACGATGATCTTGCCATACAAAGGATGCTTGACGTGACGTTCAACAACCACTGTTACGGTTTTGTCCATCTTGTCGGAGACAACCTTGCCAATCAATGTGCGCTTCAGTGCGACTTTAACTTGATCGTTCATTATTTGGCATCCTTCTGGTTCATGACGGTTTTCACACGTGCGATGTCACGACGAACTTTCTTCAATTGAGAAGTATTAGTCAGCTGTTGCGTAGCGATTTGCATACGCAGGCTGAATTGAGCCTTCAACAATTCATTCAGTTCTTTGGTCAAAGCCGCCTGATCCTTACCTTGGAGTTCAGATACTTTCATTTACAACTCCTATTATTGGCCGACTTGACGGACGACGAACGTTGTCAACAGCGGCAATTTAGCTGCAGCCAAGCGGAACGCTTCGCGTGCCAGCGTCTCATCGACACCATCCATTTCGTACAGCATTTTGCCTGGTTGAATCTCGGCAACGTAGTACTCAGGATTACCTTTACCATTACCCATACGGACTTCCGCTGGTTTCTGGGAAATTGGCTTGTCCGGGAAAATGCGGATCCAGATACGGCCACCGCGTTTAATGTGACGAGTCATTGCACGACGCGCTGCTTCAATCTGACGCGCTGTGATACGACCACGACCAATTGCCTTCAAGCCAAACTCACCGAAGGAAACAGCTGTACCACGAGTATGCGAGATACCCTTGTTACGGCCTTTCTGTTCCTTGCGATATTTTCTGCGTGCTGGTTGCAGCATGATTATTCTCCTGCTTTCTCAGCCGGGGCTGCAGCGTCAGCTTTTGCGCGTACGCGCTTGGCTGCTGGGGCTGCTGCGCCGGTCGTCGGTGTTTGTCCTTCTGGACGCTTGGCGCGTGGACGGCTATTTGGCTTGCCATCATCACGACGTGGGCCACGACGTTTTTTGTCGTCTTCCGGTGTCGATTCGATAACAGGCGCATCGCCATTTGCCAAACGATCGCCTTTGTAGACCCATACTTTTACGCCAATGATGCCGTAAGTTGTGGATGCTTCGCCAAAGCCGTAGTCGATGTCAGCACGCAGAGTATGCAGAGGCACACGGCCTTCGCGATACCATTCTTTACGTGCGATCTCGATACCGTTCAAACGACCACCAGACATGATCTTGATACCTTGAGCGCCCAAACGCATTGCATTTTGCATCGCACGTTTCATGGCGCGGCGGAACATGATGCGTTTTTCCAGCTGTTGAGCGATAGAATCAGCGATCAGTTGAGCATCGATTTCTGGCTTGCGAATTTCTTCGATGTTGACGTGAACTGGCACGCCCATCAATTTCGACAATTCAGCTTTCAATACTTCAATATCTTCGCCTTTTTTACCGATCACAACGCCTGGACGGGAGCTGTATATCGTGATGCGTGCGTTTTTAGCAGGACGCTCAATAACGATGCGGCCTACAGACGCGTTTTTCAGTTTCTTCTTCAGGTATTCACGTACCTTCAGATCTTCGATGAGCATGGTGGCAAAGTTACCATTGCCAGCATACCAACGAGAAGACCAGTTACGTGTTACTGCCAAACGAAAACCGGTTGGATGTATCTTCTGTCCCATCGTGACTCCTTAGTTACCAACGGTCACATAAATGTGACAGGATTGTTTAGAGATACGATCACCACGACCCTTAGCGCGTGCTGTGAAGCGCTTCAGAATCGCACCTTTTTCGACATAGATAGTCTTTACTTTCAGCTCATCGATATCCGCGCCATCATTGTGTTCGGCGTTTGCAATTGCAGACTCCAACACTTTCTTGATGATCGCAGCACCTTTTTTAGGGCTGAATGCCAGGATATTCAATGCCTGATCTACTTTTTTACCGCGAATCAGGTCCGCCACCAGGCGACCTTTTTGCTCAGACAGACGCACACCGCGCAAATTTGCTTTAGTTTCCATCATCGGTCCTTATCTCTTAGCCTTTTTATCGGCAGCGTGACCCTTGAACGTACGGGTCAGCGCGAATTCGCCGAGCTTGTGACCAACCATGTTTTCGGAAACATAAACTGGTACGTGTTGCTTACCGTTATGAACCGCAATGGTCAAACCGATGAAGTCCGGCATAATTGTCGAACGACGGGACCAAGTCTTGATTGGCTTCTTGTCTTTAGTCGCTTGCGCGGTTTCGACTTTCTTCACCAGGTGGGCGTCGCAAAACGGCCCTTTTTTCAATGAACGTGTCATGTTTTATCCCTTATTTCTTGCCACGGCGTGAGACGATCATCGAAGTAGTGCGCTTGTTGCGACGAGTCTTCTTACCCTTGGTTTGCTGACCCCATGGTGATACTGGGTGACGGCCGGCTGCGGTTTTACCTTCACCACCACCGTGCGGGTGATCGACCGGGTTCATGACCACACCGCGAACGGTAGGACGAACACCACGCCAACGCATTGCACCAGCTTTACCGATTTTGCGCAGGTTATGCTCACCGTTGCCTACTTCACCGATAGTCGCGCGGCATTCGATATGAATACGACGAACTTCACCGGAGCGCAGACGAACCTGAGCGTAAGTACCTTCACGCGCCATCAATACAACGCCAGCACCAGCTGTACGTGCAATCTGAGCACCTTTACCTGGCAGCATTTCTACGCAATGCATAGTTGTACCGACCGGGATATTACGGATAGGCAAACAGTTACCAGATTTGATCGGCGCTTGCGAACCGTTCATGACCTGATCACCAGCAGCCATGCCTTTAGGGGCAATGATGTATGCACGTTCGCCATCCGCGTAGCACAACAAAGCAATGTGTGCTGTACGGTTAGGATCGTATTCAATACGTTCTACTTTTGCAGGGATACCATCTTTGTTGCGTTTGAAGTCAACCAGACGATAGTGCTGCTTATGACCACCACCGATATGACGGGTAGTGATGTGACCGTTGTTATTACGGCCAGCAGTTTTTGATTTCTTTTCCAACAAAGCAGCGAACGGACGACCTTTGTACAGGCCTTCTGTCACTACCTTCACCATACCACGACGACCTGGTGAGGTTGGCTTCATCTTAACGAGTGCCATGCTTATGCCCCCTCAGTAAAGTTAATTTCCTGGCCAGGCTTCAAGCATACAAAAGCACGTTTTGTATGATTGCGGCGACCATTAAATTTACCGGTACGTTTTTGTTTACCTTGGCGATTTGCTACTTGTACGGATTCAACTTGTACTTTGAACAGCAATTCGACGGCAGCTTTGATTTCTGGCTTGGTTGCATCTGGCATAACCAGGAAAACCACTTGCTCATTCTTTTCAGCAACCATAGTTGCTTTTTCAGAAATCACAGGAGCCAGCAACACCTTCATCAGGCGTTCTTCGCTATGTTTGACTGGTGCGCTCATGCCAGCATCTCCTCAATCTTTGCCAGTGCTGGCTTGGTGATCAACACTTTCTTGTAGAACACCAAAGAAACTGGATCAGCATAACGTGGTTCAACAACCAGTACGTTTGCCAGGTTACGCGCTGCCAACATCAGGTTTTCATTGAATTCGTCAGTGATGATCAGGACGGAATCCAGGCAACCCATTGCCTTCAGTTTGTCGGACAACAGTTTTGTTTTAGGTGCGTCAACAGTTACATCGTCAACCACATTCAAACGACCTTCACGAGCCAACTGGGACAGTATCGAGCAGATACCTGCGCGATACATCTTTTTGTTAACTTTGTGAGAGAAATTCTCATCAGGCGAGTTCGGGAATATACGACCACCGCCACGCCACAATGGAGAAGAAGACATACCAGCACGTGCACGACCAGTACCTTTTTGACGCCAAGGCTTCTTGGTTGTGTGATGGACTTCTTCACGATCTTTTTGTTTGCGATTACCGCTACGAGCATTGGCTTGGAATGCAACGACGACTTGATGAATCAAGGCTTCATTGTAGTCACGACCAAAGATAGTATCAGGAGCAGCTACGTTAGACGCTGCTTGACCTTGTTCGTTTAGGAGCTTCAGTTCCATGGATTAGGCTCCCTTCTTGGCTTTAACTTTAACAGCAGGAGATACAATCACCTGACCATTTTTTGCACCCGGCACGGCACCCTTCACCAGCAACAACTGACGCTCTGCATCTACGCGAGCGATTTCCAGATTTTGCACAGTGCGAGTTGCATCACCCAGATGACCAGTCATGCGCTTACCAGGGAATACACGACCTGGATCCTGCGCCATACCGATAGAACCAGGTACATTATGCGAACGGGAGTTACCGTGAGTTGCACGACCAGAAGAGAAATGGTGACGCTTGATCGTACCGGCATAGCCTTTACCAATCGTTACGCCTTGCACATCCACTTTTTGACCAGCTTCGAACATGCCAACAGGCACGACATCGCCTGCTTTCATTTCAGCAGCTTTAGCAGCATCAATACGGAATTCTTTTAATACAGTACCAGCTTCAACACCTGCTTTTGCGAGGTGACCGGCAGCCGCTTTTGTTACGCGGGATGCACGGCGCTGACCGAAAGTTACCTGAACAGCGGAGTAACCGTCTGTTTCAGGAGTTTTGACTTGCGTCACGCGGTTGTTGGACACGTCCAAAACAGTAACAGGAATCGAATCCCCATCATCTGTAAAGATGCGCATCATGCCAACCTTGCGACCAACTAGGCCCAAGCTCATTTGTTTTCTCCATTCTCACCTACGATTGGGTGAGGCTGATGTTTAAAAAACTTAAACGAATAGGCCAGCCGAAGCTGACCTACATCTAAGCCTTCGATTATAGCCCGCAAATTTTTTATTTACAAGACTATTTATTTGAATTTTCGAAAAATTGTGGTATGTCGAATTTTCAGTATTTTTCTGAAAATACTAATTTGCATCAGTATTCTCAAATCAATAAGAATTATTGCAATTTGATTTCTACGTCAACGCCAGCTGGCAGATCGAGCTTCATCAACGCGTCAACTGTTTTGTCAGTTGGGTCAACGATGTCCATCAAACGCTGGTGAGTACGGATTTCGAATTGATCACGGGAAGTTTTGTTCACGTGTGGGGAACGCAGTACGTCGAAACGCTGGATACGTGTAGGCAAAGGAACCGGGCCTTTAACAACAGCGCCAGTGCGCTTGGCTGTTTCTACGATTTCCAGAGCGGACTGATCGATCAGCTTGTAATCGAAAGCCTTCAGACGGATACGGATTTTTTGATTTTGTGTGGACATGTTCATTCCTATAAAGAGCGAGCCAGGTACGGCAGAGCCGCCGGCATATTTAATAAAGAGCGAAAACTAAATTGGCTGCCGCATCAGATTCAATACGACAGCCAACTAGTATACTACAAATTACGGCAGATATTACTCGATGATTTTAGCAACAACGCCAGCACCGACTGTACGGCCACCTTCAC
>JAZJXP010000139.1:0-3308 GCA_040390835.1 Pseudomonadota bacterium
ATAGGTTTCTATGGCTTCCCACATGCGGGTGATCGTGCCTTCTGGTTCTATACGTGCGAGTGAACCTGCCTTGACTTTGCCATCGACCACGACCATTTCATTCTTCAACGTCTGGTTGGCAAAGGTGGCACGCTGGGCAGTCAGATGGTCACCACGGTGAGTCGCGTAAGAATTGAAATCTTCTTCTGGCAAACCCATCTTGGCCAGGTATTCACCAGCGGCACTGTCGAGCATGATGGCGTTCGATGGTGACAGATGATCTGTCGTGATGTTGTCGCCCAATACTGCCAGCGCACGCATGTCCTTCATGTTGCGGGCACCTGCCAGTGCGCCTTCCCAATACGGTGGACGGCGGATGTAGGTAGTTTGTGGACGCCAGTCATACAGGGGGCTGACTTTTTCACCATCATCAGCCTGTTTGGCAAACATGGGGATATAGACTTTGCGGAATTGCTCAGGCTTGACGCTGGCAGCCACTACCGCATCAATTTCTGCATCCGTTGGCCAGAGGTCTTTCAAAGTTACTGGCTTGCCTTCTGAATCCAGCCCCAGCACATCTTTTTCAATATCAAAACGTATCGTGCCAGCGATGGCATACGCCACCACCAGCGGTGGGGATGCCAGGAAGGCCTGTTGCGCATACGGGTGGATACGGCCATCAAAATTACGGTTGCCCGACAATACCGCTGTCGCATACAGGTCACGGTCTATGATTTCTTTCTGGATGACAGGATCAAGCGCACCCGACATGCCGTTGCAGGATGTGCAGGCATAGGCGACCACACCAAAGCCCAGTTGCTCCAGCTCAGGCATCAAATTAGCCTCTTCCAGATACAGGGTCACGGCTTTGGAGCCAGGGGCCAGTGAACTCTTGACCCAGGGCTTACGCGTCAGGCCCAGCTTGTTGGCATTGCGTGCCAGCAAACCGGCTGCCACCATATTGCGCGGGTTATTGGTGTTGGTGCAGCTGGTAATGGCGGCGATGATGACTGCGCCATCCGGCATCAAACCAGGCTCATTTTCTACCGTGCCGCTGATGCCACGTGCAGCCAGTTCTGAAGTTGGTACACGCTTGTGCGGGTTAGACGGGCCAGCGATATTGCGCACAACGGAAGACAGATCGAACGTCAACACGCGCTCATATTCAGCATTCTTCAGGGTATCTGCCCACAAGCCAGTTTCCTTGGCATAGATTTCTACCAGCTTGACGAGTTCATCATCACGGCCTGTGAGTTTCAGGTATTTGATGGTTTGTTCATCAATGTAGAACATGGCAGCAGTGGAACCAAATTCCGGTGCCATGTTGGAAATCGTGGCGCGGTCACCCAGGGTCAGGTGGGATGCACCTTCGCCATAAAATTCCAGATAAGACGACACGACTTTTTGATTGCGCAAGAATTCTGTCAAGGCCAGCACAGTATCTGTTGCAGTAATACCTTCCTGCGGTTTGCCTGTCAGCTCTACACCGATGATGTCTGGCAAACGCATCCAGGATGCGCGACCGAGCATGACGCTTTCCGCTTCCAGGCCACCGACACCAATCGCGATTACACCAAGTGCATCCACCATCGGTGTATGGCTGTCTGTGCCGACCAGGGTATCAGGATAAGCCACGCCATCTGTGACCTGCACCACGGGCGACATGCGTTCCAGATTAATCTGGTGCAAGATGCCATTGCCAGGCGGGATCACATCAACATTCTTGAATGCCTTCTTGGTCCAGTTGATGAAGTCAAAACGGTCTTCGTTACGCCTGTCTTCAATTGCGCGGTTCTTGTCGAAAGCGTCGGGATCAAAACCACCACATTCAACAGCCAGTGAATGATCGACCACCAGTTGAGTAGGTACGACAGGGTTCACCAACGCCGGGTCGCCACCTTGCAGGGCAATCGCATCGCGCAAACCCGCCAGATCGACCAGCGCTGTCTGGCCGAGGATGTCATGGCAAACCACACGGGCCGGGAACCAGGGGAAATCCAGGTCGCGCTTGCGTTCTATGAACTGGCGCAGGGAATCTGTCAGCGTAGCCGGGTCGCAACGGCGCACCAGGTTTTCTGCCAGCACGCGTGAAGTGTATGGCAGCTTGTCATATGCCCCCGCCACGATGGCATCTACTGCTTCGCGTGTATCAAAATAATCCAGAGTAGTGCCAGGTAGTGGCTTGCGGAATTGAGTATTCATGGCTCGCTATTTTTTAAATATTAGTATTCGATGTTCAAGGCAGTGCAGAACAAGTCAGAACAATTTAGAGTTGCAACTTGAAGCCTTCATGTGATGCTGTGAAGCCCATGCTTCCATAAAACCTGTGCGCCTGTATGCGCTTCTTGTCGCTGGTCAGTTGCACCAGTTGGCAATCACGGTCGCGCGCCAGTTGTATAGCCTGTTCTATGAACCAATGGCCTATGCCCTGCCCGCGCAAGTAACCATCGACCCGCACGCTTTCTATCATCGCGCGGGTAGAACCTTTCCTGCTCAGGCCAGGGATGAAAGTCACCTGCTGCATGGCGATGATGCGGCCATCCAGCTCGGCCACCATCAGGAACTGATTGTCGTCGGCTGTTATGCGCTCAAAGGCTTCTGCATAACATGCATCCTCCGAGCCCACGCCTTCACGGTTCTTGCCCAGATCATCATCGGCAATGAGTTCCAGCAGGCGCGGCAGATCTTGCCTCACAGCGCGTCTGGTGCTGAGTTTGGACAGGTCTGCCTGCTCTTTCATATTGCAACCTCTGGTTTGCTTAGTATGGTTTAACTTATTTGCGTTTATTCAAGGGAACAAACTTCAGATCTTCAGGGCCTACATAATTGGCACTAGGACGAATAATCTTGTTATCGATACGCTGTTCTATGATGTGCGCCGCCCAGCCTGAAGTACGGGCAATCACGAACAAAGGTGTGAACATGGCAGTTGGCACACCCATCATGTGGTAAGACACGGCAGAGAACCAGTCCAGGTTAGGGAACATTTTCTTGATATCCCACATCACGGTTTCCAGACGTTCGGCGATATCAAACATCTTCATTGCACCCGCTTCTTTAGACAGGTTGCGTGCGACTTCCTTGATGACCTTGTTGCGTGGGTCAGAGATCGTGTACACAGGGTGACCGAAGCCGATCACCACTTCCTTGTTTTCTACACGTTTCTTGATATCGGCTTCTGCTTCATCAGGATTGTCGTAACGTTTCTGGATTTCAAACGCAACTTCATTCGCGCCACCATGTTTAGGGCCGCGCAAGGCACCAATCGCGCCAGTAATGGCAGAATACATGTCAGAACCTGTGCCAGCGATGACACGACCAGTAAAGGT
>JAZJXP010000139.1:3318-21781 GCA_040390835.1 Pseudomonadota bacterium
CTGCATACAGGATCAATGAAGTATGCATGGCTTTTTCCCACGAAGCACTTGGTTTTTTACCATGCAGCAGGTGCAGGAAATGGCCCCCTATGGAATCATCATCGGTTTCAGTTTCTATGCGCTTACCATTGTGGCTGTAGTGGTACCAGTACAGCAGCATGGAACCCAGCGAAGCCATCAAGCGGTCAGCAATATCGCGTGCACCGGGGTGATTGTGATCATCTTTTTCTGGCAATACACAACCCAGCGTCGATACACCAGTACGCATGACATCCATAGGATGGGACGATGCTGGCAAGCATTCCAGCGCAGCCTTGACATTGGCTGGCAAGCCACGCAAGGCCTTCAGCTTAGTCTTGTAGCCTTGCAACTCTGCAACGGTAGGCAATTTGCCATGCACCAGCAAATGGGCAATTTCTTCAAACTCGCAGGCATCTGCCACGTCCAGAATATCGTAGCCACGGTAATGCAGGTCATTACCGGTTTTGCCTACAGTACACAGGGCAGTATTGCCAGCAGTGACGCCAGACAGGGCGACGGATTTCTTGGGTTTGAAAGGAACTGCTTCAGTCATGATTATTTCTCCATTGATACATTAGAAGTGCTATTTCCGCCTGCTGATTTGATGCAGCACAAGGCCGGGAATGTCTATTTAGTTTTATTTGGATTTTTGCTGTGCAAACAAGGCATCCAGCTTTTGTTCGAAATCGTGGTAATTGATGCGTTCATACAATTCCATACGGGTTTGCATGGTATCTACGACATTCTTTTGCGTACCATCGCGGCGTATCGCGCCATAGACGTTTTCTGCAGCCTTGTTCATGGCACGGAAAGCTGACAAAGGATATAAGACCAGACCTACGTCCACTGCAGCAAGTTCTTCGACGGAGAACAGGGGAGTCGCACCAAATTCAGTGATATTTGCCAGGATAGGTACTTTGACCGCATTGGCGAATTGCTTGTACATCGCCAGTTCAGTAATCGCTTCCGGGAAGATCATGTCGGCACCAGCTTCCACGCAAGCCAGGGCACGTTCAATCGCTGCTTCCAGTCCTTCAACAGCCAGCGCATCAGTACGCGCCATGATGACAAAGTTATCGTCAGTACGGGCATCAACTGCAGCTTTCACGCGGTCTACCATTTCCTGCTTGCTGACGATCTCCTTGCCAGGGCGATGACCGCAACGCTTGGCACCAACTTGATCTTCAATATGAATGGCAGCAGCGCCAAACTTGATCATGGATTTAACGGTACGTGCCACATTGAAGGCAGATGAACCAAAACCGGTATCCACATCGACCAGCAAAGGCAGGTCGCAGACATCGGTAATGCGGCGTACGTCCGTCAGGACATCGTCAAGATTGGAAATACCCAGGTCAGGCAGACCCAGGGAACCGGCAGCGACACCGCCGCCAGAAAGGTAGATCGCCTTGAAACCGGCACGTTTTGCCAGCAAGGCATGGTTGGCATTGATTGCACCGACGACTTGCAGAGGGGATTCTTCCTGCATCGCCTTGCGGAAGGCGGCACCTGCGGAGTATGTACTCATGTGTATGCTTTCAGGTTAATGAACAGATTCTGGGATGCACATTGCAATCGGCGTGCCAGCAGCTGTGATCTGATTGCCATTTCTGGCTGATACGCATATAAATCAAATACTTATTTGCTTTGAGAGCAGAATTAAGCTTGTGCAGGATTTCAATTTTGTTTCATAATGATGTTTCATATTGAAGATTGAAACATTTATTCAAGAAAAAATGAAACAATAATGAAACATCCACCGGCAATTCGCGATAATCAGGACAAGCCCGTCATCTGGACGGTGTCGATATCACGTCTGTTCGATATGTTCCGCGACATCATGGTCGAATACGATGTCAGTGCCGACATAGAGCCCATACACATGGGTTTTGAAGAAGCCGCGCAATACCTGAAAGAACGTCTGCTAACCGAAAGATGCGATGCCGTCATCGCGGCAGGCTCGAATGGTGCCTATCTCAAGAACCGTTTGCCGGTTCCCGTTGTTATCGCCAAGGCCAGCGGCTTTGATGTCATGCAGGCCCTGGCCAGGGCGCGCAAGGTGTCACCCGCCATCGGCCTGATCAATTATCAGGAAACCATGCCTGAGTTGGCCGACTTCAAAACCACTTTCGGCTTCCCGCTGGAGCAACGCACCTATGTCACCGAAGAAGATGCCCGTGCCCAGATCAGTGAACTCAAGGCTGGCGGCATCAAGGTTATTGTCGGTGCTGGCCTGATTACTGACCTGGCTGAAGAAGCTGGCCTGACAGGCATTTTCATGTATTCCGCCACATCGATACGGCAAGCCTTTGACGATGCACTGGAAATCGCCCGTCTGACACGGCTGGAATCCGCCAGGGGACGGCACCACCCTGCCGCAGAATCTTTGCGTGCCAAACATGGCCTGAATGATTTGCGGGGTGACTCTGCCCTCATGCAGGCTACCCGCAAGTCCATCGCCTTGTTTGCCCGTTCCCCGGCGACAGTGTTGTTACAAGGTGAAACAGGCACTGGCAAGGAACTCGCGGCGCAGGCACTGCACAGGGAGAGCACGCGGGCACGCCAACCCTTCGTTGCCGTGAATTGTGGTGCCATTGCAGAAAGCCTGCTGGAATCTGAATTATTTGGCTACGAAGAAGGCGCTTTCACCGGTTCTAAACGTGGTGGTCATGCTGGCTTGTTTGAAATTGCGCACAGGGGCACCGTGTTTCTGGATGAAATCGGTGAAATGCCGCTGGCTTTGCAAACCCGTTTATTACGAGTACTGGAAGAACGGGAGATCAATCGCGTGGGCAGCATGCGCCCGGTACCGGTAGACGTGCGCATCATCAGTGCTACCCATTGCGACCTGGAAAGCCGGGTAAAAGAAGGAAAGTTTCGTGCTGACCTGTATTTCCGTCTGGCCGTATTGCGCCTGCATCTGCCTGCATTACGCGAACGTCCCGACGACTTGCTGCCTCTGACAGAATGGTGTCTTAAGCATGCCCTGGCTGCCATGGGCATCAGGCCGCACGCCAATCTGCATGCTGAAATAAATAGTTGCAGCACACTGCTGCAAGACTATGACTGGCCGGGGAATGTAAGAGAATTACGCAATCTCATGGAACGCCTGGCCCTGTTTTTGGCAGCCGAACCCCTGCAAGCCCTGACACCCGGCTTCGTCGCGAAAATCCTGCCTGAACTGGGCCAGCATCAATATGCCTTGAATACGGTCAATGCAGGCAATACAGTCAACAATATGCCCGCACAAGAGTCTCTGGAACTCGTCATGGAAAGATTCAATCACAACCGGGAAGCGGCTGCGGACTATCTGGGCATCAGCAGAACGACTTTGTGGCGGCGCCTGAAGCAAAAAACGTAATCATTTGAAACATTAATTGATCATCTGAACCACGAATTTTGTGCCTCACTAAGGTAGAATGAATTTACGCTGTCACTCACAATCTTTGGGTGCAATTATCTTGCATAAAATATATTATGAAAAAACTACTTATTGTTGACGATAGTAAAGTTTCTCGCATGGTGATCCGTGCGCACGTCAAAGCGGTACATCCAGACTGGGAATTTTTTGAAGCTGGCAATGGCGAAGAAGCCATCAAGTCAGTTATAGAAAACAAACCAGACTTTTGCACTATGGACATCAATATGCCAGGCATATTGGGAACTGATGCTGCTGAGCAAATCTTGCAACAACATCCTGAACTACGCATCGCCATTTTTTCGGCGAATGTGCAAGACACCATGCAAAACAGAGCCAATTCCATAGGCACCATCTTTGTTGCCAAACCTGTTACTGAGAAATCCATCACTATCGTCCTCAATTATTTCGCGAGCTGACAATGAATTCCCTGACCGAACTTCATCTCGATGCATTAAGCGAGGTATTCAATGTCGGTGCTGGCAGGGCTGCTGCCAGCCTCAGCGACATTGTCGGTGAAGAAGTTCGCCTGTCAGTTCCTTCAGTTGAAATCCGCAAATCCTCAGAGATTGATGTCTCGTCCATGGGTTTGCAAAATGATCGCTTTGGTGCGGTACATCAAACCTTCAGCGGTTCTTTTGAAGCAGAAGCTATTTTGCTGTTCACTGAAGAACATGCCCTGAAGATTGTCCGCGACATGATGGGCTCGCAAATCAGCCTGGAAGATCTGGCCGAGTTTGAACAGGAAGCCATGTGCGAACTGGGTAATATCATCCTCAATGCCTGCCTGTCGGCCATGGCGGATATGCTCAACATTCCCTTGAATTGCTCTCTGCCAGATTACTCCGTGGCCAGTACGGAAGAAATTTTCCGCCGCGTCAGCAATGATCTTCAGCAGCCTTATGTCCTGCTGCTGCATATCGACCTGGCGATAGAAAGCCGTCATTCAGAAGGACATTTGATTTTCTTGCTGAGTTCGACTTCCCTGACAGATTTGGTGACGCAGCTTGATCGCTTCCTGGGAGCTGTTTAATGGCACAGTTGATGCCTCTCTCTGCCTTCCGGGTGGATGAGATATTAAATACCATCAGTCTGGGGCTGATAGTGCTTGATACCAACCAGACCGTACTCTTATGGAACGGCTGGGTAGAAAGATATAGCGGCATCCCGTCCAGCCAGGCCGTAGGCAAACATGTCTCTGAAGCTTTTGAAGAATTACCCAGCCGTGCGATCCTGAGTGCAATTACAAATACCCTGAGCTATGGCTTGCCTGTGGTCTTGTCAAATGCCTTGCACCGTTCGCCGCTACCCCTGTTCCAACGTGGGGAACAGGATATTGAAAAAAAACGCATCGATCAATCCATCACCATTACACCAATTGCGGCAGAAGACGGCGCTCGCCAATGCCTGATACAGATCAGTGATTCAACCACGTCAATCAAACGCGAGAAAATCCTGCGCACCCACTCTGAAGCATTGAAGCGTGAAGCCACGACTGACAGCCTGACTGGCATCTATAACCGCCGCTTCTTTGACGAACACTACAAAATGGCCATGGGCCATGCCGTGCGCCACAATGTTCCACTGACTGTCTTCATGGTTGACATTGATTACTTCAAGGAATACAACGACAATTATGGCCACGTGGCGGGTGACAAAGCCTTGATTCAGGTCGCCGCAGCCTTGCGCAAGCAATTGCTCAGGGCAACTGATGTACTGGCGCGTTTTGGTGGTGAAGAATTCATCCTCATGTTACCCAACATGGCACCTGACTCTGCCATGCTGTTTGCAGAAAAACTGCGGATTGCAGTCTGGGACTTGAATATACCGCATTTTAAATCGCACATCAGCCAGCAGATCAGTGTCAGCATAGGCTTTAGCAACTACCACAAACATCCTGATGTTGACGCCAATTTCTTGCTCAAGTGTGCCGACGCTGCGCTGTACGAAGCCAAGAAGGCTGGCCGCAACCAAAGTCATTATTTGCCCTTGCAGCAGTTCAGCGCTCAAACTGCAGCACCTGCTGGTGCTTTACATAAATCTATCAGTCATTAATATTTGCCCTTAATCTGTTATTAAATACAGGACTGCTGATGCAGCCCTGCCATAGATTGCCCCACTCTTTCAGGAACTACTATGACTAATTTTGTTTCATGCTTTTCCACGTCCCGTCGCAGCATGATCTTGGCCTTAGGCTTGTTGGCGTTCGCAGGCATGGCACAGGCGCAGCAGATCTTGCGCGTATCTGCTATTCCTGACGAGGCACCAACAGAATTGCAGCGTAAATTCAAACCCCTGGGTGCCATGCTGGAGAAAAAGCTGGGCATGAAAGTGGAGTTCATCCCCGTCACTGACTATGCAGCTTCGGTCGAAGGCCTGATCAATAAAAAACTCGACATGGTCTGGTTTGGCGGCTTTACTTTCGTGCAGGCCAAGGTCCGCAGCAAAGACCAGGTGATACCGCTGGTGCAGCGCGAAGAAGATGAAAAATTCAAATCAGTTTTCATCACGACCGATAAAAACATTACCAAACTCGAAGATCTGAAAGGCAAGACCTTTACCTTTGGTTCTGAATCGTCCACTTCTGGCCATCTGATGCCACGCTCTTATTTGCTGGCAGCCAAGATCAATCCTGATACGGACATGAAGCGCATCGCCTTTTCTGGCGCGCATGATGCGACTGTGGCTGCCGTATCTGGCGGCAAGGTAGATGCCGGTGCCCTGAATATTTCAGTCTGGGAAAAACTGCTGGCGCAAGGCAAGGTCGATACCAAACTGGTCCACGTGTTTTACACCACGCCAGGCTATTTTGACTATAACTGGTCAGTGCGCGCCGACATGCCTGCCGATTTGCGCAAGAAGATCACTGATGCCTTCCTGAACCTTGATCCTGCCAATCCACAAGACAAGGAAATCCTGGAGCTGCAACGTGCAACCCGCTTCATTCCTACCAAGGCCGACAACTACAAGGCAATAGAAGCAGCTGCCCATAATGCTGGCCTGCTGAAGTAATGTTGGCAGCAACATCGGCAGTAATGGCTACAGTACAGCTGCGTTTGCAGCAATTGAGTGTGGCTTTTCCCGGTGCAGTACACACTGCATCGGTGGCAGGGCAAGCACAACAGCAATACATACTTGAAAACCTCAACCTGACGGTAGCCCGGGGCGAGCAGATTGCCATCATAGGCCCGTCTGGTGCTGGCAAAACGACGCTGCTGCATACCCTGGCTGCCGCCCATCAGCCTGCCAGTGGTCAATTCCAGTTCATGCACCAGGATGTCTGGGCGCTGTCAAATATAGCTCGTCATGCCTTGCGCCGCCACCTGTTCCTGGCACCACAAACACCGCCGCTGCCAGCACGTCAGCGCGTCGTCACAGCGGTGCTGGCTGGTCGGCTGCCACACTGGACACTGGCTCAGGCCTTGCGCAATCTGATCAAGCCCACAGATCCGCTGGCTGCCTGGCAAGCCTTGCAGCGTTTTGATCTGCAACACAAGCTGTATGCAAGAGTAGATAAATTGTCTGGCGGTGAGCGTCAACGTTGCGGACTGGCACGCCTGTTATTGTCCGACGCCAGTCTCTTGCTGGTGGATGAGCCGCTTTCTGCGCTGGACCCCACGCTGGCCCTGCAAACCCTGAACACCTTGCAGCAGGAAGCAAAGCAACGTAACGCAACGCTGATCTGCAGTCTGCATCAGGTGGAACTGGCTCGCCAGCACTTCCCGCGCATCGTAGGTTTGCGTGCTGGTAAAGTCCTGTTCGACAGTAATAAGGTGGATGATCAGATGATCGCGGACCTGTACCGGAATTCAGGTAGCACTGAACAGCAGTCTTTGAATATGACTGCGCTGGATCAGCCTGATTTTTCAGATGCACCCCGCTGTTTTTAAGCGCGATGACACAGCAGACAAGCCATCCAGATATACAGCACGGAATACAGCATGATCCCGCATGGCGCATGCGGGTGACTATCACCTTGTGCATGCTGGTGCTGCTCTGGCCCATGCTGCTGATCACTGAATTCAAACCCTGGCAACTGATAGACGCACAAAGCCTGGGCGCGACCTGGCGTTTCCTGACCGGTTTTTTTCCGCCTGCGCATTCAACTGAATTTCTATTGATCGTACTGGAAGCAACCTGGCAAACCATTGCCATTGCCACGGCGGGCCTGACACTGGCACTGCTGGGTGCAATACCCATGACCCTGATCGTCAATGAACATTTATCGATTTCACGTATAGGCAGTGGACGCATGCATGGCATGGCCAGGCTGATACGCCAGATCGTGCGCTGGAAGTTGGTCTTGCTGCGCAGTGTGCCGGAGCTGGTCTGGGCCTTGCTGTTCGTGCGCCTGGTCGGACTGGGACCAACCGCTGGGGTATTTGCCATCGCCCTCACTTATGCTGGCATGCTGGGTAAGGTCTATGCTGAAATACTGGAAGCCAATGATGCTCACGCCACCGATAGCCTGCTCAGGAATGGCAGCAGCCGCCTGACGGCATTTCTGTACGGAGCATTACCCAATGCGGCGCCAGAATTGATTTCCTACACCATCTATCGCTGGGAATGCGCGATACGCGGCTCCGTCGTCATGGGCTTTGTCGGCGCTGGCGGCCTGGGGCAACGTATGGATGAATCGATGAAAATGTTATCCGGTGCTGAAGTGTCGACCATGCTCATTGTCTTCGTGCTGCTGGTGGGCATCGCTGATCTGTCCAGCAAATTATTCCGCAAGGCGCTGGCATGAGTACGCGCGACACGCATAATAACCACGACATGCCTGCTGCACCCTCGCTATTGACCCCACTCAAGCTGGCATTAAGTGTGGGCATCATGCTGCTTGTCATTGCCAGCTTTGTCAGCTTGAACATGGAATGGCGCGCCCTGTTCAGCGACGATGCCGCAGGCAAAACCTGGGAATTCCTGCAAGGCTTTGCACCACCTGACATCAGCCCTGCTCTGCTCAACAAAACTGCCTTCGCTTCTTTTGAAACCCTGGCCATGTCGGCACTGGGCACCCTGATTGCCGCCATTCTGGGCCTGCTGCTGGCCCTGCCAGCCAGCGGCCGATTTGGCAAGGCAGCAAAAAGCAGCACACGGTTATTTTTAAATGTAGCGCGTGCCATACCCGAACTGGTGTGGGCATCCATCATGCTGATCGCCGCCGGCCTGGGGTCATTTGCCGGCACCATTGCGCTGGCGGCCCATACCACCGGCGTACTTGGCCGCCTGTTTGCGGAAGTGCTGGAAAACGCTACACCGCAGGCTGAATCCACATTACGCCTGAACGGCGCTTCTGCCATCAATGCCTTCCTGTATGCCACGCTGCCACAAAGTCTGCCGCAAATGCTGTCCTACACTCTGTACCGCTGGGAAAACAATATCCGCGCCGCCGCCATATTGGGTGTAGTCGGTGCTGGTGGACTGGGACAGATGTTGAAGTATCATCTGTCACTATTCCAGATGCAGACGGCAGCCACGGTCATCATCGCCATGCTGATACTGGTCGCCATGGTGGATGCATTGAGCTTTGCAATGCGGCGCTGGCTGATGCATTGAAAACATTGCATTGAAAACACTAAACAATTTCCGGTGGCCCGTGGTTTTTTCAACGATTATTCCGAACAACTGGAACAGTTGCTTGCAGTCGATGAATGAGAGATGGCAAGCTATCCTGCCATGTTTTGACATGGACTTACAATGTGTAAAAATCCGGATGAAAATAATGAATACCTCTCTAAAAAAAAATTTCTCGCAACTCAGTAATTTATTGAGTTGCCTGGCTCTCTTAATCTGGCAATTACCTATGAATGCTCACGCTGAAGATGCTATACAAGCCCAGGGCTCACTCGTCGCCATAGGTGGCGCCTTACGTATGGATAATGCCCCGGTATGGCAACGCATCGTGTTGCAGGCAGGAGGCAAAGGCGCAAGGATTGCTGTCATTCCGGCCGCCGCAGGTAATCCGGAAAAATCTGGCGCATTTGCAGTTGAGGCTCTGAACCAGAACGGTGCCCAGGCTTTTTTGATTCCCCTGTCGGTCAGGCATGCGCAATTCAAGCCGCAAGAAATCGTCAACGATGCCGCATGGCTGGATAAGCTGAAAGATGCCAGCGGCGTGTTTTTCACTGGTGGTGATCAGGGCCGCATTGTGCAGGCACTGGTCAAGCCAGATGGCAGCAAGACTGCGATGCTGGAAGCGATCTGGGCGCTATATCAGCGTGGCGGCGTCATCGCTGGCAGCAGTGCAGGTGCTGCCATCATGAGCACCACCATGTTCTATGATGCCAAGCCTGTGCTGCCTACTCTCAAACTCGGTGTGACCGATGGTAAGGAAATTGCGGCTGGCCTGGGTTTCATCGGCCCTGATGTATTCATAGATCAGCACCTGATCATCCGTGGCCGCTTTGCCCGCATGTTGCCTGTCATGCTGAAAAAGAATTACAAGCTGGGCCTGGGTGTCGATGAAAATACTGCGGTGGTGATAAGCAATCAGGGTGAAGTCGAAATCATCGGCTATAAAGGTGCCATCCTGTTTGACCTGAGCCAAGCGACGACAGATGGCACACAAAAGAATTTTAATATCAGCAATGCCCGCATCAGCTACCTGGATCGGGGTGACCGCTTCAATTTGCGCAGCAAGACGTTGACTCCATCGGCTGATAAGCTGCATCACAAGCTCAATCCTGCCCAGGCATCCAATACCGACCAGCGTTTTTATCCCGATATCCTGGCTAATACGGTAGTCACCGACCTGATGTTCCATTTGATCGACGGCAAACAGGAACGTGCCATAGGCCTGGCATTTGGTATGGATGCACAGCCTGCACTGGGCTTCGAATTCAGCTTCAGCAAAGTGGCCGAAAGCCAGGGTTACTATTCCAACGCATCTGGTGCGGAAAGCTATACCGTACATAATCTGCGTCTGGATGTACGGCCTGTGAGCATGAACCTGCCATTGTATAAATAAAGCCGTCGACGCTCAAAGCCCCATCAAGCAGGATAGCCTTAACGCCATCCTGCGATCTGCCCCTTCCCCCAGCACGACATCCACGCCTTAATTTGTCGTTTGTTTGCAAATTCTTCCTCTCAGGCATCTGAGCTTCACTTACAATCAAGATAACGCTCGCCCCCTGCACCTTGCAGGCTGCGTTGCGTGATCGCCAATTATTAAAACTATGCAGACCTGCCTCAAATGCGGGTGGATTAGCCTGAGGTGATACCCGTTTTTCTCTCACGCTTCCGCCCGCATTGCAGCAAACTGCAGCAAACCAGTGAGACCACACCATGAAACTCAGCACCCGCATCATCTTGCTGTGCGCCATCACCCTGTTCGGCATTTCAGTCATTTCTGCCATTTCCCTGTACTCGCTGCGCCAGACCATGACCAAGGAGCGTACTGAGCAGATTTCCAATATGGTGGAGATGGCACATGCCGCCATAGAGAAAGCCTATGCACTGGAGCAGGCAGGCAAGCTCTCACGTGATGATGCGCAAAAACAGGCCAAGCTGGCGATTTCCAGTTTTCATAAAGATGAAATGTATTTCTTTGTGCGTGGTTATTCTGATGATTTGCTGCGCGTGCACCCAAAAGCTGATCGCATCGGTGTTCCGCAAAAGGACATGAAAGAATCTGGCGACCGTTATCGTGCCTCGCTGGAAAAAAACAAAATAGGTGTTGTGCAGGCCATGGGTACCAGGCCTGGAGTACAAGGCCAGGTAGAAAAAATCTATGCCGTCATGCGATTCGCCCCATGGGACTGGCTGGTAGGCACCGGCACCTATCTGGATGATATCAATGAAGCCTTTTGGCAGCAGGCAGGCATCATGCTGGGTGTGGGCTGCATCATGATGGCCATGGTGGGCGCCCTGGCCTGGCATATGACACGTTCCATCCTCGGGCAGTTGGGTGGTGAGCCTGCTTATGCGGCTGAAGTAGTGGGCCATATTGCAGAGGGTGATCTGACTACCGATATACAGATCAGGGACAATGACCAGGCCAGTCTGTTATTTGCCATCAAGACCATGCGCGACAAACTCGCGGCTGTTGTCGGTGAAGTGCGTACCGGCTCTGAATCCATCGCCACCGCCTCTGGCGAAATCGCCTCTGGCAATCTGGATCTGTCTAACCGCACTGAGCAACAGGCAGGTGCACTGGAAGAAACTTCATCCACCATGGAAGAACTGACTTCCACCGTCAAACAAAATGCAGATAATGCGAGACAGGCCAATCAACTCGCCATTTCAGCATCTGAAGTGGCGACCCAGGGCGGCAGCGTGGTGGGTAAAGTGGTGGCCACCATGGGTTCCATCAATGAGTCATCGAAAAAAATCGTCGATATCATCAGCGTTATCGACGGCATCGCTTTCCAGACCAATATCCTGGCCTTGAATGCTGCTGTGGAAGCTGCGCGTGCGGGTGAACAGGGCCGTGGTTTTGCGGTGGTTGCCAGTGAGGTGCGCAACCTGGCACAACGCTCGGCTTCGGCTGCCAAAGAAATCAAGACCCTGATAGACAGCTCGGCAGAAAAAGTGGAAGAAGGCGGCAAGCTGGTTGCCATCGCCGGTTCCACCATGGATGAAGTGGTGGCCAGCGTCAGGCGCGTGACCGACATCGTCGCCGAGATTGCCTCAGCCAGCCAGGAACAAAGTTCAGGCATAGAACAGGTCAATCATGCCATCGTTGATATGGACAATATGACGCAGCAAAATGCCGCTCTGGTAGAACAGGCATCTGCTGCGGCCCAGGCAATGAATGAGCAGGCTGCAGCGCTGGCACAGGTGGTGAATATTTTCAAGGTGCAGCAGCAAGTGAGCACTGCACCTCAGGTGAGCCGGGCGAATAGTCGTCCAGCGCAAACTGGTCAGGCTAATCAGCCACACCGCTTGCGTTAGATCGTAATTTTTAAAGAAAGAATTAGGGAAGAGTTAGAGAAAAATCTCCCCGCTCAATGTGGCAATGATGCGCTGGCGCTGCAAGGCCTGCTCACTTGCCGTATTGTCGCGGCCTGAACTGACCGACAGATCGATGACGGTGATCTGTTTGTCTGGTTGATTTTTTGTATCTACCAGCTTACCCAACTCATAACGGGAAATGCTTAGATTGCGGTCATGGCTCTTTTCCAGGCGCGCACTATTCAACTGATTTTTTTCAAATCCAAGATCCAGTTTGCTGCTCTCATGATCATCGACCTTGACGTAGCGATAATTTTGCGAACTCTTGCTCTCATCGAGCACCGGTTTTTTGCCTGACTTTAATTCCAGATGAAAGGCTGCACTGAGGCTGGATTCCAGGTTCTGGCTGATCTTGCCACTCGTCAAATTCCCTTCCTGTGTGGTCTTCTGACTGGTCTGGAAGTTGAAATAATCACTTTCCTGCAAGCGCGCCGGATTTGGTGAGGTGCTTGCACCTTTAATCTGCGCATCAAAGTCTGCCAAGCCAGTTAACAATGAACTGGCACTGGTGTCCCAAAAGGCTGGTGTCTTTGCTGGCACCAGGCCTCCCACACTATTGTCATCATCCGATGCATTGATTTTCTGCATGACAGAAAATGCTTCCTTGTATTGCGATACAAGGCCTTCATCTGCATTGCCGCGCTTGGCAGCACTGTCGATTTGTCCCAGGAATTGCTGGATAGCGTTATTTCTTTGCGTCGCATTGCCTCTGAGACCTGCGTTGTCATGCTTGACATCAATATCAATAACTCCACTAGCCGATGTCAGCTTGAGCTGGTGATGTGAATCATTAATCTTGAAATCGAGTTGACGATCACCTGCCTTGATATTCAACGCCAGCGAACTGACGACAGAGGTGTCAAAGCCTGACAAAGCACCCAGATTGATCTTGTTATCTGTAAAATAACTTTGCGCCGCCGCTTCCAGGCCTGCTGCCAGTTTATCGAGTGCCTTGCTATCCGCTTCGCTCAATTCAGCATCACTACTGGCTTCTACACTCAGGCCATTGGCATTGCTTTTGATGGACAAGCTAACACTGCGTCCTGAAGCCAGCTTCACGCTCAGCCCCAAGCTTTGGTCGGGGCGGTCACGCAAGTCATACAAACTGACCTGGCCCGCTTCGGCCACGGCTTTGCTGTCGGCACCAGCATCAAGAGATGTCGAAATGTAGGCCTGTTTGACGTCTGCACCAGTGGTATGCAGACGTTCTATCAGGCCAGTAGCAAGGCCATTGAAACGCCCTGACGCGGTCGTCGTTGCAATCGCATTTTGTTCCAGCAGATAGCTGAAATGATCGTCACTCTTGTTTTCCCACCATTGCGATGCCTCAGCAGTTGCATCCGTGCCCGACTGGCTATACGTCTGGGCAGCATCAGCACGTGATGACCGTAAATTGACTTGATACGAACTTGTAGATGAAGCTGAATATGAACTGGTAGTCGCAGATGAGGCTGATGATGCAGCAGCCTGGTTGTTCACATTCTGTGCCTGGCTAATTCCAGGGCTTACTGCTGTATTCAAACTTGTAGAAATAGTCGACATGGCTTGCATACATCCTTGAAATAAATCCCTACTTGATCCTTAATTGGTTATCGACAATATTTATTATTTCTTTAGCAAACATACGATAAAAATCCAGATGACTCATGTTGCCTTACACATAAAAAAAGAGATGCTATTGCATCTCTTTTTGATGTTTTGCTGAACAAACACTTCAGCACTGGTTATTGCCAATCAGGAAAGGCTCCAGACATATTCCAGCTTGGTCCAGGCTTGTTGTGGCTTGCCATCTTTAGCACCTGGTTTGAATTTGCAGGAAGAGTAAATCTTTTGTGTTGCCTTGTCCAAAGCCTTGGAACCACTGGACTTCTCCACTTTCGAGTCAACCACCGCTCCATCAGGACCAACCAGTACGGACAAAACCACCGTGCCAGTTTCTTCATTCATCAAGGCGGATTTTGGATAAACCGGTTTTTCGCAAGTTTGCTTATCAACAGTCGGAGCAACTTCACTGGCAAAACTGGCGAAAGAAGAAGCGACGAGGATGGTAGCGAGAAGTAATTTTTTCATGGGAGTAAGGATGTAAGTTCTGGGAAAAGTTTGATATTGCCACATGGAAACAGATGCGTATTTTACTGCACATTTTTTCCGCAACGCAACATTTTTCCTATTTAATCAGCGCAATGATTGTTAAAGATTGTGCCCCTGCGCATCGCCAAATAAGCATCATTACCCTATGACAATATGAACTTTACAAGGTGTTGCTCGCCGACATGGAAGCTTTGCTTTTTTCATACATCTCCACTAGTCTTAATTCATGCATACTGTTGTCATAAATGCTGCCCATAAAAATGAAACGCTTGATTGAGCACTTAATTGAACACATTCAGGGAGACCATGAAAATGAAACTATTCAAATTGCTGACGGCATTTCTGCTGGCAGGTCAATTCAACTTCGCACTGGCTGACGATAACCCTGCCGACGCCATCGCCATGGTTGATAAAGGACTGGCTTATATGCAAAAAAATGGTAAGGATGCCTTGGTACAGGAAATCAATAACAAGAATCCGGATTTCATCAATGGCTCAATTTACCTTTATGTGCGCGGACTGGATGGCGTAGTTATTGCCCACCCTATCAACCCTAAACTGATAGGCAAAAACATGCTGGACCTGCCTGATGCCGACGGCAAATACTATCGTAAGGAAATCATTGCCCTGGCCAAGAGCAAGGGTAAAGGCTGGGTAGACTATCGCTACAATAATCCTGTCAGCAAACAGATAGAAAACAAAACCACTTATATTTTCCGCAGTAATGATGTGATACTTGAAGCAGGAATCTACAAAGGAAAGTAGCTCTTTACATCTTTTTCCAGACAAAAAGGTATCGAATTTTCGATGCCTTTTTTTGCGCCCTCAAAAAATACAGCCATTGAAATATTAGCTTTCCAAACACTTTGTACGGCATCGTACAGACGCATAAGTTTTCATCAAGTAATTTCTGTCCAGGCATCATGACAAGAGACGTTCTTGCATGGGCAAGGGATTTATAGCAAACCGGCTGGCGACTCCGTCACGGCAGTCTTTGGCTGCCTTCATTTTGCAAAGTTTACAAGGAGCCAGCTCATGGCCAAGAGAATTCTCGTCGTTACACCTGTTATTGCCGATGCCCTGGCGCTTCAGGATGCTTTACTTAAGGCCCGCGATGGCTATTATGAGACCGTATTTGCAGATAGCCTGTCCAGCGCTGTCGAACATCTGCAAGACAAAACCAAGCCCATTGATATCATACTGCTTGACTGCTTCCTGCCAGACAGCAAAGGTATAGCCAGTTTTCAGCATCTATTTTCAATAGTCCCCAAAATTCCCATACTCACGATCTGTGACACAGACCATGCACTGGCATTAGAAGCCGTAGAATTGGGGGCACAGGGTTTCCTGACAAGAGGTCATTTTTCCAGTTACCTGGTGCCACAGTCCTTGCGCAATATCATCCAGCGCAAGGCGGTTGAAGATGCAGCCTACCTGGAAAAAGCACGTGCAGAAATCACACTCAATTCCATCAGTGATGCCGTCATTGGTACGGACATGGCTGGCAACATCGATTATCTGAATGTCGCTGCCGAGCATATCACCTTGTGGAAACGGGAAGAAGCGCAAGGACAATCCATCAGTACGGTCATGCCACTCATCCAAAGTGAAAACAGGGAGATGAAAGCCAATCCTGTCATGCAGGTGTTGCAACAGGAAACCGCCACAACACTGACTCCCGGCACCATACTACTGAGGCGGGACGGTAGTGAAGTATCCATTGAAGACTCTACTGCCCCAATACACGATTCTTATGGCAATCTGGCTGGCGCTGTCATGGTGTTTCGCGATATTACGGCGACCCAGGCCATGGCAGTGAAAATGTCCCACCTGGCCCAGCATGATTTCCTGACCAATTTGCCCAATCGTGCACTATTGAATGACCGCATTGCACAGGCAATTGGCCTGGCTAAACGCCGTGAGACGCACCTCGCAGTTCTCTTCCTGGATCTGGATAATTTCAAACACATCAATGATTCTTTGGGGCACGCCCTGGGTGATCTGCTGTTGAAATCAGTGACTGAACGTCTATGCGCCTGCGTGCGCAGTTCAGACACTGTCAGTCGCCAGGGTGGTGATGAATTCGTGATACTGGTTACGGATGACAAGTCTGCAGAAAATGCGGCATTTACCGCCGAGAAGTTATTAAAGTCCCTGGCTACGCCGCACAGTATCAATGGGCATGAACTGTATGTCACTACCAGCATAGGTATCAGCTCCTATCCGGCAGATGGGGTTGATGCAGATACACTGATAAAAAATGCCGACACTGCCATGTACCAGGCAAAAGAAAAGGGTCGTAATAACTACCAGTTCTTCAAGCCAGAAATGAATGTGCGTGCAGTGGAACGGCAAGTCATAGAAGCCAATCTGCGGCTGGCAATGATACGCAATGAATTCTCATTACACTATCAACCCAAGATCAACCTGGAAAGCGGTGTTATCACTGGCGCAGAAGCCTTGTTGCGCTGGGACCACCCACAATGGGGCATGGTGCCACCAATACGTTTTATTGGCATTGCAGAAGACTGTGGCGTCATCATTCCACTGGGTCGCTGGGTCTTGCGTGAAGCCTGTATCCAGACCAAAAAATGGCAGGATGCGGGGCTAACAATAGCCGAAATCGCCGTGAATATTTCAGCCGTTGAATTCCGTCGTCAGGATTTTGTCGAAACCGTACGCACCATATTGCAGGAAACCGGGCTTTCTCCTGCTTGCCTGCAACTGGAAATCACTGAAAGTGTCCTGATGCGCAATGCAGAAAGCAGCATCGCCATACTCCAGCAATTAAAAGAAATGGGGATACAACTGGCCATTGATGATTTTGGCACAGGCTATTCCAGCCTGAGTTACCTGAATCAATTCCCGATTGATGTCTTGAAAATTGATCAGTCCTTTGTGCATGAAATCGGTGCCGCCAAAGCGGGAGGCGATGGCATCATCGTCAGCGCTGTCATCGCCATGGGAAACAGCCTGAAGCAAAAAGTGATTGCAGAAGGCATAGAGAAACAGGGACAACTGTCATTCTTGAAAGCCCAGCATTGCGAAGAAGGTCAAGGCTATATTTTCAGCCGGCCACTGGCTGCGGAGCAATTCGCAAAAATGTTACGCCTGGGGATTACAGCGCACGCCCCTATTCCTGTATTGATGCCGAATTGATTTATCAAGATTCAAAGAAAAAAACGGACATGCAAGCATGTCCGTTTTCATTTTGAGCAAAGCAGTCAATACTTATTCGTAATCGCTGACTGGTATGCAAGAGCAGAACAGATTGCGGTCACCATAGACATTATCGGCACGGCCGACCGGTGCAAAGTATTTATTCTTGCGCAGGGAAGCGACCGGGTAAGCTGCCACTTCGCGGCTGTAAGCATGTGGCCATTCATTGGCGATCAACACTTCTGCCGTGTGTGGCGCATGTTTCAGCGGATTGTCCTTGGCATCGAATTCACCACTGGCTACCTTGGCGATTTCTTCACGGATACTGATCATGGCGTCGATGAAACGGTCGAGTTCAGCTTGTGATTCGCTTTCTGTCGGTTCTATCATCAAGGTGCCAGGCACAGGGAAGCTCATGGTCGGTGCATGGAAGCCAAAGTCGATGAGGCGTTTGGCGACATCTTCATTGGAAATGCCAGTAGCATCAGTCAATGGACGCAGATCCAGAATGCACTCATGCGCAACCAGGCCATCATGACCGCTGTACAGTACAGGGTAATGTGGTGCCAGGCGTTTGGCGATATAGTTAGCTGCCAGGATCGCGGTTTCTGTCGCTGCCTTCAAGCCTTCTGCACCCATCATGGCGATATACATCCATGAGATAGGCAAGATGCTGGCAGAGCCAAATGGCGCGGCGCTGACGGCAGAGATACCGTCTTCACCACGTACATAGCCTGTCGATTTCTGGTTAGGCAAGAACTTCGCCAGATGCGCACCAACTGCAACCGGGCCAACACCTGGGCCGCCACCACCGTGAGG
>JAZJXP010000140.1:0-1496 GCA_040390835.1 Pseudomonadota bacterium
CCTGAACTTCATGCGCGGTCGTACCTTCGTCAACAAATTCCTCATCATCGACGAAGCACAGAATCTGACACCAAAACAGGTCAAGACTTTGGTAACTCGCGCAGGCCCAGGCACCAAGATCATCTGCCTGGGTAATATCGCCCAGATTGATACGCCTTACCTGACTGAAGGTTCCAGCGGCCTGACTTATGTCGTAGACAGATTCAAAGGCTGGGCGCACAGCGGCCATGTTACCTTGGCACGTGGTGAACGTTCTCGTCTGGCAGATCACGCGAGCGAGATTTTGTAATCGGACTCACGTAGTAAAAAATGCAGTAAATAAAAATGGCGCATTCAATATTGAATGCGCCATTTTTTCATCTTGAATAAGCTTAATTAAACTTGGCTAAACTCCACTTAACTAAGCTTAAAGATTAAGCTTGGAACCTGATGTTATTTCCATTCTCCACGCAACTCGCTGACTTTTTCCTGCAGAATCTGAGGAGTAACATCCTGCGGCTGCATGACATCACCCACCACCAGTTCCAGCTTGGAAAATGGCCCGCGACGGAATGCGCGTTCAAAAGTATTACTCTTGTCACGCGACAGGACACTACCCCACAAACCACGCAATGCCAATGGATAGACCGGAACAGGGCTACGCTCCAGTATCTTCATGATGCCACCTTTGAATTCATTCAACTCACCTGTCGCAGTCAATTTACCCTCCGGGAAAATGCAGACCAGATCACCTTCATGCAAAGCCTGGGCAACGTCGATAAATGATTTTTCCATCAACCATGGGTCTTCTTTAGCTGGCGCAATAGGAATGGTTTTTGCGGTACGGAATACCCAGGACAGGAAAGGTATTTTAAATATCCGGTGATCCATGACAAAGCGCACTGGCCTTGGGCTTGATGCCATGATGACGATGGCGTCCATGTAGCTGACATGATTGCAGACCAGGATGCCCGCACCTTCATCTGGTATGCGGTCAGTGTTGATGGTCTTGACCTTGTAGATGGTGTGTATCAACAGCCAGGCAATAAAACGCATCAGGAACTCTGGCACCAGACTGAATATATAAATCGCCACGATAGCATTCAGGATAGCGGTTGCCATGAATATTTGCGGTATCGTGAAACCTTTTTCCAGCATGGCCACTGCAGACAGTGAGGCAACCACCATGAATAAGGCGTTCAGGATATTCATGCCCGCTATCGTGCGTGACAGATGTTTTGGGTCGCAACGTGTCTGTATCAAGGCAAACAAGGGCACGATGTATAAACCACCGAAGACACCTATCATCGTGATATCAAACAAAATGTGCAAACTGCCCGTCTGCTTGACAAACTCCATAGCACCCACGGTAGCGATATTGGTATAGCTGATGCTGGCGAGATATAGATCAAAACCAAATATAGACAAGCCTATGGCACCAAATGGCACCAGACCAATCTCCACTTTATGACCAGAAAGTTTTTCGCACAACAAAGAACCTGCGCCGATACCAAAAG
>JAZJXP010000141.1:0-1441 GCA_040390835.1 Pseudomonadota bacterium
TTGACTTCGTTGGCAATGAGCTTGTCGCCATTCCAGACTTCACCTTCGCAAAAGCACATGGTGGTGGATTGATGGAATGCCTTGCCACGCGCCTCCATGCGGCCACCCGGCACACCGCCAGGTTGCAGGAAGGTAGTTTTCATTTCTACCGTGACGACACCCTTGAGGTCACTACTCATTGACCGGCCAGCCATCGCCATGACCACATCGAGCATGGTCATAATCACGCCGCCATGGGCGATTTGCCAGCTGTTCATGTGGCGTTCACTCAGATCAAGCGCCAGACGTGCCTGACCATTTTCCATTTCCAGGAATTCGACACCCAGGTCATGCAAAAAAGGATTCAATACCGGTGTTGGTTGCGCAATGGGAAGCGCCGCAGGAGACTTGGCCTCTGTCATACAGCAGAAACCCCACCATCCACTGCCAGGGTCTGACCAGTGATATGTTTACCCGCATCACTGGCAAACAGCATGGCCACGCCTTTCAAATCCTCATCATCACCTATGCGTTGCAAAGGTGCTTCTTTAGCGAGTTTTTCTTCGCCCAGGTTTTCCAGTATGCCCTTTGTCATCTTGGAGGGGAAAAATCCTGGTGCAATTGCATTCACTGTAATGCCATGCACACCCCATTCACCCGCCAGCGTGCGTGTGAAGTTGATGACGGCAGCCTTGGAGGTGTTATAGGCGATGGTCTGCATGGTGCCCGGTGCATTGCCAGCAAGGCCAGCAATAGAAGCGATATTGATGATGCGTCCATACTTGCGCGGTATCATCGAGCGCTTGCCGACTGCCTGCGAGATCAAAAAGATGCTGCGGATATTCAGGTTCATGACCTTGTCCCAGGCATCGACTGGATAATCTTCTGCCGGCGCACCCCAGGTAGCGCCTGCATTATTGATGAGGATGTCAATATGCCCAAGACGAGCCAGTGCTTCATCCACCAGCGGTTGTACCGCTGATTCTTTGGACAAATCAGCAGCAATTGCGCTGGCATCTATACCACGGCTTTTCAGGTGCGCGACGGCTTCATCCAGGTCAGATTGCTTGCGTGAAGACAGCACCACTTTGGCACCCTGCTCACCCAGCGCTTCTGCCATTTGCAAGCCCAGTCCACGTGAGCCACCAGTAATCAGGGCTGTCTTGCCGTGCAGGTCAAATAATTGTTGTACTGTACGAATTGCTTTGCTCATTTTTTGTCTCCAGTATGTACGGCTACCACCTGTCCGCACGCAGACAGGAAGGCTCTCGTTTATTGTGTGTAGGTTTGATTATTTCAAGACTGCGGTTCAGAACCAGGCATCCTGCATCTCGAAAGTCGTCATATCGATATTCGACAGCAAATCCAGTTGTGGATGAACGCGTGGCAATTCCCAATGGAAGAAGTATTTGCAAGCCTGTAGTTTGCCTGCGTAGAAATCAGCATCATGGTGATTTTCTTT
>JAZJXP010000142.1:0-9484 GCA_040390835.1 Pseudomonadota bacterium
GGGATGGAGGCAAAAGTCATAGTACTGGGGCATAAGGAACCAGACTCCACCTGTGATTGCATGAAATAGCCAGCAGCACGGGCAACATGTGCACCCATTTGAGGCTGACTCCAGGGGCTGGCATGCAGGCCTTGCTTGCGCAATATCCCCAATAATTGATGCCAGCTGGGATGGAAATCCACCTTGTCTATGCGCTTACCCTGTCTGTCATGGGTATGCAATTCTGGCAAGTGCGTATTGGCCAGTGCAGCAGCTTCCAGTACTTCGCTACTACCTAACTCTCGTCCAGACTCAGTCAATGCCGCTTGATACCAGTCTGCCTGATATTGCGCCAGGCTTGTCATTAGAACGGTATCACTAGTGAAAATATTGTAATCTTGCAGGTCTGTGACCTGATTGCTTATTTCATGGGTTTGCCACTGCATATGGGCCTCATTGATATGGGGTAAGCTAAATAAGTGAGCCAGGTGAATAGTGTAGTCTGATGAAGTAAGCAACATGTTCGCTTTTCAGCGAGCAATTTAATCTCCGACCTTAAGCGACAAGAAAGACCATGAGCGAGTCTGCCAGCCCTTTGAAATTACGCCGCAAGCCAGTGCAGCAACGCTCGAAAATGACACAATTGGCAATCTTGGATGCCTTTGTTCGGCTTTTGGTCGAAAAAAACTATGCCGATCTGACCATGCGCGATATTGCCCTGGTCGCTGGCGTGGGGCTGGGCACCTTGTATGAATACTTCCCCGGTAAGAAATCGATAGCGGCCCATTGCATCCATGAGCGCATGAAGAATATCGGGGCGCAAATGCGCATCTGGGTAGAGTTGCAACATGGTCAACCCTTGCAAGACATCGTCACGGATCTGCTGGAGCGCATCATTCTTTTGCATGCCGACAAGACTGAAGAGTGGTCGGCCCTGATTTTCCTGGAACGGCAGATTTCCAATATGGAAGCCTACAGCGCCCTCTATGGGCAGGTTGTTGATATCTGGGAGTCGGCCTTTGCTGCAAGCTCAGACCGTGCAGCTTACCCAAATACCAGTCCGGCGATAGTCCATGCGGCTGTCTACGGTGTCTTGTACCAGACCCTGATGTTGTCCCCGCAAAGCCTGCAGGAGCCTGAATTTCTTGCTCAAATGAAAAACTTGGTGTTGGGATATCTGCAAATCACTGATCACAGCGCCCGAATAAGGTAAAATCGCAGGATGTCCTATCAAGTCCTCGCCCGAAAATATCGCCCCAAGAGTTTTGAAACTCTGGTGGGGCAAGAGCACGTGGTCCGTGCCTTATCGCATGCGCTAGAGCAGCAGCGGCTGCATCACGCCTATTTGTTTACCGGTACCCGCGGTGTCGGCAAGACGACGCTGTCACGCATACTGGCCAAATCTTTTAACTGCGAGACGGGCATTACTGCCCATCCTTGTGGGGTTTGCGAAGCCTGTACGGCAATTGATGCCGGGCGCTTTGTTGACTATATAGAAATGGATGCCGCCTCGAACCGCGGCGTCGATGAAATGGCCTCACTGCTGGAGCAGGCGATTTATGCCCCGTCCAATGCACGCTTTAAAGTCTATATGATAGACGAGGTGCACATGCTGACCAACCACGCTTTCAACGCCATGTTGAAAACGCTGGAAGAGCCGCCTGAACACGTCAAATTCATTCTGGCAACGACAGATCCGCAAAAAATCCCGGTCACGGTCTTGTCACGCTGCCTTCAATTCAATCTCAAGCAAATGCCGCCTGGCCATATCGTTGGCCATCTGGAAAACATTCTGGGGCAAGAGCAAATCGATTTTGAGTTGCCAGCCTTGCGTTTGTTGGCCCAGGGTGCACATGGTTCCATGCGTGACGCCTTGTCCTTGACTGACCAGGCAATTGCCTATGCCGCTGGTAAAGTCAGCCTTGATGCTGTACAAGGCATGCTGGGCGCGCTGGACCAATCTTATCTGATACGCCTGCTGGATGCCTTGCTGACCCAGGATGGCAAAGCCTTGCTTGACGTTGCCGATGAAATGGCAGCGCGCAGCCTGTCTTACAAAGCTGCCCTGCAAGACCTGGGTAGTTTGCTGCACCAGATCGCCGTGGCGCAAATGGTGCCTGCGGCAGTGGCAGAAGATATTCCTGAGCGCGAGCAGGTCTTGCGCCTGGCGCAGAGTTTTGCCAAAGAAGAAGTACAGCTGTTTTATCAAATTGCCGTGCATGGCCGCAATGAGCTGGCGCTGGCACCTGATGAATATGCAGGTTTTAGCATGACGCTGTTGCGTATGCTGGCGTTCAAACCTGTCAGCGGTGAGCAGTGGGCGCAGCCGCCTGCCAGTACACCACCGGCTGGTGGCCGACCTGCATTGCCAGTTAATCCTGTGAACAATGCACCGCCTGCACAAAGTCCTGTGCGTTCTGGCCCTGTTTCTAGCCCTATTTCTAGCCCTGCAGCTTCCAGTAGCAATAGTGCTAGCGCTGCACCTGTCGCAAATGTAGTGCCGGCAGCGATGCCTGCACGTGGTCCGGCAGAAGTGTCAAAACCGGTTGTACAGCATAATGCCGACACACCCGCAAGTGCACCTGCTGCTGGCACACGTGTCAGCCCGGTACTGGCAGCCCTGGCTGCTGCACGCGCAAATACCAAGAATGGCACACCAGCAGGAAAGCCCGCTGCTGCCGACGTTGCGCCAGTAGCCAGAGCTGCAATTGCACCTGTGGCCCCAGTTGCTCCAGTCTCGCCTGTAGCTCCGGTCAGGCCCGTTACTCCTGTTGCAACACCGTCGGTCAAAGTATCACCACCATCAACTCAGCCTGTAGTCAAGCCTGCACAGCCAGCGTCTGCACCTGCGCCTTTGATTGCCGAGCAAGATATGCAATCCATGGGCATGGATGATATGCCGCCGCCCTGGGATGAAGAAATGTTCTTCGATGCAGAGCCTGCAAAACCGGCAATGCCACCGAGAGTGTTGACTCCTGCCGCACATCAGGAGCAAGTTGCACCAGTTGAAGTGGCCGTGCTTGCTGACGCTGCTGCATCTGCTGACCAGGAACCGCAAGCTGTTGCTGCAGAAGTGGTCAAGCCCAGAGAATCCATCACCCTGAATGCCGATCGCCTGATCGCAAGTGCGCCAGTTCCTGAGTTGAACTGGGATGGTCACTGGCCTGCGCTGGCTGCCAGCTTGCCAGTACGCGGCGTAGCCCAGCAAATGACGCAGCAAAGTGAATTGGTCAGTTGCAAGCAAGATGGTAATGCCCATGTATTCCGCCTGCGCCTGCCTTTGTCTACACTCTTGTCTTCTGGCAGTGTGGAGAAACTCAGTGCTGCCTTGTCCGAACGTTTTGAAAAAACCATACGGGTAGAAACCGAGATAGGCGCGGTTGAGCATACTGCCAACGCGCAAGCTGTGGCTGAACGCGGGGTGCGCCAGCAACAGGCAGAAAAATCCATACAAGGCGACAGTTTCGTGCAGACTTTAATGCGCGAATTTGGTGCCACTATCGTCACGGGTAGCATACGGCCGGTCTGATGCCAGCGGCGTGTAAGATATATGCAAATACGTGTGACCATCTTTTAATCAATATTCCATTTTTATTTTCGGAGAAATTTTTATGATGAAGAATCAATTAGCCGGTCTGATGAAACAAGCCCAGGCAATGCAAGACAATATGAAAAAAGCCCAGGATCAATTGGGCCTGGTAGAAGTAGAAGGCCAGGCTGGTGCCGGTCTGGTCAAGGTTGTCATGACCTGCAAAAACGATGTCAAGCGCGTTACTATTGATCCATCTTTGCTGGCTGACGACAAAGACATGCTGGAAGACCTGGTCGCTGCCGCATTCAATGATGCAGTACGCAAGGCAGAAGCCACTTCACAAGAGAAAATGTCGGCACTGACAGCTGGCATGCCTTTGCCACCCGGCTTCAAGATGCCATTCTGAGTGTGAAAAAACTCGGTAGTCTGGAAGCCTTGTCTGAGGCTCTGCGCCGCTTGCCCGGTGTCGGGCCAAAGTCTGCCCAGCGCATGGCTTATCACTTGCTGCAACATGACAGGGAGGGTGCGTCCATCCTTGGCATGGCTTTGACCCATGCTGTTGAGCGCATACAGCATTGCGCGTCCTGCAATACCTTCAGCGAAAGCGAAGTCTGCGAGACCTGTCTGGATGCAGTGCGCGATACCAGTTTGCTATGCGTGGTAGAGACACCCTCAGACCAGATGATGATAGAGCAGACCATGACTTACAAGGGCCTGTACTTTGTCCTCATGGGGCGGCTATCGCCACTTGATGGCATAGGCCCGAAAGACATCCATCTGGAAAAACTCGTCGCCAGAGCTACTGACGGTAAAGTACAGGAGGTAGTGCTGGCCACCAATTTCACCAATGAAGGCGAGGCAACCGCACATTACATCAGTGAGACGCTGAAAGCGCGCGGCTTGCGGGTCAGCCGCCTCGCCCGTGGTGTGCCGGTCGGTGGTGAACTCGAATATGTGGATGCTGGCACGATTGCCCGCGCCATGCTGGATAGACGGACTACTTAATACAGTAACTGAGATAATAATATAAGCCACCATGTTTCTGATCCCAGCCGAACAAAAAAGCAAATTGCACTTGCAATGGTCAGACCTGATAAGGGGATTGGCTGGGAGTGCCAGGCATGCAATGGAAGTCTGGACTTTGCTGGATAAACATTACTCTGAACCTCAACGCAGTTTTCATAATCTCTCGCATATTCAGTCCATGCTTAAGCATGCTGAAGAACGGCGGGCGGATATACAGAATTTTTCTGTCGTGTCCCTGGCTATCTGGTTTCACGACATGGTGTATGACACCCATGCCAACAATAATGAGCTGAAAAGTGCAGAGCTGGCAGGTGAATTGATGATGCGCATGGAAATTAATCCCACCATCATCATGCATGTGCAGCAATGCATACTTGCTACTGCCAGGCATGAAGTGGCTGATTTTAAAAATCGCGCTGCTGACATTCCCTTGTTCCTGGATATTGCCCTGACTATCCTGGGTGCACCCAAGGACGTCTATCAGCAATATAGCCGCGCCATACGCAACGAATTCCGCTGGCTGGAAGCGCCAGCCTACAGGGCGGGGCGCTTAAAAGTGCTGAAGCGTTTTGCCGACCGCGAACAGTTATATTTTCATCCCATCATGGCTGCGCAATTTGATGCACAGGCACGCGCCAATATCGCATGGGAAATCAAGAAGCTCACTTTTGTCTGAGCTGATCCTGTAACCCTTTTCTGGATGTATTTTTACTCTTATGCAGTCACAAGCTAAAGCACATGGCCCTTTGGCGGGCATCAAGGTCCTGGAATTAGGTACGCTGATTGCGGGGCCATTTTGTTCGCGCATGTTGGCTGAATTTGGCGCTGAAGTAGTCAAGGTAGAGTCACCCGATGGCGGTGACCCGCTGCGTCAGTGGCGCGTGTTGAAGGACGGCACCTCGCTATGGTGGAGTGTGCAGGCACGCAATAAGAAAAGCATCACCCTGAATATGAAGCAGGAACAGGCGCGTGAAATTGCCAGACGCCTGGCCCTCGATGCCGACATCATCATAGAAAATTATCGCCCTGGTGTGCTGGAAAAATGGGAACTGGGGTTTGATGATTTAAAGGCGATTAACCCAGCTACCATCATGGTGCGCCTGTCCGGCTATGGCCAGACCGGGCCTTTGAAAGACTTGCCGGGCTTTGGCGCCATAGGCGAATCCATGGGAGGTTTGCGTTATGTCTCTGGTCACGCTGACAGGCCACCTGTGCGCGTAGGCATCTCGATAGGTGATTCTGTTGCTGCCCTGCATGGCGTTATTGGTGCAATGATGGCATTGCGCCATCGCGATGTCACTGGTGGGCGATGGAATGGTAAGCAGGGTGAAGCGTGTGTCGCTGGCCAGGGACAAATGGTGGATGTTGCACTATATGAGTCGGTATTCAATCTGATGGAATCCTTGGTGCCAGAATTTGATCATGCCGGTGTCGTGCGTGAGCGTACTGGCGGTGCCTTGCCCGGTATTGTGCCATCGAATACGTATACTACGGCTGAGGGCGAGAATATTGTCATCGCTGGTAATGGTGATGCGATTTTTCACAGGCTCATGAAAGCCATAGACCGGGATGATCTGGCACAAGACCCAGGCCTGGTACGCAATGATGGCCGCGTCCCGCGCACGGCAGAGATTGATGCAGCAATTCAGGCCTGGTGTTCAGGCCGTGATATAGATGCTGCCTTGCAGATACTCAAGGCAGCAGATGTGCCGGTGGGGAAAATCTACTCAGTACGCGATATGATGAGTGATCCGCAATTTCTGGCTCGCCAGATGTTTGAGCAGCATGCGTTTGAAGATGGCACACCAGTCAAGTTGCCTGCCATTACACCCAAGATGTCAGAGACTCCTGGTCAGACGCAATGGCTGGGGCCGCGCCTGGGGCAACATAATCAGGAAGTGTTGAGCGCACTGGGTTATAGTGATGCCGACATTGCGCAAATGACTGCGGATAAGGTAATTTAAATAAGGCAATTTAAAGGTGAACTATGAATCGTCAGATGCTTAAACAATTCCTGATTGCCCTGGCGCTGTTCCTGCTGGGCTATTTCACCTTCAATCACTGAAGTCGTTTGATAAATCGCCTGATATGGCTGGCCAAGCTCTCAATGCCTGTTCAGAGATACTTGATCAGTTCAGGGTTTTCAGATAATCCCTGATCCCCGCCAGCAGCATTTCTACCGACATGGCAGTCAGTATCAGACCCATCAGGCGCTCAAATGCGGTCATGGCACGAATGCCCAAGACTTTTTGCATGCGTTCCGCACTCAATAGCACAATCAGCCAGACTACGGCAACAGCAGTCAGTGCCGCCAGATGCACCATCATGTCCTGACGGCTGTCTGACGAAAACAGCAGTACTGTCGCCAGCGCAGACGGGCCTGCCAGGGCTGGTATGGCCAGTGGTACGATGAAGGGTTCATGGCCATCTTCCACATCACCAAAAATACCACCTTCCTGCGGGAAAACCATACGCAAGGCGATCAGGAACAGGATGACGCCACCGCCTATGCGCAAGGACACTTCAGTCAATTGCAGCGCGGTCAGGAAGTGTTTGCCAAAAAACATGAACAGCAAAAGCAGGCCAAACGCAATCGCGCATTCGCGTACCACTACGCGCCAACGCCGTTCAGGTGCAACATGGGACAGGGCGCTGACAAAGATGGGGACGTTGCCAAAAGGGTCTGTGACCAATATCAGCAACATCAGGGATTGAAAAAAATCTTGAGTCATGAAGACCTTGTTTGAAAATTAGTGCTTTGAAAGAGCAGTCTTAAATTAATGCCAGCGTGGCTTTGACGGCCGCTTCTATACCTGTCGCTGCATCAGCAATATTTTCTGCCAGCATGTAGGCAGGCGTGCTGACAACTTTTCTTTGTTTGTCGATGACAAATTCTTTGACTGGGCAATTGATATGTTGCCCGCCCATGGCAGTGACTGCTGCGGCAGTGTCTGCATCTGTGCCTATAGTGACAGCAACACCGCTGCCATATACTTGCGGCATGATAGCTGGGGCTATGCAGATATAACAGGCTGGTTTGCCCGCGTCGGCTATGGCTTTGGCGAAGCGCAAGACATCCGGCTGTATATGGCAGTCAGCCCCTTTGCTGGCAAAGTCAGACAGGTTTTTGGCGGCACCAAAACCACCGGGGAAAAATACTGCGGCATAATCGTCGACATTAGCCTGGGCAATGTCCTTGATTTTGCCACGGGCAATGCGGGCAGACTCTACCAGGACATTACGGCTTTCACCCTCAGCGACCTCGCCTGTAAGGTGATTGATAACATGGGCTTGCGGAATATCGGGTGCCAGGAATTCTGGTTCTGCACCGGCTCTGACGAGAGCCAGCATGGTCAGGACACTCTCGTGAATTTCAGCGCCATCGAAGACGCCACAACCGGAAAGAACGACGGCTACTTTCATGATGTACCTTTATATTTGTGGGGGAAGGACAGAAAGCACGTAATTTTCCTGCCGAAGCCTGTAGCCTGTCAACCAAGTCCCTCTTTTTCTGGAAAATAGAGGGCAAAATAGAGTAAGGCCACCAACGCAGTAATCAAAAAAACATTTATTATTAGCCGGGGAAAAGAAGAACGCTCGTTTTATTATAAGAGCACAAAGTCCTCTGGCAAGATTTCCCTGAAAACAAGAGTACAAACTATGTCAGTAATAAAGATGGAAGGTAAGGAACGTCCCGATACCCCTTGTGTTGCGGTTTGCTCAACGACATTTGATGATGTCTGCCGTGGATGTGGCCGTACTGTGGCCGAAGTGGCGGAGTGGGTGTTCATGACCACAGAGCAAAAAGATGTAGTCTGGACCCGGATATTGGCGCAGGGTTATCCTAAGCGTAATACATAGAAGTTAAATAAGAACAGCCAGATAATAGTCACAAAATAAGAGCTACAAAATAAGAGCTGTAAAAAATATAATTGGAGACCTTGCATGCCGCAAGTAAAAAAATCAGGACGCCGCCGCTTCATTCTTGGAGGTTTGGGGTTGACGGGTGCATTGCTGGTCGGTTGGGGCGTCATGCCGCCGCGCCAGCGTCTGAACGCCAGTACGCCCTTGCCCGTGTCAAATGGCGAAGTCGCCATGAATGGCTGGATCAAGATTGCGCAAGATGGCACTGTCAGCGTTGCCATGCACAGGAGTGAGATGGGGCAGGGCATACATACTGCCTTGCAAATGCTGGTGGCCGAAGAGCTCGATGTGCCCATGAGCATGGTCAAACCCATGTATGTGCCTGCCGATAAAATATACGGGAGCATGGCCGCATTGGCCGATGGCCTGCCTTTTCACCCGGACGATCACGGCAGTGTGAAGCGCGTTGCCCAATGGGTGACCTTGAAATTCGCTCGCGAACTGGGTTTGCAAATGACAGGTGGCTCATCCAGTGTCAAAGATGCCTGGCAACCCATGCGTGAAGCTGGAGCTACAGCCCGTGCCATGCTGGTCGCTGCAGCAGCAAAGAAATGGAATGTGTCAGCGACAGAATGTACGACCAACGACGGCATGGTCAGTCATTCATCCGGCAAACATGCCAGTTATGGTGAGCTGGCTGCCGATGCCGTCAATAGCAAGCCTGGTGAGATACAACTGAAACGTCCGCAAGACTTTAAAATCATAGGCCAGCCACAACCGCGTACTGATGCCGCCCCCAAAGGGGATGGCAGTGCCCAGTTTGGTATTGATGCCAGACCAGAAGGCATGCTCTATGCCGCCATCAAACAAAGCCCGACCATAGGTGGTCGCATCAAGTCTTTCGATGCTGCTGCAGTCAAATCCTTGCCAGGCGTCATGCAGGTCATAGATTTTTCCATGGAAGGGGCGGTGGCTGGTGTCGCCGTGGTGGCACAATCTTATTGGCAAGCCAGGCAGGCGCTGGAAAAATTGCCCATCACTTGGGATGCGGGTGAGCATGCGCAACTTTCGACTGAAAGCATT
>JAZJXP010000143.1:0-16502 GCA_040390835.1 Pseudomonadota bacterium
CTGTGGTGCGAGGAGGGGGACTCGAACCCCCACACCATTGCTGGCGTCAGGACCTAAACCTGGTGCGTCTACCAATTTCGCCATCCTCGCGGGATGTATGTTTATGTTCACCGGCGCAATGCCGCCACACGTTGAGCACGGCCGTTACAAAAGCAAAGGGCGACCCGAAATTCAAGCGTCGCCCAAAACTGATGTATGTGGCATTACAACTCCAGCCCGATATTCTACTGGATTTTACCAGCATGTGCCTTATTTTTTTAAATACAAGCCCAATACAGGCAAGCTAAACACTTAAGACAGGCATTATCACCCGATTTACCCCATTTTTCATCCCTGCCAGCGCATACACACTGGCAGGGACAAAACCACAAACGGACTCAAATACTGGTTTTCTTGACCCTGAACCAGGCAGCGTACAAAGCTGGCAAGAACAATAAGGTCAAGGCTGTGGCAATAATCAAGCCACCCATGATAGCGACCGCCATCGGGCCCCAGAACACAGAACGCGACAAAGGTATCATCGCCAGCACGGCTGCCGCCGCTGTCAGGATGATCGGGCGGAAGCGGCGCACTGCCGATTCCACAATCGCATCCCAGGGCGCAACACCTTCGCCTATATCATGCTCGATCTGGTCAATCAGGATCACCGAGTTACGGATAATCATACCGAACAAGGCAATTACACCAAGCTGAGCCACGAAGCCGAAAGGACGTTGCAGTATCAACAAGGCCATTGCCGCCCCTGCCACACCCAAAGGTCCGGTCAGGAATACCAGCAAGGATCTGGAGAAACTATGCAATTGCAACATCAGTAATGTGAAGATGATAAAGATCACCAAAGGCACATTTGCTGCAATCGATTCCTGCGCCTTGCCACTATCCGCTGCCGCACCTGCCAGTTCTATCTTGTAACCCGGCAAGAGGCTGGCCCTGATCTGATCCAGTTTAGGCGATACCTGGCTAGATACTGTTGGACCCTGTATGCCATCCACCACGTCTGATTGCACGGTCACCGCCCATTCACGACCTTCACGCCAGACCACACCTGGCTCCCAGACCAGGTTGATACGAGCAACTTGTGACAATGGCACATACTTGCCGCTACCAGTTGGCACATTGGCATTGCCCAATGCATCAATGGTAGAACGCTCGTCTACAGGTTGACGCACCACGATATCAATCAGCTTATTGCCATCACGGAACTGGCCAACAGTAGAACCCGTCAGGATAGTATTTGCTGCACGCATGACAGCTTGCGAAGTAATGCCCAAGGCACGCAATTTATCCTGATCCAGATCGATACGCACTACTTTGACAGACTCATTCCAGTTGTCATTCACACCAACCGTGTTCGGATTGGCGCGCATGACTTCTTTCACGCGGTCCGCAATTTCCCTGACCTTGGTTACTTCCAGACCGGTCACACGGAATTGCACTGGATAAGGAACTGGCGGGCCGTTAGGCAAGAGTTTCACACGACCACGAACCTCAGGAAAATCTTTCTTGAAGGCTTCGATAATTTTCAAACGCAATGCAGAACGCGCTTTCAAATCCTTAGGCAAGACCACGATCTGCGACACGTTGGTTTGTGGGAAAATCTGATCCAGCGGCAAATAGAAACGCGGACTACCCGTGCCCACATAGCTGGTGACACTTTCCACGCCTTCCTGTTTCTGTATGAAGGCTTCAAATTTCTTGGCTTGCGCCTCAGTCGCCTTGAAAGAAGAACCTTCGGGCAACCACAATTCCACCATCAACTCAGGACGACTGGAATCCGGGAAGAATTGCTGTTCAATGAATTTGAATCCGTACACACCCAACATGAACACGGCTAGCGTAATGACAATGGTGGTCTTGCGCCAGGTCACGCACCAGTTAACCAGCGCACGGAAGCGTGAGTAAAACGGTGTATCGAAAATCTCGTGTTCACTGCCACCACCACCGGCGTGTGGCTTGACCTTCAACAGCAGATAACCCAGATACGGTGTAAAAATAACCGCAGCCAGCCATGAAATCAGCAAAGCCAAAGCATTCACCGAGAACATGGAGAAGGTATATTCACCCGCAGCAGATTTTGCCAGGCCAATAGGCAAGAAACCTGCCGCCGTAATCAGAGTACCTGTCAGCATAGGCATGGCAGTAGAAGTGTAGGCAAAAGTCGCCGCATCAAATCGCGAGAAACCCTCTTCCATCTTCCTGACCATCATTTCCACGGCAATAATCGCATCATCGACCAGCAAACCCAGGGCGATAATCAAGGCACCCAGCGATATCTTGTGTAAATCGATATCCAGTATGCGCATGAACAGGAAGGTAATTGCCAGCACCAAAGGTATCGTCAAGCCCACCACCAGACCAGGCCAGATATCCAGGCGGAAGGGTTTGGTATGCAAACCCAGGGCCAGGAAACTGACGGCCAGCACGATAATCACCGCTTCTATCAAAGTGCGGATAAATTCACCGACGGAAGACTTGACTGCATCTGGCTGATTGGTTACCTGTTCCAGCGTAATACCCACTGGCAGTTTAGCCTTGATTTCAGCAACATTAATTTGCAAGTGCTTGCCCAGCTCGATAATATTGCCGCCCTTTTCCATGGAGATACCCAGGCCGACTACGTCCTTGCCATTGAAGCGCATTTTGTCTTGCGGTGGATTTTTATACTCGCGTTTGACTGTGGCAAAATCACCGAGACGGAAAGTCGTGCCGTTGGCTCGCAACTGCAAGTTCTCCAGTTCTTTCACTGTCATCAAAGCACCGGAAATACGCACTTGCAGATTGTCGGTCGATGTCGTTAATACACCTGTGGCTTCAACACCATTTTGTGAATTGATTTGCCCTACGATGGCGTCAAAAGGCACTCCCAGTTGCGAGAACTTCTTTTGCGAGAATTCAATATTGATTTTCTCATCCTGTACGCCGAATAACTCAACCTTGGCCACTGAAGGAATGCGCAAGAACTGCTGTCGCACGAAGTCTGCATATTCCTTGACTTCTTCATACTTGAAGCCATCGCCGGATAAGGCAAAGATAGAACCGTAGGTATCACCAAATTCATCATTAAAGAATGGGCCGAGTACGCCTGGCGGCAAGGTTGAACGGATATCACCTATCTTCTTGCGTACCTGATACCAGGATTGCGCCGTATCTTTAGGTGGCGTCGATTCGCGCAATTGCAGGATGATTAAAGTTTCACCTGGTTTGGAGTAACTGCGTATCTTGTCGATATACGGTGTCTCTTGCAGTTTTTTTTCCAGCTTGTCAGTCACCTGATCAGCCATTTGCAAAGCCGTTGCACCTGGCCAGATAGCCCGCACCACCATGGCACGGAAAGTAAACGGCGGGTCTTCATCCTGCCCCAACCTGCTATAGCTAAGTATGCCACCCAGCAACAGCACGACCATCAGATAGCGCGTCAGCGGGATATGCTCCAGCGCCCATCTGGATAAATTGAAACCGCGTGAAGAATCACTCATTTGGTCGCTCCTGCGACCGCTGCTGCCGGAGCTGTCTCACTGGCAGCGGCCACGGCCTTGCCCGGAGCTACAGCGGCGGCTTGTGCCGGGACCGGTGCAGCCTCTACTCCAAGAATAGTCACTTTTTGACCGTTCTTGAGCAGGTTGGCACCCGCTGTCACCACCACCTGACCAGGTTTGACACCACCAGCCAGCAAAGCTTCTTCGCCGGAGGAACCGGCAACTTGCACAGGTACCAATCTGACTACGCCAGATTCAACTACCCAGACTGAAGACGCATTTTTTTCCTGGAACAAGGCCGTCAAAGGCACTTTGATCGCATTGTTGGGATTTTTTGCATTGAAGCTAACATAAGCTGTCATGCCGAGTTGCACATCCTTATTGTCACCGCTCAGACTGACCTTGGCGGTATAAGTGCGCGTCACAGCATCTGCTATCGGCGACAATTCACGCAACTTACCAGGAATGGACTGGCCAGGATTCGCCCACAAGCGCACATTCACGTCCGTCATTTGACGGATGGAATTGATTTTATCTTCAGGTATGCCAACCACCACATCCATGGCCCCCATTTGCGCCACACGTACTACTGGCGTGCCAGCTGCAACCACTTGACCAACCTCGGCATCAATACCGGTTACCACACCATCCACATCCGCCACCAGACTGGTGTATGAAGACTGGTTGGACTGGTTTTTATACGCTGCCAGGGCCTGTTCGTAAGTAGATTGTGCCGACTTGGCCGCTACCTCTTTACCATCCAGCACGGCTGCCGCAACGAAGTTTTTGGAGCGCAACTCTTGATAGCGCTTTAGTTCTGCCCTGGCCAGATCACGATTACTTTCTGCTGCAGACAAACCAGCCTTGGCCTGGACTTGTGCCAGCGCCAGATCTTGCGGATCTAGCTGCATCAATACCTGGCCACGCTTGACCAAAGTACCAGTATCAACCTTGCGGGCGACGATTTTGCCAGGAACACGAAAACCCAGGCGCGACTCTATGCGTGGACGTACTTCACCAGGCAATTCAGCATTGATATCTATATTGCTGCTTGCCAGGGTAATGGTCCTGACTGGGCGTATATCTTCAGTTTTCTCGGCAGGCTTGGAACAAGCCAGCAATAGTGTCGCAGAAGCAAGGACGAAGGCGAATGGGACAGCGCGCCTTCCAGCAAACTGCCTCGCTTGAGGATGGATGGTAGTTTCTGGTGTTAACACAGGAGTTTTCCTTTACTATGCAGGCTTTCTGGGCCGGAACAAAACGGGTGATAATTGAGTAATAATGACAATGCGATTTTATTAATATTTTATATAGACTGCATGCTACTATCAAGTAACTGACTTTGCGGTTAGTAATTATAGTTAAGCATCTTGTTTTTGCCAATGACTTTTCAGTCATTAAGACTTTTCATGGATTTCTTCTCAGCAAATGTCACAAATTTCACGAATTTCAGCTACCCATTACGAAAACTTCCCAGTTGCTTCTGTTTTACTCCCCGCCCGCCTCAGACCTGCCGTCAAGGTCATCTATGCTTTTGCCCGTAGCGCTGATGATATTGCCGATGAAGGTGATGCCAGCCCCGAGCAAAGGCTGAAAGAATTGGCAGGATATGAACAGGAGCTCGATAACATAGAGAAAAATAGTAGCAGCGAATCACAACTATTCAAGGCGCTGGCGAAGGTGATCCGCGAATATGACCTGCCCTTGCAATGCTTTCGCGATCTGTTATCAGCATTCAAGCAAGATGTGGTGACCACCAGATATGCAGATTTCCCAACCTTACTGGATTATTGTGCCCGATCGGCCAACCCGGTTGGCAAGCTCATGTTGCATCTGTATGGCGAAGCCAATGCTGAGAATTTGCGCGACTCAGATGCAATTTGCAGCGCCCTGCAGCTGATCAATTTTTGGCAGGATGTCGCTATAGACTGGCAAAAGCAAAGAATCTACCTGCCCATGGATGACCTTAGCCGGTTTGGCATAGGTGAACAACAAATCGCCAGCGGCATGCAAAATGATGACTGGCGCAACATGATGCGTTTTCAGGTCGCACGTGCCAGAAATATGATGCTATCAGGTAGCGACCTGGCCACGCGCCTGCCCGGCAGATTCGGATGGGAATTGCGCCTGGTGGTACAGGGAGGGCTACGTATCCTGGAAAAGATCGAAGCTGTCGATTGCAATGTATTCAAGCACAGACCCAAGCTGGGTAAAACAGACTGGCTCAAATTGATCTGGCGCGCCAAGAATATGTAAAGAGCATGTGATTAGGACGTGTTTACGATCTGTAGTGAGCGTGTGTCAGCGGAGCGAAGAGCAGCGCATGAGCCCCGCGTGGACTCCGATTGCGCACGCGCAGTAAGATCGCAAACACGTTCTTACAAATCGGTACAAATCAGCATATGCAGATAACAAACCCATAGCAAACCTGTAGCAAACGATTGCTAACATCTTGCCGTATCAAAAAATAGTCAGAACATATAAATCATTCCTGTTTTTGTCCAATAGCAATAGGAGATATACAGGATTGAACTTAAAATCAAACTATCAATCACACTAAACAGCAAGACTCTGGCATCCCTTCAATAAGCCAGGGTCAGCACCGAATTCTGGAGTCTGAATGCGAACTTGTATATATCGATGCGTTTTCCTACTATCTCTATTGTCACTTAACGGTTGTACCGTGATTGCGATCGCTGATGCAGCTGTTTCAACCACAGTTAAAGTCGGTAGTGCCGTAGTTGGAACTGCAGTGGATGTTACTCGCGCTGGCGTGCGTGCTGTCACCAGCAGTGACAGTGACGGTGATAGTGATAGCAATAAAGACGGGAATAACAGTAATAACGACAGCGGTGACTCCAATAGCAATTCCAGCAGCAATCACCACAAATAAGCCCCGCATTTTGTACGATAGCCTACTCAATATCATGCCCACAGCATTGCAAATCGCCAAGCACAGGGAAATACAGGTCGCCGCCAAGACGGTACTGGCACGCCTGGCTGGCATGATCACTGCTGAAGATACAGAACAAACCATCGCCGAAAAAGCATATGCCATGCTGTGCGAGTCTGGCTATTCCGAAACCTGGTACCACCAATGCCCCGCCCTGGTTTTGCTTGGCTCACGCAGCTGTGTTTCCATTTCCGGCAGCGATTATCAACCCGGCAAGGAAGTCGTCGGCAAGGCCAATTTGATCACTGTGGATTTGAGCCCTGTCCATGATGAATATTGGGGAGATTGTGCCCGCTCCTTCCCGGTAGAGAATGGCAAGGTCACGCAGACCCCGCAACTGCTGGAGTTCCGCAACGGACTTTGCTTCCAGCAGCATTTACATGCACAAATGCTGGAAACCGTGACCCCAAAAACCACTTTTGGACAGTTATTTGACTGGGCCAATTTGCGCATACGGCAAAATGGCTTTGTGAATCTGGATTACCGCAATAATGTCGGGCACAGCATAGTCACAGACCGCGACCAGCGCCAATACATCCATTCAGACAATAAACAGGAATTGGGAGCAGTTGCCTTTTTCAGCTTTGAGCCCTTCATACGCCTGAAAGGTGGTAAATGGGGCTTCAAGCATGAGGGTATTTTTTACTTCAATGACCAAGGCAAGCTGGAAGAGTTATAAGCCTGACGGACACAGTCCACATGTTTTCTTGCCGATCAATATAAAAAAAGCTGAGCAGATAAAATCTGCTCAGCTTTTTTACTTACTTCTGCATTACTGCATTACATAATCAGGTCTTGGCGCAATCTACAACCGCGTTTCTTGAGGCGTTAGGATTGGCGGCATCAACAAAACCAGTGCCAGCAGTGACCTTACAAGTCTGACCGGTAGGCTGGGTATCAACTGTGATGTTGAATGCCTTGCCTGTCAACCAACTCCAGTTGAACTGATAATTACCCGGCGCACTGACTGCGAATTTATCAGCAAAACCATCCACGGTATTCACCATTGTCAGTACAGTACCTGCAGTCAGGCCATTGACGGTGAATTGAACCGGCACAGCAGGCACACAAGTGACTACTGCGGTCAACGAAGCGGCAAGATTGGCGTTATTCACCGTACCAGTACCATTCGCTACCGTGCAATATTGAGATGTCGGCGGGATACCTACAGTAATCGCAAATGGCTGGCCACTCACGCCATAAGCAGGGAATTGGAAAGCGCCATTGGTAGTGACTGTTGCAGTAGTCAATGCATTATTGACGAGCACGATAGAGCCAGTATCAGCCATGCCAGATAAGGTGCCGCCAACAGGAACATTCGGTACACATGTTACGGCGATATTCTTGATGGCTGCCTCGCTGGACATTTTTCCTGTGCCATTGGCAATCGTACAGTTCACAGAATTTGGCTGTGTCAGCACGCTGATGGAGTAAGCACCATTACTGGCCACATTGAATGAAAAAGGACCATCCACGGTCAGAGTCTGGGTGTAATTGGCTTCATTACGCAAGACCAGGACATCACCAGTACCCAAACCGGTGACAGTGCCACCAACCGTCGTATACACAAAGCCACCACATCCGGCGAGGACTATGCCTGCGCCAACTACCAATGCTGCAAATTTCGATTTATTCAAGATATTCGTCCGAATGAGTAATTATTTCAAAAGCCGCGCCGATTTTTCATGGCGCTCTATCGCTCTATAACGCGCCGCCTATTATACGTTTAGTCCTGATGAAGAGAGCAGTTCTTCGTTTTCATTACAATATGTTACGATAAAACAGGTCTATTCTGACATCAGAATACACTTCTTATACAAAGCCTTCAGCCTTGCCACACCAGTATAAAACCGTGTCCAGACTGAATATCCTCTTACTTCATTAATAATAAATTCATATTTCTGCTGTAAACTGCCGGAAATTGATCTATCGCGGCCATAATGACCATTGCAATCGCCACACAATCCACGCAAGAGATTTGTGAGCTTTGCCACAGTTTGTTAACATAGCTACTTTTTTGGCTTTATTTTTGGCTTTAGCAGCCGCCACTTATTACTCACTCAGCATGTCTCCAGACGAATATTGCCAGCAAAAAGCTGCACAAAGTGGCTCCAGTTTTTACTATAGTTTCTTGTTTTTGCCCCAGGCCAGAAGACGGGCAATTACCGCCTTGTATGCATTTTGCCGCGAAGTTGATGATGTCGTCGATGAAAGCACTGACGACATGGTGGCGCGTAGCAAACTGGGCTGGTGGCGCAAGGAAGTCCAGGCCATGCTGGCAAATCAGCCTACACATCCGGTGACCAAGGCTTTATTACCGCACATGGCAGAATACCAGCTCGATGGCGCACACTTGCTGGCGATTATCGATGGCATGGAAATGGATTTGAACCAGACCCGCTATCTCGACTTCAACGCGCTGCAAAAATATTGCTGGCATGTGGCTGGTGTCGTTGGCATTTTGTCGGCCAGTATTTTTGGCATCACCAATCCGCAAACCCGTGAATTTGCTGAAAAGCTAGGCCTGGCTTTCCAGATGACCAATATCATCCGCGATGTGGGTGAAGATGCACGCAAGGGCAGGATTTACCTGCCAGTCAATGAATTGCAGCAATTTAATGTCACAGCTGCCGATATTCTGAATGCCCGCCATAGCACACAATTTGAAACCCTGATGCAATTTCAGTATGAGCGCGCGCAAAAGCTGTATGAAGAAGCCTTTGCCCTGCTGCCGCCGGAAGACCGCAAATCGCAAAGAACCGGCCTCATCATGGCAGCGATCTATCGTGCCCTGCTGGTAGAAATCCAGCACGATGGCTTCCACGTACTGAATCAGCGTATCTCACTGACGCCCATACGCAAACTCTGGTTAGCCTGGAAAACCTACGTCCGTGGCTAAAAAAGATACGCTGAAAAATAAGTCTGTCGCCGTCATCGGCGCTGGCTGGGCTGGTTGCGCAGCTGCTTGTGAACTGGCGCAGCAAGGGGCAACTGTCACCCTGCTGGAGTCCAGCCGTCATCTGGGTGGGCGTGCACGTGGCGTCACTGTGCATGGACATGAACTGGACAATGGCCAGCATATTTTACTGGGTGCCTATACCCAGAGTTTGCGCCTTATGCGGCTGGTTGGCGTGGACACCGAGACTGCCCTGCTGAACTTGCCGCTACAAATGGTCTACCCTGCGTTGGAAGACGGCATGTCGTTTATTGCCCCGCGCTTACCCGCCCCACTACATCTATTACTAGCACTGATTAAATCCAGCGGCCTGAGCTTCGCTGACAAAATGGCACTGGCCAGATTTTCTTCGACAGCTCGCTGGATGGGTTGGCGCTTGAACGAAGATTGCAGCGTCATAGAATTGCTCGAACGCTTTGATCAGACACCCCGTCTATGTCGCCTGATGTGGATACCACTCTGCATTGCTGCCCTGAATACACCACCAGAGCGGGCATCAGCCCAGGTATTTTTAAATGTCTTGCGTGACAGCCTGGGAGCCAGGCGCGCAGCTTCTGACATGCTGATACCCCGTCTGGACCTGAGCAACATTTTTCCAGAAAAAGCGGCTGAATTCGTAGGTGCTCACGGTGGGCAAGTTTTGCCCGCGCATACGGCAACAAACCTTCTGCAAAATGAAAATGGCAAATGGCAAATACAACTGAAACAGGTCGAAGCACACGCTGAAGCACAATTGCCGCTCTATGACGCAGTAGTACTTGCCTGCGATTTCGCCAATGCAGACCGATTACTGTCAACATTACCAACCAAAGACCAGGCAGCGCCATTGCCTGCACTTAGTTACTTTAATTACGAGCCCATCACCACATGTTATCTGCAATATGCTCCAGACGTACGGCTGTCACGCCCCATGCTGGCCTTGCTTGACGATGCCGGGCAAAAAAAATGGGGGCAATATGTATTTGACCGTGGTCAGCTGCAGCCAGATCAGGCTGGCTTGCTGGCCGTGGTTGTCAGTGTGTCGCAAGCAGCCACGGAAATTGACAGGCATGAACTGGCCATGGATATTGCAGCGCAATTGGCACAGAGCCTGGGCATGCCAGAACTGGCGCAGCCCTTATGGCATCAATGCATCTCGGAAAAGCGCGCCACCTTCAGTTGCACACCAAGCTTGAGCAGGCCGGATAATCGCACCAGATATCCAGGCCTGTATGTAGCCGGCGACTACACCAAAGGCGATTACCCTGCCACACTGGAAGGCGCAGTTCGTAGTGGTATTGCAGCCAGCCAGGCTGTCTTGAACGATCTGAAGGCAGCAAAAAACTAATCCGGAATTTCGCTATCCACATCGCGGATTTTGGACAAGGCCTCTTCTATCCTGTCCACACCGATGATGGTCAGTCCTTCGATTTTTTGTTTGGGCGCATTCGATTTCGGGATCATGGCGATGGAAAAACCCAGTTTGGCGGCTTCACGCAAGCGTTCTTGCCCACGTGGTGCTGGACGTATCTCACCCGCCAGCCCAACCTCGCCAAACACCACCAGACCACGCGGCAGGGGTTTATTGCGCATGGAAGAGTTGATTGCCAACAGCACGGCCAGATCGGCTGCTGGCTCGGCAATCTTGACGCCACCCACCGCATTAATAAACACATCCTGATCGAACGCCGCCACCCCTGCATGTCTGTGCAACACCGCCAGCAGCATAGCCAAACGGTTTTGCTCCAGACCGACAGACAGGCGACGCGCATTGGGCGCATGCGAACTGTCGACCAGCGCCTGTATCTCTACCAGCAATGGCCGCGTCCCCTCTTGCGTAACCATAACGCAAGAGCCAGCAACCGGAGTGTCATGCTGGGACAAAAACAAGGCGGAAGGATTGGAAACTCCTTTCAAGCCCTTTTCTGTCATGGCAAACACACCGAGTTCATTGACTGCGCCAAAACGGTTCTTGATGGCTCGCACCAGCCGGAAGCTGGAATGGGTATCCCCCTCAAAATACAAGACCGTATCGACGATATGTTCCAGCACACGCGGCCCGGCCAAGGCGCCTTCTTTGGTGACATGACCGACCAGGATCATGGTGATATCCATGGTCTTTGCAACACGTGTTAACTGAGCCGCGCATTCGCGTACCTGGGCAACTGATCCGGGCGCAGAACTCAGGGCATCAGAATACATGGTCTGGATAGAATCAATGACCACCACCTGCGGCTTATGCTCAGCCAGGGTATTGAGGATTTTTTCCAGCTGTATCTCGGCCTGCAATTGCAAATCCTTGGCGTCCAGCGACAGACGCTTGGCACGCAAGGCAATTTGCGCACCGGATTCTTCACCACTGACATACAAGACTTTTTTAATACGTGCCAGGTTAGCTAAGGCCTGTAGCAGCAAAGTCGACTTACCTATGCCAGGATCGCCACCTATCAGCACTACGCCACCCGCTACCAGCCCTCCGCCCAGCACGCGGTCAAACTCATCTATGCCAGTACCAAAACGCGGCACGTCGAGCGCCTCAATTTCAGCCAGGTTCAGTACAGGCGCAGATTGTGCCAAGCCCTGGGGTTTGGCACTAAAACGGTTGCCGACTGATTCGACGATGGTTTCGACCAGAGTATTCCATTGCCCACAAGCCGGGCACTGCCCAGCCCACTTATTAACAATACCACCACATTCAGTGCAGGTAAAATTGGTTTTCGCTTTTGCCATCTTCAGACCTGAGGAAATTTTAAGAGGCATGCGCAGTATAAAAATAGTGCAAACTGCATGCATACCAGCCAGAAAAACACTGATATTTTAACCAGTATTCAGCAATTAGCTTGCCTTATTTCACTAATTCCGCACAATTTTCATGGTATAAAGCTGCCAGAGACATTTTGTAGCAGGTAGACATAGAGCATGAATAAAGCATGAAGAGCGGTTTTTATACGATCATGGCGGCGCAGTTTTTTTCTTCACTGGCCGACAATGCCTTACTGATAGCCGCGATGGCACTGTTGACGTCCATGCATTCTCCACATTGGATGCCGCCGCTATTGAAGTTGTTTTTTGTATTGTCTTATGTGTTGCTGGCACCTTTCGTTGGTGCCTTTGCTGATTCACTGCCCAAGGGCAAGGTCATGCTCGCAACGAATATGATCAAAGTCGGTGGCTGCGCACTGATGTTTTTTAATGTGCATCCTTTGATCGCTTATGCCGTCGTCGGCTTTGGTGCTGCTGCATATTCACCTGCCAAATATGGCATTCTCACAGAATTACTACCGCCAGAAAAACTGGTCGCAGCAAATGGCTGGATAGAAGGCCTGACTGTCTCCTCCATTATCTTTGGTACCGTACTCGGTGGTGCGCTGGTGAATACCAAAGTATCGGCAGCCTTAATCAATTTTGATTTTCCGCTGATCGACTTTAATATCACCACTGCATCTGAAGCAGCGCTTTGTGTAGTCACTGCCTGCTATGCCATGGCTGCGCTATTCAATATGCGCATCCCTGATACTGGTGCGCGCTACAAGCACCAGCAACGCAATCCCGCCAAACTGGTAACGGAATTTGCCGAGTGCGTGACCATACTTTGGAAAGATAAACTAGGGCAAATTACCTTGGGCGTCACGACCCTGCTATGGGGTACTGCGGCCACTCTACAATTCATCGTGCTAGAGTGGGCCAAACAATCTCTCCACATGGAGTTGGATCAGGCAGCCATCCTGCAAGGTGTGGTCGCTGTTGGCGTAGCCCTGGGTGCAGTAGCGGCAGCACGTTTTGTACCCTTGAAAAAATCCCTGAATGTCATGCCTCTGGGCGTTGCCATGGGTCTGGTGGTCATCACCATGATCTTCGTACACACAGTCTGGATCGCGTATCCGCTGCTGATCCTCATAGGGGCTCTGGCAGGCTATTTTGTCGTGCCCATGAACGCACTGCTCCAACATCGCGGCCATGTCTTGATGAGTGCAGGGCATTCAATTGCAGTACAAAATTTCAATGAAAACCTGTCAGTACTGACCATGTTGGCGCTTTACACCCTGCTCAATTCCATGAAGATAGACATCATGGTCATCATCGTGCTGTTTGGTTTGTTTGTTTCCAGCACCATCTACGGTGTGATGCGCAAACATGCTGCCAATCAGCGTGAATATGATTCACTGGCATTGATAGGCGAACACAAGCATTAATTAAAGAAGATGTGCCTGGCAAGGCGCATCTTAAGAAGCTAAGAGGCGCACGACAGTTCTTATAGTGCGCGCTTCAGTTTGACAGCATCCGCCAGCTCAAACCAATCATCCGGCACCACCATACCCCTGCGGTATTCCTGCATCACTTCCAGACCGTCCTGATCTTCCTGCATCAGTGCCAGCATAAGCGGTGTATGGGCGCTGGCAAAATAAGTTTGCATGGCAGCCAGGATGGCATCCTTGTCCTGCGTCATTCCCTTGCCGACCTGCGCCGGTGCCAGCCAGTCCAGCCTGTCGAGCAGCAAGGCATGTTCAAAATCCAGCGCCTGCACTTCTGATTGCGTCCAGATGGCACCACGGTAATGATCTGTTGCCAGACCAGCCATATGGCCATGATCAGCAATGAAGGAGTCAACTATTTTTTCATCGCGATAAAACAGCCAGCCCAAAACCAGGGCTTGCGCACTTTGTACAGCTTGCGGCAAAACTTGTTGTGCCAATGGATGCCGGGATAATTGCAGTTGCTGGCCTAAAATCTTGTGCAGCTTGGCACCAAGGCTATCAGCCAGATTGGGGCCGAGATAGTCATACAAATCCGGGACTGCCGTCGCATCAGCGTGATACAGATAGAATTTTGTTGCCAGTTCCAGATGCTGCAATCCGGTATTGGTCTGCAGCAGAAAATCAAACTCACCTATGGTGCTGGCACCCTTGTCATGCACCTGCAAACCATGCGCATGCAACAAGCCGTGGGCATTCAAATAGAATTCATAAAGCCGTTCAGCGTACAAACCTAAGCGGCGCGATGGATGGAGCCGTAAAAGATCAAGCAAGGGATCAGGATTACAGTCAAGCTCCACCAGCCATTGCGGCAAAGCCTGTATATCTATGTACGCAGCGGTCGCCGTTGCACCTTGCCAGACAGCGTCGTGCCCATCCAGCAAACCCGGTGCAGTCAGCATCCATGCCAGCGCCCGGACATGAGGGTGATGGAGATGCTGCCACTGGCGATGAAATGCAGCTTGTGCACTCTCCATATACTTCAACTTGCTGGTAGAGCTTTAATGGCCAGGCACAAATCTGCCCAGGCCTTGGCCTTGTCAGCAGGCTTACGCAAGAGATAGGCCGGATGATAAGTGGCCACTACAGGTATGCCTTTGAATTGGTGCACCTTACCGCGCAATTGTCCGACCGGGGTTTCCAGATCCATGCCCAACAAGGACACGGCAGCAGTCTTGCCCAGCGCCACTATGATTTGCGGTTTGATCAAGGCTATCTGTCTGTGCAAGTAAGGCAGGCAGGCGGCGATCTCATCAGCAGTTGGCGGCCTGTCCTTGCCTTGCGCATCGGTAGGACGGCATTTGACAATATTGGCGATATAACTTTGCTCACCACGTGGTACACCCAACGATTTGAGCATATTGTCGAGCAACTGCCCGGCAGCACCAACGAAGGGCAAACCCTGCAGATTCTCGTTATAGCCTGGGCCTTCGCCAACAAACAGCCATCTGGCCTGTTGGTCACCAGTGCCGAAAACAGCTTTCTTTCTACCCTGGCACAAACCGCACTGACGGCAACTTTCCACCATAGGCTGCAATTCTTCCCAGGACAATGCGGCAATTGCAGGCTCCTGACTGGTTTGCGACATATCTTCTGTCGGCATATCAGGAACAATTTCTTGCGCCAACCAGGCATCTGCCTCAGACGTACTTTCAAAAACTGGCGCTACAGGCTGCACTTCCGGTAAGTTTTTTGCTTGCTCAACTTCAGGCTCTGACCAGGCTGACTTCACTGGAGAGCTTGCACCTGCTATTGCAGGATCCGGAACAGGTATAGGTACAAGAACAGGCTCAGATTGAGTTTCTACTGCAGCCACAGGTATCGCTGGCTCTGCGTCCCGCAGCAACCACATCGGGCCCAGGCCAAGCTCATGCAGGGCTCTTTGCCTGTTATGACTATCAAACGTTTGCATCAACAATCCTCCGCATCACGATCGCATCTTCGCGCTGTCCATCATGCGCGGGGTAATAGCCTTTGCGCACACCAATGGACACAAATCCCGCGCCTTCATACACACTGATAGCACGTGCATTACTACGCCTTACTTCCAGCAAAATCGAGACATGGGCATGTTCATTGGTATAGGCGAATAACTTGTCCATCAACAATTTTGCATAGCCCTGCCCCTGGTATGGCAGATCCACTGCAAAATTCAGCAGGTGCAATTCATCCAGTATCGGCATAACGACAAAGTAGGCAAACAAATCCAGATCCGTATTTCTGAAGCCAAAAGCTTCATAGCCACTGGAAAGAGAGTCAGTAAAATTCCCGCGTGACCAGGGATGGGTATACACCTGCTCTTCTATGCTCAGCATGCGGTCTACATCTGCAAAGCCCAGCTTGCAATAATGCGGTGTGATCAATTTCAAATCCATAGCCACCCCATTACGCTGATGCTTTAGCTGCCTGGAGTTTGACTTGCTCACGTTCAGCCGTGGTCAGGGCGATTTTATTACGCAAGTACAAGGGTTGCGCCTGCTCTGCTGGCAAGCCACGGCCTGCAGCAAAGTCCAGGCGTCCCAGTATACCGACTTGCTTTGCATGCGGCATACATGACAAACTTGGATATCGGGCCTGCTCTGGCTCCGGCAAGACCATACCATTACCCAATACCAGTTGTGGATTTTCCAGCGTGATGGCAGCCAATGCTGACGCCAATCCGGTCAAGGCAGGTGCGCTTACCTCTGTCCAGCCTGTGTCACCAAAACGATATTGTGCCCAATACACTTCATTCATGCGTGCATCGAGTATGCAAACAAATTCATTTGCTGCCACCTGTTCGCGCGCGGCTTCAGCCATGGCCAACAGGCTCACTACCGGCACGACTAGCAGGTCAGCGCCATAGGCCAAACCCTGCACAATGCCGCAAGCTGTGCGTATGCCGG
>JAZJXP010000144.1:0-12221 GCA_040390835.1 Pseudomonadota bacterium
GGCACCAACGGTTCCATCTACGCGCAAACCAATCAATCCAGCGGCAGTGTCGCGCTGAATACCTCCAAGACCATCAATCCTGTCGATACCAGCAAACCATTGATAGACCAGTGGTTCGACCAGGTCGCTTCGCAACATGTACAAAGCACTTACCTGTCCTTCTTTGAGCTGTCACCAGTTACCTGTGCGACTACTTAGATGCATGCAAACCGCCAAGGCTGGCCCGGGCGTCAAATACAAACGAGCCCTTGATCATCAAGGGCTCGTTTTTGTATCTGCTGAAAGCTAGCTATCATGAATCACGCTGCGCAAACAAAGTGGCAATGCTCAATATGGCCAGCGCACCAACGATCAAGCTGCCTAATGCCTGAAAGTCAAACCCACTATTCTCTGACGCATCAGCACTTAAATAAGACGGCATCAGGCAGCCGATGATCAAACCGCCCGCAACACCGACAAGGACATTCAGATAAATATTCTGATGATCACCCGTCGACGTAGTCAAAATAATCCATCCGACAATGCCACCGACGAAAATCCAAAAGATCAAGCCCATATATCCTCCTTGCCGACTTTTAATATCACGTGAGAATATTGCCCTGCCCTATAACAATATCCTTACGCTACCGCAATAATGACAAATCAGTGTCCAAATAATTTTTGCCTTTGCTCATGACGCTGCTGCGCTTCCAGCGAGAGCGTAGCAGTAGGACGAGCCAGCAAGCGCTCAATGCCTATAGGTTCGCCTGAGTCTTCACACCAGCCATAATCCCCCTCATCTATGCGCAGAATAGCCGCACGCACTTTCCTGAGCAGCTTGCTTTCACGGTCACGCGCACGCAATTCCAGCGCATGCTCTTCTTCTATCGTGGCGCGATCAGCAGGGTCGGAAATAATGTCATTCTCCTGAAGGTGCATGGTGGTTTCATTGGCATTTTGAACCAGGGCTAATTCAATTTCCTGTAAACGCGATTTAAAAAATGCCAGTTGCGCATCATTCATGTACTCCATCTCACTCATGTGCAGAATTTTCTCTTCTGTCAGTTTCGGTTTGGAAGGAGAAAGCTTTGATCTGATTGCCGCTTTTTTCGACGTATTGGTTTGCATGGTAGTCATGGTAAAACTCCTGATTCAAGTTATTGGTTCATGGTGCAAGCTAAATATTTCTCGTGAGAATATGCAAGAAACCAGCAAATCCGCTAAATTGGCTCTACTTTGCATGTTTAAGAAATATTTAAAACGTACGGCAAGATACCAATCAATCCTCAAGACATCTACAAGACCACGGCCACAAAACTTGTCAGCGAGTTCCTACGTCGGTGTTAACAAATCTCCAGATTAAAGCCTCATCAGTAGATACTGTCGACGTTATTGTCAAAACATCGAACAAGGCCCATGATGGACGATGCAGGGCCTTAGCCCTTCATAAGCCGCATGTTGTACTTCGAAATCACAACTGACATCGAAAACTCACGTTCAAAATTGACTTACACTCATTCTGATACAAGATTGACTTTTGCTGTGATAGCGTCATACCACGCCTGTTTCCCCTTGAAATAAGCGCAGACACCCACAAATCAAACATGAATTCCACCCTTATTTTCGATGTAACACAAACAGAGTGGACATCCCATCTGAACCCATTTCCCGCCTTGGTCTTTGTTGCAATGGGTGCCATCATGGTTGGCTTGAACATATCCCGCAAGCGACGAGGCTTACCCGCGCATGGATGGAATGCTGGCTTAGGCCAGACAGGCACCATCCTGCCAGTTTTTATTCTTGGGCTTGGCTTGCTCACCGCAGTGTACATTTTTAGAGCAAGCTATTTTGACTACGTTGAACTACGCTCTGCTTATGAACAAGGAAATTGCGAAGTAATTGAAGGGAAAATTGAAAACTTTCACGCAGGGACACGAAAGAAAAACGCGTCAAAAGAGTATTTCGATATCAGACACAAGCACTTCGTCTACCCAAATCCTGGCAACTTGGCGGCCTTTAATAGAACAGTGGCCGATGGTGGCCCCATTAAGGAAGGTCTGCAAGTACGCATTCATCATTGTGATGGTGCCATTGCCCGTCTGGAAATCTTAGACAATGCGACACCTGATGGGATTCGGCAGGCACAATGATTGCTCCATACAACCCCATTTTTTAAACGTTTAAAATTTCACGGTGCCCGCAATTCAAAAAACGAGCAACAATCCCAATCGATTTACCTCCTGCGTCGCGTTTCTATTGATCAATGTAGTCTTCTGTTGTTCTTGAGTCCGAGCATTGCGGCAGTTAAATGAAACTAGTAATCCCAAACCAAAAATAAAGTCATAAATCCAGTTTTTCATTTGAGTCAAATCGAAATAAATAAGCTCCAAGCGTTCTAATACCATCGCAGTAAAAATGCACTTGCAGCTTCTGATATTCTCTTAATTCTGCCCGGCATCCATTCGTGCAATCAGGGTATTAATATCAACTATCACCGTATTCAAGCTATCAATGTTTTGAATATTCATGCCGCTGAGCGTGGTGTAAAAAGCAGTCGTCAACGGTTTGCGCTTATCGCTTTGCCTGGCTAGATCGGTGATGGCCCTCGCTTTTACAAGGGCAAGTGCGTTACTGGTTTCGTCTGGAGCAGTATTTTGACTTCCAACAATATCCCTTATCGCTGACACGCCTTCTGGTGTAAATTTCCAGGAGGTATATTTCCCCCAATATTTGGTAGCGATTTGCCGTATCTTGTTCAGCGAAGCCGCTTTTGCCGCAGCCAGCGCTGGGGTATCGGTTACTCCTTGTGCATCAGGTAGATAGTATCCATCACTGTACCTGGCGTAATCTCGATGAATTGCCCTGAGTGTCGCCATGCTTCGATCAGAGGCTACCCGGCCACTGGCGCGGTTGATGGTGACGTTATTGCCATAATTATTGTCCTCACCATGCTCCCCTAAATTATTGGCTGCAACAAAACCGGCTACCCCGCCCCTGATGTAAAACTCCGGCCGCGAACGATCTTTACTCACATCGGCTTCGAGTGTCACCAAACTTGGCAAGTCTTTTGCAACGACTGTTGCGCTGTGATATAGACAGTCAGCCTCCTGCGGAAAATTGTGGGTCATCTGATCGCCAACTTCCATCGTATTACCAAGCAATGCCGTATTGTCCATACCTTCCTGAGATATCATGGCGTTTAACACGCCACCCAAGCCTCTGCAGTCATTTTTTCCTAAAACACCCTGACTCGGCAAGGAAACAGTATCTGCAGTCATTTGAGGATTTTTGATACCGTCATCCATGTTTCTCATCAGGTTTGAGGTGTCAACGTCAATACTTTCTATATCCGTCCGTTCGGCATTGCCAAACAAGCGGATATTAGGCGTCCATTTGTAAAGGTCTATGCCAGTAGCACTTCGTTCATTTTCTTTTTGATACAAGGCCAATGGCCTGGGTTCTACTGCTGTTCTCAAACTGTAGAGCACCTGTCTTTGATTAGTTTTAATAAAATACTGGTTATTGGCGCTAGCGTCAGTGTGGGCAGCAAGGTCCACCACTCTTTGTACAACTCCTCTCGAACATGGATTGATCTTAGTGCTGACTGCCAATCCATCAGCTTGCCGCTGTATTGCCATCTCACCAGATGTAGCAGTTAGCCCTCCCTGCAGATCTGGTGAGCCACCATGCTTCACGTAGCACAGCAGACTTGACGCCTTGCGGCCCATCATATCGGCCTCGTTTTCCAGCGCTGCACTATCATTCACCGCAAGCCCGGCTTTCATTTGCATGGTTGGTTTCACCCGCCCTTGCGCCTGTTGCACTACATGCCAGGCCTCATGTGGCAAGTGTTGCTCTTGCCCAGGTGCCAGGTGAATGTCGCGTCCTTGTGCGTAAGCCAATGCGCTCAACTGTGCAGGTTTGTTCGAGTCATAGTGAACTTTGACATTATCCATACTCATGCCTGACAGAGATTCAATACCATTCTTGAGATGATCAGGTAGTCCCGTCTGATTGATGCTGGCCGTTTGTCGTTGGACGACAGGCCGGGTCATGGGGATGGTATCTCTATTGCACTGTCCAAGCAAGCTGCGTGTGTAGCTGTAGTCGCCAAAGGCTACTCCCGGCGGCAGATCTTGCTGGTGCAAATTGACATTTTCTGGCTGTCGTTGCAGCACTGTTTTCCGCTTTGCCTTGGTCAGTATTTTTGTTTGCATGGCAAACTTCCACTTGTTTTCATAGAGCTTGTGTATAAAAACCACTCAAACCCTTGTAAAAAATCCAGCAAATCAATGCCCGGATGGGCTCAAGATTGTCATGCACATCGACTAATATCGCCCCTTGGTTCGGGCTAATATCGGTTATCTGAATTATTGTTCAAATTACTCAGCGATTTGTTGAATTTTCTCGACAGAAAAAAGTTCATTTAATTCATTGAGCTTAATCTTCCATTTATTGACAAACGCTCTCGAACCTTTGCTCGTACCAGGTTCCACACGATTCAACTGTCTGTCTTCCATAATTTTCTGGGTTACCCAATTGGCTAGCGTAGGCGGTATATTCCCGTAACGATCTGCAATTTGCAGAGCAATCATGGTCTGGTCATCAGTGACAAAATTCGATTCTTCCATACCTACGTAACCAGGCACATAATCTGCCAGCGCCTCTATCTGGCTACGCAAAGGCGTAAGCTGGTCATTATTCAAAATAGTGGGTGCAGACAAGGTTTTGACAAGTTGCCGCATTTTTTGTGCATTACCAAGTCGATCCAGATTGTTTGGAATAGTATCATTCAACCGAACAATTTCTTTACCCAGTTTTTCTTTGTCTGCACCAACCTTCTCATAATCCTCTCTTACTTTATTTCTTTTCCCCACCAGACCGTCGATAAAATCAAGCAAGCGGATAGTAGAACCACCTATGATTTCCAGTGAATTATCACTGGCAGCCAAGCCTGTTGCGGTACCCTCTGACAAAGTGACTGGTGCGAACTTTTCGACTCCCAAAATCTGTAGCGCCGATTTCATTAATTTATCCCGACTCTTTATCTGGGTCGTTATATCACTATCTTTCAACACCTTTTTTACTCGAGGCTCAATGCCCTCCCAGTAGATATTGTAGGCACTACTCGACAGTGACACATTGATATTATTACTCCATGTATATGAGTCAGTTGACGTACCAAAACGGCCATTCGTATCATATTGCAAGCTCAGATCCTGGCTGGCACTTGGATCAAAAGTATTCCATACTTTTTCTACATCTGGTCCTTGGGCTATCACCAGGTAATCGACCAACTTATTCTTGGATTCCGAAACGCGCCAACCTCCATTTTTGCTAACGAATTCTTGCCCTGCTTTTACACGGTCTTGAGCGTTCTTCCATTTTCCAGAAATATGCATCTCCACGTAATTGCCAGAAATAGTCCAGCCATCTAAATAGTCAAAATACAAATCAACCAAACCTTTGCGCTCGATTTTATTTCCCATCCCCTCGGCAATAGCCGGGCCGCCAGTCACTACCCAGTCTACGCCCATACCGAGATTGCTTGCGGTATAAGCGGCGTCTACACCTGCATTGGGTCCGGCAACACCAATTAAAAGTATGAATCCTTCCAATCCTCGCTTGACACGGTCTTGCATGATGTTTGAATCAGGATCTTTCAATTGTCGCTGGAATTCATCAAGATCCATTACCCGGCGTTTTTCAGTATCCTCATCTTTTCCAGATTTTATTTTTCCTTTGTGTTTATTAATATTATCGAATTTATGTGGGCCTATACCTAATCCAGACACCACTTTGAGTGCATAGTAGGTGCCAGCAGAGCTTTGTATCTCATACCATTTGTTTGGCAATCTGCTGACCTTGATGATCGTCGCATTAACCGGATCATTGAAACGGCTGCGGAAGTAAGCAATATCCTTCGATAGCTCTAAGGCATTCCCTTCAAACACTTCATCTGTTCCATCTGACTTTTTGGGTAATTGTGTATGACTGCGCTTTGGCGAAATCATATGCATGGGATGATTGACGAAACTGATTCCCCTGCTCTTGGGTGCTAACTGATCCCAGGGTTGTATCTCACCAATAATGACGGTGCTGCGCGGATCCAAAGAGCGGCCCTTTACATTGAGGTAATTGGCAATACTGGCCCCGGTCCCCAGCAAGGCGACTTGAAATGTCTTCTCTGGATCTGGCGTATCATTTTTTTGTGCTTCAAATTTTTTATGCAACTCCCAAGGTTTTTTCTTTTTATCCAGCTCTGAGGACTCCAGCTGATCTTTTTCCTGTTGTACCTTGTAGTTCTTATTAAGGAATTTTTTGGCGCTTTGGAAATAACTGGCCACGTGCTGGGGATTGTCCAGATTGATTTCACCGTAATCGATAGAGCTATTCACCAGATCCCAGAGATTATTGGCAAATGCCAGGTTTCTATCCAATTCTGCTTTTACTTCAGCATAATCAGGAAACAACTTCTTTAATTCGGTGGCATTTTCTTCTATCGCTTGCATGACCTTGGCGTGCAATGCTCCAGCCCGTTCATGAACTTGATCAAAATTCGCACGCAGAGGCGCCTCTCCGGAAAAATCTATTTTTCTTTGTATTGGAACCCGATTAAGCGTACTTGCCAACTGCAGTGAATTTTCCTCACCTATATTTCCGGAAGTGTCCTTGATATTGTCACTCAATTGCACCGGACGAGACTGCGCTGCCCTGGCCCCCATCCTGTCTGCCTCGTCTTCCAGTCCACGGTCATCGTTGACCGGTATTCCTGCCTTCATTTGCATTGTTGGACGTACACGTCCCTGGGCTTGTTGCACCACATGCCAGGCTTCGTGTGGCAAGTGGTGTTCCTGCCCTGATGCCAGATGAATGTCACGCCCCTGGGCATATGCCAGCGCACTGAGTTGCGCAGGACGTGAGGAGTTGTAATGCACTTTCACGCCATCCATATTCATGCCGGACAGGGATTCTATGCCGGTTTTGAGTTGATCAGGCATGCCTGTATTATTCGGTTTGACGACTTGGCGCTGAGCAACTGGTTGCTTATACTGTACCTTAGCAGTTTCGCGCCTTTGCATAGGGCTGGGGGCGTAGCAATAATCACCAAACGCAGTCGATGCTGGCAAATCTTGCCCTGATTCTGGCAATGCCATCTCCCCGGACGCTGTTGTGGTTTGCAGATCCGGCTTTCGTGCCAGCTTCGCCTGTGTTTTTATTTCCATGGACTGTCTTTCAAGTTCAGTCAGCCAAACATCGATTGCATTTCGATTGAAAATTCATGATGCATGCTTCCAATCCCGGTTTATTTCCAGGAATCTCAATACTCGGATTTATACCTGTCTCTTTGCATTACCATGTGCAGATACTTTTTGTAACTAATCAATAAAACCATTACCCACCTTGCGATAGTTCACTTGATCTTCGGTTTCCTGAATTTCATCCAGATTATCTGGAAGTTGCAGGTATCCGTGGGCCACGCGTTGCTCTTCGTCATCGGAATATTCATCATCGCTAAACCTACCCAGTTGAGGATTTATGGTATCTTGAATTTCCTCGCCGTCATCCGACAATTCGCCATCCTCAATATTGAAATGAGGGTAAGCACCAATCGATCGATTTTCACCCGCTCGTTTATTGCGCAAATTTTTAGGATTGCGATTGGCAAACAGTCGAAACAGTTCTGCAATTTCGTCTTTTTGGTCTTCGGTGATTTTCTTGGTTTTCGCAACCTTCAGCAATGAACTGGCCCCCGAGTCGAAGAGAACTTCGTCCTTGGCATCAAGTGCATTCCTATCCATTATCCTGACAAGTTCCTTGGCAAAGGTCCGGGACAATTTCCGCGGATTTTTTGAAATGCGTTTGAACAGTATCCCAAATAAATTTGCGGATACCTTATGGCTGATGTCATAACCGCTTTTTGTTCCACCAATTTCTTTCTTCAGTCGCTTGTTAAAGCCACGTGAGTTGATGCGCTTGATGCGTCTCTTGGTTCGCCCAAACTGAATCGGCGCTGCAGTCAGTTGCACTGGTGGCGCAGACAAGTTACACCTACCCTGTTCGGGGCTTGGCACACGTTGACACATCCCAGCAACAGCGCTTAACGGATTACTCACAGCTGCACTGCGGCGCAGTGGACTATTGGCATAGTGATAATTTCCAAAGCTTGTACCTGCTGAATACATGGTACTTGAAGCCCCCGCAGCCGATGTCGACTGTTGAGCTTGCCCATTTCGCTTTGCTTTGGGTTGAAACACGGTTGGCATATGATTTCCCTTCACATTGCCGAAACGGCAAATTGGAAATTACCGATTTACATCCTCGTTGTATACTTCTATGCCTGATTGAGCGGATAAGCTATGTAAATAAATCTCTTCAGTGGTAGCTCAGAATTGAAATTAACTTAGCTTGTTTAATATTAGTCCAAACAATCAAGCCGGATCTTTACGACACTTTTCGACCATATTTTACTCATCCTCTCCCCATTCAAATTCACGCGCCAAAAACACCTTACCCAATTTATGATATTCACGCTCGGTCGCCTGCAACACATGTTTTTGCGCCACGCTTTGCTTTTCTGCTGCTGCCAAAAATGCTGCGTTAATCGCGATATTGTTAATGTTACCGCCGCTCAATGGAGCGCGGTTGGCCAGCAGTGGAAAGTCCAGATCAGGGGCCAGTGGTGTGGCTTTGGGAAACGCGTTCTGCCATAGCAATAGTCGTTGGTCGGTACTGGGAAACGGGTATTCGATCATGAATTTGAAACGTCGGGTAAATGCCTGATCGATATTGGCCAGCAGATTGGTCGATAAAATCACGATGCCGGGATAGGTTTCTATGCGCTGGAGCAAATACCCGGTTTGCAGATTGGCGTAGCGATCGTGTGAATCCTTGGATTCGGTGCGTTTGCCAAACAGACTCTCGGCTTCATCGAAGAACAGCACAATATTCATCGCTTCAGCCTGGTCGAACAATTGCGCGAGTTGTTTTTCTGTTTCGCCTATGTATTTGCTGATCACATTGGCCAGGTCAATTTTGTACAAGCCCAGATTGAGCTCATTGGCGATAATGGAGGCTGCCATGGTTTTACCGGTGCCAGAGGGGCCATAGAAAAGCACGCACAGGTTTTTGCTATTCTGGTTTTTTGCGTCGAAGCCCCAGGTTTCAATCACCTGGTGTCGTTGCCGGGCGTATTGCAAAACTTCGCCCAGCCATTGGCGGGTGCTGTCGGGCAAGATAATATCTGCCATCTTGTGCGGCGTTTTTACTTCTTGTGCCACCGTCATCAATTCACGATTACTTTGATCCCGGCAAGTATCGAACAGAACCGATTCCAAGCTGCTGGCATCAGGTGCCAGCATTTGACTGCTAACCACTTCACGCAACACCAGCCGGATTTGCTCTTCCGTAAACAGGTAGTTATTGACCAGTTGATCTATCACTTCTTGCCCCAGTTGCAGGCTTGCTGCTTCACTTTGCCAGATCTGCTGGCGCAAGCGCGTGTCGGGCATCGCAATTTTGAGCAAGATGGACGCCACCTTGTGTTCAGTAAAGCGATGTGCCGCCTCGTGAATTCTGCGCGCCGGGCCATTGACAATGACTAAAAACATTTGGCTTTCCATTGCAAGATTAAGGACGTCGTCGAGCAAATCCTCACTATTTTCGGCACTACTGAGCCACTGACAGTTTTGCAGCACTATCACACGGTTGCATAGCAAAACATCGCGCAGCAGCAAGCGTAGCCTACGTAGCAGCGCCGGACGACTTTTTTGAACTTGCGCATACACTTGTGCAATTTGTCTGCCATCGAGCAACACGCAGACCATACCAAGCAGGCTAAACACTGCGCCTGCCAAACTGCACAGCAGTGGCATGTCTGGTCCTTGCAGTTGCAAGACATAGCTATCGGCAGCACTTGCATCGGTTTGGAAACGCTCAACAAGAAATGAAAGTTGCTGCAGTACTGCCGGGTCTACCGGGTGTTCTGGCAAGGGTCGGTTGGCGGGACATGCTTGCAACACTTGCTCCAGGCGCAGTTGCGGAGCAGCTTGACCCAACAAATACGCGCTGATGATCATTGGCAGGCGATAACTGCCATCCAGCGTGCCTAAGTTGGTTTCGGGACTCAGGGCCAGCAAATCCCAGTTACGCAAACAGGCATCCGGGGCCAGACTTTGCTGCAATTGCAAGCGCTGGGGTACGCCCCCACCCAGCACCTGCCACGCACCGCGCAGCTTGACGCCATCTGTTGCTTCGTCTCCTGCAGTGAGCGTATCCAAAGCACGCAATATGGCGGCATAGCGTGGCTCCATTTCCACCAACAAACCAAACAGCAATAACTGTTGCTCAAGCTCGGAGGGATGAAACAGTTGCACAACATGTATCCAGGGAATGAATGTATTGTTTTGCAGGGTTGCACCGCTGCGCTGCCGGTAACTTTGCCAGAGCGTGTCGAGCTCAGCATTGATGGTATCAAGTTCAGCTTGCAATTGGCGTTGCGGTGCTTGTTGTTTGACCGCTTGCAAAAGCAAGCTGTCAAGCTTGCCAGGTTTTGAAGACGGGTTGGCCTGACTGCCCGTATCTGCAACAGGTTCAGATTGCAACTGGCGCACCAGCAAAGCACGTTCGACCATGACTTCGCCTATGCTATGCAAGTCTTGCAGCAGGGCGGCATTGTCAGGGTAAGATTCAGTTTGTGCCATGATGTGACCATCCCTGAGGTTTAACGAAATCAAGTAACAATACCAGTCGGTCGCTGTCACTTTTGTTCCAGGCTTCGTGTTCAACGGTGTCATCAAAAATCAGGCATTGGCCTGACACCCAGCTTCGCACCTGCTGGCCCACGCGTATGCCACTTGGAGCCTGCACGAGCAAGCCCAGATGCAGCCGCAAGACCTCGCTTGAATAACCGACATGTGGAGTAATGACAGCACCAGCAGCGAGCCGGGAAAACCCTGCATTGACTATGCCAGGAATGCGCTGTAACAATCCTGTGGTGGCAGGACAAAAAATGCAATTTGCAAGAATGAAACGTGATGCCAATACCAGACCATATACATCCCACCCCTGCTTGCAAAGGTTTTTTTCTGGCCAGGGATCAAACTCATTCAGAGGCAAGGCCATGCATTCTTCACGCACCAATTGCCACTGCTGCTCCAGCTCGTGGACAAAGGCAAATTGGGACGCTGAAAAAAACATTTTTATTTCCTCACCAAAACAGATGCCACTGACCATCAAGCCAGGCACCATGCCCTTGCAGCGTAATACGATACTGCCCCGCCCCGGAAGGAAAGCCCCTGGCCTGGTGATAAGTAACGCCGGAATGTACGAATGCACCGCCCAGAGAGTACGGTACAAGCTTACTGTCGGCTTGTTTCAGCAAGGCCAGTGCTTCTTCATTGTCCATATCCCCGATATCAGCTTCAGTGTACGACCATAGCTTCATGCCAGCCCCATGTGCCGGCATGGCTATCGGCAAGGTAAAGGACAGGGTAGGCACTTTAAGACCATCGACCACATCTGGCAAACCGACCGCCATGTGGGCAGTATCGACATGAATAGGGTTACCAGGCACACCCGCCCCATCGCGACGCTTGAACCATGGAGCATGCATGATGTCGTAATAGTCCGAATACGCAAATAGCGGGTTAGCAGTGAGTATATGAAAGCCTGGCAAGGCCAGACCAGGCGAGAGGATGACGGGTTGATTCAAGCGCTCCTGCAGGGCAGCGAGGACAGTATCATACACATCACCAAACTGATCAAGTAGAAATGGATTGAATTGCCGCATCAGGCGTTCGTAAGGGCGCCCGGGATTAGCGGCAATATCATAGTAATTGGTGGCACCAAGGGTAAACAAAGGCAACTGGGCATGACGAGGCAACCAGAACGCGTCGATATCAAGCACCCTCTCCAGAATCTGACGGCAGGTTTCTTCGTCAAATACCGGATGGATAAAATCTTCTGTAATACCGAGGTCCATGTTCTGGCTTTCTGTAGGTGCGCTGTTTTACCAGTACAACAAAAGCTGCCCGTCTTTGCGTACAGCGTGGCCTTGCAAGGTGATACGTTCGAGTTTACTGTGGCAATTGAGCACGGCCTGATGCAATTGAAGACCATCATGCACTACCAGCTCACCATTGCGGTACGGTACAAACACTGGATCGCCACCCTCTTCTGGCCACCAGTTCAAACCACTGCCATCGGGGTTACTTATTGGCAAAGTAAAAGTGTATACATCA
>JAZJXP010000145.1:0-5849 GCA_040390835.1 Pseudomonadota bacterium
TGAGCTGACAGAGTCGCTGGCGCTGGCCGTGCTGACTCCCAGTTGTTCAGCAATCCACGACAATCTGACACCATCTTTGCGTGCGGCTAGTATGTCTATGATGTCAACTTGCGTAGGGTTCAAGCCTTCGGACGTTGCAAACTGCCAGGTGCCAGAGCGCAATACGCCGGCACTTCTGGCAATCGCATCCAGGATGCGTTCACTGGTTGCTGGCGTTTCGTCCCAAGGATGGTTGGCTGGCTTTTTCATGTTGGCATTATGGCGCAATAAAATAAATATGTAAAGGAGTCCTAATTAAATTAATTGATAATGGAACTGGTATGCAATCTGCCCGGTCTTATGGGGGGAAGTTTTATTGGCGTGGGCGTGACTGTGGTTAGTCGGAAATTAGGCCATCAATCAAGTAGCAAAGACGGAAACGCTGAATTTTTCTTCTGGTATGTTAATCCAACCTATACTAAAGAGATTTCTGCATCACAACTGAGTACACGCATGCTTCAGTCTGTCTGGATTGCCGCTGGAGTAAACGCTAATGTCAGGAGCGCCATCGTCTGTAGTCGTCAGATTTCGCTCAACAAGTAAGCGCTGTATTTGGGATGCAATGGCTTTTCCGGTATCAATGAGTTTAATGGACTCACGACTATTAGTGAGCGTAGATGTCAGTTCATGGGTAAGCTCATGTATAAGATCGGCGACAAAGGGGTAGTGGGTGCAACCCAATACCAGAGTGTCGACTTTTGCAGCTAGCAAAGGGTTCAGATATTTTTTCAGCAAAAGCCGGGTTTCATCTGCATTTGCGTCGACTTTTTCTATTTGATCGACCAGGCCTACGCAAGCTTGGGGAATAAATTCCACGCCGGTCTCTGCACTTAACTTTGTGCTCAAGTGCCGATATTTTTCGCTTTGTATGGTGGAGAGGGTAGCCAGGACACCGACTTTTTTTGTCTTGCTGAGCAGGCTTGCTGGTTTCAATCCCGGTTCCATGCCGACAATGATGAGGTCTGGATAATGCAATCGCAGATGGGTAATGGCAGCAGCAGTGGCCGTATTGCAGGCAACTACCAGAGCCTTGATATTCTTGCTCAGCAAAAAACCTGTTACGGCGATGCTGCGTTCAAGAATCTCTGCACTGCTCTTGTCGCCATAAGGCGCAAAACCTGAATCAGCCACATAGAGCAATGCTTCATGCGGCAGGGTTTGGTGTATATGCTGCAACACTGACAGGCCACCAAGGCCAGAATCAAATACCCCAATTGGAGCAGAGCGTGCACATTCCTCTGATGCCATAAGGGGTATTTATTCCTGTTTCAGCAAGTAAAAATCAGGACGCGCTGACAGGGATGATGCCTATCTTCGCTTGCCATTCTTTAGGGCCGGTATTGTGTACGGATGTACCGCTGGAATCAACCGCAACCGTAACAGGCATATCGACGACATCAAATTCGTAAATCGCTTCCATGCCCAGGTCAGCAAAGCCAACTACCGTAGCTGATTTGATAGCCTTGGAAACCAGATAAGCCGCGCCGCCAACAGCCATTAAATATGCTGACTGATGTTTGCGTATGGATTCAATGGCGACCGGGCCGCGTTCTGCCTTGCCTATCATGGAAATCAGGCCGGTTTTTTCCAGCATCATGTCGGTGAATTTATCCATACGGGTGGCGGTAGTCGGGCCGGCTGGGCCAACTGCTTCATCACGAACAGGATCAACCGGGCCTACGTAGTAAATCACGCGGTCGGTGAAATCAACTGGCAATTGCTCACCCTTGGCCAGCATGTCCTGAATGCGCTTGTGGGCTGCATCGCGGCCAGTCAGCATTTTGCCGTTCAAGAGCAAGGTCTGACCTGGTTTCCAGGAAGCGACTTCTTCCTTGGTCAGGGTGTTCAGATCCACGCGCTTGGATTTTTCTGTATCAGGTGCCCAGCTTACATCTGGCCAGTCAGACAGTTTTGGTGGTTCTATGTAGCTAGGGCCAGAACCATCAAGCACAAAATGCGCATGACGAGTCGCGGCGCAGTTTGGGATCATGGCAACAGGCTTGGATGCCGCATGAGTAGGGTACATATTGATCTTGACGTCGAGTACTGTCGTCAAGCCACCCAGGCCTTGTGCACCTATACCCAGTGCATTGATCTTGTCGCAGAGTTCTATACGCAATTCTTCGGTCTTGTTTTGTGGGCCACGCTGTTTGAGTTCATACATGTCGATGTCATCCATCAAGGATTCTTTCGCCATCAGCATGGCTTTTTCTGCAGTACCGCCTATGCCTATGCCCAGCATGCCAGGAGGGCACCAGCCCGCGCCCATGGTCGGCACGGTTTTCATGACCCAGTCAATCAGGGAATCAGAAGGGTTCAGCATGACGAACTTGGTTTTATTTTCAGAACCGCCGCCTTTGGCAGCGACTTTGACATCTACCGTATCGCCGGGTACCAGTTCCATGTGTACCACGGCAGGTGTGTTGTCCTTGGTGTTTTTGCGTTCGAAGTGCGGGTCTGCAACGATAGAGGCGCGCAGTTTATTGTCAGGGTCGTTATAACCACGACGTACACCTTCGTTGACAGCATCAATGATAGAACCACTGAAACCTTCAAAGCGCACGCTCATGCCGATTTTCAGGAATACATTCACGATACCCGTGTCCTGGCAAATCGGGCGGCGGCCTTCTGCGCACATGCGCGAGTTGGTCAGTATTTGCGCAATCGCATCTTTTGCTGCCGGGCTTTGTTCGGCTTCATAAGCGCGTGCCAGATGGGCGATATAGTCGGCTGGATGATAGTAACTGATGTATTGCAGCGCGGCGGCTACTGACTCGATCAGATCGTCTTGCTTGATGACTGTCATGATTTGGCTCTTGGCTAGGTAATAAAACTAAGTGATAAAAAAGATAAATGGTCTGTTGAATTAATGATCGTTGCCTGACTGCGCAGTTTTGGTCATGATTTGGTCGCAATAGGCAATCGCCAAAGCTGACATCAAAAAGACGATATGAATGCAAGTCTGTGCAATGATGGTACCGGCATCATAGTTGCCAGCGTTGATGAAGGTCTTCAGCAAATGTATCGATGAAATGCCGATGATTGCCATTGCAAGTTTCACTTTAAGTACTGATGCATTGACATGCGACAGCCATTCAGGCTGGTCAGGGTGTCCATCGAGTCCCAGGCGTGAGACAAAGGTTTCATAGCCACCAATGATAACCATGATGAGCAGGTTCGAAATCATGACCACATCTATCAAACCAAGAACTACCAGCATGATGGTGGTTTCGGTCAGTTTTGTAGGCCTGACAGCACCAATGGAAACCGCATCAATGATGTGTTTCAGGGCTGTTTCATTGCCCATTGCTGCACCGATCAAGTCAACCAGCTCTACCCAGAAGTGAAATACATAAACACATTGCGCAAGTATTAATCCGAGGTAAAGTGGTAGTTGCAACCAGCGGCTAAAAAAAATCAGGCTGGCAAGGGGAGATAGTTTTGCTGAACTTACTGGTCTGGTCATGTCTGCGATCGTTGGTAAAAGGGGCATTTTTTTATGCAAGCCCATATTTTACATGGGCAGAGCCTGCGCGTGTAGCGTTGCTGATATAGACAGGTGTGTAGTGGAGATGTAATGGTATCTTTGTGGTATCATTTTTCAAAAATGCAAGCGTAAGGCTTGAGTAAGTCTCCAAGCTTAAGGTTTGCCCTGTGTTTAACTGTGACAATTACTGCCCCAATTTGGCGCAATGTCAGCCTGGGGCGGGGCTGTAGTGAAGATTTCAATCTAACGATAACAAGCTGGAGATAACAATGTCTGACCTCAACGCTGCGCAAACTGAAGCTAAAACAGAATCCCGCGTTTTTTACCCACCGGCAGCATTTGTTGCCGATGCGGCTATCCCAAGCATGGATGCCTATAACACGCTATGCAAAGAAGCCGAACAAGATTATGAAGGTTTCTGGGCCCGCCTGGCGCGTGAAAACCTGCATTGGCATAAAGACTTCAGCACGGTGCTGGATGAATCGACCGCACCCATGTACAAATGGTTTGAAGATGGCTTGCTGAACGTATCCTATAACTGCCTGGATGTGAATTTGCAAAACGGCAATGGCGATAAAGTGGCGGTGATCTTTGAAGCAGATGGTGGCGAAGTTACCAAGATAACGTACAAGGACTTGCACGCAAAAGTCTGCCAGTTTGCTAATGGCTTGAAGTCTCTGGGTATCAAAAAGGGTGATCGCGTTGTTATTTACATGCCCATGTCAGTTGAGGGCGTGGTTGCCATGCAAGCCTGCGCCCGCATAGGTGCAACACACTCAGTGGTGTTTGGTGGCTTCTCCGCAAAATCCCTGCAAGAGCGTATTGTGGATGTGGGTGCAGTAGCGGTTATCACGGCGGATGAACAAGTCCGTGGCGGTAAACATTTACCCTTGAAGGCCATTGTGGATGAAGCGCTGGCCTTGGGTGATTGCGAAAAAGTAAAAAGCGTGGTCGTCTATAAGCGCACGGGTGGCAATATCAATGTCGCAGCCGGGCGTGATGTGTGGATGCATGAACTGGTAGCAACGCAACCGGCAGTGTGCGAGCCTGAATGGGTCAGTGCAGAGCATCCACTCTTCATACTCTATACATCCGGCTCCACAGGCAAACCAAAAGGCGTACAGCATTCGTCCGGCGGCTATTTATTGTGGGCTATCTTGACGATGAAATGGACCTTTGATATCAAACCGTCCGATGTGTTCTGGTGTACTGCTGACATAGGCTGGGTCACTGGCCACACTTATATCACTTACGGTCCTTTGGCAGCTGGCGCGACTGAAATTGTATTCGAAGGTATCCCAACTTTCCCGAATGCCGGACGTTTCTGGAGCATGATAGAAAAACACAAGGCCACCATTTTCTATACCGCACCGACCGCCATCCGTTCCCTGATCAAGGCGGCTGATGGGGATGCGAATATCCATCCGGATAAATTTGATTTGTCATCCTTGCGCTTGCTGGGGTCTGTAGGCGAGCCTATCAATCCTGAAGCCTGGATGTGGTACTACAATAATATCGGGCGCGGCAATTGCCCTGTCGTTGACACCTTCTGGCAGACAGAAACCGGTGGTCACATGATGTCACCTCTGCCAGGCGCAACACCTATGGTGCCGGGTTCTTGTACCTTGCCTTTGCCAGGCATTATGTCGGCCATCGTTGATGAGACAGGTCATGATTTGCCAAACGGGCAGGGCGGGATTCTGGTGGTAAAACGTCCATGGCCTTCCATGATACGTACGATCTGGGGTGATCCTGAGCGCTTCAAGAAAAGTTATTTCCCTGAAGAGTTCGGCGGCAAAGTGTATCTGGCTGGTGATGGTGCGATACGTAATAAAGATACCGGCTATTTCACCATTACTGGCCGTATTGATGACGTGCTGAATGTCTCTGGCCACCGCATGGGCACCATGGAAATTGAATCTGCCCTAGTTGCCAATCCATTGGTGGCTGAGGCTGCTGTGGTGGGTAAACCTGATGACACCACAGGTGAAGCGATTTGTGCCTTTGTTGTATTGAAGCGTACACGTCCAACTGGTGATGAAGCCAAAAAAATTGCGACTGAATTGCGCAATTGGGTGGCGAAAGAAATTGGGCCTATCGCCAAGCCAAAAGAAATCCGCTTTGGTGATAATCTACCCAAAACACGCTCTGGCAAAATCATGCGCCGTTTGTTGCGCGTATTGGCCAAGGGTGAAGAAATTACTCAGGATATTTCAACCTTGGAAAATCCGGCAATTCTGGAGCAATTGAAACAGGCGCAGTAGACAATTGTAATTAATTAAAAAAAAGTGGCGCTGCAATTTGCAGCGCCACTTTTTTGTCA
>JAZJXP010000145.1:5859-14540 GCA_040390835.1 Pseudomonadota bacterium
GTTGGTGCGTGACATATACACCAGGCGTTCAAACAAATGCACATCCTGCTCATTTTTCAGCAAGGCACCATGCAGGGGAGGGACAATGGCCTTATTGTCTTTGCTGCGCATGGCTTCTACCGGAATATCTTCTGCCAGCAAAAGCTTCAGCCAGTCAATGAATTCTGAGGTTGAGGGTTTTTTCTTCAGGCCGGCAACATCTCGAATCTCATAAAAAGTTTGCAGTGCCTGCGCCAGCAAATCGGATTTCAATTTTGGGAAATGCACGTCAACAATCTTTTGCATCGTTTCCTTGTCAGGGAATTTGATGTAATGAAAGAAGCAGCGACGCAAGAAGGCATCTGGCAATTCTTTTTCATTGTTTGAAGTAATGATCACCAGCGGACGATGTATGGCGCGTACCATTTCGCGGGTTTCATAGACATAAAACTCCATGCGGTCAAGTTCGCGCAGCAAGTCATTCGGGAATTCTATATCCGCTTTATCGATTTCATCAATAAGCAAAACGACAGGTTCAGCGGCAGTAAAGGCTTGCCATAATACCCCTCTGATAATGTAGTTGTGGATATCCTTGACGCGTTCGTCACCCAGTTGGGAATCACGCAGGCGCGAGACTGCATCATATTCATACAAACCCTGCTGCGCCTTGGTCGTAGATTTGATATGCCATTGCATCAAAGGCATATTCAAGGCAGCGGCGACTTCTTCCGCCAGCATGGTTTTACCTGTGCCCGGCTCGCCCTTGATCAATAGTGGACGTTGCAGACTCAGGGCGGCATTGACCGCCAGTTTCAAATCATCAGTGGCGACATAATTGTCAGCACCGTCAAAGCGTAAAGTAGTTGGAGCTTGTGTCATGGATTTAAACTCGACATATTGGGTTACTTGAAGATGTAAAGAGTATAAGCGAGAATTTACCCTCTTGTGAACGGCTGTTCTTTTTTCTATGTAAGCCGCATGGAAAGACAATAAAATTTTCATTTGAAATTGCATAAATGCAGCTTTTTTGCCCCGTAGAGAAGGGCTAGCCCCAGGTTTTTTACGCAAATTTGCTGGTAATCAGCTAAAATACTGAGTTATGTCAAAACACTGTATTTATTGATCTGCCTGCTAATTAATAATCGCTAATATGAAAAAATTGTTTGCACTCCTCGCTATGGCGAGTCTCGCTCAGGCTGCTACTGCAGCAGATCCGGTTGGCAATCCTAAAGATGCCGCAGATAAAAAAATCGCAATGTGTATCGGTTGCCACGGCATTCCTGGCTACAAAGCGAGTTTCCCTGAGGTGTATCAGGTGCCTATGATTGGTGGTCAATCGGAAAAGTACATAGAAAAGGCTTTGAAAGCTTATCAAAAAGGTGACCGCAAGCACCCGTCCATGCGCGGTATTGCCGGTAGCTTGTCCGATCAGGATATTGCAGATCTGGCAGCGTATTACTCTCAACAAAAATAAGAATAGGATAGGATCATGAAGAAAACTCTGTTGATGGCAACTTTGTTGTCTACCCTGTCTTTCGCTGCATATGCTGGTGGTGATATTCAGGCGGGTAAGGAAGCGGCAGCAAAATTCAATTGCGCATCTTGCCATGGTGATAATTATGCTTCTCCGAAAGAGCCAGCATATCCAAAGCTTGCTGGACAGCATGCAGATTATTTGGCGCAAGCCCTGCGCGCTTATCAACGCGGTGGCGATGTAGCGAATGGTCGCTCCGATCCAACCATGGCTACTCAAGCCAAGGCCTTGTCAAACAAGGACATTCAGAATATTGCAGCCTACTTGCATAGTTTGCCAAGTGAGTTGGTATTGAAAAAATAAGTTTTTGCGGAAATAAAAAAGCCACGAATTATCGTGGCTTTTTTTGTATCTTTTGTTTCTCCTGGGGATTTTTTTGTATGTAATAGATATTCGTTCTTCTCCCCGGGCGAAAAAAAACCGACCTGAAGGTCGGTTTTTCTTAAGTAATTAAAAATTACTTGGAAGCAGATGCGGAAGCTGCTGCTGGAGCGGAAGCTGCTGCAGATGCTGCAGGAGCTGCGCCAGATGCTGCTGCTGCGTCAGATGCTGCTGCAGGTGCTGGAGCTGCTGCTGGAGCTTCTACTGGAGTAGATGCTGGTGCAGGAGCTGCTGCAGATGCAGACGCTGTAGCGGATGCTTCAGGAGCTTTTTTCTCGCCGCAAGCAGCCAGAGTCAATGCCAACAGGGAAACGAGCAAGAGTGATTTTTTCATGTTTGTACTTTCAATAAATAGATCAAAAAAGAAGATCAAAACTTTGCGATGAATAATTACCGGTAATTATCGCTCTATAGGTTAATTCGCGAGCTTCTCGCCAAAACGACATTCGGCCCCTACGAAAGTTTCCTAACCCGGAATTATAATGATTTTTCCATTAATGGAATAGGCATAGATGCATTTTTGCACTCAAATCAGCCATTATTTCAAGGCAACATGCTATTTTTAGTGAGAAATTTGATGTTTCTCATGAAAATCGCCTGTTTGCAGGAAGAAAATTTTCTTTCATATTCAAAAATAATGACGCGCCGCAGCATTCATTAACGCAGATCCAGCCATCCATCTTCATACCAAAGGCAAAAAGTTTCTATCGCATCTGCGGAAATGTGCGCCAGATCAGTGCCATCCAATTCCCTTTGATTTGCCAATTTGCTCAGACAAATCTTGTCTTCTTTGCCAACAGCAAATGATTCGCCGTTGATGAATACATGTTTACCTTTGTATAACATCAGCGATTTACGTGATAGTTTCAGGCCATTTTTCAGTGCGGTCTGATGAAAACGTTTGGGCGCCAATGGTTTTTCTGGCCCTTTGAAAAAGACGCTAGGCTTGGGTTCGGTCAAATGCTCACCCAGAAATATCAATATATCATCTTCAGTGAACTGGATTTTGGCAATCTCTGAAGAAACCTGTTCCAGCATTTCATTGCTGATTTCAGCGGGTTTAACACTGACTTTCAGATCGGGATCTGCATATCGGCCTGGCAAGTCTATCGAGTCTGACATGAAGTGAAGGAAAGACTCGCCTAACTCCTGATAGGAAGGTGCCCGGAAACCTATGGAATAAGTCATGCATTCACCCACGGCAACACCATCATGTGCATATTTGGGTGGCAGATAGAGCATGTCACCCGGTTCCAGGATGAATTCTTGTTCGGCCTTGAAGTTGCGCAAAATCTTGAGGGGCATGCCATCAATCAGCGTCAAGTCTTTTTGCGCACCTATGCGCCACTTGCGCTGGCCATGCGCCTGCAACAGGAATACATCATAAGAATCAAAATGAGGGCCAACACCGCCGCCATCTGCCGCAAAGCTGATCATCAGGTCGTCAAGACGGCTGTCAGGTATGAAACGGAATTGCCTGAGCAGGGCATCGGCCTTGTCATCATGCAAATTAACGCCTTGCACCAGCAGCGTCCAGTCTTTCTTTTCCTTGACTGGCAGGCTGGTTTGCGGCCCCGACTTCATTTCCCAGTGTTTGCTGAAAAAACTGATGAGCCTGGATTCGACATCCTCACGGCCAGCCATCTCAAACAGATCAGCTTTAGGAATGAGTGGTTGAAAGTCCGGAATAGCCTGACGTATCAGTAAAGGCTTCTTGTGCCAGTATTCTGTCAGGAATTGTTCTGCTGTAATGCCGCCCAGCAGGGGCAAGGGAGTGGTATTTTTTTTCATGCCCGCATTATAGGCTGAGGCAAAGGACTCGACTAGACGGGTATAATCTCAGAGCAAATAAATTTTTAAGGAATTGCTATGAAGATAGGCAAAAATTCAGTTGTTACTGCAGTCTATACCTTGAAAGACGCACAAGACAATCTGATAGAAGAAGGTCAGGAGCCTATGGTTTACCTGCATGGTGGGTACGACAATGTGTTTCCCAAGATAGAAGAAGCCCTGGAAGGCAAGGAAAAGGGGTTTAGCACCATTATTCAACTTAACCCTGAAGATGCGTTCGGTGACTATGACGCAGCACTGGTGAAAGTGGAACCACGCGAGCGTTTTCCATCCCCGCTGGAAGTCGGTATGCAGTTTGAAGGCATGCCTGAAGAGGCAGAAGATGCGGAAGACGATGATAATGCCCATATTTTTACGATAACGGATATTGCGGACGACAAAGTCGTGCTGGATGGCAACCATCCTCTGGCAGGCATCGCCTTGCGCTTTAGCCTGACGGTAGAAGATGTGCGTGCCGCCTCTGATGAAGAAGTCGCTCATGGTCACGTACATGGCGCTCATGGTCATCAACATGACGAGGATGATGAGGACGATGAAGGTATGAGCGATGAATATCGCAGCCATCCTTTGCACTAAGTTGCAATAAAATTGCAATAAAAATGCCGCTGAATAATTTCAGCGGCATTTTTTCTTTCAAGGGTTGTCTCTGATCAGGCTTTGTTTGCCAGATTTTTCAGTTCATACAAAGCAGCCAGTGCCTCCCTTGGCGTCATGCTGTCAGGGTCCATGGTGTCGAGCGTATCCATCAGTTCAGTATTGACTGGCGCTGGTTCCGCAACTTCCACTTCAGGCGCACCAGCCGAAGAAGAGAATAAATCAAACTGTGGCGTCGATTGCAGTGACTGCGCTTCCAGATCAGCCAAATGTTTGCGGGCAGAGCGGATAACGGCTTGCGGTATACCTGCCAGTTGCGCCACCTGCAAGCCATAGCTTTGTGATGCAGGGCCGGCCTGTACTGCATGCAGGAAGACAATGTTTTCCTTATGCTCAACCGCAGACAGATGCACATTTTCTGCAGACGGGTGCACTTCAGGTAATTGCGTCAGTTCAAAATAATGCGTCGCAAACAGGGTATAGCTCTTGGATACCTGTATCAGATGCCTGGCAATTGCCCAGGCCAGAGCCAGGCCGTCAAATGTGGAAGTGCCGCGGCCCACTTCATCCATCAATACAAGTGAGTTTTCGGTAGCACCATTCAAAATGGCAGCTGATTCTGTCATTTCCACCATGAAGGTAGACCGGCCACCGGCCAGGTCATCTGCCGCGCCTATGCGTGTGAAGATGCGATCTATAGGGCCTATGGTCACTTCAGTCGCCGGTACATAACTGCCTACATAAGCGAGCAGGGTGATCAGGGCAACCTGGCGCATGAAGGTCGATTTACCACCCATGTTAGGGCCGGTAATCAGTAATAATTTACGTTCGGAAGAGAAGTCGCAATCATTGGCGATGAAGCGTTCTATCTGGTTCTCGACTACTGGATGGCGACCCTGCACGATATGCAGGGTAGGTTCATCCACCAATTGCGGCGCGCACCAGCTATTCTTGGTTGCATGTTCGGCCAGGCTGACCAGGGTGTCGAGCTGTGCGATTGCATTCGCTACTCTTTGCAACAGGGGCACTTGCGGCAGCAATTCTTGCAGCAGGCGCTCATACAGCATTTTTTCACGCACCAGTGCACGTTCCTGTGCAGACAAGGCCTTGTCTTCAAAAGCTTTCAATTCTGGCGTGATATAGCGCTCAGCATTTTTGAGAGTCTGGCGACGACGGTAATTGTCAGGGACTTTATCGCTTTGCCCATTGGTGACTTCAATATAAAAGCCATGCACGCGATTGTATTCAACACGCAGATTGGCAATGCCAGTGCGTTCGCGTTCAGATACTTCGAGATCTATCAGGAATTGCCCGGCATTCTCAGAAAGTGCGCGCAACTCATCAAGCTCGGCATCAAAACCGGTCGCTATTACGCCCCCGTCACGCACCATGGTGGCTGGTTGCAGCATCAGGCCGCGTTCCAGTAAATCCAGGCATTCTGTTGGTGTATCCAGGTCAGACAAGACCTTGGTCAGCAAGCTGGTTTGATTGTCGGCGATGCACAGGCTGACATAATTGCGCAGGCCCGGCAGGTTTTGCAGGCCATCACGCAGCGCGGACAAATCACGTGGGCGGGCTGATTGCAGTGCGATACGCGTAGTGATGCGTTCTATATCGGGTATAGCCTTTAAAGTGGTCGCCAGGCCATCGGTGGAATCAGCCTGTATCAGCGCCTTGATCGCGTCATGGCGCGCTCTGGCGACTGACTGATCGCGGCGTGCATGATGCAGCCAATGGCGCAACAGGCGTGAGCCCATGGCCGTGCGACAGTGATCAAGTAAAGAAAACAGAGTAGGAGATTCCTGTCCACGCAAAGTCTCTGTTAATTCCAGATTGCGACGTGTAGCAGTGTCCAGTCCTATGAACTCATGCTCACTCTCGACATTGAGCGTATTGACATGCTTGAGGCCACGGCCTTGGGTGCTTTCGGCATAGCGTAGCAAAGCACCTGCTGCACCCAGGGCAGCATTCAGGTTTTCTACTCCAAAGCCTGTCAATGAGGCAGTACCCAATTGATCTTGCAAGGCTTTTTGCCCTTGCTTGACATCAAAGTGCCAGTCAGGCAGTTCAGAGAATTTGCCTGGGAGCTGGGCATAGTGCTCATCCAGCAAAAGCGTACCAGCAGACAGCAATACTTCGGCAGGGCTGATGCGTTCCAGTTCTTGTTGCAGACGTTGTGGCAGGGATTTTTCGTCAGTCGATATTTCCATCAACTTCAGTGCACCACTGGCCAATGACAACCAGGCCAGGCCTATGCTGACGGTCTTTCTTTGTTGCAGCATGCACAGTGACAGCAATGGACGGTCAGACTTCTCTGGCAGCAAATCGGTGTCAGTCAGTGTGCCTGGCGTGATCACACGCATGACTTTGCGCTCTACCGGGCCCTTGCTGGTTGCCGGGTCGCCTATCTGTTCACAGATGGCCGCTGATTCGCCGATCTTGACCAGCTTGGCCAGATAGGGTTCCAGTGAATGAAAGGGCACACCCGCCATCTTGATTGGTTCGCCACCAGAACTGCCGCGCTGGGTCAGGGTAATGCCCAGCAAACGCGAGACTTTTTCGGCGTCGCCAAAAAACAGTTCATAAAAATCGCCCATGCGATAGAACACCAGGGTTTCTGGATAATCTGCTTTGATGCGCAGATATTGCTGCATCATGGGAGTGTGCTGAGTTTCTTTTGCGGTCATAAGACTTTGATTTTATTCGTTTTGTTTTCTTGTTTTTGCTTGCTGAAGCGCTGGAATTTGTGCCCAGTCAGTTCAAATTTGGTGCGCACCATATCATAGACGATTGCCTTGGTCTACGGTTGTCGGGCTTTATTGTTGATATCAATAACTTGCAGGTGGCGCAATTGACAGGTAAAAAGCAAAATCTGCCTGAGATATTGTTAAAATGAAAAAATCTGATTGTAGCAATATCTTCCTAAGTATCGAAAGGGCGCTGGCTGATGACGAATGAATTTATGTATGGGCAAAGTACTGCCCTGATCGTGTTTCTGTTGCTGGTCAGTATGCTGATTGCCACGGAGCTTGCATTTAGAAATGGCTTGCGCAAACAGGCGGTGGCGAATGATGCGGCTAAGTCGCAGATCAATACTTTGCAGGCTTCCATGCTGGGCTTGCTCGCCTTGTTGTTGAGTTTTGCCTTTTCTTTGGCGCTGCAAAGGTTTGATGAGCGCAATCAATCGGTAGTCAGTGAAGCGAATGCAATTGGCACCACCTATTTGCGCACTCAACTGTTACCCGTCAGTATGCGCGAGCAGGCGCAGACCATGCTGAAGCAGTATATAGACACGCGAGTAGAGGAAGGTCAGGTCAGTCTGGCAGATGTAGAAAAGCGCGATGCCTTAATTAAAAAATCCAGTCACATCACCGATCAATTGTGGGCGCTGGCCATGAAGTCGGTCGAGCTGGATAAGAGTGCCGTGACCACTGGCATGTTCATACAGTCTCTGAATGACACTATCGATGCCTTTGGCAAGAGGGATGCAGGCTTGCAAAGACATGTACCAGAGACAGTTGTTTTGCTGTTGCTGATCACCATCATTATGACAGCTGCGACGATAGGTTATGCCTCTGGTCTGACCGGGCAAAGGGCGGTCTTTGCGACCCTGGTATTGCAAATACTGATCAGTATGGCGGTATTTTTGACGATAGATCTGGATCGCCCAAGGCGGGGCTTTATACAAGTAAGCCAGACAAGTATGCTGAGTTTGCAGCAGTCGATTCATCCAGCGAATAAATGAGTATGTATAAAACACAAAGGGCCTGAATGGCCCTTTGTGTTTTTAATCCGATTTAATGTGGATGTTAACCGTTGCCACGGCTACCAGACCTGCGCGGTGCCGATTGCTTTACGGCTGGCCTTGGGCCTGCTGGGCGAGGTTTGGCTGCCTGAGGTGCTGCAGCTTTGCCTGGTGTGCGGGCTGGCTGCCCACGGCCATCACCGGCAGGGCGTTGACCACGGCCTGATGGCTGGCCTCGGCCGCCACCGCCACCACGGTGATCAAAGCTGCGCAACTGTATCGGTTCTGCTTTGGCATGTGGGTCAGGGATGAAGCCGTCAATGATTTCTTGCGGTATCTGGCGCTTGATGAGTTTTTCTATATCTGCCAGCAATTTGAATTCATCAACACAGACCAGGGAGACTGCCTCGCCGGTAGCACCGGCGCGGCCAGTGCGGCCTATGCGATGGACATAATCTTCTGGCACATTTGGCAAGTCATAATTGACTACGTGTGGCAGTTGGTCAATGTCGATACCACGGGAAGAATCGTTATCACGTTAGACTTCGGATTCTTTACCTGCACACAATATGTCTTTCGCGTAAGACTGAAAAACAC
>JAZJXP010000145.1:14550-18152 GCA_040390835.1 Pseudomonadota bacterium
CAATGTCGATACCACGGGCAGCGATGTCGGTTGCGACCAGCACAGTCAGGCTGGCATCCTTGAATTCAGCCAAAGCTTTGGTACGTGCGGACTGGCTTTTGTTGCCGTGTATGGCCATGGCAGCGATGCCATCTTTAATCAACTGTTCCACGAGTTTGTTGGCACCGTGCTTGGTACGGGTAAATACCAGCACTTGTGACCATTGATGGGTCTTGATCAGGTGTGCCAGTAATGGATGTTTTTTGTCGCGGTCAACCGGATGCACTTTTTGTGCAATGATTTCGACGGTGGAATTGCGGCGTGCAACTTCTATCATCGCCGGATTATCAAGCAGGCGATCAGCCAGTGTCTTGATTTCGTCGGAGAAGGTGGCCGAAAATAGCAAATTCTGACGCTTGGGAGGCAAGATCGCCAGCACTTTTTTGATGTCATGGATAAAGCCCATGTCCAGCATGCGGTCTGCTTCATCCAATACCAGGATTTCGATATTGCGCAGGTCTATCGTGCCTTGCTGATGATGGTCCAGCAGGCGGCCAGGTGTTGCTACCAAAATATCTACACCTTGCTTCAATAATTTGATTTGCGGGTTAATGCCCACACCACCAAAAATTACGCCAGAATTCAGCGGCACATATTTGCCATAGGTGTTGACGCTTTCTTCTACCTGTGCCGCCAGTTCGCGCGTTGGCGTCAGCACCAGGGCGCGGATAGGGCGCCTGCTGGTTTTGTCTTTGGGGGCGTTGGGTGAAGTGGAAAGGCGCTGCAATATGGGCAGGGTGAAACCCGCAGTTTTGCCGGTACCAGTTTGCGCGCCGGCCAGCAGATCACCACCTTTGATCACAGCAGGAATAGCTTGTTGCTGAATCGGGGTTGGCGATGTATAGCCTTGTTCGCTTACTGCGCGAACAATGTTCTCGGATAAGCCGAGTTCGTTGAATGATGCCATGTGGTTTTACTGTATTTCTTTATGATCGGACTGATTTACATCAATCCGAAGAGAGGGGCGCTCCGTTTAAACAAACGGAGCGTGAGAATTTACTTTTTAGCGGAAAACGGTTGCAGCGCATTGACCATCTGGGCAAATACCTTAGGTGTGCCAGCCAATACATCACCTTTATGCAGATAATCAGAATCGCCAGAGAAGTTGCCAACGATGCCGCCAGCTTCAGTAATGACGAGCGAGCCTGCAGCGATATCCCAAGGTGCCAGACCTTTTTCAAAGAAGCCATCAAGACGGCCAGTTGCTACATAAGCCAGGTCAAGCGCGGCAGAACCTGGTCTTCTCAGACCCTGGCATTTAGTGGTCATGACTTTGAACATGGCCAGGTACTCATCCAGACCAGACAGGTCGCGGGACGGGAAACCTGTACCGATCAATGCATCAGCCAGTTTGTCGCAGCGGGTAACGCGGATACGCTTGTCGTTGAGGAAGGCACCAGCGCCTTTGCTGGCCGTGAACATCTCATTGCGTGTAGGGTCGTAAATGACAGCCTGTGTAATCACGCCGCGCTGTTGCAGGGCGATGGAGACACAATATTGCGGGAAACCGTGGATGAAGTTAGTCGTGCCATCCAGGGGATCAATGATCCAGACATTATCATTTTCATCGTGCAAATTAGCGGAGGCACCCGATTCTTCAGCCAGAATGGCATGGTCAGGGTAGGCAGAAGTCAATACTTCGATGATGGCCGCTTCAGCGGCGTGATCGACTTCGGTCACGAAATCATTGAATTGTTTCTCTGTGACCTGGACACGATCAAGGTCAAAAGATGCGCGATTGATAATAGTCGCGCCACGACGAGCAGCTTTTACTGCCGTATTCAGCATTGGGTGCATAAGGTTTCCGATAAAATGACAGCATGCAAACGACTATCTCCTGAAAAGGATGCCGTTACTATGCTAGACAAAAATGATAAAGAGCGTGCGTAATTCTCGTCCGGCTGCTATCCGTGTGGTTGATAATATGCACAACCAATACGTATAACCAAGACGCACAACCGAATAAAAAATTAACGCGTGATACCGCTATTTTAAATGAACTTGCTCAAAACTGACACATCTCTTTTTCAGCGACTGCGCTTCATCCTGGTTGAAACCAGTCATCCAGGCAATATAGGCTCGGCCGCACGGGCCATTAAAACCATGGGTTTTAGTGAGTTAATCCTGGTAAAACCCCGGTTTGCAGATGCCTTGCAAAATCCGGAAGCGATAGCCCTTGCCAGCGGTGCGCAAGACATACTCGACAGTGCCCGCATCGTTGATAGTATCGATGAGGCATTGCTGGGATGTGAATATGTGGCCGCCGTCAGTGCCAGATTGCGGGAGTTTTCACCCCCAATTCTCAGCCCCCGCGTATTTGCCGAAACCATGGTGCAAAGCCAGCATGCCAAAATTGCGCTGATTTTTGGCAATGAGCGGTTTGGCCTGCCAAATGACATCGTCATGAATTGCCACGCCTTGATTAATATCCCTGCCAATCCAGCTTATTCTTCGCTGAATCTGGCACAGGCCATACAACTTTTGTCTTATGAATGCCGCATGGCAACAGATACTGGTGTGCCAGTGACTGGGAATGTCGGCTTCCAGGGGCAATTGGCGGCAGTGGATGAAATAGATGGTATGTATAAGCATCTGGAGCAGGCGCTTGTCGCAATTGAATTTTTGCATCCCGACAATCCAAAAAAACTGATGCCCCGACTGAAACGCATGTTGTCCCGCACGCAGTTGGAGGTGGAGGAAGTGAATATCCTGCGGGGTATTGCAAGAAAAATACTGGATGCCAGCAAAAAATAGGCGGTGCCTGAAAAACAATAAATTTCCTGTTTTAATAAGCGATAAGGAAGAAACACGGAAATAGGTAAATTAATATTTTGTGTCTTTTTAGCAAATCAATACACGTGCTAAGCTTTGTTTTTTCGCGGCCTTAATGTGTAGTTTTCCTTCAAATGTATCGAAAACACATTAAGAATTACCTCTATACTGAATGAAGCCGCAGTGTGCGAATGTTGTTGTAATTGATAAATATGTTGAAATCAACAAACATTCTGACCATTGTTTGCGTTTTACATTTGGTAACGCCTTCAAGGATTGTTATAAAGCCAGTAAGATTGCAGTTAATATACATTCAGGAATAACAATTGATTTTCTGAAGTAAACACTTTCTTTCTGAGGTCATTATTATTTTTGTTCCATTCCGCCGATCTACGCTATACCTGCTTTGCCTTGGTGCTTTGGCATCTGGTGCAACAGGGAACGCTTATGCTCTGGGATTTAGTAATTTAACTGTCCAATCCGCATTGGGACAGCAATTACGGGCTCAGTTGGAATTGACGGGGAATGACGCAGCAGAAATTGATCAATCTTGCTTCAAGGCCAAAATAGAAAGTCCGGACGGCTATGCTTTGGCGCCAGTGAATGTGACACTGGTGCAGAAGGGTAGTGCACGTTATCTGACGCTGGTAACCAGAAGCACAGTACTTGAGCCAGCAGTCAAGATAGTGGTGAACATGGGTTGTGAAATTCAGTTGCACAGGGAATTTCTGATCTTACTGGATCCTCCATTGTCTGCGCCTGTCTTGACACCGCCTGCAAGCAATCCGGCC
>JAZJXP010000145.1:18162-30578 GCA_040390835.1 Pseudomonadota bacterium
AAAACCTGCACCTGTTATAAATGACAGCAAGGAGCTTGCGGCAGGCGAGCAGTTGCCTCAGGTGCAAATTAAGCCTCGTATCAGGAAAGAGAAACCCGCTGCTGAATTGACAGAAATTGTTGAAACGCCTGCTAATGCGCCAGCAACCAAAAAAAAGTCATCCAAATCAGGCAGGAATAAAGTCAGCACTGACAAGCAAATTGATCGGCCCCGGGATACTCTGAAACTGTCTGATGATTTACCTATTTTTACGCAAGGTTTGCGTCTGAGTGATCGCTTATCTACTGGCACTCCGCAATCCAATATAGAAGAATTGCGTGCTGCACAGGCGCAACTTGCTGCGATGTTGCGCGATGAGAAACCCGGGCAGGTCTCGGTTGATAAGCTTAAGAATGAACAGCAAAAAATTCTGAGCCTTCAGCAAGAAGCTCAACAACTCAAGCGTCAGAGCCAGTTAGACAAGGCAGCATTGGAAGAGGCCCGCGAAAACAGTTTTTCACATAACTGGGTAGTGGGGCTGAGTGTGTTTATTGCTGCTGGCCTGGCCATCATAGCCTTACTCTTGCTCTACGTTAGCCGTATCCGTAAAAGGCTGTATGCGAGCTGGTGGCAGCAAAAAGAGCCTGCTTCTGAGCCTGAGCCTAAAAAGAATATAGAAGAAATCGTCGATAGTATACAGGCTTCTTATGGACCAACGACGACCAGTTCTTTGTATCAGGTGCATGATGATGAAGATGAACATGGTTCCAGTCGTCCGGTGGTAGCAGCATCGAGAAAAACCAGTGCAGAAACTAATCTAGGCAAGCTGGACACGCCTTCTATATTTAGCAAGGCATATGTTCCGACGCTGGAAGATAGTAATAGTAGTACCTTTAATTTCTTTTCCACCAAAGGCCAATCGGTCAAGGTAGAAGAAATTTCTGACGTGACGCAGGAGGCTGAATTCTGGATTTCTGTCAACGACCCACAAAGGGCAATTGAAATTCTTGAGCCGCTGGCTGATGTTGAACAACCTGAATCGCCAGTACCGTGGTTGTATCTGATTGACCTGTATAGAGTCACTGCCAACAAAGAAAAATACGATACATTAAGAGACAGGTTCATCGTATTTTTTAATGCAAACGTTCCTGAGTTTGAAGTCGACCCGGCGACTTTGCCCAGCAGGCACCTGGATGATTTTGAACATTTGATGAACCGCATTTGCAATATGTGGAATTCGAACGATATATTGCCTTTCCTTGAGAGCCTCCTGGTAGACGACAGAGATGGTAAGCGTATGGGCTTCGAATTACCTGTCTACCGCGACATCCTGTTATTGATCTCAGTTGCGAATGAACTTGAGAAATTGAACTCTTTTGGTGCCCCTGAAAGAAGTCGTGCCTGGGCAAATGTGCCTGGCTTGCCGCCGGATGAAATTGCCGGTTCAGAAAAGAGCGCGGAGCCAGACACGAATGTGATCGATTTTGAGATGATCGATTTTCCTAAAGAAAAATAATATGCAAAAAATCTGAGTTTGCCGATGCGCAGGCAGCCAATTTTATTGATTTGAGTGTAAGCTTTTGCTGTATCAATAAAAAAGGATGGGGACATATGATCAAGCTTTGCGGTTTTGCCGTCAGTAATTATTATAATAAAGTTAAATTAGCTCTTCTGGAAAAGGCAATCCCCTTTGAAGAGCAATTAGTCTGGACTGGCAAGTCACCTGAATTATTACAACATTCACCTTTGGGTAAAATTCCCTACATAGAAACCGAGCATGGGTCACTCTGTGAATCTCAAGTGATTGTTGAATATTTGGAGAGTCGTTTTCCTGAACATCCCTTGATGCCTGCAGACCCATTTGCCGCTGCAAAATTGCGTGAATTGATTACTTTTATTGAACTACATCTGGAATTGCCAGCGCGTGAGTTGTATGCAGAAGCTTTTTTCGGTGGCAAGGTTACAGATGAAGTGAAAGCAAAAATAGAGAAGCTACTGAATCGCAATATTCCTGCGTTTGCGACTCTGGCAAAATTTGATCCCTATGTCGGCGGCAAAGAATTCACATTGGCAGATTGCGCTGCTGTCGTGCATTTCCCCTTGGTGTCGATGGCAACCAAGATCATTTATGGCAGGGATTTTTTGGCAGAGTTGCCTACGCGTGAATATGTGAAACAAATTTCAGAGCGGCCAACCATGCAAAAGGTCAATGCAGACCGCAAGGCAAATCAGGGGTTGATGGCGAATCGTGCTAATTAAGTAATTAAGTAATTAAGTAATTAAGCCGATGGCGCTACAGAGTTTATGTGTAGCGCCATCGGCTGAATTTATACTGCCCTGCGCATTTTTTGTACGGTATAAGTTTTAGCCTGTGCGGGCGGTTCTACCAGTTTAACGATCGCAAAGGTGCAATTATCACCACGACCGCTTGCCCTGTCCCTGGCTTTCCTGATCAAAAATTCTGAAGCCTGACGCGGGCTATTGGCCGCGACTGCTGCTGATAATTCATGATTCTCAAAATAATGCCATAGACCATCGGAGCACAACAAAAAACTGTCATGCGCCTTCAAAGGGGCATGCTCGCCAAAGGTAATATAAGGTGTTGCTGTGCTTGAACCGAGTACGTTAACCAGAATGTTCGACAGTCTGTGAGTTTTGGCTTCTTCAGCAGTAATTTTGCCTTCATCTACCAATTTCTCTACGTTAGAGTGATCCTTGGTTTTTTCAGCGTAGTTGGGGCCGTCAAAGCGGTACAGGCGAGAATCGCCAACGTATGCCCAGATAGCTTCTTGCTGTGGGGTAATGACTAATGCCACTACTGTACTATGTGGTTCTTTCTCAGATGAAACACCGGACAATTTAATGACGGTATGTGCTTCGTTGACGATATTTTCCAGAAGGCTGCGAACATTATTCCCTGGGTAAAATTCATCAAATAATTGTTTTGCTGTACGCACGACTTGCTCGGCAGCAAGTGCGCCACCGCTCTTGCCACCCATGCCATCGGCTACCACGGCCATAACATAACCTGGTGCATGTGGTGCCGCAAAAAGTGCTGTGCGGTCTTGTTGTTCCTGCCTGTCGCCGATATGTTGTCCGGTTCCAGCTTCGATCTTATATTGGCTCATACGTCTTGGTAGATTAAACTAACGGGATAAACCCAAAAATGGTCTTTCCTTAATTAAACTTTATTTTACTGCAACCAGAAGACTATGAGCCACCCTGAACAAATACAACAACGCATTATCGAGCTCGAGGTTGAACATAGAGACCTGGATGTGGTAATCGAGACCCTGATTAAAGATCCCTCTCATGATGAATTACAGCTGCGACGCCTTAAAAAACGCAAATTGCAGTTGAAAGATCATATTACATTACTAAGAATGCAATTGACACCTGATGTCCCTGCATGATTATCCACTTTTCCTTAGCTTTATAGTTAGTTTCTGATTGCCTCATTTTGACTGAACCACTTGCCACACCGAATGCAAACGGCATTCATGATACAGAAGTAGAACATATTTTTGGCTTGACCGGACCATTAAGTGCGTCCATCAATGGCTATCGCCCGCGTCAGGCGCAGACAGAAATGGCAAAAGCCATTGCCGATGCGATTGCCGGGCAAAAAACCTTGCTGGCAGAGGCGGGCACTGGCACGGGCAAAACTTATGCATACCTCACACCAGCATTACTATGGGGCGGCAAGGTCATTGTCTCTACAGGCACTAAAAACCTCCAGGATCAACTGTTTTTGCGTGATATACCTACCATACGCAAAGTATTAAAGGCACCGGTATCGATTGCCTTGCTCAAGGGCAGGGCAAACTATCTTTGCCATTACCATCTGGAAAGAACCATACAAAATGGACGTCTGAGTTCGCGTGAAGATGTTGGTTATTTGCGTGATATCAGCCGTTTCATTAAAACCACAATGACCGGCGACAAGGCAGAACTGGCGCGTGTACCAGAAAATGCATCAGTCTGGGGTCTGGTGACCTCGACCAAAGACACTTGCATGGGGTCGGAGTGCCAGTATTACCAAGACTGCTTTGTCATGAAGGCGCGCAAGGAAGCGCAACAGGCAGATGTAGTCGTGGTGAATCACCATTTGTTTTTTGCCGATGTGGCTCTAAAAGATACAGGTATTGCTGAACTCTTACCTTCTGCAAATACGGTCATTTTCGATGAAGCCCATCAATTACCAGAAACAGCTACCCTGTTTTTTGGTGAAACGGTATCGACCTCACAGGTGCTTGAGCTTTGCCGCGATGTACTGGCCGAAGGTTTGTCGCACGCGCGTGATGGGGCAGAGTGGGCCAAGCTGGTGGCGCCGGTTGAGCGGGCAGCCCGTGATTTGCGGCTGGCATTCCCGCAAGACATAGTGCGCTATTCTATAGATCAGATCGCGCCTTCCAGTCCCTTCTTTGAGGCGCTGGAGACCTTGAAATCCAGTATGGACGATTTGATTGCCGTGCTGGAGAAGCAGGCAGAACGCGCAGAGACTTTGGAGCAATGCCGCGCACGTTCGATTTTGCTGGCTGAGCAATATGAAAAATGGAACGCCGCCGACGATGGCAAATCTGGCGACTATGTGTTGTGGGTAGAAGCGTTTTCCACCTCTCTGCAATTGCATCGCACGCCTTTGTCGATAGCTCCGATTTTTAATAAGCAACGCGAAGGCGTGCCACGTACCTGGATCTTCACTTCCGCCACCATGGCAGTAAAAAATGACTTTAGTCATTATGTCTCGCAAATGGGCTTGTGGGATCAACCTGCACGCACCTGGCCCAGTCCTTTTAACTATCAGGAGCAGGGCTTTCTGTATGTGCCAAATGGCATGCCACAGCCCAACTCCTATGAATACATGGATGCGGTCATTGACGCTGCCTTGCCAGTCATAGAAGCGGCTGGTGGCAAGACATTTTTCCTATGCACGACTTTGAAGGCAGTGAAACATAGCGCCGAACGCTTGCGCGATGAATTCCAGAAGCGCGGCCTGAACTTCCCTTTATTTGTTCATGGTGATGCGGGACGAACGGAATTGCTCGACCGGTTTCGTGCAGCAGGCAATGGCGTGCTTATCGGCAGCCAAAGTTTTTGGGAAGGTGTGGATGTGCGCGGCGATGCCTTGTCGCTGGTCATTATCGACAAACTGCCTTTTGCTCCGCCAGACGACCCGGTATTGTCTGCACGCATAGCGGCGATGGAGAAAAAAGGCCTCAATGGCTTCGTCCATCATCAATTGCCCGAAGCGATAATTAATCTCAAGCAGGGAGCTGGCCGCCTGATACGTGATGAAGGCGATAAGGGAGTATTGATGATTTGTGATCCACGGCTTATTTCAAAACCTTATGGCAAGCGTATCTGGCAAAGCCTGCCAAGCTTCGCACGCACCAGGGAATTGGCGGATGTGCAGGCATTTTTCAAGAAGATCCAAACCCCCGCTTAAGATTGAGTGATTTATTCATCAAAAGAATTTGTCATCGCAAATAAAAAAGGCAGCACTGAAAACAGTGCTGCCTTTTTCTATACTTGCTGTACCCTGATTACCAGATACTTACACGCTCAGAAGGTGTCAGGAACATCTTGTCACCTTCCTTGAGTTTGTAGGCATCGTAGAAGCCTGCCATATTGCGCAAGGTACCGTTTGCACGGATTTCTCCAGGAGAGTGCGGGTCAGTTTTTAATTGCACGATCGTGGATGCCTCGCGCATCTTGCCACGCCAGACTTGGGCAAAGCCCATGAAGAAACGTTGATCACCCGTCAATCCGCCGATTACCGGGGCAGGTTTGCCATTCAAGGATAATTTATAAGCTTTGTAGGCAATGGCCAGACCGGAGTTGTCTGCAATGTTTTCACCCAAAGTCAGTTCACCATTGACGTTATAGCCAGGGATAGGGCTGAAGGCACTGTATTGCTTGACCAGTACTGCCGTTTTTGCGGCAAATTTTTCGTGGTCTTCCTTGGTCCACCAGTCACGCAGATTACCCAGGCCGTCATATTGCGCACCCTGGTCATCAAAGCCGTGGCTGATTTCATGACCAATGACCGCACCTATGCCGCCGTAGTTGACTGCATCGTCAGCCTTGGCATTAAAGAATGGCGGTTGCAAGATAGCAGCCGGGAAGACGATTTCGTTGAGCTCAGGATTGTAATAGGCATTGACTGTTTGTGGCGTCATACCCCATTCATCACGGTCTACCGGTTTGCCCAGTTTATTGAGCTCAAATTGCGCTGCATATATGCGTGCATTGCGCAAATTGCCAACTGCATCACCTTTGGTGATAGTCAGGCCGGAATAATCACGCCATTTGTTTGGATAGCCAATCTTGGGCATGAAAGTCGCCAGTTTTGCCTGGGCTTCTTTCTTGGTTTCCGGGCTCATCCAGTCCAGCGTGTCTATGCTTTGCTTGTAAGCCAGCAGCAAATTGCCAACCAGTTTTTCCATTTTGGCTTTGCTCTCAGCCGGGAAATACTTGGCTACATACGTCTTGCCCAGGCTTTCGCCAAGTGCGGAGTCAGCTAAACGCACACCACGTTTCCAGCGTGGCTCTTGTACAGGAACACCTCGCAGAGTAGTGGAGTTGAAGGCAAAACTTTCTTCGCTGAAATCTTTTGGCAATTGACCGGCAGCAGAGCGCAGGATATGCCATTTGAAATAAGTCTTCAGGTTATCGAGAGAAGTATCTTGCAAAATCTTGTTCAGGCCAGTTAGATAACTAGGCTGGCTGACGATGACATAGTCGATCTTTCCTTTGACACCCAAGTCACCCAGATAAGCGTTCCAGTCGTAGCCTGGCGTCAATGCATCCAGTTTGCTCACGTCAATTTTATTGTAGGCCTTGACCGGGTCACGCAATTCAACTTTGGTCCACTGGACTTTGGCCAGTTCTGTTTCCAATGCCAGGATGTCTGCAGCATGCTTTGCCGCATCTTTGTCGCCAGCCAGTGTCAGCATTTTTTCTATATGCGTCTGGTACTTGGCACGGAATTCTTTTAATTTCGCATCATCTTTATTCAGATAATAATCACGGTCAGGCAAGCCCAGTCCAGATTGGCCGATGTCCAATACATATTTGGTCGAATCTTTATTGTCCTGGTGAATCTGGAATTCATAAGGTGCGCCTATGCTGGCACGGTTCAGCCATGCAATCAGGCCAGGGATTTGCTTTTTATCTGTCATGCCATCTACTTTGGCAAATTCAGTGTGCAGCGGTTTCAAACCCAGTGAATCAATGTGGGCGGTATCCATATAGCTGGCATACATGTCTGCAATTTTTTGCGCATCTGTGCCGGATTTATTTTTTGTCTTGGACAAACCTTCGATGAGCGAATGTAGCCGGGGAATGGTTGCTTCACGCAAATCCATGAATGCACCAGCAGAAGACTTGTCAGAAGGAATTTCTGTATTTTTTAACCAACTACCATTCACATGGCGAAAAAAGTCATCCTGGGCACGAACTGCGGCATCATTATGTTTGGATTCTATGCCGGATAATAAGACCGATGTTGCAGATGCTGTTTTCGCTGGTTCTGCGGCAGTCGCGAGTTGGCTGCCAACTGTACCGGCGATCATCAGCGCGATAGCGCTAAGTACTTGTGCTTTCACTTTGGGGTCTCCTGGGAGTGAAGGTTGGGTTAAAAATAAGGCAAGCTTTAAGCTTGCCCTGGGGATTGCTGCAAAAACAAATAATGCTGTTGCGGCACTCCCTTAGTCTGAGTAAGACTGCGAGAGTTTAACGAAGTTCGCCAAATTTAGTAAAAGTTTTAGATAATTTCTTCCACTCTATGGCATGCGACGAGCCGGTTGTCAAATGGACGTAATGCCGGTATTTCTTGGCGACATCTTTCATTGGCATGCGGGCAGCGATTATTGAAGGCGCACCCGGGTGGTGGGGCCAGTGGAGAGGGCAATTCGCCGTCCAGCATCATCTTTTGCTGGCGTTGCGCCGGGTCTATGCGGGGTGTGGATGCCAGCAATGCCTTGGTATAAGGATGCAAGGGGCGCTGGAAAATGCTCAGCTTGTCGCCATGCTCGACAGTTTTCCCGAGATACATGACAAGTACGTCGTCAGCTATATGCTCAACTACCGACAGATTATGCGAGATAAACAGATAGGCAACCCCATTTTGCTGTTGTAAATCCATTAATAAGTTCAAGACTTGCGCCTGGATTGATACATCCAGTGCGGAGACCGGTTCATCTGCGACGATGACTTCAGGATCAAGCATGAGTGCCCGGGCAATCGCTATGCGCTGCCTCTGCCCACCTGAGAACATATGGGGGTAACGTCCATAATGTTCAGGCCGCAAGCCTACTTTTGTCATCATGGCACGCGCTTTTTCTTCGCGTTCTTTTGATGACAGGCGAGTGTTGATCACCAGTGGTTCTTCCAGCATGGCCCCTACTTTTTTTCGAGGGTTCAAACTGGCATAAGGGTTCTGGAACACCATTTGCACCAGCGGACGCACTTGTTTGAGAGTGAGTTTATCAGCATGGGCAATATTTTTGCCGCCCATCCACAACTCACCGCTACTGGGTGTTTCTATCATGGTGATCTGGCGGGCGAGGGTAGATTTGCCGCAACCTGATTCACCAACCACTGCCAGGGTTTTGCCAGCAGTCAGCTGGAATGAAACACCATCCAATGCTTTGGCCAGTGCTTCGGGTTTGAGAAAGCCTTGTGATACCGGATAATGCTTGGCCAGATTTTTTGCTTCCAGTAATACAGGAGTAGTAGTGGTTTTTTGCATCATGCTGCCTGATTAATTTGTGTTGCTTGCCATCCATTACCCGGTGCGCCTTGTGCATCCAGAGGGAAGTGACAACGTACCTGGGCATTTGCCTGTCCCTGCAATTGCGGTCTTTCAGATTGACAGCGCTCGGTCGCATAAATGCAGCGAGGTGCCAGCAGGCAGCCTGTAGGTCTGTCATAAAGCCCAGGTACCACACCAGGGATGGTTTGCAGACGAGCCTTGCCAAGATTATGTTCTGGTAAAGCTGCCAGCAAGGCCTGGGTGTAGGGATGTCTTGGGGTATTGAATATTTCTGGGACGGTGCCGGTTTCCAGTACCTGGCCGGCATACATGACGACAACGCGCTTGGCAGTCTGCGCAACCACGGCCAGATCATGGGTGATCAGCATCAAGGCCATGCCACGTTCACGTTGTAATTGTAGTAATAATTCCAGCATTTGCGCTTGCACGGTAACGTCCAGTGCAGTAGTAGGTTCATCCGCGATCAGCAGGCGTGGGTTGCAGGCGATGGCAATAGCCACCATCACGCGCTGGCTCATGCCGCCTGAAAGTTGGTGCGGATAGGCATTCATGCGCCTTTCCGGGTCGGGAATATCGACCTGCTTCAATAAAGCCAGTGCCTTGGCGCGCAAGTCTTTTTCTTTGCCACCCTGATGCAGGCGCAGGGTTTCCATCAATTGAAAAGCCACGGTGTAGCAAGGATTCAGGCTGGTCATGGGGTCCTGGAAGATCATGGCAATATCCTTGCCCAGCAATTGCCTTCTTTCCTTATCCTTCATTTTCAGGAGGTCGCGGCCATCAAATTCCATTTGATCTGCCCGCACACGTCCAGGGAAATCGATCAGCCCCATCAAGGCCAGGGAAGTCACACTCTTACCCGAGCCCGATTCGCCGACTATGCCAACCACTTCACCTTGTTCTATGAACAGGTCAAGACCATCAACTGCCTTGAATGGCTGAGTTTCCGAGCCAAATTCAACGCGTAAATTTTTAATATCCAATAATGGTTTCATGTTGAATCTTTGTTCAGCGTTTTAACTTGGGGTCGAGTGCGTCGCGCAAGCCATCACCCATGAGGTTAAAGGCAAGTACAGAAATCAGGATTGCCAGACCAGGGAAGGTGACTACCCACCAGGCGCTTTGTATGAATTCCATGGCACTGGCGAGCATTGAGCCCCATTCAGGTGTAGGCGGTTGTGCACCAAGGCCCAGAAAGCCCAGTGCTGCGGCATCCAGTATCGCCGTGGAAAATCCCAGTGTAGCTTGGACGATAATGGGGGCCGCGCAGTTAGGTAGTACACAATTGAACATCAGGCGTAAATTGCCAGCGCCCGCAATGCGTGAGGCGTTAACGTAATCCTTGTTCAGCTCACCACTGACTGCTGCGCGCGTCAGCCTGGCATACGAAGGCATGAGGACGATGGCAATAGCATACATGGCATTCATCAGGCCGGGCCCGAGTATGGCTACGACTGCGATTGCCAGCAACAGACTGGGCAGGGCTTGCAAGATATCCATGAAACGCACGATGATAGTTTCCAGCATGCGGGAAAAACGCCCGGTCCAGCTACGGGAAAAACCAGCAATCAAACCCAGGGTCACACCGACACTCATGGATAGGGTGACCGATACCAGGCCTATGAACAGCGACAGGCGTGAGCCATGAATGAGGCGGGACAAAATATCGCGGCCAACCGGATCAGTGCCTAAAATAAATTTACTGCTGCCCGTTGCTGTCCAGGCAGGAGGGGCCAGCGTAGATTCACGAAATTGTTCTATGGCAGAATGCGGCGCTATCCATTCAGCGAACAAGGCACACAGACAGAGTATGCCAACCAGCACCAAGCCGATAACGGCACCGCGATTTTGTTTAAAGTAATGCCAAAATTCAAGTAGTGGGTGAGGTGGTGACAAGTTTGCAGTAGCAGCTACAGCATTGGCAGGTAAATTGGTATTGCTCATAATTCTGCGATCAAGTCTTTTAAATGATGAGTGAAATTACGTATGGCCGCATTATATTAATGGCGTATGCGTGGATTGATCACACCATACAGTACGTCGACAATCAGGTTGACGGTGATGACGATAGTGGCGATCAGTAATATTCCACCTTGCACGGTTGGGTAATCACGCCTTTGTATCGCTTCGATAAGCCATTTGCCTATGCCTGGCCAGGAAAAGATGGTTTCAGTCAGGATTGCACCAGCCAGCAACGTACCGACTTGCATGCCGATCACGGTGACGACAGGTATCAAGGCATTGCGCAAGGCATGCACCCAGACTACCCGCATCCATGACATGCCTTTGGCGCGTGCTGTACGCACATAATCTTCCTTCAGTACTTCCAGCATCGCAGAGCGGGTCATGCGGGCAATGACCGCCAGTGGAATCGTACCTAGTGCAATCGCAGGCAAGATCAGATGCATGACGGCTGATTTGAAAGCACCTTCTTCGCCTGACAGCAGGCTATCGACCAGCATCAGGCCAGTCACATGGGGCAGATCAAACAGGATATCAATGCGGCCAGATACTGGCGTCCAGCCCAGGGTCACTGAAAACATCAGGATGAGCAAGAGTGCCCACCAGAAGATGGGCATGGAATAACCAGTCAGGGAAGCACCCATGACAGAATAATCAAGAAAAGTATTGCGCTTCAATGCTGCCAATATGCCGGCAGGCAAGCCAAGCACAACCGCAAAAATAATTGCACATAGCGACAATTCCAGTGTTGCCGGGAACAGGGTGAAAAATTCTTTGCTGACCAGTTCTTGCGTGATGATGGATCGACCCAGATCACCCTGCAAGACTTTGCCCAGATAAGAAAAATACTGTAGGTATAAAGGCTGATCGAGTCCATACAGGTGCATAAGGCTGGCATAGCGCTCTGCATCCATGCCGCGCTCGCCCGTCATGGCTTCTACAACATTACCAGGTATCAGGTGTATCAATGAAAAAACCAACAGCGTGATGCCAAGGAATGTGGGGATGACTACACCCAGGCGTCGGAGAATAAAACCCAGCATCGAAAAACCTTTTTCAAACAAGATCCAAACAAAATTCATCAGGACAACAATCAGTTTCAGATAATCTGAAAACAGCGCGTCAGATACAACGGTGGCACTAATTTGCAAAGAGCTTGCAAATTAGTGCCACGCTTGGGAAATGCTTATTTATCCAAATCTACTTTTTTAAAGTAATGATGGGCGGTGGAATCCATTTTGAATCCAATCACATTCTTGCGCACTGGTGTGTAACGCAAAGAGTGTGCCAGTAGCAGCAAAGGCGCTTCTTCGCGTACTATTTCCTGGGCTTTTTCGTAAAGCTTGGCTCTTTCGCTTTGTTTGGGTGTCAATTTGGCTTTCTGGATCAAATCTTCGTAATCCTTATTGCACCATCTTGGAATATTGCCGCCACCTTTGACAGCTTCGCATCCCAAAATAGGTTCAAAGAAATTATCCGGGTCGCCATTGTCGCCGGACCAGCCAAACATCATGGCATGCTGTTCACCCGTTTTGCTGCGTTTTTTATACTCTGTCCATTCGTAAGTGGTCAGCTTGGTTTTGACACCAACTTTTGCCCAGTCTGCCTGTATCAGTTCAGCCATGCGCTTACCGTCTGGATTGTAGGGACGAGACACCGGCAAATACCAGAGTTCAACTTCCAGACCATTCGCATAACC
>JAZJXP010000146.1:0-12714 GCA_040390835.1 Pseudomonadota bacterium
AGATGCGGTTATTCTAATGGCTGTGTCAAGGATATTATTCCGGACAGCAGTGGGACTTGATCCGGCATCCAGTGTCGTCAGGCTTTGCTGTTGATTGACTTGTGCAGATTTTTGATTGGGAGTGTGTTCGGATACAGGCCGTCATTACTGACATCGGTGTACAACAAACGCCGCTGGATGCCAGATCAAGTCTGGCATGACGGTTTTGAGTTTTTTGCTTTGAATGCGCGATACGTCTATTCAGGCTACGCAGAAAAATATCAAGGAAAAATTCACACTCAAATCCAAACATCCAGCGCACTGGTGCGCTCCCCACCTTCGTCGCCAGTATTGACCACACCACGCGGCTCTATCAGCAAGAGCTTGACTTCATTTTCTGCATAGGGTTTGTGTTCCACGCCTTTGGGCACGACAAACATTTCTCCCGCAGATATCAGTACATGGCCATCGCGGAAATCGATGCGTAGTTGTCCTTCGATCACGATGAAACTTTCATCGGTGTCGGCATGATCATGCCAGATGAAATCGCCCTGCAATTTGGCGACTTTGAACTGGTAGTCATTCATCTCGGCGATGACTTTTTGTGACCATTGTTCGCTGAACAGACTGAATTTATTGGCGAAGTTGACGCTGTGATAGATTTTGTTGTCGCTGACGGCTGTGGTATTCATGGCTGGCATCCTTGGCTTGGTGAGTGAAAAAACCAAGCATACGCAAGATGCAACAGCAATTCTTGTACGTTTGTGCGTCAGGGACTAAGGCCTGGATGCCTTGCCATGCATGTTCAGCCAGCGCAAAGGTGTCAGGCCGAAGGCCTTGCTGAAGTGCTTGCTCATATGGCTTTGGTCACTGAATCCAGCAGCCAGGGCCGCATTCACCAGTGTGTATCCCTGCATCAGCAGGCTTTTGACGAGGTCAAGGCGGCGCATGGTCAGGTAGCGATAGGGGCTGGTGCCAAACAGCAGGCGAAAATCACGTGACAGGCTCCAGCGGTCGCGGCCACTATAGTCGGCCAGTTCATCCAGGGTGATGTTGTCTGTCATGGCGTTGTGGATATATTCACGTGCCCGTTCAGCCGCCTGGTAATCAAAATGCAATTTGCCAGCGGCCGTCCCAGCGAGTTTGTCCGAACAGGCATGCATGGCATGGGCCAGATCGAACAGGGCGTCCTGTTCTTCCAGCGCATCCATGGGTTTGTCCATGGCTTGCAGCAGGGGCAGGGTGGCAGCAAACAGGCGCGGGTCGCTGGAGATGCCATGCTTGATAAAAGGTAAAGCCTGACCACCCAGGATTTGCTGTATCAGGGCAGGCTCGACATACAGCATGCGGTAATGAAAACCGTCGCCTGTACCCGCCTGCCCGTCATGTGCTTCATCCGGATGCAGGACAATGGTGCCGCCCGGCAGGCTGTTACAGGTGCTACCGCGATAGGCGAAGCTTTGCACGCCCGCCAGCGTGCTGCCTATGGCATAAGTGTCATGCCTGTGCATGGCATAGGCGTTGCCTGCGAAATAAGCTTCGATACGCTCCAGCCGTTCAGACCCCGGCGCGTGGCGTATCCAGTCGGTGTTGTGCTTGCTCATGGCGGTGTTATCGCTTTCATGATGAGTATGCTAGCATTCATTTCGATTAATGACAGGGGCAGAGATGAAGTCATTCAATTATTTGCATAAGCCGACATTGCTGATACTTACCGCTGTCACTCTCGCATTCCCAGCCAGCGCAGCACCCACCTGGCAGAGGCTGCATCTGCCCATACCCGGCCAGCAGGCTGGTTATGATTTCCCTGTGTATGCCAATCACAAGCTGAGTGGCGATCTGAGTGTCTTACGTGACATACGTGAAGTCATCATCGTCCAGCATGGCATACAGCGTAATGGCGATGATTATTATGCCGCAGCGATGGCCTTGTTGCAGGCGTCGGGGCGCTCGCTGGGTGAAGTGCTGGTGCTGGCCCCCAACTTTCCTGGCAAGCCCGACGTTGACAATCCGGGCAAGGGTTTTGATGGCATGCCGGTCTGGTCTGTGCAGGGTTGGACCGGGGGTGATGATGCCTTGCCAGGGACTGGTACGCAGACTGGTTTGAGTTCTTTGCAGGTGCTGGATGATATTGCCCAACTGCTGGCAGACAAGTCGCGCCTGCCATCGCTGAAGAAAATCATTTTCGCCGGGCATTCTGGTGGCGGGCAACTGATACACCGTTACGCCGTGCTGAACCATGTCGATGAAGCCCTGCGGGCGCGAGGCCTGGATGTGCAGTATGTGGTGGCGAACCCGTCTTCGTATCTGTATTTCACGCCAGACAGGCCGGATCGTTCAGTTCCTGGCAGCTTCGCACCCTACGATAAAACCATCTGCCCCGCCTATGATGATTACCGTTATGGCATGCAAGACATGGTGGCTTATGCCAAAGGTATGTCGGGCATGGATTTATATATACGCCACTTGCAAAGGCAGGTGAGCTACCTGGTTGGTAGCCTGGACACCGACCCCAACCATCGCGTACTCGACAAGTCTTGCGGTGCCGAAGCCGAAGGGCCGACACGCTACGACCGTGCTCATGCTTATTGGAGCTATGAGCAATACCTTGGCAAACATACGCCAGTTGCCAAACACATGCCAACAACTGCCAGCCATCATTATTTTGATGTGCAAGGAGTAGGACATGACCAGAGCAAAATATTTGGTTCGCTATGCGGCGTGAAACTGCTGTTTGGAGACAAGGCAGTAGTTGATAAGCAGGCAGCCACATGCAATGAGATGGACTTTAGGTCACGTCAAACCCAGTAAAGGAGTTGCAATAGGACTTACGAAAAACCGCCCCAGCAAGAGCTATCGCTTTTAGGAAACATCCCTTGCAAGGGATGTTCGTATCGCTGGCAGACAATATATTGTCTGAAATCCCAAAACACCGTAGCGACGAAGACAGTACTTTAGTACAAGGTAATGACAACAGCGGGAGCTGCAACGCAGCTGGGGCGGTTTTCTCGTAAGGCCAAAAAAATGCCCTCGAAAGACAAGGGCATTGTAAAGAGCAACTCCAGATGGGGACCTGGAGTACTACCGGGTTGGTTCTTTTGCCGGATTTTCGCAGACCAACTTTGCGAGAATCCAGCGTAATTATTTACATCAGCGATGCATACGATTACTCGCCTCTATCAATTCATTGTAAGCCTTGGTGACTTTTTCCTGGCTGCCTTCCACCATCCAGCCTGAGCCTGGTTTCAGCATCATTTTTTCGCCTTCGCTGTAAGCCACCTTGTCACGGATGCGGCGCACGCGTTCTTTGGCAGCCTTGCGATAGTCTTCGGTAGCCCTCTCCAGACTGGACCAGCCACTGCCGGCGCTTTCGCTATTCTTCTTGACGTAGACGATGGCTTCATCAGTCACGCTTTCATAGTCGGCCAGTATCTTGGCAGCAGCAGCGGCATCGAATTTTTCTTCACCGATCAGGCGTATCAAATGCTTGGCTTTGCTCATCAAAGCCATTTGCAGATAGGGTAGTTGGCGGCCTTCGTTTTTTTCCAGTTGCTGCATTTCTGCGTCCAGCACCTTGTCGTTTTCGACTTCGATTTCTTCAGAGAAAATATTACTCTTTTCTTCAAAATTCTTGATGCTGGCAGCCAGTGGGGCATGCAGTTTTTTGCCTTTGGCAAAGGCGTCGTCTTTGTAATTGTCGCGACTGTAATACACATCTGCATCTGCTACCAGCGCGCCCAGTTCTGCCAGGCTGTCTATATAGGCAGTGGCGGCGGCATCGAGTTTGCCTGGTGTTCCTTTTATCGCCTGGGCAAAGCTGGTCTTGCATTTTGCAATGTCAGCGACATCAATTTTGTATAAGCCATAGACCACCATTTCTTTTCCGCTGGGGCCAGCATCCATGTCCTTGACCCAACTGCGATAACGGGCAATGCTGCGGTGGGCATTTCTGTCGAGCTGGTTGTAGCAGGCGATATAGTCTTGCAACTTGTCGTCGCTGGCTGCTGCCGGTGCAGACGGGGCTACTGGCGCAGGCGTATTCGTCATTGCAGCCTGGCTGGCACTGGTGACTGGTGCCACTGATGAGGCCGATGCATCTTCATTTTTTTTGCTGCAAGCCGTGGCCAGCAAGGCCAGGCTGATGCAAGCCAATATATGCGTTGACGCAATCCGGCGCGGGACTTTTTTGTGGAAACTGGTTACTGCTGTTTGAGTGGATTTCATTCTTGTTTTTGTCAAATTGGGTGGGCCATCTTAGCCGCTTAATATTTTTAAAGTTGCAACAATTTGTATCCATTTGTGTGCTTGGTTGCACGGTATTTTGTTTCTGCAGTTTTCTACAGTTTTCTGTATGGCTGGTAGGTTTTTGGCGATGAACGGTCATGTGGATGCTTTGTTTTTTGACTACTATTCAGTTGCTCCAAGACAGCACAAATGCTGTGCTCCTCACCTCCCCACAAGAGAAAGTGAAACCACTATGTCAAAAAGAATCCCGGTTGCATGCGCAGCCGTGACCTTGCTCACCCTCGCGCTATCCTCTGCGTTTGCGCAGACCAGCAAACCTGTCCTGCAAGTTCAGGGCAGTGCCATCAGTACTGCACTTCCTGATGTCAGCATCAGCAGCACGATCGATACCGCACAGAGCAATGTCCCCGTCACGTTCGGCCAGGTTTTTGCAGTGGGTAATGTACCTGCTGGTGCTAATCTGGCAGGCCAACTCACTAGCGGCGTTGGCATCCCTTTGCAAGTCGACGTCAAGGCCAGGCATGCAGATGGTTCTGTGCGCCATGCCATCATCAGCACGGTTTTGCCACAACTGAGTAAAAGCGCGCCGCAAACCTTGCAATTGAAACTGGTGCCGCTGGCACCACCTGTGAGCCAGGTCGCCAAGCCTTCCGATCTGCTCAATGCCGGTTTTAATGGCAGCGTGAATATTACGATAGCGGGCAGGTTGTATACCGCGTCGATAGACCAGGCACTCAGGGGCAGCAAGGTGCAAGACTGGCTCAGTGGATCACAAGTCGGTGAATGGCTGGTGTCCGCACCTTTGTATGATTCCACCGGGCTGACTCATCCGCATCTGCATGCGCGTTTTGCCGTGCGTTCTTACACGGGGCTCAGCAAGGCCAGGGTCGATGTGACGATAGAAAATGACTGGGCCTATCAACCTGCGCCGCAAAATTTTACTTATGATGCAGAAGTCGTCATCGGCGGGCAGAGCGTATTTTCGCAAGCCAACCTGAGTCATTTTCATCATACGCGCTGGCGCAAGACTTTCTGGTGGGGCACTGCACCGCAAACCCATATCGCCCATAACAAGGCATACCTGATCGCCAGCAAGGCGGTGCCTAATTATGACCAGCGCATTGTGATTTCTGAAGCTGCCCTGAGCGGCATGCAAAGCCGCATGACCGGTGCCAAGTTCCAGCCCATGGGGCCGGGCCTGGCAGAACCGGGTATGCCCACCACTGGTGGCAGGCCGGATATTGGCCTCATGCCTGGCTGGTCTGCCGCGTATTTGCTGAGTATGGACAAGCGCGCCAAGGATGCCACGCTGGCGACGGCAGATCTGGCCGGCAGCTGGTCTGCCCATTACCGCGATCAAAAAACCGACAAGCCTATCAGCCTGCACGATTATCCCTACATGACCATATTGGGCACGCCGGGCGATACCTATAACCCTGCCACCAAGCAGCGCGAGGCTTTCCCGGTTTGTGGCGGAACTTGCACTAACCCTAATATTGCGGATGCTGCGCACACGCCAGCCTTCAGCTACCTGCCTTATCTGGTGACGGGCGATTATTATCACCTGGAAGAAATGCAGTTCTGGGCGATGTGGGATGTGTTCCAGACCAATCCTGGTTATCGCGCCAATATCCAGGGCCTGATCTTCCAGTCGAATGTCAGGGTGCAGGCATGGGATATACGCAACCTGGCCGAGACCGCCTATATTACGCCTGACAATGATGTGCTCAAGGCCGAGTTCACCAGGATATTGTCGAACAATCTGGATTACTACAACACGACCTACAGCAACAATGCGGCGGCCAATAGCTTTGGTGCCATCACTGGCCCGGGTGCGATTGTTTATAACAGCAATATCGGTATCGCACCGTGGATGGATGACTTCTTCACCTCAGCAGCCGGACGTGCCGCTGAACTGGGTTTCAGCAAGGCCCAGCCGCTGTTGAGCTGGAAAGCCAAATTCCCGGTGAACCGCATGCTGGCACCTGATTATTGCTGGATTTTTGGTGGCATCTACAGCCTCAATCTCAGGGCAAGCGCAACTGCACCCTTGTACACCACGTTTGGGCAGGCGTATGAAGCCAGCCGCAATCCTGTCGTCGCTGGCATGACCTGCAACAGCCCGGAAATGGCAAAAGCACTGGGCTTGAAGGTGGGCGAGATGACAGGTTATTCAAGCATAGCTACCGGCTATCCATCGAACATGCAGCCAGCACTGGCGTATGCGGCAGATTCTGGTTTTACTGGCGGTGCCGCTGCCTGGCAAAAATTCATGCAACGCAGTGTCTTGCCTGATTACACTGCACTGCCTGAATTTGCGATCGTACCGCGCAGTGTGGCAACTGTGCGCTAATATTATTGCGCTGGTAAGTTGTAGTTAAAAAATGGTGGGTAGCCGCATGGCTATCCACCATTTGTATTTGATCGTGCCAGGGCCGCCTGCATGTTGCTGGCAGAGGCGATGCGGGGTAACTTATATTTAGCCGGGGCTGTAGGTTGGGCTACGCGTCATCAGCCCAACACTGGGCTTTTAAATCACGCATATGCTTATTGAAAGCTCATAATTGTAGGTTAGGGCGTTTAAATGACGTATACGTTTGTTGAGGCCGAGTGTTGGGCTAGTGAGGCGTAGCCCAAGCTACGAGTACGGCTCTAACAACGAACAGGCTGGCAGCACAAAAAAACTCAGCGTTGCAATTCCTGGTCCCGCTTCATGATCCATTCCTCAGGGTCAGGTTGCCCATATACTGACAAACGCTTTCTTGCCATGCGTGCCCAGCGTGCCAGCCATGACATGCCATATTGACCGCTAGGCCCGGCCGGCAGTTGATAGGCGGGGTCTTGCAATGCCTCTTCCAGGGTAATGAACTGATAACCGCGTTGTTCCAGCTTGCCCAGCATTTTGTCCAGCATGTCGGCATTCAATAACGAGACATGGATGTTGAGGATGTGAGAAATCTGCCGCCCAAACATTTCATCACTCATGGTTTCAAAAGTGTTGACGGCGCGATCAAGATTTGCCAAATAATCTTTGCGCAAACGCTCTGCTTCATCCTTGCGGTTTTTCAGAAGCGTATCTTCATACACGCGGGCATAGATGAAATCATCATGTTCTATCGTGAATGGCGCAACCTTGTAGCCATGCTGGTGCAGGAACTGTTCAAATTGCATCTGGACTTCAGCGTTATCGCCCGTCTGGTTGTGGGGGAAACGGTAGTAGCGCGGCACCTGCTTGCGCTCCTGCAGCAGCCAGCGAGTGAAGGTATCACCGCGCAGCACGGCTTCTTGATACTTTGCCAGGCTGCTGCCATGAAAACCCAGATGACCAAAATTATGATTGCCCAATTCCATACCCGCATCCAGCCATGATTCCAGTAATCCTATTCGGGCATCGACCTCGCCTTTCACCAGCAAACGGTCTTCATTGACAAAACCCAGTGCCTTGACCTTGTGCGCCTGCAAAGTCGCCAACATGGTTTTGGTCGCACGTTGCACGTCAGCGAGTTTCAAATACCGGGTCTCGAATGGCAAGTCGTCAATGGTGATGGCAATGCGGCGCACGACAGGTGCAGGGCTGTTTGTATTTGGCTCAGCATCTGGCGTGGCTTGCGCGTGAGTCATAACAGGGGCAAGAGCAAGTGCCGCACATACGATGAGATAAATACTGGAAGATGACAGTTTTTTGTAGATAGAATTCATTGAATACCATGGTAAATGTATCGCCTGAGGCAGGTTCAGTTTTAAAAAACCTGAGCAAAAAAAGAAAGGCCTGCCGGGTAGATAAAAATCCGGCAAGCCGCCTCATGATAAATCAAATCAAAAAATGACACTGCTCAATTAACACAAGTGCATAATGCTATCAATAAAGTATGGAAAGTTCCTTCGAGGTTTTTTGCTGACTTTTCATTCTCAGTTTTAGACCAGCCATGCAGGCACAGGCCCAGCATCATCGCCATACACATCCCACACACTGCGCTCTGGTGCTGATGTTGCGGCAGCGACCATGGCAACGGCCAGGTCAGGTCTTGCTATCGTGCGCTTCATGTCGAGGCCATGGTTTGCATGGGCAGATGGCACTGCTGCCGTCAGTTGCATGACTGCGTCAACTTTCACATCAACCAGGCGGGGCGCACGCAGTATCACATACGGCAGGCCGCTATCCACGAGTGCCTGTTCCCTGTCCACGATATTCTTTTGCATGCCGCGCTTTGCCAGGTTCAGCAAATGCCAGGTCAGTGATGGTTTGCCTGGCCCCATGACCGACAGCAGGATAATGCGTGGCGGCTTTGTACTATGTTTTGCAGCACCCAGCACATTCACGAAACCATCAAACATCACCGAGCGTATCAACTGTCTCGATGCAAATGCCTTGTGGATATCCACCGTAAAAAATACTGCCTCCAGCTCTCCAGCCAGTGCTGCTGCAATGGCTTCCGGCTTGCCAACATCGGCAATGACGGGTTTGATGAATTCTGTTGCTGCGGGTGGCTTGCGTGCAATGGCACGCACAGTGTGACCATGGCTAGCCAGCAAACGGGTAATGGCTAAACCTGTGCCGCTGCTGGCACCGACGACTGCGTACTCTTTCATATTCATTCTCTTTTCTTGTCGGACCTACACAAAACCGCCCCAGCTGCGTTGCAGCTCCCGCATTTAGCAAATTCGGTACCAAAGTACTGTCTTCGTCGCTGCGGTAGAGTCGGGGTTGCAGACAATATATTGTCTGCCGACGTAACGAACCATCCTTGCAAGGGTGGTTTCTTAAAGCATGGCCTTGCTGGGACAATTTTGTGTAAGTCCTGGTTTTTGTTTATATGTTTTTCAGAACGGCTACCAACTGGCTGTTCATGACAGACCCGCTGGCAATAAAATTGGGGCTGGATAAAGTCCAGGGCTGGCCTGTCCAGTCGGTTACCTGGCCGCCAGCTTCAGTCACCAGCAAGGCACCGCTGACCAGGCCAGACAAGACATTGCCGTGCTGCCAGAATGCATCGAGTTGCCCGCTGGCGACCTGTACCAGTTGCATGGTCGCAGGCACAGCCATGCGCACCAGCAGGGCGTGTTCCAGCATGGCTGTCACTGACTGGCCTATCTTGCTGTAAGCCAGCTTGCCTTCACCTGGCGTAGCCTGGCCAGTGCTGACCAGGGCTGCAGCCAGGCTGGTTTTTTGCGATACACGCAAAGCCTGGCCATTCAGGTAAGCACCGCCACCGCGCACCGCCGTGTAGAGCTTTGCTGCCAGCGGCTCAGCGACGACAGTCAGAACCGGCACATTGTCACGCAACAGCGTCGCCGTCACTGCCCATTCAGTCATGCCATGGATATGGTTGACATTGCCTTCAGCCGGGTCAGCTACCCACCATTCACCAGCAGGCAGAGGGCCGCTGGACTTTTCATCCTCCAGCCATTGTGCACCGGGGCGCAGGGCCAGTAAAGATGCACGCAATTGCGCGGTGACGGCATTGTCATTCTCTTCTATCATCGTGATCAGTTGCGGCAAGTCAGCAGGACGTGTATCAGGCTTGAAGCGCTGGAGTAGCAGATCAGCCGCCTGGCGTACGGCGACTACCGTGTCATCCAGTAATTGCTGATCGTTTTTTTGTTGATGGTGGTTTTGTGTTTGCATGATTATCTGCTTTCGCCAAGTTCAATAAAGTAGATATATAATATGAGCTATCGCTCATTTTAGAAACTCGCATTCATGCCCAAGACCGTAAAGAAGGCCGCGACCCCGCTGGCCCCTCGTAAAAGCCCCTCGCAAGCCCGCTCAGTCGCCACCGTAGAAGCCATTTTGCAAGCTGCTGCTCACATTCTTGAAACTGAAGGCCTGAGCGCCTGCTCCACCAATGCCGTCGCAAGAAAGGCTGGCGTCAGCATAGGCTCGCTCTACCAGTACTTCCCCTCAAAAGACGCCATCAGCAGGGCGCTGATACTGGAACAGACCACGGCACTCGTCGAAGATGCAGAGAAAATAGACCTGGAGCAGGGCGGCCGCAAGTCACTGGAAGATTTGATAGACATCGCCATCGCCCATCAGCTAAAAAGGCCGGCGCTGGCAAAAATACTCGATGCAGAAGAACTGCGCCTGCCTGCAGCCGCAGACCTCAAACGCCAGTCCACCCGCCTGCGCAAAACCGTGCACGACATACTCTCTCAAGCTGATATGCCAGAAGGTGCCAACGATGCAGAAGTCATGGCCGATTTAATGGGCATCATCAAGGGCATGGTCGATGCAGCAGGTGCGCGTGCCGATACCCGTGCAGCCAATTTGCGCAGAAGGGTGAGGAGGGCGGTGTTTGGGTATCTGGATGCGGAGGAATAGAACTACGGATGGGATCAGGGCTTACATGACGACAATTTCACACTACTGAAATATATGAATGTAAGCCCCTGTTATTTTATGTTTTTGCAATGGTTTCCGGCTGATGGGTAATAAATCATGGATATAATGCCGACACCCATTATGCATGCATGATGCTGATATCAAACAAGATAAAACAAAGAAGGGGGAAATCCGTGTTCATCGTTTGGGGAAAAAAACATGTACGCAAAAATATTGGCTACGCTGCCGATTTTTGCCCTATCTGCCGCGGGCCGCAGGCATTCAAGCTGGTTCGCGTCGGCCTGGCCAGCCATGTGTATTACATTACCTCAGGTGAGGGAGAGCTGGTCAGCCATGAGCGCGAATGCCAGCAATGCGAGACGCTGCTCAATGCCAATCCTGCTGCTTACCATGCACTGTCCAAGAAGAAACAGCCGCCTGCTGAGCTGATGAAAACGACTTTTCCAAGCTTGCCGGAAGTGTATAAGGGCAGGTTGGAACTCGAAGAAAAAGTCAGAAAAACCCCGACCCTGCTGACGCCGCAAGAGCGCGATATCATGATCAAGACACCCTTTCATCTCTTGTCGGCTTTGGTGGAACGGCGCATGGCGCAGACCCACATAGACATAGGCATCAGCCTGGCACTGGTGGGTTCGATTTTTTTCATTAGCATAGTCCCTGCACTGCTAATGAAAATCCTGCCCTTTGATGAAGGCCCCATCTTTCTTGCCTGCGCCATCGCCGCCTTGCTGGTGATAGTCTGGCAATTGCTCACTGCTGGCAGCCGCTATGTCAAGCGCCGCATCATCCCCGTCCTCGGCCCTAGCCTGAAACCTTTGACGCCGACGGAAAGCGAACTGAAAGCAGCACTGGCAGAATTGAAAGCAGACAGGCAAAAAATGGCGACGAGATTGAATATTGCCGAGCTGCAGAAATATTTTTGAAAGGCAGCGCAGGTTTTTTTCTCAAAACATGGGTGACATTGGTGGCCAGAATATCTGGCAAGACCCGGGGCAGTCGCGTAGATACGATTAGCATAGCGTAATCGTACACAACCGTGTCCTTAAAAAGAAAAAACCTCAAGCATGTCACGTGATCTTCGGTCATCCGTCTTAACATGAACATGGTTTATATTTGATTGAAAACCGTAAAGCGGCCATGGTGCAGAAGGAGGCTGGAACAGGTATCATGCGTACGATTACGCTACGCTAATCGTACCTACGTCCCTGGGCGCGATGCGGCTGTATTTTTTAATCTGTGGGCGGCCAGCCGTTCATTTCATTCGTTAGACATCATATGAGAATTGAAGCCGATATTAAGACACGAGATACAGTGGCGTTGTTAATTCTCACGTCATTCCTCAATCCAATGTACCCAATATTTTACATCGGATATGCCTTGCTTACGTCATGCTTGAGAGCACCATGGGGACAAATCAGCGCGGATCCTTTGTTGATCATGTTTCTTTTACGCGATGTAGCAGCAACTCTAGTTCAACTGGCGGTGTTTGGCGTGCCTATCCTTGCTGTATTAGGTGGCATGATGTCTATGTTTAGAAGGTCTAAGCTGTCGAGTGAATCGTTTGAAATTACGGATGAAGGCTTAGTCATAGACTCTGTGTCCGGACGCACGATTCGTCCGTGGGGCATTTTTAAGAAAGTTAAGAGAGTAGGATCTAGCATCTTCATGCTTTATGACGGGGGCTCTTCGTTGCTGCCGGGGCGCGTATTTAGAGATAAAAGTCATACCATCCAAGTATTAAATGCACTCAAGAGTCGCGCAAATGTTTAACTAAACAATCGACCCGGACGCTTCGCGGCAGCCCGCGTAGATACGATTTTAGCGTAGCGTAATCGTACACAACCGTGACCCCAAAAAAAGAAAAGACCTCAAGCATATCGCCTGATCATCGCTAATCCATCTCAACATGAACATGGTTTATTTGATTGAAAACCGCAAAGTAGCCATGGTGCAGAAGCAAGCTGAAGTCTGCAACATGCGTACGATTACGCTAATTGAAACTACGCCTCTAGTACTTTGATTTTATGACCGCAACATTTTTTGTTAGGATTTTCCCCGTAGTCTGATCGAAAAGCCAAATACCCTGCGAATCAAAATGCAAGTATTCGTTCCAGGTAATATTTTCAACTGGATTGCTAATTGTTGCT
>JAZJXP010000146.1:12724-16418 GCA_040390835.1 Pseudomonadota bacterium
TCTTCCTCGGGTGTAAAAAGGGTTTTTTAATTTGCCGTATATTAAAAGTGCGATCTTGTGTTGACCCAACTCTTTCGCATCGCTTACTGGCATGCTTATCGCCCCCTTGACTTGAAAACTTGCTGGAATTTTATTCCCGTACATTACAAGTTCAAGGTTACTTGTCACTACAGTTTTAACCAAGGCCTTAACGCCAAAAGCATTTGATTTGGCTTCGACATCTGCAATTTTTTCAGTTCGGTTTAAAAATAGCGTCTTTGATTTGTATGAGTTATCTATGCCATCATGTACGCTAAATGTAGGCACCGAATATTCAAGAATTTTTTTATCAGCATCGTAATCGGGGTGAATGCCGATCACAAATGCAATTTGTGTTTCGTAATTCACATCATCGTAAAATGGTTTTTTTAGTTCGGAATTTATCCTGGCTTGATGCTCTGACTTGGTTTCATATTTTTCTTTTTCAAAAATCTTCTTGTCAATACTCAAGTTCTGTAAAGCGCGGAAAACTCGCTCGGCATCGTGACCCTTAAAGTTTTCTTGCAAAGTATTCACATTATGATCGAAGCTACCGACCAGAAATCCCGCTGTGGCTTTCTGCTCAATTTTTTGTTCAGCAATTTTTTGCTCATACTCATTTACGATTGCATTACGCTTCAACTGGTTTTCTTTACTATCAATCTCAGTCTTAGCTTCTTGCTTTTGGCAGCTAGAATTTGCCAAAGCAACTAATAAAATTAATCCTAGTTTTCTCAAAGCATTCCTTTTTTTAAGGTTATCGTTTCTGCTTAATCTTGATTTTTAAGTGAATTCTAAATGCCCTCAGGGCTTGTGTTTCTGAATCGCTCCACAAGTTCTCTATTATTCTTCACCATTATTTTTTGCAGTATTTTGCCAAGCCTTGCATTTGACACCCTGATATTCAAAGAGAAAGTTATGTTCAGGTGATCTAAATTTTAACTGGTTTAGTTGTTGAATAAACTATACACCAATCTATTGCATAAACACACCATTCAACTTATACAAACACTGACCATAGCCCGGACTTTTCTGTTCATGTGCTTCAAAGTATTTATCTTTCAAACTCACCCAAACACCCCACCCTCATCCGCATCCAGTATCACCGACAAAGTGATATGCCTTGGCCTCGTCAGCGCAAACAGGGCAGCGTCCACCACGTCCTTGCTGGTCGCGCGTTCACCTTTCTTGCGGTCTTGCACTGCATCCCATTCAGGCTGCTGCGGTGATACGTCATCGAGATAAGGCGGGTGCACACTGATGGATCTGATCGGTGTGCCCGCCAGCATTTGCCTGAAGCCGTCTGCCAGGCCGGCCTGGGCGCGTTTGGCTGCGTAGAAGGGGACGGACACGCTTTGTATCCTGGCGTTTGGCAAGCCGCTGATGGAGCCTATGGTGAGGATGTCTGCGCCTTCTGATAATCTCAGCAGTGGCAGCAGACCCTGGGTAAACAGGAATGTGCCGGTGACTGCAGAATTGATGACGCTCAGTACTTCGGCAGCTGTATAAGCTTCATCGCTGGCTTGCAGCCACATGGCGCCATTGTTGATGAGAACGTCGATATGCGTGTGTGATTTGATGATCGTATCAACAGCATGCTGCACGCTCTGCATGTCTGCCAGATCAGTTGCTACACATACCGGCTTTTCGTGCTCCATGCTTTGTATGATGCTGGCAGTATCAGCTAGCTGTGCAAGATTGCGGCCGCATAAAATTACTTTGCAGCCAGCCTCTGCTAGTGAGATCGCCAGTGCGGCACCCAGGCCACGTCCTGCGCCAGTGATCACTGCTGTTTTTCCAGCCAGACTAGTCATACATTTCCCTCACTCATTTCTGCCATTAGATGCGAGGGAAACTATACATCAGACTTACAGTGCACGCAGGAGACCTGCCTGCAAAGGGAAATGGCTGCTGAACATGCATCTCTTTAGCTGCAGGTGATGACTAGCTGCCTGTCTCGTTCTGTTTATAGGCATCCATCAGATTGGTGCGCAAGTTGACGATAGCTTTTTGCAGCACGCGAAATTCTTCCGGGGCCAGGCCGGACGCTTTGGCGGTCACCTCGCGGTAGTCAAATGCTTTTTCCCGCAATTCACGCCCCGCATCAGTCAGTGACACCAGCACGCTGCGCTCATCTTCGCTGTCGCGCTCGCGGTTCACATAGCCCATCGTTTCCAGGCGTTTCAACATGGGCGTCATGGTGCTTGGTTCCAGGAACAGCTTTTCGCTCAGGCCCTTGACGGTCTGCCTGTCTTCTTCCCACAGGCAGATGATGGTCACATATTGCGGGTAAGTCAGCCCCAGTTGTTCCAGCACGGGCTTGTAGACGCGCGAATAGGCGAGGTTGGTGGAATACACCGCAAAGCACATGAAGTCACCGAGCCGGGCCGCTTCCTTGTCTGCTTCAGTTTTCTTGCCCATTTGCTTGCTCATTTAGCATCTCCGTAGAACTACTTATCGAAATAATGATTATCGTACTTGAAAATGATTCTGAACCGGTATATATTTCGCTTCATAATAATTATGACGATAACTAAATTATTGATATTTACCTGAAACACGATTGCAGCATCAACCTGAAGACCAAGCCACCATTACTGGAGTAAGCAAATGCACCAATATCTCAAGCGCATCACCCAGATCAACAGCAAGCGTCGCCTTGCCCTTGCCGCCGTCGCGCTCGCCCTGACTGGTGCGCAATTCACACTGCCAGGAACAGCCCAGGCGCAATCAAAGGACGTTGCCCCAAATGTGACTGCAAAGCCAGCCCAAGGCCTGCCCGGCTTCACGACCATCAAGCAGATTAATGCCGGTGACCTCAATGTCGGCTATGTAGAAGAAGGCCCTGTCAATGGCACGGTTAATGGCCCGGTAGTGATTTTGCTGCACGGCTGGCCGTATGACATCAACAGTTACATCGATGTCGTGCCCTTGCTGACCAAGGCTGGTTATCGCGTGATCGTTCCGCACTTGCGTGGCTATGGTACGACCCGCTTCCTTGATGACCATGCCTTGCGCAATGGTGAGCCTGCGGCGCTTGCCTCTGATGTGGTGGCATTGATGGATGCGTTGAAGATAGACAGGGCTGTGCTCGCTGGTTATGACTGGGGTGCCCGCACGGCAGGCATTGTTGCAGCGCTGTGGCCGGAGCGTGTCAAAGCCCTGGTTTCTGTCAGCGGTTATCTGATCGGTAGCCAGGAAGCAGGCAAGCAAGCATTGCCGCCCAAGGCTGAGCTGCAATGGTGGTACCAGTTTTACTTTGCCACCGAGCGCGGTCGTGTTGGCTACGAAAAGAACCGTCACGATTTCGCCAAGCTGATCTGGCAAACCGCATCACCGCAATGGCGCTTCGACGATGCCACTTTTGACCGCAGTGCCGTGGCACTGGACAACCCTGACCATGTCGCCATCACCGTCCACAATTATCGCTGGCGTCTGGGCCTGGAAAATGGCGAAGCGAAATACCAGGCGCTGGAAGCAAAGCTGGCAAGTTTTCCTGCCGTCACGGTGCCAACCATCACCATGGAAGGCGATGCCAACGGAGCGCCGCACCCTGATCCCGCTAGCTACGCCAAACGCTTCACCGGCAAGTACAGGCATGAACTCATCTCAGGCGGCGTAGGCCACAACCTGCCGCAGGAGTCACCACGCGCTTTTGCAGATGCAGTCATCAGGG
>JAZJXP010000147.1:0-21504 GCA_040390835.1 Pseudomonadota bacterium
CTTGCAACGCCATCTCATCCCCAACTTGCCAGGCTACCAGCACAAATTCATCCATGTCCCGCTCAAGCGTCTGGAATTGATGCTCAAGGATGAGAGCAATGCCTGCGCCCTGGGTTTGTTTAAAAATGCTGAGCGCGAGAAAACCATGGTTTTTTCTAGCCCATTTTTTGCCCAGATACCGCCCGGTGCCATGATCCCGCGTGCACACATTGCACAATTGCGTCCCTATCTGGGCGCTGGCGATAAACTCAACTTGGGCAAGCTGCTGGAAGACGAAGCCTTGATCGTTGGCGTACAAAGTGGCCGCAGCTATGGCGCAGCGGTTGATGAGCTGCTGCTCGCTCACAAAGGCAAGAAAAGTATCTTCCTCAACAGCGCTCCCAATGCCGCAAAAAGCCTGTTCCAGATGAATGCCATGGGCCGGGTAAACCTCATGCTGGGCTACCCGTATGAAGCCAATTTTCTCAACAGCCGTGACAGTGCTGATTTTGTTGACCTGAAATTCTATCCCCTGCAAGAGCAACCCGCTTTTTTGCTGGGCTACGCTGCGTGTTCCAAAAGCCCTTTCGGCGAACAAACTATAGAACAGATCAATACTGTCCTGGCACGCCGTGAAATTCTTGAGGCTATCGCCTCTTATTATGAAGGCTGGTTACCCGAAGATGCACACCCATTGGCGCGGCAGGTATTCAATCAGGCTTTTCAAGTCAAACCCAGGGTACGTAAATAGGTCGGCTGCCAGAATGCTACAATCCGGCATTCAAACAAATGGCGCAAACAGGGCTTCATTTCGCCAATCCCAGCTAAACCAGAGAACATGCAACTTGACCGATTCGACCGCCAGTTACTCAACCTCGTGCAGCAAGACTCCAGCCTGGCTGCTGAGCGCCTGGCTGAGCAGGTTCCTCTGTCACCTTCGGCCATACAAAGACGCCTGCGCCGCATGCGTGAGCAGGGTGTCATCATGCGCGATGCAGCGCTTGTTGATCCGGCTAAAATAGGCCGGCCGAATTTCTTCATTGTCTCGCTGGAAGTGGAACGCGAACGGCCAGAATTGCTGGCACAACTGCGTACCTGGCTCAATGAGCAGGTACATGTACAGCAAGCCTTTTATGTTACCGGTGAAGTTGATTTTGTCCTCATTGTGACTGCACCCAATATGGAAGCTTTTGATGCATTGATGTCGCGCCTCATGCAAGAGAATACCAACGTCAAACGCTTCACCACCAATGTCAGTCTGGGATTGGTCAAACGCGGTTTGACTATTCCTGTGCCGCTGGATGAGGCTGAATAATTTCAGTCTAGTCGTGGGTATCACCGGAGAGTGGCGTTGCCAGCATGGATGGCCGCGTGATGAAGGCTTCATACCATGCCGTCAATTTGGGGTGTTGATCCCCTAAGCCTGGTAGTTCACGAAACTCCAGCCAGCTCAGTGCAGTTGCCAGCGCGATGTGGCCGACATGGACAGGGTCATCTATGTCCAGCTCTTGTTCCAGCCAATCGTAGCTTGCAAGCAGTTTTTGCGTATGACCATCGCGTAGCGGCGGATAGCGCAAGGCTTCTGGCCGGCGCGTGGTTTCCCAGCGCACGGCAATGCCAGAATCTGCCATGCCCTTGGCCACAGCCTGCACCCGCAAGGCATGCCAGCGTGCAGGGTATCCAGATATTCGCAAATTACATCAGAATCAAACAGCGGCGGCAAGCCAGCTCGCAGCAGCACTGGTACCTTGCCCAAAGGGTTTTGCGCATATACCGCTTCATTGCGATTGGTGGGGCTGGTTTCATGGTGGATGACTTCTATTTGTTCAGCCAGCCCAGCTTCATGCGCGAATACCAATGCCTTGCGGGCATACGGTGAATGGGTTTGGTAGAGTAATTGCATATTGCGTGCTTTCAGAATCTGTTTGAAAAGAGCTTTGATTAAGGGCTCGTTGCTTTTAATGCCCAGGCAGAAATACTAATTCAGGCAAGCTGATTTTTTTCTGCATTTGTGGTGTTGTTAGTGCGGTTTTTCTGCAAATTTTTGGAAAATTGTGGTGCATTTTTCCGGTACTTACTTTTTAGTCCAGATGCAAATGAAACAGCTCAGTTGGTAAGCGTCAATTTGTCTTGTCTCCCCCATGCTCCTTGCCTATACTGGAACACATCTCATCTTTATTGATGAGAGCCATTCCGCGACAACATCATAAATATATCGGGAGACACCATGAAGCGACGCGCACTGATTTTCTTGGCTTTGTTAAGTTCCATGATTGTTCCGAATGCTTATGCCGACAGCCCGGCTGATGCCATTGATATGGTTGAAAAAGGCCTGGCCTATGTCAAGAAAAACAGTGTTGAAGCACTCATCAAGGAAGTCAATAACAAAAACCCGGAATTCATCAAAGGCGATCTCTATCTGGTCGTGCGCAGCCTTGATGGCACTACTCTCGCTCACCCCGTCAATCCCAAGCTGGTAGGTAAAAACATGCTGGTGTTGCCAGATGCCGACGGAAAATTCTTCCGTAAAGAAATCGTCGAAGGCGCAAAAGCCAAGGGCAAAGGCTGGGTCGATTACCGCTACAATAATCCTGTCACCAAGCAACTGGAAAATAAATCCACTTACTATGTACGCAGCGGCGAATACACGCTGGAAGCGGGGATTTATAAGGGTAATTGATGCAGCTTGAAGTGCATCGTGTAGGTGCGATTAGCGCAGCGTAATCGCACGCATGCTCTCCAATCACATTACCTGAAATGAAGACACTAGCCGTGTCGTTGAGATAGATTTCCTGCAGAAATCCCACAGCGAAAAATCGCGACAATGGTGAAAAATAAGGGGATCGCAGGGAGCATGGTAATGCGCCGCATGTACGCGACTACACGGCGCAGGTATTTTCCTTGGTAGGTAATGATCTCATATGGCGCATTACAATGCGCCCTACTGTAACGGTTGCCGTGACATCTCTTCTTTGATTTAATCATTTGAAATGACAGGTCGAAATTGAAAAAGCAATCATCTACACAAAACCAGAAAAAATAAAACATGCAACTCCTCTATCCTTGCAACCCGTTTGACAAGAACCAGCCTGATGAGACCTATGAAGAAGAATTCCATGCAGCCAGGGCGGCGGGCCTGACTTGTTTCCTGTTTTCGGCAGAAGACTTTGAAATGGGAGAGTTCAAACCACGACCGGCAAACCAGTTTCAAGGTCAAATGCTGTATCGCGGCTGGATGCTGACGCCCGAGCGTTATGCAGTCCTGGAACAGGCGGTTACGGCAAAAAATGCACGTTTGCTTACTTCCGTAAGCCAATACAGACAATGCCATTATCTGCCAGAATGGTACTCAGCCTGTCAGGACGTGACACCAAATACCATCTTTCTTTCACGAGATGGTGATTTTGAAACGGCACTGGCAAACACCGGCTGGCAAGCATATTTCGTCAAGGACTACGTGAAATCTCTGACCACTAGCCGTGGATCGATCGCAAAAAATGCTGAAGAAGTTCGCGAGATTGTGGGCCTGATAGAACGCTATCGCGGTCAGATTGAAGGCGGTATTTGCGTGCGTGAGTTTGAACAATTATTGCCTGAAACAGAAGAACGATACTTTGTTTGGCGTGGGCAGGTCTATGCACGCGACGATGTAGTGCCAGATATCGTGCTGGATATTGCACGACGATTTGATACTCCGTTCTTTTCCATTGATATTGTTTTGAACAGCCAGGGTGTAGCCAGATTGATGGAGCTGGGCGATGGTCAGGTTTCGGATCGCAAGAAATGGGATGCAGGGAAGTTTGTGGAGATGTTTAAAGCTTAGTCTGACAGGACTCGTTGTACCTGAAATTTCATGTCATTCCTCTCCTTTATTCCAATGAGCTTGTCGGTAGCGTTGGACTACGAGGAATATAAGGCGCATTGCAATGCGCCCTGCGAATTTTCCTTTTACCCAGACATCATTGATAAATGATAAAATGTCGCTAGAGCAGCACTCCGCTGTTCTGACTCTTACCCCAGGCTTTTGGGGTTGCGAGATAAAAATGCAAAATCTTCAAAATAAAATCTATTCTGTTTACTTGCGTTATGCAGACGGTTCCATTGGTGAGCAGACTCTAACCAACATTGACTTCATTGCAGTCGTTGCTTTCAAGCATCTCATTAGTCGAGCTGACCTTCGAGCACAACAACCAATGGCAGTATTTGAAGAAAATGGTAGGGAACTTGATTCCGTTAAAATAGACGGCTTCGCTGGGCAGTCTTCAATAAGTTTACCTTTTAATCAGTATTCATTGCCAGATAGGCTTGCTGCGCACGAGTACTCGTGGCAACTAACTCAACAGGCATATCCAAAAGATTTTTCTGATACGCCAATCGCTGTGTTCAATTTGGTTAAACATAGATTAAATCTCACAGACGACGACATTTTAAGGGCAACAACTTCGACAGGTTGGAAGCTCTCCAAGAATCGACTCAACAATTGGCAACGTAAAAATTCAAATGGATATTACCTGACGCCAATGAGATATGAGGAAGTTGGAGCCATCTTGAGGTCGTTAGAATTTTATGAGCAAGGCAAGTGGGAAAATGTTATTCGATAACATGGAAGTGTGATTGAAGTAACACAATCACATTTTACATAGTCGATAAGCAGGGCGCATTGCAATGTGCCCTGCAAGTACAGGCTCAAGGAAAATACTGCCTTATCAAGATGGTGATAGCGGTGCAACAAGATTGATAGACTTTATTCCAGCGCGCAGCATGTGATTGCTTATTGCCATAACTGCAGCATAACTGCTCATGGACGATGGCCTTAAGTATACTTCAGCTTGTTCATTCACGGCGACAGGCAAATGCTGTTGCAGTTCTGCTTGCGAAACGGGTTCACCATTCCAAAGTATAGTGTCATCAAAATCCAGGTAGACATTTACATAATCTACGGACTTCATACCGCAGGCCGGAAAAGAGTCTGGTATTTTCAGGAATATAATATCCCGCTGCCCAGGTATGCCCGTGATCATTACCATCAATAGCACCAGAATGACAGCGATAAACGGCGTCATATTCATGCCCAATAGGTGATCAGTGTCGCTGTCTTGCCCGGATGAGGTAGAGAAAACCATGAAGGCATCCTGATGGAAATGTGATGCCTTAGCATTACATTATTCTAATCAGGATGCAAGTGCCTGATGGTGAAGGCGTGTCAGTCCCTAGTCTTAAAAATACTTACTTCACCACCATAGGCAAATCACCATTACTGGCTGGTGAAGCTGATACTTCTACATCAGCCGCTACGCTGGCAGAGACTGATGTTTGCTCTGTGGCAGATGCGGCAGTATTTTCTGTGCTGGCCGTAGTGATGGTATCAGCCAGGTTTTTTGGTGTCTGCAATGTGGCGAGTTGATAAGGCACACCATTGGCCAGCAATTGTTTTTTCTCTGCGGGTAATTGCTGGTACAGCTCCCATTGTTTGGTTTTTTGGGTAGCTTCGATTTTTTTGGCTTGCGAGTAGTTTAGGCGGGCGATCTGTTTTTGTTCCGGGCTGAGTTGTGCCCACAGTTCCATGCGCTTTTGTATGCGTTTTTGTTCTTCAGGCTTGAGGCTGACGTAACGGTCTGCGATGGTGACCCACTTGGCTTTATTCTTGTCGTCCAGTTTGTCCCACTGAGACAGCAGGGGCAGCAAAACCTGTTGTTGGGCAGCGTTTAACTGTTTCCAGTCTGATTTGCCAAGCAGGCGGGAGGCTGGTTTGATATTGCCTGGGGCCTGTTTTGCAACGTTGCTGGCCTGTTGGCTGGCAACAGTAGCGTGAGTGGCCTCATTGATATTAAAAAACAGCAGCCCGGCCAATGCTGCAATGCCTGTTATACCCACTACCCCCACCAGACCGCTGAGGCTGGTCAATTCTATGGTTTTGTTCACTGGTTTCATGAAGCTACTCTCGAAGAAAGACTACGATATCCGCATTCTAATCTTCATTTGGGTTTTCGTCAGTATCATGAGGGAGAAGCTGGCGGTTTAATCAGTTGGCTGAATCAATCAATGCGATCACGGTGATAGTTCTGTGGGACGTTATAGTGCACTCTGCTGATCTTCCCTGATTTTTTAGAATGCGGTATTACGCCAGAACTGCCCGGTGACCTGGTCGCAATTGCTCATGATCAATTGATTGTTCCTGCCGTCATTGATGATGTCCAGGCACATGCTTTCGCCAGAAAAAGTATTTTTCAGTTTTGCATATTTGCGCTCAGAGCTGGCCTCGAATCTCCAGAGTTGTCCGCTGAAGTTGCCGCACGCAGACATGACGGGTTGATTGTTTTTTCCATCATTGACGATGTCCAGGCACATGGCCGGGCCAGAAAAATCGTTTTGCAATTTGAAATATCCAGCTTCATCAGTGCTGACCAGTTGCCAGGCCTGGCCCGTATAGTTACCACACGTCGCCATGGCAGGTGTTTTGTTTAGCCCGTCGTTGATCATGTCCAGGCAGGTGTTTGCACCAGTAAAACGGGTTTTCAAGCGAAAGTCTCTGCCACGCGCAATACTTTCCGGAGCAGAGGTGAGCAGGATGGAAAAAAGGATAGTGTAGAGGACCAAAGTACTGATGCCAAATGTGTTGAGTTTCATTTTAAGATTTATATTGTGAATGAAATTACAAATCGATCTCTTGCGATTCTGGACAAGCAGTTTTGAGAGCTCGTTAATGTGATCGAGCGTAATCGAACGCAATTGAATACAATTCAATCATAGCTAATGAGCAATGAGTTTGTGCGTAACAAACAGTGTGATTTGCGTAACGCAATCTACGTATGTTCGTTCATTCCATCCTTATTGTCACTGTGTTGAGCTTTCAGATTCTGTGCATTTCACCAAAGGCGTCCACTTCCAATTGCCAGGCACGCGCTTGTTCACGCAGCCAGCCAGTAAAGGCGCGCACTTCGGGTAGTTCGGCGCTGTCTTCCCGCAAGACCATGAGATTGTCGCGTGAGGTAGGGCAGATGGTATCGCTGGCCAGTACCAAACTGCCAGCTTGCAGGCGACGCCAGACGATGCTCAGGCGGCCAAGGGCGATTCCCTGGCTGTGCTGGGCTGCTTCCAGCAAGACGTCGGCGTCGTTATATGCCTGGCCCTGCAAAGTGAAATCTTCGGGCAGGCCAGCAGCGGCTAGCCAGCTTGCCGGGTCCAGTGACAGATGTTGCAGCATGGCCGATGCAGGCCACAGGCGCGCATCTGTGCCCAGCCTGGCTTTGAGCTCGGGCGATGTTACGGCCAGCAAACGATCAGTGAACAGGGTTTCGCAAATCTGGTCCGTGCTTTGTCTGGCACCATGGCGTATCGCCACCATCGCCACACGTGGGGCCGCGCGCACCAGGGCATAGTCGGTATCGATGATCAGGCGTATATGCGGATGGGCAGCGCTAAAGCTGGCCAGCCGTGGCAGCAGCCATTCTTTGGCAATCGACGCCAGGGTGGTGATGTGCAGGGTTTTTTGGGTGGCATCTGCCGGTGGGTAGATGGCCTGGTGCAGGGCAGACAAGGGACCAGCCAGGCGCGTCAGCAGGGCTGCCCCATCATCCGTCAGGCTGACCCTGGGGCCATTGCGCTTGAACAGGGTCAGGCTGCTCCAGTCTTCCAGTTGGCGTATCTGGCGACTGATGGCACCCGGCGTCAGGCTCAGCTCATCGGCCGCGCGGCTAAAACTGCCCAGGCGCGAGGCTGCCTCAAAGGCTTGCAACGTGAACAGGGGCGGCAGTTTTCCTTGCATATTGAATTTTCCTCACTTTCATATTGCGGAAGTATCGTTTTTTACCTGCCTATATTACGACAATAATGGCTACATCGAAACTTGACAGGGAAGAGACCATGCAGGCAATCATCGTGAATCAGTTCGGCGGGCCTGAGCAACTACAACTGCAGGACGTGCCGGCACCCATAGGCGAGGTCATCGTCAATGCTGCCTGGGCGGGCGTGAATTTCGTTGATATCTACCAGCGTGAAGGCCGTTACCCCGGCGTGAAGCAGCTCTGGCCCATGGGCATAGAAGGCACGGGCACCATCGCCACTGCACCGGCGGGTAGCGGCTGGCATGCTGGTGACCGGGTGGCCTATACCACAGGCGTGCAGGGCACTTATGCCAGCCAGGTGGCTGTACCTGCCGCCAATCTGATACGCATACCAAATGCAGTCAGCCTTCGCGATGCCTGCGCCGCCATAGAACACGGCCTGACTGCCATCATGCTGGCCGACGATGTAGCACGCTTGCCCACATCAGGATCGGTCCTGGTACATGCAGCGGCGGGTGGTGTCGGCGGCTGGCTGGTCCAACTGCTGGTGGCGCGTGGCCTGACGGTGTTTGGCACGGCATCGTCTGCCAGCAAGGCTGACTGGTTGCGTAGCGTTGGCGCGCAGCCGGTGTCGTATGAAGACGGCAAAGACTGGGTTGCCCACGTGCGCGATAAAACCCAGGGGCATGGTGTAGCTGTGGTATTTGATTCGGTCGGCAAAAGCACCTTCACCCAGAGCCTGGATGTCGTCGCCCCTTGCGGCCACGTCATCCTGTTTGGCGCAGCCAGCGGCCAGCCTGATCCTGTCGATGTCTTGCAACTCATGAAGAAGAGCATCACCCTGACGCGCCCGGTCTTGCCACATTACCTGAACACATCCGCAGCCTTGCAGGAACATGCAAGCAAGGTGTTTGACTACCTGAGCAACGGCACGGTCAAGCTGCGCATCCATGCCGAATATGCGCTGGCAGATGTCGCACTAGCCCATGCCGCACTGGCAGAACGCAGTACGCAAGGCAAGCTTTTGTTATCGATTAATTCCACCCTCGCTTAAGAAACAAGAGAAACAAGACCATGACTACCATCTCAAAAAAATTGCAAGAACTCGGCCACGTCCTGCCACCTGTCAAGGCACCAGCGGCGAATTACCTTAGCTATACCTTGCAGGGTAACCAGCTCATCATCGCCGGGCAGATAGGCAACCCGGGCGCTGCGAAAGGTGGCGTGCTGGGTGCAGGCGGCTCAGTTGAGGCCGCACACAAAGAAGCTGAAATGGCGGCACTGCGCCTGCTGGCCGTGATTGATGCTGTCACAGATGGTGACATCACGCGCATAGTCCAGGTACAGCGTCTGGGTGTCTTCGTCGCCGCCAGCCATGACTTTGACGGGCACAGCGCTGTTGCCAACGGTGCATCTGATCTCTTCGTCGCTGTCCTCGGTGAACGTGGCCGCCATGCGCGTACGGCGATAGGTGTATCCAGTTTGCCGACTGGTGCGGCGGTAGAAGTCGATGCCATCGTCACCTTGGTAGCGGTATGATCAACAGCGTGATCAGTGCCGGACAACTGGCGCAGTTACGCGGACAAACGCCAGGCCTCGATAAGGGCACGCACCTGAATCATGCTGGTGCGTCGTTGCTGCCGCAGGCCGCCTTGCAAGCCATCCACGTCCATCTGGATCTGGAAGCACAAGTCGGCCCCATGGAAGCCGCCTTGCTGGTAGCCGACGGATTGCAAGCCCTGCGCGAAGATGCTGCAAGGCTCATCAACGCCAGCAGCGATGAAATCGCCCTCTTGACCTCCGGCTCTAGCGCCTTTGGCAATGCATTCGCCGCCATGGCCAGTTTGCAGCGGGGTGACCGCATACTGGTAGGGCGGCAGGAGTGGGGCGGCAACCTGGCAAACTACCAGCGCGCCGCACAACTTGCCGGCGCAAGGGTAGAAACCATCCCCTGCCATGCAGATGGCAGTGTCGATGCCAGCGCACTGGCGCAAATGATCGACAGACATGTACGCCTGATCTCACTGACCTGGCTACCCGCCAATAGCGGCCTCATCAACGATGCCACTGCCGTTGGCAAGGTCGCTGCCGCCGCAGGTGTGCCCTATATCATCGATGCCGGGCAAGCCCTGGGGCAAGTGCCGGTGGATGTCAAAGCCCTGCAATGCGACGTATTAAAAAGCGCAGGCCGCAAACACTTGCGCGGGCCACGCGGCACAGCCTTGCTGTATGTGCGTAAATCATTCCTGGACAAACTGGAACCAGCCTGGGTCGATGTCTCATCTGCCCCCATGGCAGAAGATGAAGTACATCTGCGCAAAGACGCCCGCCGCTTTGAAACCAGCGAAGCCGCAGTCGCCCTGCAACTGGGTTTGGCCGAGTCCGTCAAACTGGCATTGAGCATGGGTGTCGCTAACCTGGGGGCTGTCAGCGCAACATTGGCAAAAGCCTGCCGCGAGCGTCTGGCAAGTATCCCCGCCGTCAGCCTGCATGATCTGGGTACGGGATCACAATCAGGCATAGTCGCCTTCAACCTGCAGGGTCATGATGCGATGGCATTAAAAAACAAACTCGCCCAGCAACGCATCTACATAGGCGCAAACGGCGTGCCTTATACCCCGCTGGACATGCAGGCACGTGGCCTGCACAGCATAGCGCGGGCATCGTTTTCTTATTTGAATACTGAGGATGATGTGGAAGTGCTGGCGCGGGCACTGGAGGCGTTGGCTTGATTTTGTACGGCGCACCGTGCGCACCGTTTTTCCTTCCAATACCATGGCGTACGGCGCATTGCGATGCGCCACATGGTTTCACAATATCCTGGACAAAAAATCTGTGCCGTGTTCAACGCATGAATGCGGCGTGTTCAAATGCATCCCACTGTTCTGGCATAATTCATCCTTGATTTCAAGATGGAGATGACAGATGCAGCGCTGGCGACATACAGGGGACAAAAAAAATTGGGGAGACTGGATAGTCCTCACTATAGATACGCAGATGAATGAGGGAGGGCTGCAAGCCGCTTGCGAGCAATTGATTGCTGCCACATCTGACATGGAAGAATTTCTTGATCTTGGTGATGGAATGCAATCTCAGGACTACAAGATCGTTTTCATCCATGATGGAAAAACTGTCCATGAACGCGCTTTCTTTCATGAAGCCGTGAAGATTGCAAGCGTCAGGTCATTGGTCTCTCAGTACGTCGCCAATGTCAATCAGGAAAGCCATACCTGGCAGGATGAGTTTCATCCCAGAGGCAGCTATGCTATTGCAGAACTGGTACTGGCCGATGAAAGCTACATACCCCAGTTCGCCAGGCTTTTGTTCAACTGGGATATGGGGCATGAGACTTATCATTACAGGCTCATCGATAAGCTCTTTGAAAAGTATGGTTATACTGAACAGACACTCTTTTTACTGGCAGCACGGGTTTGTGCCGATGGTCAGAATGGTGGTGAGAATGTTTTGCGTGCCATGTACCGCCACGGCTTCAAACGGCAAATCGTGCTTGAGGATTTTGCCAGCGTTGCACTGACTATCTTGCCCCATCCTGAATCTGCCTGGCAATTACGCGAATTCGCACGTATCTATGCAGGCGAAGACAAAGCGCAATATGCGCAAGTCACAGAGTTTTTCTTGAATGCCTTGCGCAAAGATACAAAATTTACGGCGGTGATAGATGAAGCGAAGTACAGTTTTGCTCAAGAATATGATGAGCACCAGTTGATGGAAGTTGCAGGTTTTCTCGGCAATCAAACCCTGGGAGACTGGAACGAAGATTTGGAGAATGCCCTGGTCGAGAGTTCGGATTTGAGCAAGTTGGTGCCTTTGGATACAGGTGAGGCATAGTTGCGGTAGGGGACTTGATGCGCGCCCTAAAAAAACCAATCGGCGCACAGCCAATTTTTCATTTATGCCGTGACGCAGGGAGCATTGCAATGCTCCCTGCGGTTCTGGCATCTTCAAGCGCCACGGATTGTTGCCCAGGAATACACTGCAGGATATTGATCATCATTCACAGACATATCTGGACTGCTGATTTGACAAAACTCCTGCCGTCATGGTTTCATTTGCAATCCTGTCTGCTGCGCGGCAAATGAATTCTCAAGGCGAAGCACAGAAAAACATTTAAAAAAACCGGGAAGATACCATGGGACTGTTCGACTTTTTCAAAAGCAAGCCACCCGCACGCATATCGCTGGAACAATTGTCTTACAACATTGCTTACCAGATTTTGCCGCATTATGTCTTCCGTCAGGCGGCGCAATTATTTGATATTGTTGAAAAGTCGGACGAGAATTCTCACTACCTGTTTTACCACCTCAGTTGCAAATCCCAGGAGATACCCAGCTTGCAGGAAGAAGCCATGCAATACCGCTGGCACCAGTTTGAGCTGGATGCCGCCAGTAGCTTGCTGGTGCTGGCTTATCCGCAAGCTGCGCCAGTAGACCTGACTGGCAAGTCGCTGGAAGAAGTCAAACAAAGTGTCGGCACCTGGGTACTGGCACCGCATTTTTCTGGTGTGATACGTAACAAGACCAGCCAGCATATTCGCTACTATGTATTGGGACAAACTTCGATGGGCGGTGGCACGGTCTTGCGCGAGATTGATGATATGGGGACGAATGCCAATCTTGGTGCCGGGCCTGAACCGACGCTGGATGCATTTGTGGAGCTGATGCGACAGCGGCTTGAGGTGCAGGCCGCGTGAAGTCGATCAATACGCATATTGATTGATCACATACCTGACTTTCTCAAGCGCGCTTTTAAGCACATCCATATCGACGGATCCCAGCGCCAGGCGTATCGCATGCGGCACATGCTCCGTCGTCGCAAAGGGTTCAGCCGTTGATACCGCAATGTGCTCACGCTCCAGCGCCATGGCAATCTGGTCAGCACGCAACTCTGCTGGTAGTGGCAGCCAGATAAAATACGATGCGGGGTGGCTTGTGTAGTCAAATCCTGCAAATACCTTGGCAGCCAGGGCTTGCCTGGCCCTGGCATCTGCACGCTTTTCTTTTTCCAACCGGGCCACCGTGCCATCATCGAGCCAGTTGCACACCAGCGCTGTCATGAGGGCAGGGGTGTTCCAGGTCGTTGCCCGTATGGCGCGTTCAATTGCGCTCACCCATTGCGCGGGCGCTGCAACATATCCTACCCTGAGCCCGGTAGAAACGTTCTTGGAAAAGCCGGATATATACACCGTCAGTTCTGGTGCCAGCGCAGCCAGTGGTGCAGGTGGCCTGGTCGCCAAAAAAGCATAAGCGGCATCTTCTATGATGAGCAGTCCATGTTTGCGTGCAATCCTCACCAGCTCTTGCCGCCATTGCGCACTCATGACAAGGCCCAGGGGATTGTGCATGGTCGGCATGGCGTACACCGCCCGCACTTTACGGCGTCTGCATAACTTCTCCAGCGCGTTCAGGTCGGGGCCATGTTCATCCATGGCAATCGGCAGCAGTTCCAGATGCAGCGCGTCAGCCACCACCTTGAAGCCAGGATAAGTCAGCGTATCCACCGCCACCACATCACCCGGTTGCAGCAAGGCCATCGCCGTAACTGCCAGTCCGTGCTGGGCACCGCTGACGATGAGTAGTTGTTCACCATGCACGTTCAAGCCACGGCTGGCAAGGTAGCGTGCAATAGTGGCCCGCTCATGCTGCCGGCCAGCATGTGGCTGGTAGCGCAGCAGCGCATCAAGGTCACCTGAGGATGCTAACTGCCGCAGGGCAGTCCGCAATAATTCGGTCTGGCCCGGCAGGCTTGGATAATTGAAATTCAGGTCAACCATCCCCGCTGCGGTTACGTGCTGGTCTATGCCATGGCTTGGGGGCAGTGCAGTTTCGCGCACGAAGGTACCACGCCCGGTTTCTCCAATGACCAGCCCCATGGCTTCAAGTTCGGCATACACGCGGGTAGCAGTCACCAGGGCAAGGCCATGCTTTGCAGCGAGTTTGCGATGTGTGGGCAAGCGGGTGCCGGGCGGCAAGTGACCCGAGCGTATCTCGCTGGCAAAGTTGTCGACTAAAATTTTGTAACGACTGTTCATAGGAAAGTGTATCCATGACAATTATTTGATTGTATTGTTTTGCTGGCCTATTATGCCTCATCGCCGTCCCCTTGAAAAAGAAAGAGCAGACATGCATATCGCCATCCTGACATTTGAAGGCTTTAACGAACTTGATTCACTGATCGCCCTTGGCATCCTGAACCGCATCAAGACACCCGGCTGGCGTGTGTCCATCGCCAGCCCCACGGCACAGGTGCGCTCGATGAACGGGCTCTTGCTGGAATCACAGATATCCCTGGCAGAAGCGAATACTGCGGACGCCGTCATCGTTGGCAGCGGCATGCGCACGCGCGAAGTGGTCGCAGACACCGCCCTGATGGCACAATTGCAACTTGATCCGGCCAGGCAATTACTGGCTGCACAATGTTCAGGTACGTTGATATTGGCCAAGCTGGACTTGCTTAACAGCGTGCCAGCCTGCACTGATCTCACCACCAAGCCCTGGGTGCAGGAAGCCGGTGTCGAGGTCTTGAACCAGCCATTTTTTGCCAAAGACAATGTCGCCACCGCTGGCGGTTGCCTGGCATCGCAATATCTTGTCGCCTGGGTCATTGCCCGCCTGGTGGGTACAGAGGCAGCGGAAAGCGCCATCCACTACGTTGCCCCGGTGGGTGAAAAAGATGATTATGTGGCACGGGCCATGCGCAATATCGCGCCGTATTTGTGACGCTCGGAGATATGCTCAAGATGAGGTAATATCTGCGCTTTCGATTTAAGGCGCGAAAGTACATGAACGACCACCTTGCCTACTTCAAGGAACTTGTAGAGCCCCGGATTCCAGCTTCGTATGTCCTTACCTGGACTGAATATCTGGAGGGTGATTTTGGTGATCTGAACAGGCTGGAGTTATCTTCATCTTCCAAAATCGGGGCGATAGATTTTTGGTCTAAAGACTGGCTTGCAATTGATGTCGTCGATCTTGACCTGGATGATCAGGTGTTGAACGTGCTTTATTCACCAGATCAGATGCATGAAATTCCAGCAGGCTTTGCGCGGCTGCTGGAAATTTTGTCAGTGACGTAATGCTATTATGCTGTAGATACGATTAGCAACGCGTAATCGTACGTATGTTGTACCTGTAAATGACAGCAGCTTTACCCATGTTGTGACGTCGCACCGCAGAAAAGCGTGCGATTACGCAACGCTAATCGCACCTGCAGACCAGCAGAGTTAATCAAATCCACGTTATTCGACTAGCTGCATCCAGCGCCTTTCCTGCACGCTGCGTTCTTTGAAATATTTGCGTGGATTGCCGCACATGTGACAACTGCATGGCGCAGGTGTATTGACGACCTCGCCAAGACGTGCGGGAGACAATTTGCCTGGCCATCTATAGAAATAAAATTGCCTTTTCTTTTTCAGTCGCGCAGCATGGTGCCTGCGCAAAGCACGAGAGAGATGTTTCATGATGGTTCCTCATTACCCCGGGTGGCCCGATTGCCGCCTTGTGGAGCATGAAGAATTTTTTGTTATGTTGATTCATGATGGTCACATCCTGATGTAGATACCTTATCGCAGTTATGGGTAAGTCGCGATTTTTCAAGTGTATGGAGTCTTCACCATGCTGCAGAATTTTTACTCAGACCCGGCTTCTTATTTGGAGAAATATTCTACGTTCATGTATTTTCTCTCTTTGCCATAACTTGCCAGAACTACGCCAGCATGCATGCCTATGATGAACTGATCACCCGACAAGGCAAGATTGGCAGGAACACTGTACCAGGGGGCATCACGGATCAACATTTCTCGCCTGATTTTATTCTGGTCAAACTCCAGTACTTCAAGATCATTGCGCGTCAATACATACACACGATTACTGTCTATGGCGATATCCACAGCTGAGCCAGCGAGCGCGGTGACAGATACCAGCCTCGGTTTTTTACCGCTTTCATCCAGACGATAAAGGCGACCCTGATCCATCCTCAAGTGAGCCAGCCCTGTCAGTGCATAAATCTGTTTGTTCAGTCTGAAAAACCCCCGTGTGTTTTCCTTGCTGAGTATCAGCTTCTGGCCTTGTTCGTTAATAGCGATGAGCTCGCCGCCAAATTCACCATTGTCATGCGCTTCATAGTGATATTGCTTGCTGTCTATGCTGAAAGTGATGCCATTTGGGCGGCGCAGTCCTTCTGTGACAATCAAGATTCCCTGATCTGTCTTGACACCGTAGAACGGCAGATCGATACGGTCCATGGTGATACCACCCCTGCGCTGCCGCACTTGCTTGTTAAACCCCTGGGCTTGCAATTGCGCGGCAAAGTCGCTGGCCTGTGTCAGACCGCAGATGGTGAATGCAAAAAGTACAGCGATGAGTTTGACTTTATTCATGACAGATTTGTCTGCGTAGATGGCATGGACTGTATCCCCAGCATATCCAGATACTGAGCCAATTCCTGTGGTGCTTCGTGCATGATGAGTATGTAGGGATATAGCGAGGTTTCTTTTTTGTAGAGCAAAGTCGCATGTTGTCTGCTCAGGTAGCAGTGCTTCAGGTTTTTGGTCCAGGCGAGTTTGCTGTCGGTGCTGCTGATACGGTAGTACACAATGACATCGTCGCGCAATTCATATTCGGCCTTGAAGGGCAGGGTCTTTTTGGCAGTCCTGAGCATACTGGAAGCCCTGGTTCTTGCCAGCCATCGCCAATAGGGCTTGACCAGAATGTCGCGTCTGGCGATGAACTTGTCCATATCCCTGGTCAGGAAAAAAGCAACTGAGAATAAGATAAAGAAGGCGATATCCAGCTTGATACCCTGTTTGCTGATGCTGTCGAGATAAATCAAGGCTACTGACAGGCATAGTCCGAGGGCGATAATATATTTTAGTGAGCCCTGCAGGCGTAGCTGGAATTTGCTGAGTCTGAAGCGCTGGCGAAATGCCACAAGGCGTTCATGCATCATCGCAGCCAACTCTGTTTCCAGCGCCGCGCAAAAATCCGCTGTTACCTGTACCTGCAAATGCATGCACCGCACGCGCGCGTTCATAGGCTCAAGTGTCTGGTGGAGCGGATCGATGCTTTCGTTCATGGTCGCTGCATGCCCGATTCGGGTTCTGTTTATGCAGATGTCAGTTTATCATGTGGTTTTGCTTACGACAGCTTTTCGGGTAATGCGGCCAGCGCCCGTTCAAGATCAGCCAGCAAGTCATCGACATGTTCTACGCCCACATGCAGGCGCAGCAGCCAGCCGGTTTTGGGCGCGCGCTGTGGTGCAACAGCAATCAGGCTGTGCACGCCGCCCCAGCTATTGCCCAGCGTGAAAACCTGCAAGGCGGCGACAAACTTTTCTATCGCTTCCAGATTATCTTGCTTCAATGTGAACGACAATAAGCCATTACCCAGTTTGAAATCACGTTTCCATAAATGGTGATAGGTGTCCCCCTGCAGTGGCGGGTAGTGAAGCCGGTCTATCGCTGCATGGGTCTGCAAAAATTCTGCAATACGCAAGGCAGATGCATACTGGCGTTCCAGCCGCAAAGCCAGCGTGGGCAGACCACGCAAAGCCAGAAAGCATTCATCAGGTGCGACGTAATAGCCTAGCAGTTCTGCCGTATCACGCAGGGCATGGTAGGTCGCTTCGTTGCGTGTACTGACCGCACCCATCAGCAAATCAGAATGCCCGCCCACATATTTGGTCAGGGCTTGTATACTGAAATCCACGCCCACATCCAGCGCCCGGAACCCCAGTGCGGTAGCCCAGGTATTGTCCATGGCCACCTTGATCTGGCGCGCATGGGCAGCGGCAACGATGACGGGTATGTCCTGCATTTCCATGCTGTTGGAGGCGGGGCTTTCTGTCCACACCAGTTTGGTATTGTCTTCAAAAAAAGCAGTGATGCCAGCACCTATATCATTCGGGTAAATGGTGTGACGCACCCCCCATTTGGAGAACAGGGTTTTGGTAGTTTCCAGCGTGGGGCCGTAGATGGAGTCAGGCAGCAGCACATGATCACCCGCGCCCAGCAGTATGCTGTTGACCAGGACGATGGCGGCCAGGCCAGTCGGCACCAGCACCGTATGGCCACCGCCTTCCAGTTCAGATAATTTATTCGCCAGCGCATAATGTGTAGGCGTACCGTTTTGTCCGTAGCTGTATCCGGTATGCGCTTGCGCCTGCCTGCGCAGGAAGGACGCAACATCCGGAAAGACGACGGTCGACGCATGGAATACGCCTTGCGACAGCGATGCAAATCCATCCGGAATGTCGCTGGCCGGTTTTACCAGTCTGGTACTGATATCAGTCATGGCTACTCCACATTTCATCAAGCTAATCAGAACGGCAATTGCGCAGCAGGGATCACGCTGATCTGCCCCATCTCACTCCATACCCAATTGTGGTGATTGCTGATGGTAGCTGCATCCAGGTGCGGGCGGTTGCGCGTTGTGTGCGCATCGGCAATCACATTGGTCTTGATACCCAGCGCTGCTGCCTGGCGTATCGCACTGTCCAGGCAAAACTCGCTGGCATAACCACAGACAAATATTTCAGTGATGCCGCGCTCAGCCAGCCCGGCCTGGAAGCCAGTTTGCTGGAAGGCGCTGCTATGCTGCTTGGCGCAGACATAATCTCCAGCCTGAGGGGCAATCGTGACGGGGAATTGCCAGCTATCCGAGTCTTTTTCCCATGCAGTGCCTGCTTCATTATGCTGCACATACACCACGGGCATGCCGGTTTTGCGCGCCCTGGCGTTCAGGTCGCTGATGCGTGCCAGTATGACGTCCGCCTGATGGGCTGGCGGGGCTATGAATACAGCGTTCTGGAAGTCGATGATGAGCAGGGCTGATGACATGTGGTTCTCCTAGAATAAATCAAGCAGGTTTATGCAGCTGTGGTAGTGGTGGCCAGTTTCAATAATTCAGGTGGCAGGCTCCAGTTTTGCTTGATGGCCTGCGCTGCTGCATGGGCATCGCCAGCACGCAAGGCCGTGATGATGGCCTCATGTTCTTCTATCGATTGCGGTGCCATGCGCTGGTCGCCAAAGTGTGCCAGCTCTATGCGCTTGATGCGCGGGCGCAGGTTAGCCAGCAGTTTTTCTATTTCCAGATTCTGGCTGGCACGCACGATGATGGCGTGGAAGTGCGCATCCAGCTCAGTCGCATTCTGATGGTCATGATTGGTAATGGCTTGCGCCAGTGCAGCATTGCTTGCTTCCAGTTCTTGCAAGTCTGCACTCGTCAAATACGGTAAAGCCAGTTCCAGCGCGGCAGCTTCCAGCGCTGCCACCACAGGATAAAGCTGGATGATATCTGTCAGGTTCGACGGTGCCACCTTGGTCCATTTATGAAAACTGGTGATGACCAGACCTTCATCTTCCAACTGCCGCAAGGCTTCCCGCACAGGGGTGCGCGACACGCCCAACTGCGCAGCCAGGTCCTGGTCGCGCAGTATTTCACCGGGAGCGAGCTGCAATTCTATGATCCATTGCTTGAGGCTGCGGTACACCTCTTCACGGGCGAGGGAGCGGCTCAAAGGGGCTGTGTTGGTGGGGATGGGCATGCTGGGTTTGTGGCCAATAAGAGAGAAGTAATGATGATTTTTCAGTAAAATTCGTCTTGTAGTATGTAATATACTACAAAGCATTGAGAATGTCGCGTGATTTGATATGAATAAACGAAATCGCTTTGGTCGATTTTCTAGATTTATCGAAAATATCGTGCCGGTGTTTCGCCAAATGCATCCTTGAAAACCGTGATAAAAGCCGATACATCGTTGTAGCCCACGTCTGCGGCAACATTGCTTACACTCTCGCCCAGGCTTAATGCTTGCATCGCCTTAAGGAGGCGCAACTGTTGCCGCCACCGCGCGAAGGTGAGACCCGTTTCCTTAACAAACAAGCGTGCAGCCGTGCGGCCCGTCATCCCGCTTGCAACGGCAAGTGCTTCCAATGACCGGGAATCTGCCGGGTTGTTCTCCAGGATGGTGACAAGCTGCACTAATCTTGAATCCCTTGGGGTTGGCAGGTATGAAGGCGTAATTTCGAGTTCTGGCAGACGGTCCAGTATTACTTGCATTAAGCGTTGCTCTGGCCCATCGAGGGGATACGCAGTGCCAAAAGTGGACGCCTCAGCGAGTAAGGCATCCAGCAATCTATCCACAGTGACCACGCAACACCTGGAAGGAACCGTCACGATGCCAGGTTCCATATAAAGTGTTCTGAGCAGGAAACCTTTGGGGGCTGATCCCTTGTGTTCTTCACCAGGAACTATCCAGACCGCTCGCCGTGGCGGTACAACCCATAAGCCGAAGGTGGTTCTGACTGTCAGCAAGCCTTCACTGGCATAAATTAACTGAGCGCGCCGATGCGCATGCCACGGTCCGTCGAAGCGCTCGTATTGTTCCGACAATACGAATACTGGGCGTGCTGCCGTATCTGGGTCGATGATTTCCATTGATTTGTCTGCATTGACATATTTTTTGTCATTGTATGCCGAGACGCCCATTGTGCCAACGCTTAAACTGGGGGCAGTTTTAACACCAACAGGGGCCACCTCATGATCATGAAATTTCATCCACTCGTCCTGTCCGTAGTCTCAAGCATCGCATTTGCAACGAGTGCTGCTTCAGCAGGGGAATTGCACGTATTTACCTCCGATGCCGCTGGCTTCAATACTCATTCGATCTGGTATGACGACGGTAAAGAAGTGACTGTGGTTGATACCCAGTTCACGCCAGCACACGCTGAAGCACTAATAGCCGACATCAAAAAACAAACTGATTCACCTATCACTCGCGTCATCGTCACTCACCCAAACCCAGACAAGTTCAACGCTTTGTCGGTGTTCCACAAAGATGGCGTCGAGAGTATTGCATCGGCCAGGACCGCAGCCGCCATTCCTGGTGTCGATGCCTACAAGCGCTATTTCTTTGTCAAGCTTGCCAAGATATTCACCGACGAGACGTATCCTAAGGTAGAGCCAGTCAAGACCACATACAGCGGCAGAAAGGTGATCAAATTAAGGTCAGGCGAAACGATCACACTTATTGAACTTAAACAGCCGGGGATTTCCAGCAATCAAACCGTGGTACGCATTGACAAGACGGGGGATCTGATCGTCGGTGATCTTGTGCATACCAGGAACCACGCCTGGCTGGAAGGTGGCATCGTCAATGGCAAGGCCTTTCCAACCCTCGCAGCATGGAAGGCTGACTTGAACGAACTCCCCAGGCTTGGACACGGCAAGGTCTATGGAGGGCGTGGCGAATTTATCCCGGTAAAACTAGCTGTCGCTCAAGAAATCGCCTATCTGGACAAGGCAAATGCTATCGTTGATTCATACATTAAAGGCTTGGGTGACAAATCCGGTGAGCTTTCCAACCCAGACATGCAAGATGCACATTACAAGGCGATCCAGGCTGAATTCGTTAAGGCTTTCCCGGATTACGCCATGCCTGATTTGATAAGTTTTAGCGTCTACGGTCTCGTTCAGCAAAAGTTAGCCAAGTGAGTGTAATGCTGCTTGGCAGCGTCGACATTGGCGATTTCGGTGGCAGGTGCGCAATGCGTACCTTGCAAACCTCTGTACCAAATGACCGTGTTGTGTAAATCATGCTTGTGAATTGAAGGTCAAATACGGCAATGCCAAAGATAGTCAATTACCCTGAATCCCGTCATGCCGGACTTGATCCCACTGCTGTCCGGAATAAAACCATTGACAAGGTCTAAAAGGGTTGCGGGTAC
>JAZJXP010000148.1:0-30225 GCA_040390835.1 Pseudomonadota bacterium
GATCATCATGTTGATTATTACCATTCCTATTCAGAATCATGCAGTGAATCTGAATATGCCGACAGGCACGCCACCTCCACCATTGAAAGAACCAGTCGTAGTAAACATCGACGTAGACTTTGATGGTACGGTGTCCTGGAATGGTTTGGCAGTCGATCATCCTCAGTTGGAAGCCAAGCTGGCTGAATCGGCAGCAATGCCGGCAGGTGACCAGCCTGAGATCCATCTGCGTCCGGTCGCAGTTGTGCCTTACAAGTCTGTGGCTGCGGTCATGGCAGCGGCGCAGCGTCTTGGCGTGACCAAGATCGGTATGGTTGGGAACGAACAGTTCTTGAAATGATAAATACGCATTTCATGACGTTTTCGGCGTATCAATGCTGAGTTATTAAGGTATGATAGAAAATTGGCAGGGTTACCCCTGCCATTTTTCATATTCGCGGGTTGGGCTTTGCGTATTTATAAGCTGCAATCCCAAGGTTTATTAAATTTATTGATTGAGAGATCAACATATGAAGCAACTTCGCTTGTCTCGTATTGCTGTATTGTTTGCAGCTATTGGCTTTGCAGCCGCTCCGGAATTAACGAATATCGCAGCAAATCAAGCTTATGCCCAAGAGTCTATGCGCCCGGAGATTGGCCGCATAGTACAAGCTGCTGGTGAGTTGTACAAAGCGAAAAAATTCAGAGAGGCGCTATCCAAGATTCATGAAGCCGACAGTGTCGGCGGCAAGACAGTCAATGAAAACTTCACGATAGAGCGCATGCGCTTGTCCATCGCATCTGCCGCCGGCGACAATGACACTGTGATCCGTTCAGCAGAAACCATCGTATCTGCGAATAAACTGGGCGGTAAAGAGCAGTTGCAAATGATACAGGTGCTGGCGAATGCCTATTTCAAGGCAGGTAACTACGGCAAAGCTGCACAATGGTATAACCGCTATTATGCGGATGGCGGTACGGATCAGTCCTTGCGTCCTTATCTGATACAGGCGATGTCGCAAAGCGGTGACAGTGCCAAAGCGATGAAAGAAATTAACGCAGAGTTGGCAGCGGATGAAAAAGCCGGTCGTACACCTAGCCTGACCAATCTTGAATATCAGTCCAACGATGCTTTGAAGCGTAAAGACCTGGCAACTTATTCCAGTGCGCTGGAAAAGATGGTGGCTTACCACGGTAAAAAAGAATACTGGGTTAATCTGTTGAATAATATCGAGAGAAAACCAGGGTATTCTGATCGTTTGAAACTGGACTTGATGCGCTTGAAGCTGGCTCTGGGTCAAATCACCAAGAGTGCTGATTACATGGATATGTCTTTGTTTGCGATTCAGGCAGGCTATCCGGCAGAAGCAACCAAGATCATTGACGCTGGCTACAAGGCTGGCGCATTGGGCGAAGGTAAAGATGCTGACCGTCATAAGCGTTTGCGCGACATGGCAAATAAAACCCAGGCTGACACTACCAAGGGTCTGGCAGCGAGTGAGGCAGAAGCCAAGGCTGCAAAGGATGGTAATGGTCTGGTCAACATCGGCTATGGTTATGTGACTGCCGGTAATTTCGACAAAGGCATCGCCATGATAGAAGAGGGCATTGCCAAAGGTGGCCTCAAGCAAGAAGAAGATGCCAAATTGCACCTCGGTGTTGCACAACTGCAGGCAGGCAAGAAAGCCAATGCGATCAAAACTTTGAAAACAGTTCGTGGCACTGACGGCTCAGCTGATCTGGCACGTTACTGGATTATTTATGCAAATCAGTCTGGTAAATAATTGAAGTAGTTTGAATGAAATAGTTTGCAGCAAAAAGCAAGGGCGCAATCTTTACGATGCGCCCTTGCTTTTTTGTTTGGGTTGCCAGGAAGATGTTAACTTGCGACCTGGTTGCGTCCGTTATCTTTGGCGCGATACAAGGCGACGTCAGCACAGCTGATGAGGTCATTGCTATCCTGGTCTGTGCTCAAAGTTGCCACTCCAAATGAGCCTGTAATATGCGGCAACGGTTTTTGGCGGTCGACAAATACCTTGGTTTTAGCTAGCCGGTTGCACAATCTTTGCGCTACTCCCAGGGCAGATTTGTGATTGGCACCAGGCAGTATGACCATCATTTCTTCACCCCCGTAGCGGGCAGCAAAGTCACTGGGGCGCAAACCTGCATTCAATATTTTTGCTGCGGTTTGCAGAGCATCGTCACCCAGTAAATGTCCATGTTCATCATTAAAGCGCTTGAAGTGGTCCAGATCGACCATGATGATGCTCAGGGCTGCGCCGGTAGCGTGGGCATGCTGCACCATGCCAGGCAATTGCGCGTTCAGCCAGGCGCGATTATGTAAGCCAGTCAAGCCATCCACCATCGAAAGCTGGCGATAGAATTCGCCCACTTTTTGGCGGCTGCGGATTTGCGCATTGGCTGCACGTATGCGGAAAGATAAAAGCTGCAAGAGGTTGCGGGCCACGCCATTTGATTCGTCTATCAGACGCCACAAGGTTTCTGCCTCTATCAACAATAATTCGCTTTCGCTGATGGCGGAGATGGTGGCAGAATGAATTTCTTCATCTAGAACCGAGATTTCGCCCACGCATTCACCTGGCAGATACTGGGTGATGGTGTTTTCCAGTTGATTGCTTTCTTCGGTCACGCGGCTGACACCCAAAGCACCTTTCAGGACGATAAACAGTTTCGCCCCGGAGCTGTTCGCATCCAGAACAACCTGCCCGGTATAGGCTTTCACCACCAGGCAGTCTTTGATGATATCGGCAATGAGTTTTCTATTGTCCTCAGTGATGTCGCGGAAAAGATGGATATCATCGATACGATAATCCGTTTCCCTGAAAAGCATGAGTCGTTCCAAAATCGTTTTATCCAGATACATGAGGCAAAAATAAAAATGTCAAAGTACGATCTGATCCATGGCATCGAAACGCATTTCAGTTTCGCGGAAAATGCTCAGGTAGTCAGCTTCACCAAGCCCTAGCGTATCCCAAGCAGCTTGCGACAGCAAGGGCAGCATATCGTTTTCATCATGTGCCAGGTCAAGTGCGTGCACAATTGCATTTGCTACATGTACGACCGAGGCAAGTACGTTCAGGTTTTCCAGCTCGGGATGATGATGCCCGCGTATGGCATCACTCACGGCTTCAGAAAAATTCCAGTGCGTTGCCAGTGCCAGACCCGCATCGACATGGTCGACATGCAGAATACTGCGTTCAGCCTCGATTAAAAGACAATCAGTATTGTGCTGATAACGCAAGACCTGATTATAATTTGTAGGATAAGAGGTCGCCAGTACCAGTTTACCTATGTCATGCAACAAGCCCGCAGTAAAAGCAAAATCATGCTTCATATGCAGCGCGCGTGAAATCAACTCGGCACAGATTGCCGTTGCGACACTGTGACGCCAGAATGCCTTGAAATCAAATGCCGGACAATTCGCTGTAGGAAATTTGTTTGACAAGGCCGTCATGCGTATCAGGTTTTTCACATTCTTGACACCCAGCATAGCGGTTGCCTGCTGCAAGGTCACGACCTTGGAATTGTTGCCGTAGTAGGACGAGTTGGCCAGCCTTAACAATTTCGCTGTGACTGACTGATCCAGTGCGATTTTTTCCGTCACCATATCCAGGCTGCTTTCTTCATCGTCAAGATTCTGCAGCATTTCCATGGCAACTTCGGGCAAGGTAGGCAGATCCTTGATTTTTTTGACGATGTCTTCCAACTGCACCTTGAATTCGTTGGTATCAGTCATTTTGCTTCACCCTGACGGTAAAAAATGACATAGGATTTCAAGATGCTGGCCGGTTCAGCATCATCCGCCTGGCGAAAAATTTTTTCTATACGACTTAATTTTGTCGCAAGATCCTCAATTTCCTCTTGTTCAGTACCAGCGTCACCTTCAACCGACAACTGATGTATATCATGTTGCGCAATTGCCTGTAGCATGCGCTCAGTCAAGGTAGTACCTGCAGGCAGTAATACATGGCCAACCTTATCGAGCAAATCATCGGCTAATACGGTTCCAGGTGTGACCTTGGAAAGCGGTAAATAGTGGTAATGTCTGTTCATGGTGCTGGCCTCGCAGAATGAGCGTGCTGGGTCAATAATTGCGTAAAGCTTCAGTGTAATAAAAAATTACTTAAAGGAAAGTTGATTTTTATCAAAGACGCAAATCAGATATGCTTGGTGATGAATATGACAGAATATCAATTGATATTGAATATACTACACCTGTCGCAGCGTCTAGTTTGATTCTGTCATTTACTTCAGTTTACTATGCAATATTGTGATATTTGCACGCATTTCCATATTCATCTTTATTCAGACAGGATTCATCATTAAACAAATCATTCAACGTCGCCCACGTCTCTTGCTCACTTTGGGTTTGGGGAGTCTGGCGGCGATTTTGTTGCCTGGGTCAGTGTCTTTGGTTACCCGTGCACTTTGCGGCTGGAATGTGGCTGTGTGGACTTATCTTTTGCTGATGGCCTGGCTAATGATGTGTGCAGACAAGCATGCAGTACGTAAGATGGCACAGCAGGAGGATGAAAGTGCTGTCGCCGTACTGGCTTTGATGTCTCTCGCGGCAGCTATCAGCCTGTTGGCCATCATCCATGAATTGTCAGGCATGGCAGGCGTCGGTAGTGAGGCCAGAGCCATCAAATACTTGTTTGCCACCAGTACTGTATTGGGGTCGTGGCTACTGCTCGGCGTGATTTTTTGCTTTCACTACGCCTTGCTATTTTACAGCGCACCACAAGACAAGCCAGCCTTGCGCTTCCCGGAAGGTGAGGATATGCCTGATTTTTGGGACTTTTTGTACTTCTCATTCACCATTGCTGTTGCTGCACAAACCTCTGATGTGACGGTGATGAACCGACAGACGCGCAAGACCGTACTTGCTCAGTCTGTACTCAGTTTTTTCTTTAATGTGGCAGTCGTTGGTTTTTCTATCAATATTGCTGCCAGTCTGGTGGGGAACTAGACAAACGAAGAAGCAGCCATGCGTAATCGTGGCTACTTCTTCCGCAGCTGCTTCTTTTTAACAGGTTCTAGCGCCAATGATGGCCATGATGGCGTTCGTGTCTTTCTTCGCGCCACTCACGATGCCAGCCGTGACGGTCACGCCATGGGCGGCCATAATTTTGCTCTACATACACATGTTCCACATAAGGTCTTGGCGAGCTTAACACGACAGGCACGCCGCCTATCCGCATGTCCACATTGACACCGTAGGGCAGGCGGCTACCACTTTGCCAGGTACCACCATTTGCCCAGTACCAGTTTCGCTGTGCCGGCGCGTAATACACTTGTTGTGATGGGTAATACACGTAGTTGTAGCTGCGTACCACCTGGTGTACTGGTGGTGCCGGGTGCCAACGATGATCCCTGACATATACGTCATGAGCAAACACGGTATTTGCACTGGCGGCGCAAATCAGCAGTGTGGATAACAGGCCTTTGATGAGTTGACTAGCTTTCATGGCATCTCTTCCTTCGTTTTGATGCTCATATAACGCGGGCCAGAACAGAGAGGCTGACAGGGATTTGTATATAGCTATGTAAAACTGCAAGCAGATGTTACAGCCAATGGGTGTATCCATACCGGGCGCTTATGGCGCGCAATGAAATTTTCATACTACAGCGCAAGCTTTTCATGATAAAAAGCCTGCACACTTATCCCATTTTGAACGTCATGCTACTTACCTACATCTGGACAGGCTTTTTTCTGATCGGCTTTATTGCTGCCCTGGCGCAATGGCTGATATTGGGAGATGTGGAAGTATTCAAGCGCATCATGGATGGGACTTTTGAATCTGCGCGCATAGGCGTCATGGATATTGCCTTGCCACTGGCAGGTGTCATGACACTCTGGCTGGGTATCATGAATATCGGGGAAAAAGCCGGGGCGATTGATTTCATCGCTAAAATCATCGGCCCTTTTTTTGCCAGGATATTTCCTGGTGTGCCGCAAAACCATCCTGCCAATGGTCACATGGTCATGAATTTTTCGGCGAATCTGCTTGGCCTGGACAATGCCGCCACACCCTTTGGCCTGAAGGCCATGGAAAGCCTGCAAAGCTTGAATCTCAGCAAAGACGAAGCCAGTGATGCACAAATCATGTTCCTGGTCTTGCATACTTCAGGTTTGACGCTGATCCCTCTGGCCATCATGGCGCAGCGTGCCGTGCTGGGTGCAAAAGACCCTTCGGATATTTTCATACCCTGCATGATCGCCACCTATGTGGCCACCGTAGTTGGCCTGGTTGCTGTTGCGATCAGGCAGCGCATTAATTTGTTTGACCGGGTGATTATCGCTTGGCTGGGCGGCTTGAGCAGTTTTATCATCGCCATGGTCTGGTATCTGAGCAAGCACATGAGCCGTGCAGAGATAGAAGTGTTTTCCAAGGTCAGCGCCAACCTCCTGCTGTTCAGCATTATCATCAGCTTCATGCTCGGTGCCATGCGCAAGAAAGTGAATGTGTATGAAGCCTTTATCGAAGGTGCCAAAGGTGGCATACAGACCTCGCTGACGATTATTCCTTACCTGGTTGGCATGCTGGTCGCCATCGGTGTCTTGCGCAATTCCGGCATCCTGGGGTTTATCGTTTCTGGCTTTACCTGGCTATTCACGCAGATGGGATTAAATACTGACTTTACCGCCGCCTTGCCGACTGCCTTGATGAAGCCGCTGAGTAGCTCAGGTTCGCGGGCGTTGATGGTGGATGCCATGAAGACATATGGCGTAGATTCCTTCATTGGCCGCCTGACTTGCATTTTCCAGGGCTCTGCTGACACGACATTCTATATCGTTGCCCTGTATTTTGGCTCGGTAGGCATACGCAAGACCCGCTATGCAATATCCATGGGCTTGCTGGCTGATTTTGCCGGCGTGGTTGCAGCGATTTTTGTTGCTTACCTGTTCTTTCATTAAGACGTTGCCACATGCAGATGTCTGCATGTGGCGGATACTAGAACGCACCTCACCCTATTGATGAAATGAGTTCTAAGTTTTACTGGGGAACAAAATCCAGTCGCAACACAGGATAAACCTGGTAGCGCTTATCCCAGGATGAATGACGTTGCGCAAAAAATTCCAGGCGTGCAGAAGCACTCTTGGCAAATTCAGGGTCTTCGGCAACTCTCTTGTCGAATGCTGCTTTCAATTGCGGGTCACTGGCTAGTTGTTCGCGTGCGACATCTTCAGCCACATAGGCTTCCATGTATTCCTTGCGTTCAAATGCGCCATTGAACCAGCCCCAGTTCACCAGTGCATCTGGTGCCTGCGGTTCAAACAAGCCAGCGACGAGGCGTGCTTTTGCCTGGGCAATGGGAATGAATAAAGCACCTTTACGCAAGCTTTGTGTCTGGCTCTGCCATAGCCCTTGCAGCTTCAAAGTTTGCCGCCCTTCAAAAGACTGTGCTTGCAAATTGGCCTTACTAGTGACGAATTGCTCTGCAGAGACGGCATTCAACTCGGTATTGATGACGCGGAATTCTATGCCGTGTTGTTGCAATTTCTCTGCGACAGCTTTGCTGTAGGCGACAGGTACGATATAACCGCCCTTGGGTAAGGTGATTTGAGCATCCGGCACAATCTCATCACGCAGTTTGACTTTCCATACTTGCGGCTTGTTTTCATCATAGCGCGTCATCAATGCACCAGAAATATCGGACATCGTGCGCGCATAGGCATAACCGCGGAAGTCTATGTCCCTGGTCTTTTCCGTCGTCTTGTAAGTCAATGGCAAATCCTGGCCTGCCAATTGCGCGGCACGCTGGTCTGCTGCTCTGGTAATCGTCTGCCATTGCGCCCCATGTGCTGCAACCTGATCCAGCACTGATATCACCGTATTGCGTGTGATGCGCACGCGCGTAGGGTAGTCTTTCCATGAGTGGGTTTCCACCAGCATGCCAAAACGGTTGCGCAGCACTGGGTAACCACTGGAAAAACGTGGTGGAGGAACACTGTCGATAAAGCCTGACATGGGGTCATCTTCACGTACGAATGACATATAAAATGGCTGTGGTAGCGAGCCCTGTTTCGCCAGGTCCGCGATGACATTATCACGCAAGGCTTTACCTGCTTCGCGCAAGGCTGCATCGCCTGAATTGACGGGCTCTACCTGTATCGAAATGTCGTGTTCAAATTTGGCACCATCGGTCACATGCAAATCAATGACTGCGAGCGGGTCCCAGGTGTTGATGAGTTTTAGCATGGCCTGCATTTCAGGCGCATCTGCCTTCACATAATCGCGGTTCAGATTGAAATTCTGTGCCGTGGTGCGCCATCCCATTTCTTCTGGACCACGCTGATTCGGACGGTTCCACGCGCCAAAGCGCTCATGACCGTCTATATTGAAGACCGGGACAAATAACAGCACTTGCTTGTCCAGCACATGTGCTGCAGTCTTGTTGCCTGTCTTATTATCCAAAATCTCGCGCAATGCCAGAAAACCAGCATCCTTGCCATCTATTTCACCGGCATGTATGCCGCCTTGTATCAGGGTGACTGGCAAAGCTTGCTTTGCCACCTGTGCCGGAGTGAATGCGCCGCTGCGTGTGGCCAGCAAGGCCAGCATGGGGCGATTTTCTGGCGTGCGGCCAAATTCCAGACAGCGTACTTCTTTCGGATAATTTTTCTGAAAAGCCTGGCATAGCTTCTCTACCTCTTCATAACGCCCGGTTTTTTTAAAGCCGCTTTGTTCAGCGATCGTTGTCAGGGTAGTCGCTGCCTGGACACTAGTCACAAACAGGCTGCCGCCTGCAAGCAAACCACTGATGATGCTGAGTTTGAAAATTAAGTTTGCTGGTTTCATACGAAGATCAATATTGATATGTTGAAATTGAGAACCTAAACGGCGGCAACTTTATGCTGCCACCATCTTGCCTTGTCCTTGAGCTGGCCTTCATCTACGGTCTGCAGTTTTCGATCAGCCATCAAACAACGCCCATTCACCCACACGTGACTGACTTGCTCACGTCCGGCGGCATACACGATTTGTGATACCGGATCAAACAGTGGCAGAGTTTCTACAGCAGACAGGTCAATCGCAATCACGTCAGCAAGCTTACCTGCTACCAGGCTACCAATTTGTTTATCCATGCCCAGCGCTTTGGCACCGGCCAGTGTCGCCATTTCTAGCGCGTTGCCAGCATTTAACGTAGTCGGATTGCTCGATACTGCTTTCGCCAGCAATGCTGCCATACGCAAGTCACCGAGTAAATCCAGTTTGTTATTGCTGGCTGCACCATCGGTACCTATACCCACATTGACACCAGCAGTTTGCATGGCATGGATAGGGGCAAAGCCAGACGCCAGTTTCAGATTGCTGGCAGGATTATGGGCAACATGCACACCTTGCTGCGCCAGCAGTTTGATCTCATCATCATTCGCATGCACCATGTGTGCTGCAATCAGTCGTGAAGACAGCAACCCCAGATTATGCAAGCGCTGCAAAGGGCGCATGCCATGATCCCTGATACTGTCATTCACTTCATCCATGGTTTCATGGATGTGGCAGTGTATGCCCATGTCATGTTTGTCTGCCAGCGCGACGATCTTTTTGAAGGTGGCATCTGCTACGGTGTAAGGCGCATGCGGGGCAAGGCGGAAAGAGACACCGCTTTGACCCTTGAATGCCTGGTGTGACGCCAGTGCTTTTTCCAGATAACCATCAGCATCAGCCGCATAGCCAGTAGGGAACTCAAGCACACTGCAACCAACTACAGTACGCATGCCTGTGTGCAAGCCTGCACGTGCCACATCATCGTTATAGAAGTACATATCATTGATGGTCGTGGTACCACCACGCAGCATTTCTGCCATGGCATACACACTGCCATCGAAAACGAATTCTTCTGACACGTGTTTTTTCTCGGCAGGCCAGATATGATTGTGCAGCCAGTCCATCAGGCTCAGGTCATCCGCCAGACCACGCAGCAGTGTCATGGCAGAATGTCCGTGCAGATTGACCATGCCGGGCATGACAGCATGTTCTGGCAGCTCTACATGCTGCGCATCAGGGTGCTGCAGGCGCGCATCTGCACTGTTGAGTATGGCCAGAATTTTTTCATCTTGCATGACCAGGGCGTGCCCACTCAGGACGATAGCTCGTGGTTCTATAGGGATCAGGTATTTGGGATGTAAGCAGGTTTTCATTTTATTTGGCTCCACAATTGATCATGCATTATAACCAGTGTCATTAAATCTTGATTCTGATGGACTTGGTCAAGCAAGTAGCAACCGGATCAGCCATGTGACAGACCTTAATTGAAAGTGCCATAATAGGGCTTGGCATCAGAAATCAGGAGCAGATATGGATTACTTATTTCCCCCATTACAGCAGGCCGCCGTACCCATAGCTGGTGGTACTGCCTATTTCCCGGTACACAGGATTTACTGCGTAGGACGTAATTATGTGGAGCACGCAAAAGAAATGGGTTGGACAGGCCGCGAGCCACCGTTTTTCTTCATGAAACCAGCTGATGCCGTTTTGCCTGTAAAACAGGGCACAGTTGGTGAAATGCCTTATCCACCCATGACAGTCAATTTGCATCATGAAGTTGAGCTGGTGGTAGCAATAGGCAAAGGCGGCAAGAGTATTCGTACTGAAGATGCACTTAGTCACATCTGGGGCTATGCAGTTGGGCTGGATATGACGCGACGTGACTTGCAGGCCGAAGCCAAGGATCAGGGTCGGCCATGGTGTACTTCTAAAGGCTTTGATTTTTCTGCACCAATAGGCCAGATCCACCGGGCAGACACAGTGCAAGGTATAGAGCAAGCCAGCATACATCTGGATGTCAATGGCCAAGCCCGGCAAAATAGCGATACTGGCAAATTGATCTGGAATCTGGCTGAAATCATCGCCTGCCTGTCTGAGCTTTACACTCTGCAGCCAGGTGACCTGATTTTTACCGGAACGCCCGAAGGTGTGGCAGCAGTACAGCGCGGTGATTTACTGGAAGCCTCGATCACAGGTCTGAGTGACTTAAAAATTAAATTGGTGTGAGCACTGTCATGAAACTATATGGTTATTTTCGCAGCTCGGCCTCCTACCGCGTCAGAATTGCCCTGAATCTTAAAGGCCTGGATTATGAGCAGGTCGCCATTCACCTGGTGAAAAACGGGGGAGAGCAATTAGCACCTGCGTACAAGGCTTTGAACCCGGATGCGCTGGTGCCGGTCTTGCAGGATGAACTGGAAGGTGAAACTGCCACGCTGACACAGTCGATGGCAATTATTGAATATCTGGATGAAGTTTATTCAGACATAGCGATGCTGCCGTCCAAGCCTCTGGACCGTGCTTATGTACGCTCTTTGGCGCTATCCATTGCCTGTGAAATTCATCCAGTCAATAATTTACGGGTATTGAAATACCTGTCAGGTACTCTGAAAATCAGCGATGAGCAAAAGAATGCCTGGTACAGACACTGGTGTGAGGTTGGCCTGGCTGTGCTGGAACAAAAACTGGCTGCAGATACTCGTACTGGGCGTTTTTGCTTTGGTGATACACCAGGATTTGCAGACTGTTTCCTGATACCGCAAATTGCCAATGCACAGCGTTTTAACTGCGACATGAGCAGCATGCCCACGATCATGCGCATCCATCAGGCTTGCAGCGAGCATCCTGCTTTTATCAAGGCTGCGCCAGCAAATCAGCCTGATGCGGAATAACAAAAACTACCTGTTTCTATGATGGTTCTACATCAGGGTTTGTTTTTTTAACGCAAAAAAAGGGCCAGATAACTGGCCCTAGTCCTTCTCCCGCTTGCATAAGCAATTTTTTAATAGGTGGCTTTTTATTAAAAAGTTTTTAATAAGCAGTTTTTAATAAATAATCTTGATTAGAAAATTAATAAAACTTTAATTTGGTATTTCTGGATTATCGTGACTGTTTGCCAGTGTGTCGTTGAGTACAGAAATCAGTAGAGAGCGTGTCAATTTCGATTTGGTAGTATAACCATCGATGGCAAAGGCTTCACTGACTTGCAGTTCAGGGGCATAACCTGGCTGTCCAGTTCTCAATACAATGCGCAGATTAGGCAGTGACATTTCATTGCGTATGATATTGACCAGTTTTAAACCTGCATCAACAGTTTCCATCACCACGTCCAGCAATAGCAGGGAGATATCAGAATTAGCGCTGACAATGCCATAGGCTTCTTTGGCAGAATAAGCATGTATGAATTCTAATGGCCTGCCATGAATTTTTACGCCGCTCAAAGCAAGCAAGGTTGTGTCATGCACATTGCTGTCATCGTCTGCGATCAGGATTTTCCAGGGGTGCAGTTCCTGTTTGGGTTGCAAAGATTCTTCATCTTCTTCAATAAAATCTATGACGTCATCATCCTGATTCGCACTCAGTGCACCATCAGAGACTAAATCACTACCCAGATATGAATATATGCCAAGAGCCGGCGATCTTTCATTCTTTGCCAAAATGTCACAAGTCATTTGTGCCAGAAAAAGATCATTTTGTAACAAGCCGGGTGTTCTACTGTGTTGATTCTTCATCAGTTTGCTCCCTGTTGCTTGAATAAGTTCCAATTCAATCTTATGTGAAGCAGACTGCATAATCAAGACCAAAGAAATGGAAAATGTTAAATAATGATTATTACAACACTGGCCTGTAACATAAATTGATATTCGTCGCCAACTATGCTGATTTTCAGTGCTACTATTTAATTCATAAAATTAAATTTGCTGGTATCTGAGCTAAATATAGCGCTAAATCAGGTAAATTCAGCTTGATTGAGCAAGTTTAATTTATTATTCAAATCGTCAAAAAACAGCACACCTGAATCGAGAACGGGTATGGGGCTCGAAGTGTTTTTGCATAGGCTGTCCGGGTAGTTTACTTATGCCTTCCATTTATCTTCCCGTAGCCATTTTGACGTCGCTGGTCACTTCATTTCTGACCATGCTGATACTGTTTTATGTTCAGCATTTGCATCTGCATGCCAGAGCAACCAGGTGTTGGGCTTTAGCCTATGCCTGCCTGGTCATGCAGCAGTTGTGCAATTTTCTTGGCAATGCGCAAAGCCCGGTTTTCAATCTGGCTGCGGATGTTTTCTTGTCTGGCTATATCTGTTACCTGTGGGCGGGGACGCGCATCTTCCACGGTGTCACGGTTTTTGTCATGCCTGTCATGTTGGGCTTTGCAGTTGCCGTTTTGTGGTTACTGATGACCTTCCTGACTGCAGTTGATCCTCTTTGGCGCATGCTGCCGGTTTACCTGGCCTCTGGCCTGGTCATGCTGGTAGTTGCCATGACTTTTTGGCGCGCACGCAGCGAAAAACATATATTGGGTTTTATCCTGCTTGGCGTACTAATCTTCATCAAAGGCCTGTACCTGGCTGGCTCATCATTTTTGCATAAACAAGCTGAGTATGCCGCACTTGGGCAAGAAGTTGCGGCCCTGCTGGATCTTGCTATCGGTATGCTCTTTTTGGTGGCTGCCTTATTGCGCCAGCAAGACGATGTCGAGCGCATCAACGACAATTTGAAGCAAGAGATGGAAGAGCGCAAAAACATAGAGCGTTTATCCAAAGACCGCGAAACCCTGTTTGAAAAAGTCTTCCAGATGGTGCCCGATGTGCTGGCGATCTGCCGCGAAAAAGATGGCCGTTATCTGGACGTGAATCGTCATTGGGAAACGATCACTGGTTACTCCAGGGATGAAACTTTGGGACGCTATTCACTGGAATTGAACCTATGGATGGATGTCAGCCGACGCGCTGAAATGCTGACCATTTTAAGGCGTGACGGCGAAATCAATAATTTTGAAGGCATGTACCGGCATAAACTGGGGCATCCTTACCATGTGCTGATCTCGGGCACGCTCTTTGATGTTGGTGGTGAGCCATATATTGCCTATGCCATGCAAGACATCTCAGCATTGCGCAAGGTCGAGCAATTGCAGGAGCAAGCCGAGCGTGATTTGCAGGAGCGCGAAAAATTGCTATCGACTGTATTTCAACTGGTGCCCGATACTCTGACTATTACCAGGATGGCGACAGGTGAATATGTCGATGTCAACCGCAACTGGGAACCAATGTCTGGCTACACAAGAGAAGAGGTGATAGGACATACCTCAAACGAAATACAGCTATGGGAGCAACCTGAGCAAAGAGATCAACTGATCAGGCAGGTCCAGCTGCATGGTGAAGTCAGGAATATGCAAATCGCCTTCCGCCATAAACAGGGGCACACCAGCAATTGTCGTGTTTCAGGATCGAAGTTTGAGACTGGGGATGAAACCTATCTGCTGCTGTCCTCACGCAATATCGACCAGGAGTTAAGTGCAGAAACAGCGCGCCTGCATGCAGAATCACTATTGCGCGAGAATGAACAAAAATATTCCACGCTCTTTCAGTTATCGCCTATCCCCCTCGGTCTGGTGGATGTGCAAACCGATTGTATAGTCGAAGTCAATGATGTCTGGCTCAAGGAACTCGGTTATCAAAGACAGGATATTGTGGGTCGCACTACTTTGGAAATGGGCTTTATCCAGCAGGCTGAAGTACGGAAAAAATTTAATCAAGATCTTGGGCGTGACAAGAAAATAGATCAACTGGAAGTCCGCATCAGCAATCAGGCAGGACAGGAAATGATCTTCCAGCTGTCAGCCAGGTTGATCAAGATGAATGGCAAGTCCATGTGTATTTTCTCCTTGCTGAACGTGACCAGACAAGTGCAGATAGAGCAGGAAATTCGTGAAATGACGACGCAACTGGAAGAGCGAGTCAGATTGCGTACCCTCAATTTGCAGCAAGCCAATGCTGAACTTGCTACGGCGATGGAATCCTTGCGACATACCCAGGACGAACTGGTACGTTCAGAAAAAATGGCAGCCCTGGGTTCGCTCGTGGCAGGCGTTGCGCATGAACTGAACACGCCCATAGGTAATAGTGTGACAGTAGCCAGCACTTTGCAAGACAAGACGAAAGAACTGGTGCGCGACATCAGTGAAGGGAAGCTGAAGCGTTCTGTGCTTGATCATTATCTGGAAAGTGCGACAACCGGAACTGCCTTGCTCATGCGTACGCTCGGTATGGCGCGTGAATTGATACGCAGCTTCAAACAAGTAGCAGTCGATCAGTCAAGCAGCCACAGGCGACAGTTTGATTTGCAAATAGCCCTGGACGAACTCATCGTTACCCTCGCACCCATGTACAAGAACACGCCTTACCATCTGGCGACCATGCTTGAATCTGGTATTGTCATGGATAGCTATCCTGGCCCTCTGGGGCAGGTTGTCACCAACTTTATGACTAACGCCCTGACGCACGCATTTGAACATCGCGAGACAGGCAATATGCACCTGACTACTCAATTACTGCCCGGTCAACAGGTAAAAATCATTTTTGCCGACAATGGCGTGGGTATGTCAGAGCAAATACAAAAACGCGTGTTTGATCCGTTTTTTACGACCAAACTGGGGCAGGGCGGGTCGGGCCTGGGTATGAACATCGCCTATAACCTGGTAACCAGCGTGCTGGGTGGCGAGATCAAATTGGAAAGCAAACTAAATGAAGGTACACGCTTCATCTTGATCATCCCCCTGGTGGCACCACAATTGCGTGCCGAGAATGAAAAAAAGGCATTGTGACCCAGATACAAGCTGCTCTGATCACAAGCTTGAATGCTATTTCCTCCATAAAACAGACACAAATCTGTCGCCTGGAATATCTTTTCGATATGTTATTGCTGATAAAAATAATTTTATGGCAATATCGATTCTTTATCTGGTGACCTGATGGTAGCGTCTGCCAATTATTTTCCCGATATCTGCAATATTCGCCATTTCTGTGCGTCTACACAGGTATGGAGACGACACATAACCCACCTGAGCTGATGGCTGATCAGAACAATGACATCACTGAAACGGTCAGGCGCGAACGCGGGCGGCTGGGCAGTTTCATACGCAAACGTGTCGCTGATGCCAGCGAGGCCGAGGACATTTTGCAAGATGTGTTTTATGAGCTGGTCGAAGCCTATCGTCTGCCTGAACCGATAGAGCAGGTTGGTGCATGGCTGTTCAGGGTGGCACGCAACCGTATCATTGACCGCTTTCGCAAGAAAAAGGAAGTTGCCCTGCCTGATCTGGAGGAGGGTAGTGAAGACGAAGCCTGGCTGGATCAAGTCTTGCCATCCAGCGACGAGGGGCCAGAAGCCGCCTACGCACGCAATGTCATGCTGGAAGAATTGTATGAAGCCCTTGATGAATTGCCAGAAGAGCAGCGCGATGCCTTCATAGGCCATGAAATCGAAGGTCTGAGTTTTAAAGAAATGTCCGCCGCTACCGGCTTGGGCGTAAACACTTTGCTGGCGCGCAAGCGCTATGCCGTCTTGCATCTGCGCATGCGCTTGCAAGACTTATTGGAAGAATTTAATTAAGACAGGAGTTTGATATGTTGATGAGATTTAGAGTATTAAAAATCATGGTGCTGGTTGTGGCTGGCATTAGCGCACTGAGTTGGGTAGTCATGATGCTATGGAACTGGCTCATGCCAGCTCTGTTTGTCGGTGCCCGCAGCATAGATTTTCTACAGTCGCTGGGTTTGCTGGTGCTCAGTAAAATATTGTTTGGTGGCATGCGTGGTCATGGTGGTTGGCACAAGCATGGTGGTGAGCATCACTGGCATCGTCGCTGGGAAAAACTGACGCCAGAAGAAAGAGAAAAATTCCAGCACGGTATGTTTGGCCGCAGAAGGCACAGGGATGAAGCCTATGCCCAAGCTTGCCGCAATAAGCAAGAAAGTAAGCAAGACCACAACCAAGACCACAAGCGAGAAAATACGCACGACAATAAGCCGGAGCAAGTCTGAAATGCAGGCCGCAAAAGAAGCAACCTGCAAACAGGAGCCAGGCGTCATCATCCCCATCGTTAACTTCAGCAAGTGCGAAGGCAAGGCTGATTGCGTGCCAGTTTGCCCGGAAAACGTTTTTGAAATTCGCCGCATTACCAGCGAAGACTATAAACAGCTGGGCTTTCTGGCACAACTTAAACAAAGGGTGCATGGCATGAAGGTGGCCTATACGCCAAATGCCGATGCCTGCCGGGCCTGCGGTTTATGCGTGACAGCCTGCCCGGAAAAAGCAATTACTTTGCAGCGTTCAACATAGTGACAGGCACATACTTAAGTGAGGCCCACACAGATGTTTTAAAATAGTCATTTGAGCAGGCATAGCAAATGCCTGTATCCCATAACTCTGCATTAACAGGGAGCATTGATGACTATCGTAATTCGTGAAGCAGGGCCCGGTGATCTTGAAGAAGTCTTGCAACTGCGCATGCGCCTGTTCGACAAGCTGGTTGACTTTAATAATGGCAAAGGTGTTGACGAAGATCTGCTGCAGTCAACACGCACTTACTTCAGCGATGCTTTGCAAAGTGGGGCTTGCAAAACTTGGGTAGCTGAGGCTGATGAGCATCTTGTAGCCTGCGGCTCGCTCGCCATATTTGTCCGTCCGCCATATCCAGGTAACGTGGCAGGCAAGGATGCCTATCTGCTTAATATGTACACCCTGGCAGAGTATCGCAAGCAAGGCCTGGCCAGAAAGATTTTGCAACAGGCAATGCAGTATGCACACGAACAGGGCTTTGCAAAAATCTGGTTGCACGCTACTGAAGATGGCCAGGCTTTGTATGCATCTGAAGGCTTTGAGCAGTCCAGCAAATACATGGAATGGGAAGTTGGGGCAGGAGTATAAACTTGAGCCAGTGTCCGCCGGGCAAAACCCCACAGGCATCCCAGCATCAGTCGCATTACCAGGTACGCATGCACAGGGTGCTGGAACATATAGACCGCCATCTCGATCAACCGCTTGATCTGGAAGTGCTGGCCGGGGTTGCATATTTTTCGCCATTTCACTTTCATCGATTATTCGCAGCCTGGATGGGCGAGCGCCTGGGTGATTATGTACGTCGCCGTCGTTTGGAAGTGGCGGCATTCCGGTTGTTTGCGCAAGCTGGTACACCGGTGCTGGAGATTGCCTTGTCAGTTGGATTTGGTTCGGCTGAAGCTTTTACCCGCGCCTTTAAAGACCGTTTTGCCTATACCCCGACAGCATGGCGGCAATATCAAATTGAGTTGCATCGATTAAATAGCAAGAATAATCAAGCGATCAGCAAGAATGATCAGGTCCAGTCTTATGCGTCCTTTCATAATGGAGTCTCTTCTAATTTAAAACAGGTGGCCAGCATGGACGTCAAATTGATGCAAAGAGAATCAGTCAACATCGCCTATCTGCGCCACGTTGGGCCCTATGGTGCTGAGGTAGGCCAATTCTGGGCAGAGGTTGTGTCACCATGGATGGCCACACATAATCTGTTTAAGCGGGCGCGCTATGGTATCAGCCGCGATGATCCCAGTATTACTGACCCCGCGCTTTGCCGTTATGACGCGGCTGTCGAGTTGCCAGAAAATGCCGCTGTGCCTGGCAATGCCTTGCTGACCAGCATACCCGGCGGCGAATATGCTTCACTACACTTCGAAGGCAGAAGCACTGAAATCGGCGAAGCATGGGCCACCCTCCTGCGTGACTGGTTGCCCGCGAGTGGTTATCAGATCGATGCCAGGCCTTGCTTTGAATATTATTCGCCAGATGCCTGCTTTGATCCGGAAACCGGTATCTTTGACTGTGATATCTGTATCCCGGTTGTTCCTCTTTAATACGCCTCTCTGAGGCATACCCATGACCTGAGTCAGGTCGCGACAATTTTCTCTATGCTCGTTGGCACATTGCTGCCGCAGCATTTTTTGCGCCCATTTTTCTGGAGTTCACGAATATCATGTCATTTCTTCGCTACTGTATAACATCTTTGATTTTACTCGTCGCAGGCAGCCTTACTGTCATGGCCGCAGAGACGGAGCAAAAACCATATCCTGTTGGCTTGAAGCTGGTGCAATATGAAGATACCAGCCGTCTAACCTGGACAGGCAACAAAGCACGCCCACTGGCAACAGCAATCTGGTATCCGGCCCAGGCGGGCACGGTAGAAAAAAGCTGGGATGTTGCCATCTTCAAGGCAGGAAGTAATGCGATAGATGCACCCATGCTACTTGCGCCTAAAAAATTGCCGCTTATCTTGCTTTCCCATGGGACTGGCGGCTCTGCAGCTTCCATCGCCTGGTTTGCAGAAAACCTGGCAGCGCATGGCTATATAGTAGCCGCCGTTAATCATCACGGTAACACTGGATATGAAGAGAATACACGGCTGGAAGGTTTTGTCGTCTGGTGGGACAGGCCACGTGATTTGTCAGTACTCATAGATAAGCTGCTGGCAGATCCTGCTATAGGTCCCAGTATTGACACCCAGCGCATTGCCGTGGCAGGTTTTTCGATTGGTGGCTATACCGCCCTGGCCAGTGTCGGTGGCAGGATCAGTTATGCGCAGTGGCAAGAATTTTGTGGCAAATACGCAAGTAACCCAAATTGTACACTGCCACCAGAGGCCAAATTCAGCCAGGAGGAATTACAGACACTTCTGAAAGAAAACCAGCGCGTCAAGGCTGAGATTGCCGTATCTGGCGCAGACTACAGCGACAGCAGGATCAAGGCGGCCTATGCCATGGCACCCGTCATGGGCAGGGTAGTGACAAAAGACAGCATGGCAGCCATCAAAGTACCAGTGCGCATAGTGGTCGGGGCTGCTGATGACCAGGCTATCCCTGAATTTAATGCCCAGGTCTACGCAGCAAATATTACTGGCAGCAAGCTGCTGACACTGCCTGCGGTAACTCACTATGCTTTTTTGGATGAGTGCACTATGCTTGGTAAAATGGTGGCGCGCCAAGTGTGCGTTGATCCTGCCGGGTTCGATCGTGCTGCCATCCATCAGCAAGTGGCGGCAGATGCATGGAATTTTTTTGAGGATAAACTGCGATAATTTCTTCAGGTTTCCCTCACTGCTTGTTGCAGGTTGGCTGGTTTAAAAAGGCAGGGTGTTATACCATCATTCTCAAATGAATCTCATTATATGACACCTGCATTCCATTTCAGCTTTGCAGCACACTGGCGTAGTGCGCCGCTGGCGTACTGGGTGCACATACCCGTAGTAAACCAGCCAGATACCTGGCAACCAGCCGCGCCACCTTGCATACCGCACCGGGGGTACGCCATCCTGCATGTAGCGTTTGAACAGTTTGATCTGGTCTTCAGCTCCCCTGCACAAATTGATCACTTCATTGCGGTGCTGTCGACCAAGCCCTTGCCAACATCCAGGCAACTATCTGCATTGCGTAATGCACCAGTCGGGCCCAATGGTCATTGGCTGAGCCGTTTGCCCGCTGCTATTAAGGCGCCACGTAAACGCGCCAAGTTAGTACAACGCATGCAAGAAGTGCGTGCACTGGCCGTGAGTGGGGACAAGCAAGATGAGTTTAACTGGGCAGGGCACAGCATTGTTAATGCGTAGCCCTATAAGCCGTGGCCCCGCTATTTATGCATGCGTAATTATTTCCCCGGCATCGCCAGGTTTAAAACGATTTGATATGTGCAAGGCCATGCCCTTGGCCAATTCTTCCTCACCATAGAAGACATCGCCTATCTCTTCTTTGCGCAGCATGATTGATTCATCTTCGCTATGTGTGCGCAGCAAAACTTCTATGCCCGGGTTCAGGGTGCGGGCAGTTTTTGCCATCTGCCGCACATGCAGCGTATCTGGTGTAGCCACCACCAGCATCGCAGCATTGGTGATGTGCGCCTGTATCAATACTGCAGGGTCAGCGGCATTACCTGAGACGGCAGCAATACCTTTTTTACGCAAGTCTTCAACTATTTCACGATTCTGTTCTGCCACCACATAAGGGATACCGCGTTCATCCATGGCTTGCGCAATACGGCGGCCAACCCTGCCATAGCCTACCAGCACCACCTGGCCTTCGAGAAATTTTCGTTCTGTCGTCATCGGCAGTTCAGCGTAGGGGTCTTGCCTTTGATCGAGTTCCCTCGCCAGATCAGAATGTGACAAGGCCCATTTCCTCAGTGGCCCTATCAGCGTGAACAGGAAAGAATTCAACCCTATGGAAATCAGCACCCCCGCTAATATTAAACTCATGCCCTCTTGCGGTAACAAGCCCAGCGACAATCCCAAACCAGCGAGGATGATGGAGAATTCGCCAATTTGCCCCAGGCTTGCCCCTATAGCCAGGGCAGTATTGAGCGGATAACGCAACAAGATCACCAGCGCTGATGAGGTAAAGAAGTTTCCCAGTATGACAATCGCCACCACGCAAAGCACACGCAATGGTTGCGCCATCAAAATGGCAGGGTCAAACACCATACCAACCGACACAAAAAACAAAACTGAAAACGCATCTCGCAAGGGTAATGACTCTTCTGCCGCACGATGACTGAATTCTGATTCACGCATCACCGTACCAGCAAAGAAGGCACCCAGCGCAAATGACACACTGAATACGACCGAAGCACCATAAGCAATACCAATCGCAGATGCAACCACCGACAGTGTGAACAATTCACGCGAACCCGTACGCGCCACTTGCCACAACAACCATGGCAATGCACGGCGGCCCACGACCAGCATCAATGCAATAAATGCTGACACCTGCAACAGGGTTTTTCCTATCGTAATCCATAGTGGGGTCGTACTCTCGACAACTGCAGTAGTGCTGCCCAATACACCCGCCAAGGGCGGCAGCAGCACCAGTACCAGCACCGTCACCAAATCCTGCACCACCAGCCAGCCCACCGCAATGCGACCATTCATGGTATTCAACAGATTCCGCGCTTCCAGTGACTTCAACAGCACTACCGTACTGGCGCAAGCCAGCGACAAACCAAAAATCAATGAACCACCGACACTCCAGGTCCACCACGACGCAATCGCCATGCCCACAGCGGTGGTGATCCCCATTTGCAATACTGCACCAGGAACCGCAATCCGCCGCACCGCCAACAGATCCGCAGGCGAGAAATGCAAGCCCACCCCAAACATCAGCAGCATGACGCCTATCTCTGACAACTGCGAAGCAATATGCACATCAGCCACAAAGCCAGGCGTGGTAGGGCCAATCACGATCCCCGCCAGTAAATAGCCGACCAAAGCCGGTACCTTGATCTTCTCAGCAATAAAACCAAGAACCAGCGCCCCCGCAAAAGCGGCAGCGACAGTGGTGATTAAAGAAATGCTGTGGTCCATTCGGCTCCTTGAATTAAATTACCCGCTTCATAGCGCGTGATAGTGGTTGAAGTGATTGAGTATTCGAATGCCACCATTTGGGTGTGGCTTGCGGCGGGTATTGCTGTATTTCGAGTAGCCTGGTATCAAGTACTTCAAGCTATATGAAGCAGAGCATACTTGGCTTTGTTGGTGCAGTGGGAAATACTAGAGCTAATATTGCTGGTGGTCAAGAATATGTGTCAGCGGGCAGTGCCTGAAAAGTCGCCAGCAGCGAGCTCGAACCAGGTCATGCATTAGCTTATTTGCGGTTTGAATCTATAAGGTCATCCTCAGCACGTATGCTCAATTGACCATTCACAATGGTCAAGACATAAGTAAATTTCCCGGTTTTAGGCAGAGGCCCTTCGCCGTTATAGTCTCTCGGTTGAAATTTTAGCGGAACGGTGTTCGCGAATAATGTACAGCGCTCGATGTTATAGACTTCATCAGGCCAGAACTGATAGCTTGTCGTAGTACCACGCTTGATGTCCCCGTATTTTATTTTACCAACCACCACAGACGTAAAGTCGGTATCAGAGTTGTTGCGCACGCGAACCTCTGCAGCATTGCCCACAGAAAGCATTAATACGAGTGAGAAAAGTAAAATTGCTTTCATAAAATATCTCATGGCGATATCCAATGCGGGTCTGAAGCGGAAGACCACTCGTAAATCAATGAACCATGTCGATTCAATCGATCCGGGTTATCCGACTAGAAAGTGCATCTGAAGCATGAACATCTTGAGAGGGTTCAAGTTCAAAGTGCAATCAGGCGCTAGAGGTCTTTACTAAGATTGTAGCTGAGTCATACAGGCTTCGTGCAATGTTTTGTAGTCAAGGGATCAGCGATGTCCTTCAAAACCCAGCAATACGTTGACCACATTGACGCCGATGTCATCCACCATATAGCCACCTTCCATCACAAACAAAGTGGGCTTGCCGATGCCAGCAATAGCTTCGCCCATACGCAAGTAATCGTGGTTTTCCAGTTTGAACTGACTGATCGGATCGTCTTTGAAAGTATCAACGCCGAGCGAGACCACGATTGCATCCGGCGCATAAGCAGCGAGCTTGCTGCAGGCATCAGCCAGCGCGATGCTATAGGTGTCCCAAGCAGTGCCGTGCGGTAGCGGATAGTTGTGATTAAAGCCCATGCCAGCCCCTCGGCCCTGTTCATCACGATGCCCCAGAAAATACGGGTAGGAATTTTTCGGATCACCATGCAGCGAAATAAACAGCACGTCGGCACGGTCATAAAAGATGCTTTGGGTGCCATTGCCGTGGTGGTAATCCACGTCAAGCACAGCGACTCGTTTAGCACCTTTGGCGATAAAGCCTTGTGCAGCGATGGCGGCATTATTCAGGTAGCAATAGCCACCCATGTATTCCGCGGCGGCGTGGTGTCCAGGAGGACGGCACAAGGCAAAAGCGCTGGATGCACCACCCGCGATCGCCTCCATCCCCGTCAAGGCGAGATTGGCGCTGGTGCGCACCGCTTCCCATGTGCCCGCAGTGATAGGCACGCCAGCGTCCATCGCATAAAACCCCAGTTTGCCGTCGATGTGATCTGGCTCGATATCGCTGCGCAAATCGCGCACTGGCCAGATCAGCGGCAAAGCATCATGCGAGCGCCCGGCGGCTACCCATCTCGACCACGCATTTTCAAGAAAGCTGACGTAACGGGCGCTGTGCACAGTGCTATATGAGGATGATGCATAGTCGTGCGGTGCCATGATCTCACCCAGAGCTGCACTACGCACACGCGCCAGCACGGTGTCCGCGCGGTCCGGCATTTCCACACAAGGTTTTAAAACCCCATCTTTCAGTTCGGTGCCATGATGCAGCCGGTGCTTATCGCTATAAATAGTGAGCATTTTGGTTTACCTGAGCGTTAGAAGTAGAAATTATTATGGCGCTCAGTAGATGGAATTGCTGTGCTTTATTAGTGTGTAGAATGACACATAATTGGAATAACAGTCTAAAAATTAATGAAATATAGAATTAATAGACTCAATTTGTCTCTGTCGAAGCAAATTACCTTTGCCGGCCATGCGAGCGGGAAGTATGATTTAAACAGTAGAAATTGAGGAGGCATTAGAAATGAACGGAAAAAAACAGTATCTGGACCTGGACGATGCAGACCGAACCATCCTGAGCCTTTTGCAGCAAGACGGCACCCTATCCAATCCCAAACTGGCTGAACATGTTTCGCTAAGCGTGACACCCTGCTGGCGCAGACTGAAGCGGCTGGAGCAGGAAGGTTTTATCACCAGCTATCAGGCCAATCTGGATCGCCGCAAACTAGGCCTCGATGTACTGGCTTTTGTCCAGGTGAGCTTTGTGATCGTCACCGATGTATCGATCAAGCATTTCGAGGAAGTGATCCTGACCCACCCACAAGTCTTGTCCTGCCATAAGGTCACGGGCGAGGCAGATTATCTGCTACAGGTAGTGGCAGAGAGCTTGGATGCTTACAGCGATTTTGTAGAGAATGTCCTGCGCGTCATCCCAGGGATCAGCATGATCCACTCCAGCCTGGCAATGCGCGAAATAAAATCATCAAGCCGGCTTCCAATAATTGGGACAGATAAAATATGAGCAGGGGTTGTTCATATACTTTGATATCACATCTGCCTCGGTTTTTTAGGCGTGCCCCATGTGCGATGAATGCCTTAAAAATGTATGAATGAAAGACCTGATAATCATCTAGCCGCCTCCCTCCTCTGGCGTTAGCCAAAGGAGTAAAGTTAAGGTGCGAACGAAACTTTAACGGGGAGGACGGTATGTTATTTTGCGGCATAGACCTACATTCGAACAATAGCGTTGTGGTTATTTCGGACGAATCCGACAAGGTGTTGTACTCAAGGCGGCTGGCGAATGATCTGGAAATGATTTGTGCTGCATTGGCACCTTATCAATCTCAGCTTGCTGGCGTCGTCGTGGAATCGACCTTTAACTGGTACTGGCTGGTGGATGGACTGCAAGAGCATGGCTATCAGGTGTATTTGGCCAATACGACGGCAATCAAGCAATATGATGGATTAAAACATCGGGGCGATGAGTCAGATGCCAGGCATCTGGCGCATGTCTTCCGCTTGGGCTTACTGCCTACAGGCTATATCATGCCTAAAGAATTAAGAGGTGTCCGCGACCTGGCGCGCAAGCGCATGCAACTGGTGCAGCAACGTTCGGTGCAAATTCTTTCGATAGAAACACAAATGGACCAGCAGCATGGCGCGCATTTGGCTAGCAATCTCATCAAGAAGCTGACCATGAATGAAGTTGATACGATGTGTTTGGGTGAGATGGAGGCCATGGCGCTCAAGGCAAATCTGTCTGTCATGCATGCCCTTAACGCGCAAATCGTTTACATCGAAAAAACACTGGCAAAGGTCTGTGCTGCCCACCCAGGGTTTTCATTACTCAAAAGCGTCGCTGGCATTGGTGATACCTTGGCGACTGTAATTCTGCTGGAAACGGGTTCTATCGAACGGTTTAAAGATGTGGGCAATTATGTTTCCTACTGCCGCTGTGTGGGCAGTGTGCATACCTCGAACGGTAAAAAGAAAGGGGAAGGCAATACCAAAAACGGTAATCGCTTCCTGGCATGGGCCTATGTGGAAGCTGCCAATTTTGCGATCCGCTATTCAGAGGCGGCAAAGAAATTCTATCAGCGCAAGAAAGCCAAACGCAACGGCATTATTGCCATCAAGGCGGTGGCACATAAACTGGCAAGAGCTTGTTTTCATATGCTGAAGACAGGAGAAAGTTTTTCGGTGGAACGCTGTTTCACCTGAGAGTTGGCAGCACTGCGTGAGCCAGAGAATGGGGTTGGATCACAAGCCATCAGATCTGATTGGACACGCAGTATCTGTCATCACAATCGTTGTTTTACAATGAGTCGTCTGCAATGCGAGCCACAAGGGGTTGGAACCGAATCCGGTAGCCACAGATCTGCCCATCAATTGGACGCAACGCGGTACTGATATGCTTCTGGAGTAGCTGTGCTACTTGGGCGAAATCCAGCTTTATGTTTCGCTAGATCCACATGGGTGACTGGTGCGATTCACGCAACCACACGTTGAAGCAAAAGGCACGACGGCATTTTGAAACAAGTATGTGGTGGCGTGGTAAATATTATCGCGGCGTGTTGCGAGTATGTTGTTCGGCTACTTGACTACCGGGGGCTAATGGGTGACCCCGCTCCTATAAGATGGTTGAGCGGATCGGAGAGATTGAAAATAATGGGATTTGCTGGGGACTGGATGAGGCCAACTTTGCGGAAACTCATGCTGCCGGAAACGCCGTTGTCCCGCAAGTCGCGCAGGGGATTGCCAAACGCTTAATAGCGCAAGAGTAATATTGACGATCAGCCGGAAATGAGCAAGGAATTGGTAATTTTGCTCTTGCAGGCGGCAATTTTTTAACTTCTAAATAAGTCGGAGCAAATAATATTATTACTTTGATATTATCTACTCATTCAATTAATGATTATGACTTCATATTTAACAAGATTATTTGAAATATTGCCATGATGGCAAATAAAATCTCTTCAACTAAACTACTATCGTTAATATAGGAAAGATCATGGCAAATTTAGATAATTCTGAGACTAACCCCACGTTATCCTCCCGATTTGCATTTGTGCTGAATCAAATTGAAGTGGATGCTAAAAATCTTCCGTTTGAACTTGCTCCAGGATGCTATTTGTCATTGGCTTCTGAAGAGCAAATTGCATGGTTTAGGCAAAACATATTACGGCTGACTGGGGAACGAAATTTCTCACATTCCTTCTACTTTGAAAAAGGTAAAAGGAAAATCATCGGTTCAACCGACCTGGAAATTATTGATTTGCCCAAGAGCGAGTGGCGATATTATTCTATCAATGTTCCTATTGATTTTTTTCGTCTAGAAGATATTCAAATGGCTTCTAAAGCTTGTAATGTTCCGCTAGAGATATGTGGGCTGTCGCATGAACCCAATGGGGGTACAAGCACGAAAGAGTGGGTTTTAGGCAATATCTTCTCACCCTTAAATGAGTTCCATCCAAAAAATGTTTCAATTCAAGAACTTAAACTCATTGCTGAAAATTATACACTTCTGGTGAACAGCAACACATATCCATTTGTTAGAGAAGCATTTGTAATGTTTGATCAATTGAATACACTACCAAAGATATCAAGGTTGAACGTAGTTGGACTCTTCGCTGTAATCGAAATGTTGGTCACACACAAACAGCAGAATAACAATAGAAACGATTCAATTTCACGGCAAATTAAGGATCGGATGACTGAATTATCCAAGATCATAGGTTTGAATTTAACACTTCCGGCTCAACTGAAATTACTGAAACCATCTAAACGCTGGGATGCACTTTACGATTATAGAAGTGCAGTGGCGCACGGCGACGATCGGAAAATTTCAGTCAACGCTGACGATACTAACGAATACTTGAAAGCAGTCATTCAATCAATTTTGCGGGACGCCCTGCGCAATCCCAAGCGTTATGAAGAATTTAGGACAAAATTATCAGGAACAATAGCAGGGAAAAGCACAGGTGGAAGGCGTACCTACCCAAGAAAAAATAAGCCGTTCAACTGACTTGAGATATTGGTGTATCGTGTACGTGGCGGCAGTGCAAAATTGCTTGCAAATTGGTGCAAAATCTCGCGCCGCCTTACACTTCTTCATCGGTGTAGTCGGTGGTGATGAGGTCTGAAGGCTTTAAAAGGGCGTGATATTGTGATGATTGATTGCGGGGTGACTGCGCAAATGTTCCAAACGTGAGTCAAAAACAAAAAAGCCCTTGGAATTATCCAAGGGCTTTTCATATTCATGGCGGAGAAGGGGGGATTCGAACCCCCGGTAGGGATAAACCTACGCACGCTTTCCAGGCGTGTGACTTAAACCACTCATCCACCTCTCCTGCATTCGCTAAAACTTGCCGTAACAGCGAAGTCCGCTATTCTAGCAAAGCAAACTTCATTATGGAAGCTTTTTTCTTGTTTTTTGTAAATCTTGCTATGCGCTAAGTCAATGTTAAGTCAGGCGCCCAGCCATGGCAGGCCGTTTTGGCACCAGCCGCCTACGGTTTTTCTGTGGCCTTGTTCGTCCTTGTCGCCCTCGAAGCCTTGCAGGATGTCGAAGCAGTTGGTGTAGCCGTTTTCGCTTGCCAGCTTGGCACCGTGGCGTGAGCGTACGCCTGAGCGGCAGAGGAATAGGATGACGCTGTCCTTGTCGGGCACGCTGGCTTGCAGTTGTGCGAGAAAGTCGGGGTTGGGTGTGCCGCCTGGGTAGAGGCTCCATTGCACTGCGAGGTGCTGGGCTTCGTTGATGTTGACTCTGCCTACCCAGTCGCGCTCGGCATTGGTGCGTACATCGACAAGTAATATCTTGCTGTCATTTTGCAGCAGTGCAAAGGCTTCTTGCGGGCTTACTGCGCCTGCATAGGGCAGGGCTTGTTCATGGCCGCGCTGGCGCGCTGTTTGCAGGGTTTGGTCTGTGGACATGGTGGTTCCCTTAATGAAATCGTGATTGCAAAACAGTACTTCTGGCTTGCCCGCTAGTTTATATTAAATCGGCACTGGGTTTGCCGTACAGATAACCTTGATAGGAAAGGCAGCCTTGCTGCAGCAGGAAATCGCGCTGGGCTGCGGTCTCTACACCTTCGGCAATCACGGCGAGACCCAGGCTTTGGCCGAGGGCGATGATGGTCCTGGTGATGACGGCGTCATTGTTGTTGCTGAGGATGTCGCGTACAAAGGACTGGTCTATCTTAAGCTGGTCCAGCGGCAGGCGCTTGAGATACGACAGGGATGAGTAGCCGGTACCAAAGTCATCGAGTGAGAAGCCTACACCTCTGGCTTTGAGTTGGTTCATCTTGTCTATGGTTTCTTCTACATTATCGACAAGCAGGCTTTCTGTCAGTTCGAGTTTGAGTTTGCTGGCGTCGATCTGGTAGTGGCTGATGTTGTCCAATACCAGTGTGACAAAGTCGTTTTGCCTGAATTGGCGTGCGCTGACATTGACGGCCAGGGTGCGGTTTTTTGTGTCGTCGTTGTTTTGCCATTCAGCCAGTTTGGCGCAGGCAGTTTTTAATATCCATGCGCCGAGACCGAGTATGAGGCCTGATTCTTCTGCCAAGGGGATAAAGTCAGATGGTGGAACCAGACCTTTTTGCGGATGAAGCCAGCGCACCAGGGCTTCTGCACCTGTGACTTGCTCGGTGCTGTTGACTTGTGGCTGATAATATAAAACGAATTGTTCTTGTTGCAGACCGTGGCGCATATCTGCTTCCAATATTGCGCGAGTGTTGACGATGTCGAGCATGTCTTTGTCAAAGAAGCGGAAGTTATTGCCGCCACTAGATTTAGCTTCATACATGGCGACTTCAACTTGCTTGAGCAGCTCTTCGGCAGAGGCGCTTTGTTTATCAAACAGGGTGATGCCTATGCTGGCGCTGCTGTGATATTCACTGTGCTCTAAATCATAGGGCGCGCGCAGGTCCGCCAGGATTTTGGTGACAATCATTTGTACTTCTATGGCGGTTTCCCTGACGTTGTCGCTGAGTTCTTCTAGCAGCAAGACAAATTCATCACCGCCATAGCGTGCCAGGGTATCGCCCTTACGTATGTTGTGGGCCAGGCGTTTTGCGGCAACTTGCAAGAGCATGTCGCCTTTGCCGTGGCCGCTGCTGTCATTGATGGTCTTGAAATTATCAAGGTCAAGAAATAGCACTGCGCCATACAGATTACTGCGGCTCTTTGCCAGCAGGCTATGTTGTAATCTATCTATCAGCAAGCGGCGGTTGGCCAGGCCGGTTAAGGGATCATGGTAGGCCAGGTGTTCAAGCTTGGCTTCGGTAGCTTTTCTTTGTGTGATGTCGAGCATGGTGGCGACATAGTTGACAACTTTGCCGCTGGCGTTTTTGACTGCAGTGATGGTCAGCCATTCTGGATAGACTTCACCATTTTTCCTGCGGTTCCAGATTTCGCCTTGCCAATAGGCGTTGGCATCAAGTTGCTTGCCCATGTCTTCATAATAGC
>JAZJXP010000149.1:0-14575 GCA_040390835.1 Pseudomonadota bacterium
AGTTACGTTTATTTTACGTTACCTATGGCAGACTATTTTTCGGGGGAAGCTCATTGATGTTGATGGCGATGATGGTGGTGTCGCGGGCGTGGTTGGTTTTTATGCCCAGGTTGTTGAGTTCTTCGATGGAGTCCCAGAATTCTGTGATGACGGTGGGTTCGTCTGGCTCTGTGCTGCCGACGGCTGTTAAGGCGGGGGCGGGGTAGCCTAGCAGGGTGGAGAGTTCTGTCAGTTCTTCATAGAGGGCCTGGCGCTTGATGGCGTGGGTGGTGGATTCTAGTTTGTTGAGTACGTCATGGCGGGCGCGGTGTACGCGCAGGCGGTCTGCCACGGTCATGGTGCCGGGGCGGGTGGCTGTGCCTTGGGTCCAGTAGTTCCAGAGGGCGTCGTCGCATTCGTCCTGGTAGCGGGTGACTTTTTCGCGCAGCTCTGGTTTGACTTTGCTTGGATTGATGGAACACAGCCAGGCGGGGAGTTTGCGTAATGGCAGGCAGATCATGTCGCGGTTTTTGCCATCCTCGGCAACCATCGAGGCGCGGGGTCAGGTCTGACATCCATACATTTCCGACCTTGTGGGCAATTGCGCGATCGTTATCTGCCCCAGTCAATAACAAACTAAGGTTTTCACGGAGTCCGGAGTCTGGGGTCAGGTCTGACATTCATACATTTCTAACCCGGCGGGCGATTACGCGATCATTAATTGCCCCGCGACTGAAAAATTAATAAATCATCCTCTGGGATCATAAAAACGTAGATATCAATACCGCTTTTGAGTATTAGGTCAACATTGCGATGCAGTCTGTAAATCTTAAATACAAAATCATAAAATTGGTTCACATCTAAGTGAAACCAATCGGGAAAGTCGCCATTTGGAAGTGTGAAAGAAACAGAAATCTTTTCAAATTTATAGAATTGTATAAATTTTTCCGCGAATTCAAAGGAGTGCTTTACCAACACATCATTGTAAGCTTTGGATATAAATATTAGATTTTTTGGCGACGATACTTCCGCCGATAGTTTTCGAATATCATTATTCACTACCCAAGTGAAGCTATCCTTTTCAACTCCAAAAAAGTCCGCAAGGAAAATGTCATTTTCTGCCCGCTGAATTCTGGCCTTTAATTCTGCCAATTTTTTTTCAAGTAAAGTAGATTCTTTCATTTTTTTTCCGTTTACGGGAGGTGGTGTCAGATCTGATATTCATACATTTCCAAAGCTTCGGGTGATTAAGCACCGCAAATCGCCCCGTGGGCTACATTGTTCGTTAAGTTAAACTGCCAGACGCATACAAGTGCTCAATCCAATCTGATGCAGTTCCACATCCAACTATTGATCCTTCCTCGGTAATTGACAATAAGTATTCAAAATTAGTATCGACAATGTAAAACGAGGAATTGGGGCATTTGTTCCAAGCATTGATAACATCAGAAAATGAACTGACTTCAAATAGCACTCCCCCGTACCTAAAATCAAAGAATACGTAGACTTTCCCATTTGACGGGAAATCAAATAGAAATTCGTGTGATTGAAAATATGAAATTGCAGAGCAGTCTGCCAATACTTCAAATAGTCTCGAATCTCTTCTTTTCTTGGACGCAAACTTGTTTAGTAAGACATCAAAAACTATATCAGCGCTACTTTTCTCAATAATCGAAAAAGGTACCTTAGCGGTATTTAGTACCTTGATAAATTCATTATATGGTTCCCACATATTTATTCTCAGAGAAAGCGACGCGCACGGTCAGTTAGCTTATCATTATTGCTCAGACTCTTCTACTGGCCTTGCGCCGTTTTCATTCTGCCCCTTTCTCGTCTCCATCTCCAATTGCGTAGTGAACCCCTGCGCCGTGACGCTGTGGGTGGCTTTGACGATGATCCAATCTGTGTTGCCGATAGGTGCTTTTAAGCTGGGGATGCGTACCCCCATCATGGGGGTGATGTCTGGCCTGCCCAGGGCCAGGGTAAATTGCAGGGTGGCTTTGCCACGCTTTACCCGGTTCATCTCTGCTTTTGCTGCTTGCTCTGCCGCGTCTTGATTGGGGTAGGTATGCCGCAGGCGTTTTGGGTTGTCGTCTTCGCCTATCAGTTCGCTTTTTTCCTTCGCGTCGTTGGGGTCATGCCATTGTGCGCGCACGCCGCTGTAGGCGTCGCGGCTGGCGGTGTGGTAGCGGTGCTTGTCGCCGTCGCGGCGTTCCAGGGTGATGGTGGGCAGGCTTTCGCCTTTGCTGTTGCTACCCTCATCGATAGGCAAGAAGAGCAGAGGTTCTTTTTTGACGGTGGCCACCGCATCAAAGCGTTTGCCCAGCCGGTTTAAAAAATTGATGTCTGATTCATTGGTCTGATCTATGTGGTCGATGACTTTGCCTTGCAGGCTTTGGCTAACCTTGGGTGCCAGGCCGTTGTCTTGGGCAATCTGGCCCACGATATCGGCAACGGTCTTTTGATCAAAGCTGCGGTCTTTGCGGGTGCGTACTGGCTTTGCCATCTCTGCACTACGGGCGCGCAGGACCAGCATGTCTGGCGCGCCTTCGTGTTCCACTTCATCCACCACGAAAGTGCCTTTGTCTACCATGTCCGCGCCGTTGTTTCCCCTTTGCCAGCCCGGCTGCAAAGTGATTTTGACGCCTTTGCGCGGTATCGCCACGCGGCCGTCACTATCGTCTATGGTGATGTTGAGTTCATCGGCGGCATTTTCTCTGACCTCGATCAGAGTCGGGCTAGCCAGGCGCGGATAAGTTTTGTTGGTACCCTATACGTCCAAATGATGCGGCAATCGAGCAACACTTTGGCACTGAGTGTTGAACCTTCTGCCTGGAAATGGGCACGCATATCTATCGATGTTAAAATTGCATTTTAATTGCCATTTAACTACTCAATGACACAGATACTTAGCGCATGTTGTCAGCCAATATCTTAAATAAAATATTGAGCGAATAGTCCGATGGTATCTGTGACATGCGTTTGAACAGGTCTTCATCATCAACTGATCCAAAATTACCGGGTGCTTCCATGTTAAAAAATACTGAGTTAGAAGAACGTCTTTTCTCAATGTTGCCGAAAGAGTTGACATTGCCGCATGAAGAGTTGACGCGCGAATCGAAGCTTCAGGATATTGGATTTGATTCTTTGGCTGTTATTGAATTTAAATTCGAAGTTGAAGATGCGTTTGGTATTCGTTTTGGTCAATTCGTCAGCCCACCAGTTACATTGGGCGAAGTGTTTGACCAGATTGAAGAGGCGATCAACCTGGCGGCAGGGCGATCATGAATTTGACGCGTGTTGTTGTCACAGGGATAGGCATCGTCTGTCCTTCAGGCAATTGGCCGGGGCGGGTGTTTGAAAACGTTGCTGCCGGGCGGTCTGCAATTCGTCTGTTGCCTGCATCTGTCCGTCAATCACCCGTGCTTTTGGCGGCTTTTGTTGATGAAGCTGTCGCGCAGGAGAGTGTTAGCAGTGATCGTGTTGCGCAGTTATCACTGGCCGCTGGGCGGCGTGCCCTGGCAAGTGCCGGTCTGCTTGAACGTCCAGATTTGCTGTTGGAAATGGCAATTCATTTGGGTACGGGCAGTGGTGGTAACGCAACGCAAGATGCTGCATTCTATCGGCTATATGCGGAGAATAAGGATCGCATAGCACCTATGTCTTTACCGCGCGGGATGATGAGTGCTGCTGCGTCAGAGATGTCGATCAAGTTTGGTATTCGCGGTCAAAATAATACCTATGCGGTAGCATGCGCATCTTCTTCTGCGGCTATTGGTGAAGCCTTGCGAACTATCCGGCACGGGTATGCCGATCGCGTGCTGGCCGGGGGTAGTGAAGCCTTGCTTACTTATGGTGTGCTGCATGCCTGGCATGCGCTATGTGCCCTGGCCCCGGCGGATCAGGACCTTGCTGCCTCGTGCAGACCCTTTTCAAAAGACAGGAATGGGCTGGTGTTGGGGGAGGGGGCAGCATTTCTGGTGCTGGAATCTTTGGATTCTGCATTGTCACGTAAGGCAACAATACTCGCGGAACTTGTCGGTTTTGGCAGTTCTTGTGATGCCAGTCATATTACACACCCCTCGGTCGACGGGCAGGTAAGAGCCATGCGCCTGGCTTTGAAGGATGCTGGTATAAGCGCGGACGCAGTTGATTACATCAATGCCCACGGCACGGCGACCGTAGTAGGAGATGCCATTGAAGCGGAATCGATACGAACAGTATTTGGTCATCGCAGTGAAGCAGTGCCAGTCAGTTCAACGAAGGCCGTACATGGTCATTTGATTGGGGCGGGTGGTGCCGTGGAACTTGCTCTTTCGTTGTTGGCGATGGAGCATGGTCTGATTCCACCAACGGCAAATTGTCGTGAGCTGGATGAGAGCTTGGGAATCGATGTAGTGACTTCGGCTCGCCACAAAAATATTGATTGTGTGATGTCGAATTCCTTTGCGTTTGGCGGAAGCAATAATGTGCTGATTGCGAAAAAATACCGGGTAACATAGACACTGCGCAAACTGGGTAATCAGATTCAAGGTCGAAAAAATGTCTTGTCCAGCATTGCCTGCATCAACTGCGCCAATGATCAATCAAAATCATTTTCATCATCGGATTAGTCACTTTCATATCCTGAATTTTCAGATTCCGAGTTTTCAGATTCTTGATCTGATTCTTCTTCTTTCTCATCGTCCAGTTTTTGTTTTTTTCGCGCTTTCTTCTCTTTCATTGCTATTCTTTTGCGTTTTTTCTTGCCTTCATCCGACAACTTGCGCTTGCCCTTGAGTTTGGCTACGCCTTTAAGGTTACCCAGGCCGTTTATGCGCATGTAATGGCTTGCTGCGGTCCTGTCTCCTGAAAATTCTTCAATAACAAATTCGCTAAAACTGTTGTACTGGTTGTATACCTCCCGCGCTTCGTCAATTTGTTGTTGACGGGCCAGGAATTTGAGTAGCCGCTGCCTGTCAGCCTCTTTTTTGAGTTTCTTGGCATGTTTTTTGGTTATGCCACCTTCTTCAATGGCATTCTTGATGTTTGGTAAGTCTTCATTGGTGACGGAGTCGAAGTAAGCTTCTGCGACATAGACATAGCGTTCGCTTGTGGTCCAGCCACCACTTTTACCCAGAATGTGACCACGGTCTGAGGTGATGTCGATCAATCCTTCTTTTTTGTCATCCAGATGGAGAACGATATCGGGATATGAGACACTGCCCATGTCTTCGGAACGCTGCTTGGCCCAGTTCAGTGGCAGGTCGGTTTCATTCATCAGCGCATATACCCGCTCTTCCATGGCATTACCGACATGCGTGACAGCCATATTGCTATTACGCTGAAGTAAATTGAGGAAAGTGGCAATTTTTGCGCCAGTCCAGTCCTGGATTTTGCCTGTCATCAATTCATCATAGGCTTGGTCGACCAAGTCGCTGACAATTTTGGCAAACTCTTTGCAGGCTTTCAGGTTTTTTTTGCTGGTAGTTCCGGCTGCATTAAAATCTTCATCCAGTTGGCGTTGAATCAATCCCCTGTCGCTGGGTAGTACGAATCTCTGTGGCTGAGACGTGCTGCTCTGCAGTTGCATGGCCTGGCTGCCACGCTGGTCGGCCTCTTGTTCGAGTTGTTGATTGTCGTTAATGGCAAGGCCATTGGCATGTAGCGTGGGCTTGACCCGGCCTTCGGCTTGTTGCACTACGTGCCAGGCTTCATGTGGCAAGTGTTGCTCTTGTCCCTGGGCCAAATGGATATTGCTCCCTTGAGCATAGGCGAGTGCATTGAGCCGTCGTGGTTTGCTGGAATTGTAATGCACGCGAACATGGTCCATTGATATGCCGGACAAAGTTTCTATGCCGGTCTTGAGTGAGTCTGGCAAACCAGTCTGGTTGGGCTTGTTGCGCAACTGCATGGGGCTGCGTGCATATTGGTAGTTGCCCATGGGTTCTAGCCCGGTTTGTTGGGCCGATGCTGGTTCGGCAGCGCGTGCAGGCTCATCTGTCTTGAGCCTGGTCTGTTTTGCCGGGCGAGTAAATTGACCATGCATGTTAGTCTCGCTTGGCCGGTAAATTGGTCAGCGCATCAGGAGCCAACGCACGGGTAGTTCTTGCTAAGTGCTATGTACAGTGACAGGCTGCCACTTTGGCTCAAGGATTCCGGGTTGCTTTGCAAGAACTTGGTAAACACGCGGGCCACTTGCTCGTGGGTTACGCCACCTTCAGGTGGGCAGTAGAGTTTGGGTGTCTTGCTGATTTTACTGTTGAGCGCCAGAGCTTCGCGAAAGCCGGAAATATAGGTCATGCAATTGAGGGCGGACAAACTGTCCTCCAATGTCATTTGCGCACCATCTGCCTGTTTGACAGCAGCCTCACATGCTCTGAGAAAATACGCTCCGTCTTTGGCTTGCGCCTGTGGTGCCAGGCTAATGCTGTAAATGAATATGCATGTCCAGAATAATTTTTGCATGTCAATCTCCATTGCTGTTGAATGCAGGGTGCATGCCACGGCACGATGCGTCGCCGGAATCCGGCAAACTCTTTTACATCACCTGATCAGACCAGTTTTTTGCAATGCCTGTCTTTATCAGAATGACAATCCTACTCAAGCTGTCATCGGCATAACATGTCGAAGAAACTCTCATCAATTCAAACAGGTAAATTAAAAGCCGATTGCCATATTAGCATTAAGAATAATAAATAAACTAAACAAAATTACAACTTTGTTGCGAAAAAGCTAAAAAATATTTAGTTTTAAAAAGATAACTTTACTTATAGATTTTTCATCTGATTCGGATGTACGATGACCGCTCGTAATTGAATCGGTTACGAGATAAAACAGGAGCGACGAATTTAGCCTGGTTGCAAATGTTCTTTGCTTTTGCGATGTTTAGAAGTCTTTTTTGGAATACTTTTCTAATTTAAAAGGATGCTATTATGTCTACTTTTGCGTCAGGTACTATTACAGTCAGTAATGCAACTCCTGGTCAGTCAGTTGCAATCAATATTGCTCCCCAGCAGGGCTATGCATGGAGCTCAGGTAACCCAAGTGATCCCAACAATAGCGGCATCACGCTGTCAACAACCTCTGGTTCGCCTGTGCCTGTTAATTCCTTCAGCATGACCAATCAGGTCATGCAAACAATTACGGCTTCCGGTGGTTCTAGCACGGGTTCTTCAACCGTTTCGTTCAGTATTGCCACTTATATTTCCAATGCGAATACTGGTGGTTACGTTGGCATGAGTTGCACTGCAGATCCAGGTGTGACGGTGACGTTTGCATTCTCCAATTCCAAGTCAGTCACCCTGACCAGCGCACAAGTTGGTGTGATGTGGCCATCCTGAGTCTGATGACCAGCTAGCCATGCCCGAACCCCGCACTCAGGTTGTCGTCAGACCTGCTGGGCGGGTATGGGGAAAACAAGAATCGAAATAATTGTGGATGTGATTGTCCCAACACGAAGGGAAGTTTCATGAGCTCCCGCAAAAATGGTGCCCCACCCAAGACAAAATCACCTGAGGTTGCTGCAGGTGATGTGGCTGCTCCGGTTGCGGCTGCTCCAATTGCTGATGACGCAGCAGAGCAGGTGGCACCAGTTCATGCTGAGGATGCCGCTGTAGAGCCTGTGGCACCAGTTCATGTTGAAGAAGCTCCAATTATCGCTGAACCTGAGCCGCAGGCTACATCGACAGCTCCACCCGTGATTCTTCCCGAGGTTGCCATTCCGCCTGAGATAGTCAGTCATCCCGATGGGGATGCATTACGACTATTGCAGGAACAAGCCAGCTCTTTAGGTGTTGAGGGCAGTGAGGATGACGTTGAGTTAAGCGAAGAGGAACTGCGATATCTTGATTCGCACCTGAAAGCCAATCCTCTGAATGAAGTCAATGAACACTGCTTCACCGAAGTGAATGTATTCAGGCAAATGAATATCACGTTTTATAACCTGCGGGCTAACAGCAAGGCGTTTTTATCTATCCGGCCTGATCAAATGGCGATCTGGAGCGAAGGAGGGGAAAACAGCAAGATGGTGGGCTTGAGTTTTTCAACCAGCACCCAGCCAACCTTGTATTTGCGTAATTTTCTGATCAATGCGCGTGAAATGTATTTGGAAACTTATCAGGACTGCAGTGAAATCAATATCGGCCTGTATGTGCGTACTGAACAGTTTCAGTTAAAAGGACGAGTCGATTTACCTCCTGGGGCTAGCGTCACCATGCAATCGCGTTGTGACCGCACCAGCATCATTGGCCTGAGTTCGTTTGGTATTGATCTGGAATAGGGAAAACGCCATGATCCGTGAACTATTACCTGTCGTTCTGAAGTTTGATAACGTCGCGGCCAATTCTAATATCAATTTTATTTTTACCACAGCGGGAGTGAGTTGGTGTCTGGGTGCGCGCTCGGGTGACAGCATGGGGTTTTCCATGTTATCTGAACAAACTGACGAAAGTTTTGAATCGTGTATCCAGAAAATCGAATTCAATGAACAAATGCTGGCGATTAAGACAGCCAACAATAATAGTGGTTTAAGTTCGTTTGCATTGACATTGTCTCTGAAGGTGACGCCAGGGGTTGATTATTTGCAAGGGTATTGCACGCTCAATAATGAAGCCAGCGTGATGGCATATTTTGGTGCGCAACGTGCCAATGAGTGGCGTAACGGACGTATCAGTGCGGCGTTGCGTGATCCTGCTCATGAGTATCGCAGTGTCTTGATTTCAGTGCAGGGTGCGCGCCCTGGCAACCGGATTTCGCTCGATGTCACGACCAAAAAGGGCTTGGGCAATGTGTACTGGTGTCTGGGGCCACCGTTCTCAGAATCTGGCGGTATACGTCTCATGGGTTTGAACGGTGGCGTGCCCCTCAACTACATGTCGTATGGTACTTCGGTGTTAACTTTTGAAACCGCGAAAACCCAGGACAACGATAATGAAGAGATGGAATTTTTAATGCTGGCATATATCGGCTGGAGTCCTGAGAGTTTACCTTACATTTATCTGAAAGCCAGTTGTGATGGTCATATCAGCATGTATGCGCATGTCGGCAATCGTCAACCACAGTTGGTCAGTCAAACCTATACGGTGTTTACGCTATGAGTGCCGCATCGTCCAGCGTTGACAGTGGCCAGGTGCTGCGCTGTGTCAGCGAATCGCTGCGCAACCTGATTCGCGCTCATATCTCGGAATTGTCGTCGGAATCGGCGGTGGTGTTTGAATCGCCGGCAGACATCGACAGTCAGGGTGAAACCAAGCTGTCACTATTCTTGTATCAACTTGAAATCAATCCGTTCTTGCGCAATACACCAGCAACGCTTAATCGCCAGCAAGGCCCAAATGGCATGCCAAATTCACTGACGGTGACGGCACCGCCGCTGGTGGCAGACCTGTTGTATATGATTGTGCCGTATGCACGTTCGGCAGAACTGGAGCTGGTACTGGTGGATAAACTGGTGCGACTGTTTCATGATGTGCCAGCCCTGTATGGGCAATGGCTGCATCCGGTATTGCGCCAAAGCGGCAATGAAGTGATTCCCATCGTGCCGGACTTCAGCAATTTTGAACGCTTGCACAATATATGGAGTGGCTTTCCCAACAAGCCATATAAATTAACCAAACTGTACACACTCTCTCCTGTCCGGATACCGTCAGGGGATGTAAGCCAGGTCAATATGATCAGGGAAGGTGATTTGGTGGCAGAGCAGCGACCAGTGGATGTATTGCCGCAAACGGTGGAGCAGACATGATCACGCTGTCGGCAGTGGTGCAGTTGATTGACGGTTTTACCGGGCAACCGGCAGAAGCACTGGCGGTGAGTTTTCTCTTGGACGGCAAACCAGTGGCAGCACAGGCAAAACAGCAGGCGTTCTATGCATTCCCTGACCTCGATGATGGGCAATACCGTCTCAAGATTATTTGCCGTCAGCCCTGGTTTCTGGATCAGGAAGTCAAGTTGCAGGTGCCGCTGGGCGAACCATTGGTTGATGCCATTATGGTTGTCACCATGCTACCCGGGCCAACCTATCCTTATCCGCCGGGCACTACGCTGATTGCAGGACAGGTGTTGGCAGCGAGACAGCAGCCAGTGCCAGGAGTTGAAGTGATGGCGAATTACCAGACTGCGCGCGCGAACGCCAAAACGGCCAGCACGCGTTCTTTTGGGGACGGTCGTCATGCGGGCTGTTTTACCCTGGCCCTGATGGGTAATCTTGCGCCACAAAGTGCGGTGGAATTGAGCTTCAGTAAGTCCGGTTTGAAGAGTGTGCAAAAGAGCGTCACAGTGCAAAGCGGAATGATGCAATGTGTGTCTGTTGAAATGCAATAACTGATAAGGGAAGAACTATCTTGGCTACTTATAAACACCCTGGCATATATATACAGGAAGTACCAGGCACTCGCAGCATTCAGGGTGCTTCCACTTCAACTCCGGTCTTTATTGGGGTGACCGAATTCGGGCCCATTGAACAACCGACACTGATCACCAGCTGGAATGCCTACCAAAGCGCGTTTGGCAATCTGGCCTGGTACGCGATGGTGTCCTGGACAGTGTATGAATTTTTTAACGAAGGCGGTACGGCATGCTGGGTGGTGCGCTGTTCCGATACCGCTGCGGCCAAGGCGGCGACCGCGACCCTGAGCAGCCTGGTCGTCAATGCAGTGACTGCCGGTACCTGGGGCAATTCACTGGGCGTCATGATCAGCAACGGCAGTACGCCGCTCGCCGCCGGTGGTAGCACGCCGGTATTTAATCTGAGCGTCACGGTAGATCAATCTAAAATTGGTCTGAGCAGCACGGCGGCGCCGACGCAGATGGGGATGCCGAATGCCTTGTTGCAGCGTTATGTGCTGCAGAATAATCTGCAAGTGGAGTCCGGGCAAACCTATTATGTGCTTGAGTCGTTTAACGGATTTACTGGCAATAGTCTGATAGGTGATGCCGGAGCATATAGTCCGATCGCGACCAAAATCAACAGCAGTTCCATGTTTATCCGCATTGCACCAAACGCCAAGGCAATTACCACCAGTTCGCGGCCAGCCAATACCGCCACGCCGTCGGCTTTGAAAGGTGGCACCTCGCCCAATTACAATTTCACCACGGCTACTGCCTTGCTGCAAAAAGTCCAGGGTATCAGCCTGCTTTCTGTTCCTGATATCACTACCTACGAAAAAACAGGTGACAGCAATCCATTATTAACTCAGGGCACGCTGATCAACCAGGAGTTGTTATTCTGTGAAAATTCGCAGCAGCGAAATCTGTTTTATGTGATTGACCCGCCATTTGGCCTGGATGTACAAGGTATTTTGTCATTCAAGACCGGCCAGGGTAGTGCCACAGCAGGCAATCCCAATGCCCTGAGTTCGGACTTTGGTGCGATTTACTATCCATGGGTGTATATCTATAACCCGATTGCTGGCGCCAATGTACCGATTCCTCCCTCTGGCCCCACTTTAGGTCGCTATGCTTATACCGATACCAATGTCGGGGTATGGAAGTCGCCAGCGGGGGTGGATGATGGTGCCTTGTTGACGGCGGTGTTGCTGGATCAGAGTATTACTGACTCGGATCAGGATCAACTCAATCCTGAAGGCATCAACGCGATTCGCAACTTTATCAATTACGGTAACGTGATCTGGGGAGCGCGCACACTGGCCTTGAATACTGAATGGACGTATATCAGCATTCGCCGTTTGTTCATCTATGTAGAGCAAAGCCTGAAACAAAGTTTGCAGTGGGTAGTATTTGAACCTAATGACCAAACCACCTGGTCGTCAGTGACGCGGGATGTGACTGCTTTTCTGACCACGTTATGGCAGCAGGGTGGTCTGTTTGGTGCGACTGCACAGGAGCCGTTTTTCGTGACCTGTGATGCGTCGAACAACCCGCCCAATACCAGGATGTTAGGACAGATGTTCATTGATATTGGTCTGGCACCGGTTTATCCGGCTGAGTTTGTGATTTTGCGGATGTCGCAAAAAACGGCTGCGCCGGATTCGGGCGGTTAATCTGACCCGACTCCCCCCAAAAAAACCAGATGACAGATTGCGGAGAAAACAATGGCTACAACTTTAACTGACCCCTACCGTGGGTTTCTCTTCCGGGTTGAAATTTCCGGCATTCAGATTGCAGCATTTTCTGAGGCAACCGTGCCTGATATTACGGTTGAAACCGTGGACTACCGCGAAGGCACAGATCCAGTGTGGAAGCGTCCATATTCTGGCCTGACCAGCTATGGCAAACTGACCTTGAAAAAAGGCCTGACAGATTCCATGGATTTGTATAACTGGTTCACCCTGGTTTCAACGCAAGGTTCAACTGCCACAGGTGCACAGAAAAACGTGTCCCTGATCCTGGTGGATACCACCGGGGCTGACAAGGCACGCTGGAACGTTATTAATGCCTTTGCCAGTAAATATGAAAGTACTGGCTTGAATGCATCGACCAGCGATGTGATGGTGGAAACTTTTGAATTGACCATGCAATACATGGTACGTGTCTCTTAACCCTGGAGTTGTGTCTCATGAATGTGATTAGCACAGAAGTGGAATTTACCTTGCCCATAGGCTATCGCGACGCTGACGGTAATTTGCACAAGAACGGAGTAATGCGGCTGGCCACTGCAGGAGATGAAATCTTGCCGCTCAAAGATCACCGGGTCCAGAATAATCCGGCTTATCTGATCATTATTGTGCTCTCCCGTGTGATTGTACGTTTGGGAAGCCTGGATATTATTAATACCAAATTGGTGGAAGATTTGTTTTCTGCCGATTTTACTTATCTGCAAACGCTCTACAACAAGATCAACCAGGTTGATACGGACGAAGGGCAGGGCGGGGCGGGAAAGTAGGGCGCGTACCCGAGCAGCTGTATGCAGAAATTGCATTTATTGCTTATCACTTTCATTGGTCGTATGAGGCAATTTTGGCGATGGAGCACGCAGAACGGCGACGGTGGTGCGAGCAAATTTCCAAAATCAACAAAGCCATGAGCAGTGATGACAATCATAAGAGTTTGAAAAATCTGGGAGTATGAGATGGTACTGGGTGTAAATGCTGCCGCCGGTTTAGCTCAACGTCAACTGGGTCTGCATATTGACCCGTTCAAGGCTTACAATTTTTTTGTGGAAGTCGAAGGTATCCTGGTGGGCGGCTTTTCATCGGTGGAGGGACTGGAGTCTCGCACCGAAGTCAAAACTGTACGTCAGGGAGGAGTCAATGATACAGAGTACAAACTGCCCGGCCAGATGACTTATTCCGATATCGTGTTAAAAGCTGGAATCACGGCACTTGACCCTATGTGGCTGTGGTATCAATCCACCTTGCAAGGACAGATCAAGCGCAAGAACGGCTCAATTTATATTCTGGATGATTCCGGTTTACCCAGTGTGTGGTGGGATTTCTTCAATGCCTGGCCGATATCCTGGCAGGGACCAAGCCTGGATGCAGGGCAAAACATGATTGCGACCCAGAGTTTTACCCTGGCGCATGAAGGTATCAAGAAAAGCCTGGCCAGCGTCGCATATTCAGCCGCCAAGGGGTTACTTTGATGGCACTGGGCATGCGCACGGCCAGTGCCAATGCAGCCCGGGCGAACAGGCCACAGGTGTTACGATTGACTAGTCTGCTGAAGCTGAGGCAGACCATGCAGGTGCATCACGATGGTGATATGCCGCCCACGCTGGCGTATTTGAAGTTGCCGCGGAATGTCACCCAGAACCACTTCACCCATATTGTTCAACGCATCCAGTGGCTGCAAATGCAGCAAAGGTTATTGGCACAGGGTGTGGGTAAATTCCTGCAAAAAGGCATGCAGGCCAGCAGAAGCCACTTGCAGAAAGGTGGCAAGGCCGGACGGCAGGCCGAGAGTAATGCTTCGGGTAAGCGACTTTCTCATGCCATGCTCTCGCAGCAGACCTGGGTGCGCTGGCTGCAAACTTTAATCATCAAGTCGCAAGCCCGCAATGCCGGACAGGTGCCGACGCTGACTTCTGCATCATCTGTCATGCCGGGTATGCCACTGGGTAAACTGGCAGGCCAAGGGGCGTCACCTTTGCTGACACGTCTTTTGATGCAGCATAGCGCTACGCTCGTCATGGGACTTTCTGGGAAATGGAGCAGGCAAACTGCTGATACACTACTCAATTCAGGCATCAGTACCTGGGCCAGTTCTGCATTGGTCTTATTGCAGCGTCAAGCTATGCTGCGGGCTCGTCCGACCAAAACCCGTATCGGTACTGACAGAAAAATATCAACAGCCAATTCCAGTTTTGTCACGCAAAGCCATACCGCAAGTGTGTTTTCAGCCATGCACACACTGAGCGCTACGCGCAGCAACAGGCTAGAGCGCATGTTACTGCGCCTGCTGACACCACCGGGCAAGATGAAGTACGAATTTGCTGAGCAGGGACGAAATCTGATCAACGTGATGCGTACCCAGTCGAGTGTAGCGCTGGAAGTGCGGTCTGGAGCAAGAGCGCTCATCGAAACCCTGTTGCCCTGGTATTTACGTTCACGCTTACGTGATGTTGGCAATTCATTGGCGCAGACGTTTTTGCAGCAAGGGGCACAGAAACGCTGGCAACGCACTGTGATGCGGTCACATGAAGTACGCGGAACTGCAG
>JAZJXP010000150.1:0-10602 GCA_040390835.1 Pseudomonadota bacterium
GTATCAACACCCGCGTGCATCACGTACCGTGCCTTATGTATCCAAGGCCACTGGCCTGCAACTGGCCAAGATTGCGGCCCGTTGCATGGTTGGTCAGTCTCTCGATTCACAAGGCATAGGCGCAGAAGTCGTACCGCCTTACTTCAGTGTCAAGGAAGCGGTATTCCCGTTCGTGAAGTTCCCGGGTGTTGATACCATCCTCGGCCCTGAGATGAAATCGACTGGTGAAGTCATGGGTGTAGGTAAGACTTTTGGTGAAGCCTTCGTGAAGTCTCAATTGGGTGCTGGCGTGAAATTGCCAACTTCTGGCAAGGTTTTCCTGAGCATCAAGAACAGTGATAAACCACGTGGTGTGAAAGTGGCCCGTGATCTGGTGGCGATGGGCTTCTCTATCGTTGCTACACGTGGTACGGCAACCGCGATTGCGGCAGAGGGTATTCCGGTATCTATCGTGAACAAGGTTGTCGAGGGTCGTCCGCATGTTGTCGACATGATCAAGAACAATGATATTGCCATGGTCATCAATACGGTAGAAGAAAAGCGCAATGCGATTACAGATTCACGCGCTATTCGTACCTCTGCATTGATTGCCCGTGCAACAACGTTCACGACCATAGCTGGTGCTGAGGCTGCAGTCGAAGGTATGCGTCATCTCAATGAATTACATGTTTATGATTTACAAGGTCTGCATAAAACCTTAAACTGATAGAAATAACAGTGTCCCCGGGCAGTAATCCCAGGGAAGCTTGAACTTCGATACAGAGGTCACAAAGGCATCGGTAGTGCTGGTGTCTGACGTGGCCTCTGTATTTTTACTTTTATGAGTGTGAATGATATGAGTACAGTACCTGTCACCAAGTTCGGCGCAGAATTGCTTAAGAAAGAATTGCATCTTTTAAAGACTAAAGAGCGCCCAAGTGTCATCAACGCGATCGCTGAGGCGCGCGCGCAGGGCGACTTGTCTGAAAATGCCGAGTATGATGCTGCCAAAGAACGTCAGGCATTTATCGAAGGCCGTATTGCTGATCTGGAAGGCAAGCTGGGTTCTGCGCAAATCATTGATCCTAGTGCCCTGGACGCAGAAGGTCGCGTCGTGTTTGGTTCTACCGTGCATCTGGAAGACCTGGAAACTTCACAAAAAGTCAGTTACCAGATCGTTGGTGAAGATGAGGCAGACCTGAAATTGAGCAAGGTCTCCATTACTTCACCTATCGCACGTGCCTTGATCGGCAAGTACGCTGGTGACGTAGTTGGTGTGCAAGCACCCGCCGGTGTGCGTGAATATGAGGTACTGGACGTACTGTACGTTTAGTATTGAGGTTTGTTGAATTTATATTCAATAAATGAATATAAATGCATGCAAAACGATGTAGAGTGATTTAGAAGACGTATTCTCAGGCAGAAATATTACCCGGCCTGGTTTGGCCGGGTTGAGTACTGATCAGATATCAGAGGTATTCAAGGTCAGCTATTGGCAAGCGATGATTTTTTTGCACTGCTTTGACGTGGTTTGGCGCGTTTGATATTGCCGCCCTGGGTAACGCGTTCATTACCTTTGACCATGACTTTGGATACAGTCGGTTTTTTGGTTCCACTTGGGCTAGGCTTGACGATAGTAACTTCGCGCATGCCTTTACCTTTTTTAACCAGTTTGGTTTCTTTTGTGCCTTCCAGTTTTGGACGGTAAACCACCAAAAGTTTACCTATATGCTGTACTGGGGCTGCATTCAGCTCGGCGCAGATGGTATCGTACATACCTATGCGTGCTTCTCTATCATCGCCAAATACGCGTACCTTGATCAGGCCATGGGCATTCAGGCCAGCATCAATTTCTTTGATAACAGCAGGAGTCAATCCAGCTTCGCCGATTAATACGATAGGTTTCAGTGCATGTGCTTCGGAGCGGAGTTCGCTTCTTTCAGCGGGCGTAAGTTTTAACATAGTAATTCCTTTAAAAGCAGTATTTTACGCGAATGGCAAAGAATAAATTCAATCAAAATTGGGTTCACGACCATATTAATGATCCTTATGTGAAACTTGCACAAAAGGAAGGCTATCGTGCGCGCGCCGTTTACAAGCTAAAAGAAATAGATGAATCTGAAAAACTGATACGTCCTGGGCAAATTATTGTTGATTTGGGTGCAACTCCCGGTAGCTGGTCACAGTATGTAAGGAATAAGCTGGCAGGTAAAGAAGGTGGCGGTATCATGGGCGAAATTTTTGCCCTGGATCTGTTACCCATGGACCCTATCGCCGATGTGCAATTCATACAGGGCGATTTTCGTGAAGATGAAGTGCTCGATCAATTGGAATCTAAATTGTTGGGGCGCAAAGTTGACTTGGTTTTATCAGATATGGCCCCAAATCTGTCTGGTAACTCGACCGTTGACTCAGCGCGTGTCGAATATATTATCGAATTGGCAGTCACTTTTTCCAAGGCACATCTCAAACCAGGTGGTGCTTTGCTGGTGAAATGCTTTCACGGACCTAGCTATAACAACATTTTCACACTATTTAAAGATGAATTCAAAACAGTGGTCAACAAGAAGCCAAAAGCCAGTAAAGACAAGTCTTCCGAGATATTTTTGCTCGGCAGAGGCTTGAAAAATCTCGAATAATTGCATTTACCTCTTGATAATCATCAATGCTGCCAACATATGCTGGCTAGCAAGCTCTATCCAATGGGGGTAGAATGAACGTTTACAGTATCAAATGGCGCATCCTGCCTTCAAGGAGTTCTCGTGAATAATATGTTTTCAAAAGCTGCTATATGGGTGGTAGTTGCCCTGGTGCTTTTTACACTTTTTAAGCAGTTTGATGGAAAAGGTATCGGTGCTGGCGTTAAGCCTATCCCGTATTCCGAGTTCCTGGATGAAGTCAAATCCAAACACATCAAGGATGCCACCATCGATGAAGCCAATCGCTCCATCGTGGCGACCAATTCTGAAGGTATTAAAGTCAAATCCCAGATTACAGTGCTCGACAAGGGCCTGATCCGTGATTTAGTGGACAGCGGCGTCAAGTTTGATGTCAAACAACCTGAAGAACAGTCTTTCCTGTCACAAGTCTTCATTTCCTGGTTCCCGATGCTGTTACTGATCGGCGTCTGGGTGTTTTTTATGCGCCAGATGCAGGGCGGCGGTAAAGGCGGAGCATTCTCCTTTGGTAAATCCAAAGCCAGAATGCTGGATGACACTAATAATAACGTCACCTTTGCCGACGTCGCAGGTTGCGATGAAGCCAAAGAAGAAGTCAGCGAAATCGTTGATTTCTTGCGTGACCCTACCAAATTCCAAAAACTGGGTGGTCGCATTCCTCGCGGCGTGTTGATGGTTGGTCCTCCAGGTACTGGTAAAACTTTGATTGCCCGTGCGATTGCGGGTGAGGCAAAAGTGCCATTCTTCACGATCTCTGGTTCTGATTTCGTTGAAATGTTTGTCGGTGTAGGCGCTTCCCGCGTTCGCGACATGTTTGAAAATGCCAAAAAACATGCACCTTGTATCATCTTTATTGATGAGATTGATGCTGTTGGCCGTCATCGCGGTGCTGGTATGGGTGGTGGTAATGATGAGCGCGAACAGACTCTGAACCAGATGCTGGTTGAGATGGATGGTTTTGAAGCTAATTCTGGCGTTATCGTCATTGCAGCAACTAACCGTGCTGACGTATTGGATAAAGCTTTGCTGCGCCCTGGTCGTTTTGACCGTCAGGTCTCTGTTGGCTTGCCAGATATTCGTGGTCGCGAACAAATTCTTAACGTTCATATGCGTAAGGTGCCTATCTCTGCTGACGTCAAAGCCGATATTCTGGCGCGTGGTACTCCTGGTTTCTCCGGTGCTGACCTGGCCAATCTGGTCAATGAAGCAGCCTTGTTCGCTGCAAGACGCAATAAGCGTCTGGTCGAAATGATGGATTTTGAAGATGCAAAAGACAAAATCTACATGGGCCCAGAACGTCGCTCCATGGTCATGCGTGAAGATGAGCGCAGGAACACGGCTTATCATGAGTCCGGTCATGCGGTGATCGCCAAACTCATGCCTAAGGCTGATCCTGTCCATAAAGTTACCATCATGCCGCGTGGTTTTGCCTTGGGTTTGACCTGGCAGTTGCCTGAGCATGATCAGATCAGTGGTTACAAAGACAAAATGCTGGAAGAAATTTCCATCCTGTTTGGTGGCCGTATTGCAGAAGAAATTTTCGTTGGCCAAATGTCTACGGGTGCTTCCAACGACTTTTCCCGTGCGACAAAGCTGGCACGCTCTATGGTGACGCGCTTTGGTATGTCTGACAGCATGGGTGTGATGGTCTATGAAGACAGTCAGAGTGAGGGTTATTTTGGCGGTCCATCCAAAACCATTTCCGAGGCAACTCAGCAAAAAGTGGATGCAGAAATTCGCAGTATTTTGGATACCCAATATGCTTTGTCTCGCAAACTTCTGGAAGAAAATCGCGACAAGGTAGAAGCAATGACCAAGGCTTTGCTGGATTGGGAAACCATTGATGCAGACCAGGTCAATGACATCATGAATGGTGTGGACCCACGTCCGCCAAAACAAGGACAAACTAGCAGCCGTCCTTCTTCTGGTAGCTCTTCTGGTGGTGTATCTCCAAGCGCAACTGCACCGGCCTGAGTTACTCTACAAATATTGCACAATTAATTTTTGAATTTCATGTACAAGGGTGGGGATTATTCCTCACCCTTCGTCATTTTAAAAAATGAAATATTTCCAATGTGGCCGTTTTCGCTATCCTTTGAGCGGAGCTCAGTCCAGAACCCTGGTCATGGGCGTGCTGAACATCACGCCTGATTCTTTTTCTGATGGCGGCAAATACCTGAATCTGGAAAGCGCCATTGCCCGCGCTGAACAGATGATAAAAGATGGCGTCGATATCATCGACATCGGTGGTGAATCCAGCCGCCCTGGTTCTGCACCTTTGCCGCTGGATGAAGAATTGAAGCGGGTTATGCCTGTCATCTATGCTTTGCGCGATTGTGGCAAGCCCTTGTCCATAGACACGTATAAGTCGCAAGTCATGCGCGAGGCACTGATCGCTGGCGTCGACATGATCAATGATATCCAGGGTTTTCGTTCCCCTGAATCTATCGCTGCCGTGCAAAATGCAGATGCTGCCTTATGCGTCATGCATATGCAAAATACGCCTGAAGACATGCAGGTTAGTCCAGAATATATTGATGTCAATCAGGACGTAACGAGCTTTTTACGCGAGCGCATTAAAGCGCTCGAAGATGCTGGTGTGGAAGCAAATCGTATCTGCTTTGACCCCGGTTTTGGCTTTGGCAAAACTTTGGAACATAATACCGCCATGTTCAGACACTTGCCGCAGTTCCAGCAAGAGCTGGGCTTGCCTGTGCTGGTCGGTGTATCCCGCAAATCCATGATAGGTGGCTTGACTGGCAGGGCGGCGCCAGAACGCATGGCAGGCAGCATCGCAGCAGCCCTGCTGGCAAAACAAATGGGCGCAAACATTATCCGTGTGCATGACGTGGCAGAAACTGTCGATGCATACAAAATCTGGGATGCATTATCCCCTTGATGAGCAGGAAGACTATGAGCAGAAAATATTTTGGTACCGATGGTATACGCGGCAAAGTGGGTGTTGCACCAATTACGCCTGATTTTGTCATGCGCCTGGGCTTTGCGGCAGGCAAGGTGCTGGCGCAAGCCAATGTCACTGGTGACGTACGCCCCACAGTCTTGATAGGCAAGGACACCCGCATCTCAGGCTATTTACTGGAAGCTTCGCTAGAAGCCGGCTTTGCCGCAGCAGGTGTTGATGTCATGCTGTCTGGCCCGGCCCCCACCCCTGCAGTGGCTTACCTGACACGTGCATTGCGCCTGTCTGCGGGCGTCGTTATTTCCGCTTCGCATAATCCCTTTGATGACAATGGCATCAAGTTCTTTTCTGCCAATGGCAACAAGCTGGCCGATGAAGTCGAACTGGCCATCGAAGCCGAACTTGAACGCCCCATGCAATGCGTGAGTTCAGAAAAACTTGGCAAAGCGCGTCGCTTGAGTGATGCCAATGGACGTTATATAGAATTTTGCAAAAGCACGTTCCCGGCAGAACTGGATCTGCGAGGTTTGAAAATTGTTGTCGATTGCGCTCATGGTGCTGCCTACGATATTGCTCCGCATGTTTTCCATGAACTGGGTGCGGATGTCATCGCCATCGGCAATCAACCAAATGGTCTCAATATCAACGATAAGGTCGGGGCAACATCGCCTGATGCCTTGTCCCTGGCTGTACGTGCCAACCATGCTGATCTGGGGATTGCCCTGGATGGTGACGCCGACCGCCTGCTGATGGTGGATAAGCACGGCAAGATTTATAACGGTGACCAGCTCCTGTACCTGATGGTGCTGGACCGTATGGCGATCGGTAAGGTTGATGGTGTGGTCGGCACTTTGATGACGAATATGGCAGTCGAAGTCGCCTTCAAAAAACTGGGTGTAGGCTTTGTCCGCGCCAAAGTAGGCGACCGCTATGTGCTTGAGCAAATGCAAGAGCGCGGCTGGCTCTTGGGTGGTGAAGGTTCGGGCCATCTGCTGTGCCTGGACAAGCATACAACTGGCGACGGCATCGTTTCAGCCTTGCAGGTGTTGTCTGCATTAAGGCGCAATGGAAAAAGCCTGGATGAATGTTTTGATGATCTGGAATTATTCCCGCAGACCTTATTGAATATCAAAGTGCCCGCCGGTTTCGACTGGCAAAAAAATGAGAAACTGGTTGCCGAGAAACAAACGGTTGAAGCCGAACTGGCAGACCGGGGCAGGGTGTTGATACGCGCATCCGGCACCGAACCTCTGGTGCGCGTCATGGTCGAGGCAGAAGATGCAGAACTGGCCTCCACCAACGCACGCCGCCTGGCAGATTGCATTCCATCAGCAATCTAAGTAAATTAGCTGTCAGAAGTGGTTTCATTCTTGAAAGTGAGAGCGATACCATGTACTATTCAGCCTTCAGTTTTTGGGTCGCCAAACATCAGTTTTGCTAGCCATCAACAAGACTGTCCATAGCTCAGTTGGATAGAGCACGAGCCTTCTAAGCTCGGGGTCGCACGTTCGATTCGTGCTGGACAGGCCAATAGATTCAAAGACTTAGCCCAGATTAACATTCTGGGCTTTTTCGTTTTTGAACGCCCAACTCCTATAGCCCTTTCGTTTCCTGATACCCAGGCGCCAACACTGCATTTTTTACACCGTCAAGCACACTCAGATCAGCCAGTTTTAATCTGAAGTTGGTCCCATCAAGTTTGCTATCCGTTGAGCAATCGACTTGCCACAGGCGCAGAACATAGCCAGCGATGGCTGCGCGTAATTTGATTTGCAGTTTGCCGTCCATCATGCCGTAGTCGCGCATGATGGACTCTGGGTGAGGATGCGAGGGATGAGGTCGTAGTTCAATATGGCTTATTTGTTGCCATTGTTTATCAGCTATGAGTCGTTCATGTTCTTGTACTGCATGGTTTGGATCACCCTGCTGGATGTTGATGATGTCATCCATTCGTGTCAGTACCAGATCGCGGAATTCACGTTTGTTTCTGTCGTATGCCCGCACATGCCAGCGCAAGCCAGAATCCACTAGCGCCAGTGGGACTATTTCCCTGGCGGACGGGCCGGTTTTCATCGAGTGATAGGTGAGTCTGAGTGGATATTCACCGCGAATGGCGCGAGTTACCGTTGCCAATTCTCGCAGTGCAGGTTGATTCAGGCGGCTGGGAATATCGTGCTGTAAAAGTGCTTCACCTGTACCGCGTTCGCCATCGCCAAATCCAGAGCATAGCGCAGATAATATTCTGTCTGGCTGATGTTGAAAGAGTGGCTGGAAACTGTCTCTGTAGTGATACATTTTTCCTTGATACAGCGCATTGCCGGGCGCCAGTTGCCGGTACAAAACCAGATCGCGTGTGCCCGCCGCCGAGGCTATGCCAAAACGATCCATGACGTCCTTGCGCGTTACTGTCCCCAGAAACCACAATTGAAACTCTATATATGCCAGTCGTTCGCGCTGGGCAGCAGGTAATGTGTGCAAAGGCATCATTGTTATTGAATGGGTGAGTTATCACTGAAAATATTTTACCATCGAATCAATTTGATGCTATCATTTATATGAGATCAAATTGATTCGATGTATGTTGTCATCAAAACCAATCATGCTGTAGCTTTGAACTCTGATATTTGTTGTGCAAGCCAGTGTTGGTGAGAGCAAGATAAAAAGGATAGTGATGAGTCTGATTCAAAAACTGCCGGCTGGCCCGCTTGATATTATTGGCGATATCCATGGCGAATATGATGCACTTAGTAATTTGCTGCAACATCTTGGCTATGATGCAGATGGCGGGCACAAGGATGGGCGCAGCCTGGTTTTTGTCGGGGATTTTTGTGACCGTGGCCCGGATAGTCCCGCCGTATTGGCGTTGCTTGAGCGTTTGCTCAGGGCGGGCAGGGCCATGGCGGTATTGGGAAACCATGAAATGAATCTTTTGCGCGGCAGCGCGAAAGATGGTGCAGGCTGGTTTTTTGATGAGAGAGTGGCTGGGGATGAACCTAAGTACGCGCCCTTCAAGCGGCTTGATGCTGCAAAAAAAGCGGACACGATTGCTTTTCTATTGTCTCTGCCCATCGCTCTGGAGCGGGATGATCTGCGTGTGGTTCATGCTGCCTGGATCCCTGAGTATGTTGAACAGATACGTCATTTTTCTATGGGTAGTGTCATGGAAAATGATCGTCGGTGGGATGCCGACACGCATCAACTGGCGCAGGAATTAAAAATGTCCATGCAGGCGGAGTTGGCGGCTCATCAACCGGGTCTGGAAAATCCACATCATCAACCGCCTTTTATGCATGCACATGCTGCCCACGATGCGCTGACGCAAATGCATAATCCTTTGCGCGTTTTGACTTCTGGTGTTGAATGTAAATGGCATACGTCATTTTATTCAGGCGGCAAATGGCGTTTCGTCGGACGTGTGCAGTGGTGGAAGGACTATGATGAACAGGTACCTGTCGTTGTTGGTCATTACTGGCGTCGTTTTCGTTCGTTTGATCGTTCCCACGTTGGTAAAGGGGGAGAGGATTTGTTTGAGGATACTTCACCTTTGGCATGGCATGGCAGGCATCGCAATGTGTATTGTGTGGATTTTTCTGTTGGTGGTCGTTGGGCCGCGAGAAAAAACCAAGATTTTCCTGAATCGGATTGCAAATTGGCTGCCTTGCAATGGCCGGAACGTTTGTTGCGTTTTGACGATGGGCAGGCGATTTCCACCACTTCGTTCATGGTCCTTGAACGTGTGACCGCGGAAGCCTAGTTTTTTAAGAATGAAAACCAGAGGTTTCGCACCTTGCCTGCAGGTGTTTCCTGTCCATGCATCAAGCGCTTATTTCAAACCGATGTTGCAATTCGCCATCATTGCCACATTTGCGCAGCCTGTCTTTCAGGCTATACTCTGATCAAGCAATACCTCTTGTGAAGCAGGGAATTTGATCAGAATTCTATGCGAGCATAATCAAATTGTTATTACTCATTGCAATTTGAAGCAGGGTTTTTCTGAAGTTTTTCATGTTGAAAATATAAAAATTAGAATGCATGGGGACGCAAAAAAGAGGGTGAACATGCCCCCGCGATTTTTTCTTTTCATGTCAGTCTGATTTCCACCCTCCGGCTTGTTCGGATACTCAGGAAAATGTATGAATCAATTATCGCGTTTAAAGATTAGCGGTCGCCTGGCTCTGGGTTTTGGTCTGGTCATTTTGCTATCCTGCGGTCTGCTCGTTCTTGGTTTGTTCCGGCTAAGCCAACTGCAGGCCTCGACAGACTATATTTTCAATACCAAGGTTGCCAGCCTGGATGCTGCCACTGATATGCGCGAGCAAGGTCGGGCGCTGGCATTAGTGCTGCGGAAAATGACTGCGCCCAGTGACATGGCTGAAGCAGAGCGTGAAACTAAAAAACTGGCCAAGATACTGGAAGGCTATGATGCTTCCGAATTGGCGGCAAAAAAACTGATCGACGACAAAAACGGAAAAGATACACTGCAAAATTCTGTTGATCAAAAACGGCAGGTGCTGGCGATTGCCAACAAGATCAAAGGCCTGGTCGCAGAAGGGAATTATTTCGATGCGGCCTCGGTATTGCAGACCGAATTTAATGCACCAAATGAAAAATGGATGCAGGCTCTAACCGAGTTGGCCAGCCAGCAGCACAAGGCCATGAAGGCGGCATATGATGAATCCCTGACTAATTACAAAAATGCCAGGCTGGGTATGCTGATCATCGGCGTTCTGACGATAGTGATAGGTTCTGTCGCTGCTTGGCTGATTGCCAGAACCATTGCCGGTCCTATCAAACGTGCGGCCATTATCGCGGATCAAATTGCCAATGGTGATTTAACTCAGCACGTAGATGCAAGTGGCACAGATGAAATTGGCGACTTGCTGCATTCCCTGCAGATGATGCAGGAAAATCTCTTGAATACGATCTCCAAGATCAAGACGGGTACCGAAACCATCACCGTTGCCTCCCAAGAAATAGCTTCTGGCAACGCCGATTTGTCGAGCCGCACAGAATCACAAGCCAGCT
>JAZJXP010000151.1:0-6492 GCA_040390835.1 Pseudomonadota bacterium
TATCAACGCTCACCAATAGTTCCGGGAGAACTTACACAGTTATTTTTACAGGCTCAGAACTTGTTGGCAGTTATATTAACTAACTACCGAAAGCGTCATAATACAAGGTACGATTAGCTACGCGTAATCGTACGCATGATGCGCCGGGCAGTAACAAAAAAACGCATAGATTTACTGGATTTCATTCATTGAAAAACGATGTATCTGATATGAATTGTCGCAAGAAAATCAAACTTGAAAATTTGAACCTGTAGCTGACATGCGTACGATTACGCTGCGCTAATCGTACCTACAGCCTTCTCTCTTGTGGCAGCTAGCAACTCCCTGCCCTTTTGCGACAATCCCACCAAACTATTCACGCCGCCTTCGCAACTGATCAATCCTTCAGCACAAGCATCTTCCCAGATGCATAGTCTCGGGCAGGTACTGTGCCAGACGTCCAATACTTCTACGTAGGTATGAGGCCGCTGCTGTATCCACTCCAGCATTTGCAGGGTCAGGCTGGTGTGTGCGTCGGGCATGATGTGATCCCCCTGAGTTGAGTCTAGATAAGTTGCAATATTCCTGCTGCTGCCCCCGCTGCGATCAGGATGACGGGGTTGAGCTTGCTGCGCACGACGACGATGGCTGTCAGCACAGTAATCACATCAGTGCGCCAGCTGGCCGTGTCGAGTTGGGTGAACAGGCAGGCAGTCGCCAGCAAAAAACCTATCGAGATAGGTGCAAAGGTGTCGCGCACTGCAGCTGTCAGGCGCTTGTTGAAACTGGATGTTTTCAGGCTGATGACGGACAGTGTCAATATGCTTGAGGGTATGATCACCGCGAGGGTCGTCAGTATCGCACCAGTCCAGCCAGCAATCGGCCAGCCCACCAGGGAGATGAACAATAAATTGGGGCCAGGTGCGGCCTGGGCGATGGCATAGGCAGAGGCGAACTGGGTGCTGCTTACCAAATGTTTTTCAGTGACGACAAAATGGCTGATGTCAGGTGCCATCATCACCAGCCCGCCGCCGACGGCCATCATCGACAGGATGGACAGATGCAGGCACAGGTCCAGCACGGGGGACTCGTCATTCATTTTTTTCTTTCAAAAAATAAGCTGCCACGCTGCCCGGCAAGGCCAGCAGTGCGAATACCACAATCAGACGAAACTTGAGCAGGGCCAGTCCGGCAAAGGCCAAAACCATCAATAGCGCCTGCAAACTAGTGCGGCTGTTGATGTAGTTGAACAGCTTGCTTTTGTCAAATGTAACAGCGTCACCGGTCTTACCAGCATTACCAGGATTACCAGATTTACCAAAGAGCGACATCGCCATCTTGATTGCCGTGGCCAGCACCAGGCCTGCTGCCACTGCCGTCATGCCGGTCAATGCATCCTGCACCATGGCCAGTTTGCCAAAGCGCTGGTAGGCAACACCCAGTGCAATCACCAGCAAAAAAGGCGCTATGATCAGACCCGCCATGGCCGCCAGTGCACCGATAATACCAGCATAGCGTTTGCCTATCATCAATGCAACATTACAGATAGTGGGGCCGGGCAAGACCTGGCTGAGTGCCAGGTAGCGGGCGAATTCTTCTGCACTGAGCCAGCGGTATTGTTCAACCAGGGCCCGGTAGGCAAAGGGCATGACGCCACCAAAACCAGTCAGGGCTATCCTTGAAAAGACCAGGAAAAGTCGTAAGGCGGAAATGCTGGTAGTTTCAGTAACAGCAAGCGCGGGCAATGGCGGATTCAACATAAGACACCCATAAAAACAGCGAAGAATATTTTCTGCACGAACATCTTCTTACCTGGGCAATTAAAAGTACAATGAATTTATTTAGACGATTGATTCATTTTTCTTATGAAAATCGATATCCTTGGCGTACAGGCTTTTGTGGCAATTGCAGACCATGGCAGTTTTAACAAAGCGGCTGATGCCTTATTTATCACGCAAACGGCGGTGACCCAGCGGCTGCGTAATCTGGAAATTTTTCTTGGCGTGACCTTGCTTGAAAGAACCACCCGTTCCATCGCACTGACCAGGACGGGGCAAGACTTTTTGCCGCAAGCCAGACGCCTGCTGCAAGAACTGTCCGCAGCACTGACCGAGATACGCGAAACCGGCAAGGCCCTGCGCGGCGATGTCTCAATTGCCTGCATACCGACAGCAGGTGTACGTTACCTGCCGCAAGTCATCCGTGAATACTCGGCGCTATTCCCTGACAACCGTATCAAGATACTCGACCATGCATCTGCTGGTGTGGCCGAAGCCGTGTTGCGGCGCGAGGCGGAGTTTGGCATCAACCTGGCGGGTCCGAATCATCCTGAACTGAGCACCACACCTTTGCTGGAAGACCGCTTTGTCCTGGTCTGCCGTGACGATCATGCACTGGCCAGACGCAAGAGCTTGTCCTGGTCACAATTGCAGCCACATCCGCTAATTTTTGCCGGACAGGCAAGCGGCAACCGCGCCCTGCTTGATGGTTACCTGGGTGCAGACATGCATGGCGGCCAAGGTGGGCAAGCAGGACAAGCTGGCCTGAGCTTGCAGATACACTACGAAGTGCAGCGCAACTCCACCGCCCTGGGCCTGGTAGATGCAGGTATTGCTGCTGCCATCGTGCCCAATCTTGCGATGCAAAAAGCCAACTATCCGCGCCTGCGCGTGATCAGATTGCAAGACCCGGTGATTTCCAGAACCCTGGTGCTGGTCGCCCGCAAGGCCGCCCGCCTGTCACCTGCGGCACAACTTTTGTATGACATGATCAGGGATAACCGGGTGGTCAAATAGAAAAAGGAATGAGAAATGAGGAAAAAGACCGGCAGCACAAATATTAAAGCCAGTCCACATCAACCAACTTGCATTTATTCTGGCAGCACTTTCCTGATATCGGTAATGACCAAAAACACAAAGCCAGTTTCGAACGGAACGCGATATATGCCTTTGGTCTTCAGCAGATAATTGGCCACCGTCGCCATTTCCCAGCCATCTGTCAATTGTGCTGGCCAGGTGCGCTCTGTCAGCTTATTGAAGTGATGTTTCGCGCCCAGACTCTTGAGCACATCCATGCGCTTGAACAAGGCTGGGGAAATGGTAGAGTTACCCCAGCTCCATAACCAGGTCTTGCTGCGTTCAGAATAAGAGCCGACAAACTGGATTTTGGCGCTTAGCTTGAGTACACCATTATCTGAAAATATCAGATCACCGGTGCCCTGATCGAGATCCCAGTGTTCATAACTGGAAATTTGATAATCGTCGTCCAGGGCTTTTTGGGTGGCTACCGAATATTCTGCACTGGCGTTCAGGATTTGTTCCCAGCCTAGCTGGCGTGCGTGAGCATCTGTCGTTGACAGGATTAATGCGGTGATCAATAAAAACAAGCGGCCGATACCGTGGGTATGAACGGCGTTTATGAAAGAATTGCGATACCGCTTTATTGCTGACATTTAATCCACCTCCCCCGCAACGAAGAGTTCTTCGATTCTGACGTGTTTTCCATTCACACTATAAACGAATCCGTGCCATCTAAGCACAAGTAATATTCACACGCGCTATCTTTTCACGCAAGCGTGCGGCCTGCTGCTTATCAAAACTGATCCCATCCAGCCAGATGTTTTTCAGCGAAGTAAGCGCTTCCAGTTTGGGGATGAGTTCTGCGGCGTCAAAACCTGGCACATCATCAAAATTACCCAGGGAAAGATATTCCAGATGTGGCAAACGCGTCAGCAGATCAAGCTCTTCGAGTTTAACTTGTGTCGCCCATAAATCCAGAGATTTGAGTTGCGTCATGCGGGTCAAGTGTTCAAGACCAATGCCTGTGATTTTGGTCGCGCCTATATCGAGGGTGTGTATTTTTTTGCTATCGCTCAGGGTAACGGCCATAGTGTCATCAAATTCTGTACGTTCCATATCCACTGTCGCCAAATGTGGATGAGCTAGCATCATGGCGATAACGCGCGGTGACAAGGTCGCGCCTTGCATGCCTATTTCTGTCAGCACGGGGGCTTGCAAAATTTCTGCGACATCTTCTTCTGACAAATAAAAATTAGCGCGAATAGTCTCCAGACTTGCTGCATCAGCAAAGCTTTCCAGCTTGCCGGGACCCTTGATTGCCATTATGTCGAGCACACGCAAACCGGGAATTTTTATGACATAGCGCATGGCCTTACGCGTCACATCGCACCATAGCCAAAACTGTTCTACTGATTGCAAAGCTGGCAAAGCCTGCGCCAGTTTGACTGTCAACGTGGGCAATTTTGATAACTTGAGTTCATGTATCGCCCCTTTGGCACGCAGGTTTCTGATATCCGCAGGCGTGATTTTTCCGCTCAGTGCAACATCGTTATTAAGTTCAGCGTTTTTTGTCATCAATGTATTTCATTCTCTTAATTTATGCCGTCACATTCATGATGATTCTATGCCCAACAACCTCGCCCCCGCCCCCTCTTCTGACAAGGTATCCAGCGGATTGCGCAGCTTGCAGGCCTTGATAGACAGGCAGCCGCAGCCTATGCAGTCGCCCAGTTGTTCGCGCAATTCGATGAGCTGGTTAATGCGTTCATCAAGTTCTGCTTTCCAGCGTTTGGACAATCTGGCCCAGTCTGCCACGGTGGGTGTGCGGCCTTCGGGCAGTTCTGCCAGGGCGGCATGGATGGACGCGAGCGAGATGCCCAGGCGTTGCGCCACCTTGATGACGGCAATGCGGCGCAAGACATCGCGCGCATAACGGCGCTGGTTGCCGGCATTGCGCTGGCTGTGTATCAAGCCTCTGGCTTCATAAAAATGGATGGCCGACACAGCCACGCCACTACGCGCTGCCACTTCTCCCACAGCCAGTGGTTTGCCTATATCTTGCGGATTAATTTTTGCCATGCAAATTCTCCTTGACCTCAAGTTAAGTTGAGGTTTTACACTAGCTTTTGTCTACCCTCAAGTATTATTTTTGGAGAAATAAAGATGACATCAGTAAACCAGTCTGAACAAAACCAGCAACTCGTGCGCCGCCTGTATGAAGACTGCTTCAATACCGGCAATATGAATTTGGTGCCAGAGATGATCGCCACTGACTTTAGCAGCAACCGGGGTGAACACGGCCAGGCTGAATTTGCCGCCAACATCGCAGGCTTGCGCAAAGCCTTCCCAGATGTACGTTTTGTGATTGAAGATTTGTTTGGTTCAGCAGACCGGGTGGCTGTCAGGTGGAGTTTCACCGCCACCCACAGCGCCCCGTTTGCTGGCATTGCCCCCACTGGCAAGGCAGTGACGCAGCAAGGCAATGTGATTTACCACATCAGGGATGGCAAGATCGCCCAGGCCTGGGTGCAGATAGACAGGCTGGCCCTGATGCAGCAATTGGGCGCGCTTTAATTACACGGCCACTGTCACCGGCAACAAAGTCCGTAAGCGCAAGGTAATCAACAAGCCCACACTGAGTATGCCACCCAGCAGCATGACCACGCCCGCCCAGCCGTGGCTGGCCCAGACCGTACCAGTGAAGGAACCAATCAGACTGGAACCCAGATAGTAGAAACACAGGTAGATTGCAGAAGCAACCGCCTTGTAGCCCTGCGCGCGGCGGGCCACCCAGCTACTGGCGACAGAATGCGATGCAAAGAAGCCAAAGGTGAACAAGGCCACGCCAGGGATCATGATGAACAATGAATTCGACAGGCTCAGCAACAAACCCGCCATCATCACCAGCAAGACTATCCACAGCACACCACGGCGACCTATCCGGTCTACCAGCCTCCCAACCCAGACTGAGCTACCCATGCCCAGCACATATAGCAAGGCAATCGCCCCCGCGGTACTTTGGCTAAAGCCAAACGGTGCGCCCTGCAGGCGATAGCCTATGTAGTTATATACACTGACAAAGCAACCCGTCAGCATGAAGGCCAGGCAAAACAGCATACACAGGCCACCGTCAGCCAGGTGCAGACGGAAACCCTGATGCAGGCTGCCCCAGACCCGTGCAGCAGGCTTGAAGTTGCGCGCCAGCGGCAGGCTGCGCCAGAATTCCCATGCGGCATAGATGCCAGCAACGCCGATCACCGCCATGGCCGTGCGCCAGCCAAAGTGATCACTCAACAGGGCTGACAGCAAGCGCCCTATCATGCCACCCATGGCGCTGCCTGCGATATACAGGCCCACCGCCGTGCCCATGGCAGCAGCCTCGATTTCTTCCCCCATATATGCCACCGCCACCGCAGGCATGCCGCCCAGGGCAAAACCCAACAAGCCACGCAAGAGCAGCAATTGGCTAAAGTCTTGCGTCAGCGCACACAAGACCGTGGCAATGGCCGCCAGTGCCAGCGCCGCCACCATCATGGGCTTGCGGCCTATGCGCTCGCTAATGGCGCTGCTGATCAGCAAGGAGAACGCCAGCGACAAAGTTGAAATTGACAAGACCCAGCTGCTTTGCGCAGGTGTCAGCGCAAATTGCAAAGCCAGCGAAGGCATCAGCGGTTGCATGCTGTACAACAATGAAAAAGTGGAAAACCCGCCAAAC
>JAZJXP010000151.1:6502-17402 GCA_040390835.1 Pseudomonadota bacterium
AAAATCATGGCGCGGGTGATATGTCTGAATGCTGGCGTGCCTGCAGCGATGCGGGCTGGCTGTTGCGGGGTAGTACTGGCGACGGTCATGATGGCGAGACTGGACGATCAAGGAGCCTTCATCTTATATTTGCACTTTTATAGCGTCCAATATATATTTAAGGCGTTAGTAATACATTTTTTAGATGATTGAATGGTGAGTGTGGTTGTGATTTCGTAGGTTGGGCAATATACGTAGTTCGTAGGTTGGGCTACGCTTCACCAGCCCAACACTCGGCGTTTGAATAATGTATACGTTTGTTGAGGCCCAGTGTTGGGCTGATAAAACGTAGCCCAACCTACGCACCTAACTCAACCTACATCCTACCCCACCTGCGACCCCACAAACCCATGGAACTCCGCCACCTCAAATACTTCATCGCCGTCGCCGAAGAACTCCACTTCACCCGCGCGGCAGAGCGTCTGCACATAGGCCAGCCACCGCTCAGCCATGCCATACAAATGCTGGAAGCCGATGTCGGTGCGCAGTTGTTTGAACGCAGCAAGCGCTGGGTGCGCCTGACAGAAGCGGGCAAGCTGTTCTTGCAGGATGCGCGGCACATCCTGGCCTTGTCCGAGCAGGCCAGCGAAAACGCCCGCCGTGCACAACGTGGCGAGACTGGCGAGCTGCGCATAGGCTTTACTTTCTCCACCCCGTTCACACCGCTGTTTGCCGCCGTCATCAACAGCTACCGCCAGCAATACCCGGATGTGACACTGACCTTGCGCGAGATGGCGACCAACAAGCAACTGGAAGCACTGAGCCAGCATAACCTTGATGTCGGCTTCATACGCCCGCCAGAAGGGGGCGAACTGGCACGCGGGGTGTCTTCACCATTGCGCTTTCGCAAACTGCGTGAAGACCCGCTGGTGGCCGTGCTGCCGAGCACGCATGTGCTGGCGAAAAAGAAAAAAGTGCCCATGAAAGACCTGGCACAAGAACCCTTCATCATGTACCCGCCCAGCGCAGGCACCGGCATTTACCCACACATCTTGCGGCTCTGCCACGCCGCAGGCTTTGCCCCAAAAATCGCACAGGAAGCCAACGACGCCTCCACCATCATCGGCCTGGTGGCAGCAGGTTGCGGCGTCTCCATCTTGCCGGGCTCGTTTTACACAATACACTTTGATGGCATCTGCTACCGGCCTATTGCCGATGTGGGGGCAACCACCTCACTGCTGCTGGCGCAGCGCAAGGGTGAGGTGTCGCCGCTGGTGGATGCGTTTGTCAGGCTGGCGGGGGGATTGGTGTAATGCCGCAATGCTCAGTCATTAGGGAAAAGCCTATTTTGCTTCTTCGTAATAATCGTAATACGGCCAATAATCCGTATCACTATCACGGACAATATTCGTGAGGCAGCGATGCTTTAATAAATTGATACGGTCTGCTGTGTTTATATCCTCCATAAGCTCAAGCTCAGGTATCGGATTACGCAAATCGACAATCGTTGAACCACCATCGACGTTGTATGCATAACGATCACCCAGGTCAAAATCTCGCCGGAAATCTGTACCCCATTGTGAATTACCGCCCCATCCATGGGAAAGGTCATTCGCATGACGGTATTTTCTGCGATACGTCCAATACAGGCATGAGCGATCTGCGATGCCTTTGGTCAGTATATGACTGGGGGCTTTCACCCTGACACCAGCGCGGGCAAGCATCATATTGCCCAGCGTGACAGCAGGCCACAGTATTTCAATTATTTCCGCAGGGGCATCTTCACTTTGAACGACCTCCACAACTTCACATGAAAATGCGTGAAATTGTCTGGGCTCCATCACATCAAAACCAAGGTGCGTGAACAACTCTATATAATTTTCAACTGTCGTGCCGATGTCAGCACAGTCAAGATCACCAGGCTGAAACGATAGCAACATCAGATCGCTCAAGCGTGAAGCGCAATACAGATTCATGCTTTCACCTCCCAGCAATTCTGGCCAGGGATTCGTATTGCAAACCCGGTCGCGGATTTCTCTGAAATATTGTCCGGCAGGTTTAGTACGTCCCAATTGGCCAGGAAAACGTCTAGCCAGATTTGTTCACCCTCATATTCATACACCGCACGATATAGTGCACGCAGGCTGCCAGATTCGTGTCTTTCAGGATCAAAAGCAATGGATTGTATCTTCATAAATTATGCAATTTCCTGATTAGTCTCTGGCACGGTTTCAATATCTGCCACTTCCCACACCAGATTAAGCGACTTGCAGCGTTGGCAATCTACAATAGCACCCTCACCCAATGCCGATTTACACCAGTGGCAACGACGACCTGACAGGGCCACATGCATGAAAGTAGCCTTGGCTTCGCCGATGGAACAAGATGTCAGGGTCCGTATTGCAGGAACAAAACCCAGAAAATCAGCTTTTGCTACCTTGGCATACAAAGATGCCCTATCTGCATCATCTGCGACCCAGATAAGTTCAGACGAACAAGTACATCTGGTACAGCGAGAACTACGCTGGTTAACTTCGTCGATATTCATGATCTGCTACTTTCAATCAAACAAATCCAGATTAGTTGGCACAATAATCTGCGGTTTCTTAGGCTTGATAATCTTTGCCACCTTCTCGACTTTAGGCTTCGGTGCAAAATCAGCAAACATGCGATCTGCCGGATAAGGTCGCAAGAAAGCGCGGGCGAATTCGGGGTCGCGGCAGGATAGCCAGTCGTCAAAGTCTTCAGGCGACACGATGACGAGTGAGCGTTTTTCTTCGCCGGGTTTGTGGAAGCGGTTCATGAGCGGATGCTCGTCGGCATTGATGGTGATCTGGGTGAAAGAATAGCTGACGCTGCCGTCTTCTTGCGGCCATTCCTTGTACAAACCAGCGACGGCAAAGTCAGGCTCTTCAATGAGGCCGATGCGCCAGCGTTCGGCCTCGCCGCTTTCATAATTGGGTTCAAAGAAGTTTTGCATGGGCACCAGGCAAAGTTTGCCGCTATGCCAGGATGGCGCATAGCTGCGCAGCGATCCCAGCGTCTCGGCCCTGGCATTCATGGTAGAGAATCGTTTGACGCCAGGCTGCATTCTGGACTTGGGTATCATGCTGTAGGCGCCCAGCAGGGCCTGACGATTGCCTCCGGCATCATGCACGACGATGGGGGCATCGTAGTCTTGCCAGACTTCTGTGCTCCAAGGGCCCATGCCCTTGTCTTTGGCTTTGAAATGGCCCATGCGCTCTTGAGGCGTGGAAGTGAAATTGATGCACATGTTGATTAATTGTTGATGTCACGGGCTGGATGATGGTCTTATTTTCTCACAACATTTAATATGGTAAAAATCTGCCGCGATTAACGCCTGTAAAAGCTTGCGTGCCACATCCATGTCTGGGTATAGTCCTGTCTGCTTATTATTCAAAAAACAAATTTGGAGACCAAGACATGACTCTTCGCAACGATGCCAGCTACCTGCTATCCAAAACATTCCTCAGCCTGCTCTTACTGAGTGCACTCAATGTACTCATTGCACCTCATGCCAGCGCGCAAGAGCAAGCAAAAGCCAAATTCAGCATGACGGCCAGCAACCCTGCACTGTCGGGCGACCCTTTGGGCATCACGCTCAGCGGCTTGCAGCCCGGCCAAACGATCAACATCCTTGCCGAGCGCCGTTTTGCTCCCAATGCGCCTATTTTTATGTCAAATGCAGAAATGCGGGCCGATACGCAAGGCAATATCGCGCTGGCCAGCACACCATCACTAGCTGGCAGGTATACCGGCGTAGATGCAGCGGGTCTGTTCTGGTCTATGGAGACCAGCAACAAAGTCGACACAGAATGGCAAAAAGCCGAGATACGTCTGAGTGCCGTTTCAGGTGAGAAAATCCTGGCGCAAATGACATTTGCCCTGCGCAGCGCCAATGTCAGTATCAAGACTGAAGCGCTGATCGGACACACTGGCGCCAAAATCTACCTGCCCGCCGATGCCCCAAAAGACAGCAAACTGCCGGTGGTGATTTTGCTGAGCGGCTCTGAGGGCGGTGATGCGGCAGGCCGCCGCTTTGGCCCCAAACTGGCAGCGCGTGGCTTTGCCGCCGTCAGCTACCCTTACTACTCCCCCAATACCCCACGCGGGCAAGAAGTGCCGGGCTTGGCCAAGGACTTTATCGACATTCCCATCGATGGGCTGGATGCCTTGTATCAGACCCTCGCCAAACGTGATGACATAGACAGCAAGCGTATTGCCCTCATGGGTGGCTCAAAAGGGGCAGAAATGGCCCTGCTGTCAGCCAGCCTGTTACCGTGGGTCAAATCTGTCGTCGCAATTGCCCCCAGCGACCTGGTGTGGGAAGGCTTTGCCATGGACAGGCTGCTGGAAGCAGGCCGCTATGGCAGCTTCAGCTACCAGGGCAAGACTTTGCCTTTCACCCCCAATGCCGGGCTGGACAAGGCTTTTGCCACCACCCCGCCAGTGCTGGCCTATATTTACATAGAAGGCCGCAAGGCCTATCCTGAACGCGCCAAAGCTGCCCGCATCGCGGTAGAAAACTTCAAGGGCAAACTATTGCTCATCGCTGGTGGTGACGACCAGATGTGGCCCTCTGCCGAAATGGCCAGCAACATTGTCGCCAGCCGCAAGGCAGCGGGGCTGGATACCGAGCTGTTGTCCTTCCCCAAAGCCGGGCACCTGGTTGGTGGTGATGGCTATAATCTCAACGACTACAGCGCCCCTTTTGCCATGGGCGGCAATGCCAAGGAAGACGGGCAAGCGCAGACCATAGCCTGGCCCGCGACCGTTGGATTTTTGAAGAAAACTTTGCAGGGCGGGAAGTAATGGTGGACGTGGTGGATATGGTGCAGCGTTGCGAGCTTGTAAGTCCTAGAATTGATACTTGATATACTCTCACCCTCAAGGGAAAGTGAGACACTTCATTTTAAACGCGTCAACAATTGGGACTGAATATGCATTCCAAGTATTGGTTTCAATCCGATCTTTTTAAAATTCAGGCAGGTGAAGACGAAGAGACCAATCCGGCATGTTACCGAAAAGATTTGGGTAACTGGCTCTGCTTGAAACTCAAAGACCTCGGCTATAAAGTTGAAGAGCTGATTGCTGAAGATTGGGGCTGGTGCGTCATGTGCAAGAGTGACACCTATTTGCTTTGGGTAGGCTGTGGCTCCATGCTCACCGAGACATCATTTGAAAATTTCAACCCTGCCATACCTCCGGACAATTCAAAAATAGTCTGGCATGTCTTTACGGAAGTGGAAGTACCTTTTTTCTTTTTCAAATCAAATTTTTTGAGATTGCTAGGCAAGCTCGATACGAGCACAGCCTACGAAAAATTAAATCGTGACTTGAAACAAATTCTAGAACAAGAACCAGGCATACGTTTTTGCGAAGAACCGTAATGAAAGCTGGTTACGTAGGTTGAGCCGGGCCTCGCTAGGTTACGCCTAATCAGCCCAACACCCGGAGCTTTAATGACGTAAGCGCAAATAGATTCTATGGTTCTCGTCAAGTTTTATTGCGACGGGAACCATAGAATCCAGTCGTACCTGAACGAGCTATACCTCTGCATCAATACGTCATGCACACCACGAGCAGCGTGCATGACGTATTCTTTACTGACGCAAAGTTTTGCCTGATGGGGTTTTAACTACGCAGGCTGGCGCTCAACTGGATTGCATAGGCAGTGGCATTGCCAGGTGACACATTACCTTCCATGTCGGAGTTATATTCAGACCAGGTTTGCGCAGACGAAGGGGCATTACTCTGGACCAGGTTACCCATGCCTGTGACATCGCTGACCTTGACACCACCACCTGCAATCGCGGTGACTGCTTTTGCCACGGCATTGCCGTGTTGGACGTTATAGATTGGTTGCTTGGTAATTTGCGATGTGATGCTCAGATATTCTGAATACACGCCGATTGCATATACCGTCAGCGGCACGTTACGGGCTGCCGATCCATAGTCATGGATCATGCCTGTCCAGGATTTGGCGCTGACATCAGCATTCGGGTAGCTTTGCATCAGGAATTTGCATTCGCCCTCGGTCCAGTTGGCTTGTGCACCGCCGCCTGTCAGGATGTAGTCATCAGCGATTGCAGCCGTGGCAGTGTCGCCCCCGATGCCTGGATTAGTGCCGCTGGCGCTACTGAGCTTGACCTTGAGCAAATTGCCTGGGTCATAGATGGCAATGGCATAGGATGTCAATGTCTGGGTCCCAGGGTCGGCAGGGAAACTATGATCATGCGAAGCTGCTGTCCAGCCTGTGATGGTATTGTTTTGGTCAACGCTGGGGTAGCAACCCAGCAAGTAGTTGGGGCTGCCTGCTGTTACCGAAACACCGCCAGATATGATTTTGTAGTCTTGGCCAACGGTGACTTCTACCAGGTTTTCCTGACGAGGCAGGACACTGATCGTGCTGGAGAAGTAGGATGGATAATTGATACTCTGCATCAAGACTTTCAATTGCACATAGAGCTGCAGGAACTTTTGCGCTGTGCTGCCAGCGGTTGCCAGCTCCCAGAATTCCTTACTCTGACTGACGCCTGATACCGTACTGGCAGTGCATGTTTCAGCCCAGGCTGCATAGGTTTTTGGGTCATTAACATCCATGTTGGCGGCAACAGCACTGCTACCGCCTATGGCTTTAACCTCAGAATGATATTGGTCGGTTTTATAAGTGCTCTCAAGGCTGCTGGTGACCTTTGCCGTCGCCGTTACGCTGGCGACGCTTTTATACTGTGCAGTAACCGCCAGGTCCATACTGGTTTTACTGCTTTCACTGGTGGTATTGGCAGCTATGCTGACATACAGTGCACCACCGAGGTAGACCCCCAGGACGAGGTGAGTGCCGTAATGATTGGTGAAATTGGCTGCGCTCGCCAAAGAGTTTATGCCTTGCAAGTCTTTGAGCAAATCACTAGTCAAATAGCTTTTGATCACTTCCACATCGCTGCTGTGATTGAAATAAACGCTGCCGCATCTAAGTGTGGCTCCAAAACCAAAATTGAATGCGGTAGATGATTGGTAAGTTTCCTTGTTGTAGTTAGCTTGCACAGAACCGCTGAAGAAACTGTAACTGCCCTCTATACCAACGGAGACAGCGAAGCTCGATTTTGTTTCAACAGATGAATTACTCTTGTCGGTCTGCGAAGAAAATTCTTGTTGGCTGGTTTGCTCAGTAATCTGTGCCGGGTCTATCACCTTGCCCCGATAGTCTTGCAGAAAATTGAGGATATTGTTGGGCGACTGCGCAATATTATTATTGAAGACATTGTAAGACTGCAGGATAAAACTCGCCGGTGTGGATGCTGCTGAGCTCATATTGGTTTCCTTGGAATGCTGCCGTGGACAGATCAATTGACACTCGCCTGACACAATGAGCAGATGGTGCAGCCATCGTCCATGCCAAACAAATGACTACGCGCTCTAAAGACATAAAAGCCGCAGGTGCTGTAACCAGGGTAGTTGACACCGCGACCGTTTGTCCGTCTTGATCAGCCAGGTTATTGACAAACCTGAGCTGAACAACAAGCACTGACAGCATGAGGCATAAGTATACCTATTAACAATATCAAAAAGGCAATTTCACCTGCATATTCTTTGCATATTTTCATGATTTTTCTTTGCGAGTGTCCTATTTACTGGCAAGGGCATTGCTGCAAATGGCGAAGATCAAATTGCATCGGCAGTACATAGCTTGGCCCGGGCCTCGTCAGCTAATAGCTGCGCGAACTGCCTCGGCAGTTTCGGACACGGCAGCAACTAGGATTCATAACGTCTCCTGAAGCCTGCCAGGTGTAATGGCAGTACCGCATTGCAGATTTGCTGTCCGTGTCTGTGGCCGCTCCTATGGGGGCGCAATCATGCTGCCACTATGTCAGGCGATGATGTCGCTGGTTCCTTTGAAGCGAATAGTCCCATCCTTGTATCTGGCAAACGCCATCCACTTGGCATAAGAAAAATCCCGGATCAGAACCGCGTGGTAGCATTGCACGGGCTTGTTAAAGGGCCAGATGCGATCCCAATCGTCCAGACATTTCTCCGCGGCTACCGCATGTACGGCCTCTATATGCAGCTTGGATTGATCTTCGGAATTGCGACTATAACGCTCCGGTGGCAAACCTGCCTTGCGCAAGAGAGCTATCCCGCTGAGTTCTGCCAGGTTCTTGATCTCCATGGAAGCTTCCAGCGTTATGTCCGGATAGATTTCTGTCCATTGCTGGCCGGGGTAAAACTGCTCACGATAATCCAGGGAAGGACATTGCCCTTTGCTATTGATGCGGGCTGCATATTTCCTGCTTTTGCTTTCTTGAAAATGCCAGGCCCGGTCTTTCCATTTGAGACTCACCTCATCAAACACGCAAGCTTTGCCTTGCATGATGGCGGGTTTATTAACCACAAACGCTTCCGGCTTGGAAAGACAGCGCACAAGCGTCATGCCATTTTCCAGCTTGAAGCTGGACTGCGCCATGACCTTGACGCTCAGCACTTGCTCAACCGGCGCGAGATCACAGGAAAAATTGGGGACTTCATAAACAATGATGGGTAGCATTACTTTCTCCAAAAATCCCAGATGCTGCGGGGTGCTTCTTATCAGACTAGGTATTTGCACTCTGCTTCACAAGCATGCAAAAAATAGCCCATCATAACAAATGAGACTATTTCTGATCATGTCATTCTCGATTTTTCTTGAATACACATTTGTTTGTACAGTTCTTGTGAGACTGGTTTTGTACTTTGTTGTCATAGACCAGTGACAGCAAAATCCCATTTCAATATTCATCCTCATCAAAATCCATTTCCTCATACGTCCACAGTGGGCGTGCGTCCCAGTATTTCTTGTAGTGCCTGTCAAGACCAAGAAATATCTGGGTAGGCATGGCATCGCAGGCATCGATCTGTTTGTCAGCAACACAAGGTCATAACAGCTAGCAACACCTTGCATGATGGGAGCTTTGATGCCTTCAGCAATGCGCGTATTCCATTACTGTTATTGTCCCTGACAGCATGTCTGATGCACTGCCTTTGCATAGGGCAATAAATTACTCCGCATACCAGAATGTGCATCTGCAATACCCGTTACATTTCCCCAGGCGACTGAACACGGGGAAGTGAAACACACGGACATATTGCCATCTAGACTTGCTCCCGTCATTGCTCCCGCTATTGCCCCTACTGACAAATGCGTTCGTTCTGGGCAGCAATACAAAGCTGTTTCAAGTTGAAACAAAATTTAAATAAATGACGACTCAGAACTAGACTGAACGTTACCGTTATGTTTTTTGTGTCCGAATTCTTCACCTAATTTTTTAAATCATGTTTACGTCCATCGCTTATCTGCAACAGCAACTGCAAATCAACATGTGCTTTTCTTCCCGACAGAGAAGCATGACATGAATCAACAATCAAAGAGGCATCAAAATGAAAAATTCATTATGGAAACTGTCCTTGCCAGGCATCATACTGGTGACTAGCTTGCTGGCAAGTTGTGGTGGTGGCGGTGGCGACGCAGTCGTATCCACATCAATAAACGGCATCCAGAACACCACAGGTACATTGCGGGTATCGCTGACAGATGCACCGTCTTGCGGCTTTGAAGCCGTCAATATCACCGTTGCCAAAGTAAGAGTGCACCAAAGCGCCACGGCCAGCGAAAATGATGCCAATTGGACCGACATCACCCTCACCCCCGCCAGAAAAATCAACCTGTTGAAACTCACCAATGGTGCCCTTGAAGGCCTGGGCCAGACGCCGCTGGCAGCCGGCCACTATTCACAAATCCGCCTGGTGCTGGATGCCAACACAGGTAATGCACTGGCCAACTCCGTCATCCCTGCGGGCAGCATCACTGAAGTTTCGCTTGACACCCCCAGCGCAGTACAAAGCGGCATCAAACTGATTAATGAATTTGATGTCATGCAGGGCCAGCGTGCTGATGTCGTGCTGGATTTTGATGCATGCAAATCCATCGTCACCAAAGGCAACGGCAAGTTTGCATTAAAACCGGTAGTCAAAGTGGTGCCCACCGTCCTCAACGGGATAGATGGGTATGTCAACACTGCACTGTTATTGAGCAATGTCGCCGTTACGGCACAACAAAACGGCAATGTGGTCAGTGCAACCGTGCCCAATGCCGCTACTGGTGAATTCTACCTGGCACGCCTGGCACCCGGCATCTACGATGTCGTCATTACAGCTGACGGCCGTGTCGCAAGCATCATTACCGGCGTACCAGTTGCCAGCACCAGCAGTACCGTCGTGGTCAGCAGCGTTTCAGCACCGATCAACTTATTACCCAATGTCGAGCCACAGGCAAGCATCAGCGGCACGGCATCCCTGTCGCCAGCCAGCGCCACAGAAGTCGCTTATGTCGCCGCCAAACAAAGCTTCATACCGGGACCCACCGTGACCATCAAGTACCAGGGCGCAGACATCCTGAGCGGCGCATATACGCTATCCAACTTACCAACTTCTGCACCACAGCTGGGCACCTACAGCGCCATTTTGCCCATCATCTTCACAACACCAGTTGTTACCGTGCCTGATGTTGGCAAGTACAGGGTAGAAGCTGCGGCAACCGGCTATACCAGCAAAGTGATACTCTCTGTCGACGTATCGGCAGCGAATCAATCTGGCGTCAATTTTGCACTCACGCCCTGATCATAAACCGGCGCATGTGAATAGGCATCCATGCGCCGGTTATCATCACAAGGAATAACAACGGATCTCAATATTGTGTTCATCCGGGTCATAAAAATACCAGGCGTCTGCCATGCCGCGTGCTCCCTGTGATTGCGCCACTGGGCCGCCATTGCGGTCAAAAGGGGCACTGCCATAGGGAATATTCATCGCCACCAGGCGGGCATGTACCGCATCAAAGTCTGTACGCGACAAACTGAAAGCCAGA
>JAZJXP010000152.1:0-35906 GCA_040390835.1 Pseudomonadota bacterium
TGCACCTGTCAGGGCCACGGTCATCATGTAGGTGGCTTCTTCGGCATCATCTTTGAGGTAACGTTCATCACGGCCAGCCTTGACTTTGTATAGTGGTGGCTGGGCGATGTAGATGTGGCCGCGTTCTACCAGTTGTGGCATCTGGCGATAGAACAGGGTCAGCAGCAGGGTGCGGATGTGGGCACCGTCAACGTCGGCATCGGTCATGATGATGATGCGGTGATAGCGCAGTTTGTCGGCATTGAATTCGTCGGGGCCTATGCTGGTGCCCAGGGTGGCGATCAGGGTGGTGATCTGCTCACTGGACAGCATTTTTTCAAAGCGGGCTTTTTCTACGTTGAGTACTTTACCGCGCAGTGGCAAGATGGCCTGGAACTTGCGGTCGCGGCCTTGCTTGGCTGATCCACCCGCAGAGTCACCTTCGACGATGTACAGTTCGCACAGGGCAGGGTCTTTTTCCTGGCAGTCTGCCAGTTTGGAGGACAGGCCCAGGCCGTCCATGACGCCTTTGCGGCGTGTCAGTTCACGGGCTTTGCGGGCGGCTTCACGGGCGCGGGATGCTTCGACGATTTTGCCGCAAATGATTTTGGCGTCGTTTGGTCGTTCTTGCAAAAAGTCAGACAGGGTCTTGGCGACGATTTCTTCTACCGGGCCGCGCACTTCGCTGGAGACGAGTTTGTCTTTGGTCTGCGAGCTGAACTTTGGTTCTGGCACTTTGACGGACAAGACGCAGGTCAGGCCTTCGCGCATGTCGTCGCCAGTGACTTCTACCTTGGCTTTCTTGGCGTATTCGTGTTCTTCAATATACTTGTTGATGACGCGGGTCATCGCGGCACGCAGGCCGGTCAGGTGGGTGCCACCGTCGCGCTGCGGGATGTTATTGGTGAAGCACAATACCTGTTCATTGTAGGCGTCGTTCCATTGCATGGAGACATCAACAGTGATGTTGGTGCCCTGGTCAGACAGGCGTTCGCCAGTGGCCTGGAAAATCGTTGGGTTGAGTATGCTTTTGTTTTTGTTGATGTATTCAACAAAGCCACGGGTGCCGCCTTCAAAGGCAAACAATTCTTCTTTGCCGGTGCGGTGATCGTTGAGCTTGATGCGTACGCCATTATTCAGGAAGGACAATTCGCGTATGCGCTTGGCCAGGATTTCATAATGGAATTCAACGTGGGTGAAGATTTCTTCGTCAGCCCAGAAGTGGACTTCAGTGCCGCGCTTGTCGGTGTCACCCAAAACTTTGATGGGGGAGGTAACAATGCCATCAACAGTTTCGAGTTCGCGGTTTTGCGGTACGCCACGGACAAATTCCATCGCATACATTTTGCCATCGCGGCGGATAGTCAGCTTCAGCAACTTGGACAGGCCATTCACGCAGGACACACCCACGCCATGCAGACCGCCGGATACTTTGTAGGAGTTTTGATCGAACTTGCCACCGGCATGCAGCTCGGTCATGACGATTTCTGCGGCGCTGCGTTTTGGGTCGTGCTTGTCATCCCATTTGATGCCGGTAGGAATACCACGGCCATTATCAGTGATGGAGATGGAGTTGTCACTATGGATGGTGACATTGATCTCGGTACAGTGACCTGCCAGGGATTCATCAATGGAGTTATCCAGCACTTCGAAGACCAGGTGATGCAGACCGGTGCCGTCCGAGGTGTCACCGATGTACATGCCGGGGCGTTTCCGCACGGCTTCCAGGCCTTCCAGAATCTGGATTGAAGATGCGCCGTATTGATTGGGCTGGGCTGGAGTGTTGTCTTGGGTGTTATCGGACATGGCTACCTTCTAAAAAAACGAACTGTTTTGGACAATTGTGTAAATCGCCCAATGTGAAACATATTCAGGAACTGCTTTGTCATTTCGGTGCAGGCGGGATACAGTGTCTTGGGTGTTGATGCACTTGGGCAGAAAGACGCTGGATTCCAGCCTGCGCTGGAATGACGGTAATGAGATTGCCGTGAATTTAACGCGCTACTTTCACGGCAATTCAGCAAATTAAAAAACTATATCCGCATCGGCATGACGACATACTTAAAGTCGGTGTTGTCGGGGATAGTGATCAGCGCGGATGAATTGGAGTCGCCCAAAGAGACCGATATCTGGTCGCATTTGAGGTTGTTCAATACATCGAGCAGATAGCTGACGTTAAAGCCGATGTCCACGCTGTCGCCACCGTAGTCGATTTCGATTTCTTCTATCGCTTCTTCCTGGTCGGCATTGGTCGACAGGATCTGCATGAGGCCAGGGGTGATGACGCAACGCACGCCCTTGAACTTGTCTGACGTCATGATCGCGGCACGCTGTAACGAGCGCAGCAATTGTTCACGGCCCAAAGTGAAGCTGTTTTTATAGCCTTTTGGGATGACGCGGTTAAAGTCTGGGAACTTGCCCTCAACCAGTTTGGAAATCAGCTCGATATCGGCAAAAGTCAGTTTGACCTGGTTGTTGGCGATGTCGATTTGTACCGGGTCTTCTTTGTCTTCCAGCAGGCGCTGCATCTCGATGATGGTTTTGCGCGGGATGATGACTTCATGACGCGGGAACTCTTGCTCAACTTCGACCTGGCAAAACGCCAGGCGGTGGCCATCAGTTGCCACGGCGATGACGTTCTTGCCATCGACGACCAGCAGTAAGCCATTCAGGTAATAGCGAATGTCTTGTTGCGCCATCGAGAAATGCACCATGTTGAACAGGTGCTTCAGGGTTTTTTGTGGCAGGTTGACGCTGGCATTGAAATGCTCGGCCTGGGCCACGGTAGGGAACTCTTCCGCCGCCAGGGTTTGCAAGGAGAAGCGCGACTTGCCTGACTGCACGCTCATCTTTTTATTTTCAAGCTTGAGGACGACATCATTGTCATCTGGCAGGGCGCGCAAAATATCCAGCAATTTGCGGGCTGCTACGGTGGTGGCAACGACATCGCCGCCAGAACCGATGGCCGCCTTGGTCGTGATCTGCACTTCTATGTCTGTCGACAGGAACGACACCTGTTCACCGTCTTTGCGAATGAGGATATTGGCCAGAATCGGCAATGTATGCCGACGCTCGACAATACCACTCACAATTTGCAAAGGCCGGAGCAGGGTGTCCCGGTGGGTTTTAACCAATTGCATTTGAATATCCTCACTATATTATGTTGATAAGGAACTTAACTATCTCTTACTATTTTTTATAAACTGCTTCACATATTTACTGCGGTCTTGCTTGTTACTTTGGTGCGCATGGCGCACTTTACAAATTTTTCATTCCCTCCCTTTCAAGGGGAGGGAGCCATCATATTGCCAAATTTCTTTGTCGCTCTATGCAAACGGCTCTTGCGCAGATGGATCCCAGCCTTCGCTGGGATGACGTTAATACTGTTCGTGCAGCTTTAAACAGCTTGCTGCTTTAATTCTGGTCGCGCTCTCAAAACCGTCATTCCAGCGCAGGCTGGAATCTCGTGGCGTTTTATACTTACGAGTACTGCTGATTCCAGAGCAAAACCCTTGCCAACCCGTAGGGTGCGCCGTGCGCACCGTTTTAGCTGGCTTTACTGCCATGGTGCGCATGGCGCACCCTACAAACATTTCTTACATGCAACTAAGCACAAAACCATTCCAACTTGCACATCCTACAACATCCCGGCCATTAACCCTTGAGCGTTTGCTCTAATACATGCAATTCATGATTGCATTCGGGGTTCTTGGTGCGGTCTGCGGTGATCTTGCGTACTGCGTGCAAGACTGTCGTGTGGTCGCGGCCGCCGAAGAGTTCGCCGATTTCTGGCAGGCTCTTTTGCGTGAGTTCCTTGGCCAGGTACATGGCAATCTGGCGCGGCCTGGCGATATTGGCCGGGCGTTTTTTCGAATACATGTCGGCGACTTTGATGTTGAAAAAGTCGGCGACGGTCTTCTGTATGTTCTCTACGGAAATCTGGCGGTTTTGTACCGACAGCAAATCCTTCAACGCTTCTTTGACCACGTCGATGGTGATTTCTTTACCATGGAAGCGGGAATAAGCCAAAATCTTGCGCAATGCGCCTTCAAGCTCGCGCACGTTGGAGCGCAAATGCTTGGCGACGAAGAAGGCGACATCATCAGAAATATTCACGCCTTCTGAATGGGCTTTTTTGAGCAAGATCGCGACCCGCATTTCCAGCTCTGGCGGTTCAATGGCGACTGTCAGGCCAGAGTCAAAGCGTGAAATCAGGCGGTCATCCATGCCTGTGATTTCTTTGGGGTAAGTATCACTGGTGATGATGATCTGTTTCTTGGCGGCAATCAGTGCTTCAAAGGCGTAAAAGAATTCTTCTTGTGTACGGCTCTTGCCGCCAAAGAATTGAATATCATCGATCAGCAACAAATCCAGCGAATGGTAATAGCGCTTGAACTCATCAAAACCCTTGCGCTGGTAAGCGGTTACTACGTCGCGTACATATTGCTCAGCGTGAATGTAGCGTATCTTGGCATTCGGGTTATCAACCAGGATCTGGTTACCAATGGCGTGTATCAAATGCGTCTTACCCAGGCCAACGCCGCCATACAGGAATAGCGGGTTATACGATACGCCAGGATTATTGGCCACCTGGATGGCTGCAGCGCGTGCCAGCTGGTTGGCCTTACCGGTAACGAAGCTGTCAAAAGTCAGGTCGGAATTAATACGGCTTTGTTCGCGGCGTGGTGATACTTCTGGCGCGGCGGGTTCGGACATCATTTCTGGCACGCTGCCCTGGGCATCAAGGTCGGCATTCAAACCTTGTGAACGTGGCGCGGCCGCCGCTGCAGGAGCAGGCTTTCTGTTGCCACGCGGATCAAGCACGAACTGTACTTCCACTTCTTCATCCCAGAACTGGTTAGCCAGGTCGGTGATGCGGTTGGCGAACTGGGCTTTGACCCAGTCCAGTTTGAAACGGTTGGGCGCAGCGATGCGCAGCTTGCCGTTTTCAAAGTCAAGCGGGAATAGCGGTTTGATCCAGGCGCTATATTGCTGTGGTGGAAGCTCTTGCTCAAGTTGGGACGAACAGGCCTGCCAGAAATTTTCCATGTATGACTTTAATTATTAAATGCAAATGCGCGGTGCCGAATTAAATTCTGACCTGTGCGATATTGGTAAGTATTGGTAAGACTCAATGAGAGGCGCAAAGAGAGACTCAATGAGAGTTTTACCAAGAGACTCGCGTCTCTATCGCTGGGTGAGTTGTCTTAAAGACATAAAACGGTGCCGCGCTAATCCGCTATTTTAACCCCGCTTGACCGAGTTATCCACAGGTTTGGGTTTAAATTTATTCTTTGCATTGCACCAATAGGTGTGCCTTGGTTGATTAATTTTTGCGCTAAGTGATTGACACGCAAAGCAAAAATGGTGTCTAATTCAGGGTTCCCTACCCCTCTTTTATTGGTGCGGCTTTAATTATCGGTTTTTTGATGGATTGATGCATAACACCATGAGCAGCGGTTTTGGGGCAGTAAAGGCGAAAGGCCTGACGAAAATGTGCAAGCCGAAGTCGCACCCAAGACAGCCTTTATCCGTAATTCCGATTTTTTTTATTGCTCAATTAGCGAGACCAACATGAAACGTACTTACCAACCTTCCGTCGTTCGCCGCAAGCGCACCCACGGTTTCCGCGCACGCATGGCAACCCGCGGTGGCCGCGCTGTTCTGAACGCACGTCGCGCCAAAGGCCGTAAACGCCTGGCAGCTTGATTATCAGTTCGTTGATCTGCGCAGCCTTGCTGAATTCGCATGATCAATAATATAACTGAGCCAGTTCAGGCAGGTGCAGGCGGCGCAGATTTTGCCCGCGTCAGGCGCATCGTTAAAACGGATGAGTTTTCATCCGTTTTTCGTTTGCGCCCCGTGCAAAAGACGGCGCATTTTGTGCTGTACACCAGAACCAATGATTTGCCGCATGCCCGTCTGGGTGTGGTGGCCGCCAAGCGTTTTGCGCCACGTGCAGTGACGCGCAATACCATCAAGCGTGTCACCCGCGAGATATTCCGCCATTCAGCCTTGTTGAATGTGGATTGCATCGTGCGGCTGTCCCGCCCTGTTAATAGCAAGGCGGGGCCGGCGACGACCGCCCAGCTCAAGCGTGAGCTCAGGGCGGAAATCCTGCGTCTGTTCGCGGCACCGGCCTGCGCATTGGCTGGTGCCAAGCTGCCTGTAAGTCAACTTTAGGGCATTTGAGATGAAAACCCTGCTGCTCCTGTTGCTCAGATTTTATAAACTGGCAATTAGTCCCATGTTGGGGCAGAACTGTCGTTTTTATCCAAGCTGCTCTGAATATGCGGCAGAGGCCATCAAGATACACGGTGCCGCCAAGGGAAGCTTGCTGGCAGGCAAGCGCTTGTGCAAATGCCATCCCTGGCACCCCGGTGGCGTGGATAATGTGCCACCCGCTAGTGAAAAATCGCAAACTGCCCCCACATCTGCCCAGTGCTGCCATGATGGCAAGCACACTGGACATTCTTCTCCCCTTTCCTGACATACACAAATGGATATCAAACGTACCGTCCTGTGGGTAATTTTCTCTTTCTCGCTGATCATGCTCTGGAATGGTTGGGGTGTATATAGCGGTAAACCGTCTATGTTTGCTCCGCCGCCACCAAAAGTGGCCAGTGCATCTGCTTCTGCCAGCGCTTCTGCCGGTAATACTGCCACCGCCGGCGCAACAGGCAGTGCAAGTGCTGCTGCAAATGTCACTGCCTTGGCAGGCACTGATGCAGCCGCTGCCTCTGTCATCAAGAGTGAAACCATTACCATTACTACTGATGTCATCCGTGCAGAAATTGATACCATTGGTGGCGAGCTGAAAAAGCTGGAATTGCTGAAACATAAAGATGGCACAGATCATACAAAAAACATGGTTTTGTTTGATCATTCAGCCAAGCGCACTTATCTGGCGCAAACCGGTTTGCTGGGTGGTGCTTTCCCTAACCATAAATCCGGCTTTGTTGCCAAACCAGGTGTTCGTACCCTGGAAGGCGGCAACCAGGTGCAACTGGTGCTGGAAGCTGAGCAAAGTGGCGTCAAGCTGACCAAGACTTATACCTTCAAAAAAGGTGAGTACCTGATCGACGTCCGTCATGATGTGACCAATACCAGCGCGGCAGCGATCACGCCTTCCCTGTATCTGCAATTGCTGCATGACGGTACCAAGCCTGAGAGCGGCGGCATGTTCTCTGGCAGCGGCGAATTCTATGCACCGGCTGTATATACAGACGCAGAAAAATTCCAGAAACTGGATTTTGAAAAAATCGCCAAGGGTACAGATGGCCATGCCAAAGCATCGGACAATGGCTGGATAGCGATGTTGCAGCATTTCTTTGTGTCTTCTTTCATCCCGCAAGACAAAACCAAGCGTGAAATCTTCACCAAGCAGGTCGATACCAATCTGTATGCAGTCGGTAATGTCTTGCCTATGGGCACAGTGGCACCGGGTGCAACAGTCACCATGAATGCACATCTGTATTCTGGTCCGCAAGAATCTGCCAAGCTGGAAGCGATTGCTCCTGGCTTTGAGCTGGTCAAGGACTATGGCGTGTTGACCATCATCGCCAAGCCTTTGTTCTGGGTCATGGAACAAATCCATAAAATGCTGGGTAACTGGGGTTGGACTATCGTGGTCTTCACGATCGCCATCAAACTGGCTTTGTTCCCCTTGTCGGCTGCCGGTTATCGCAGTATGGCAAAAATGAAGGTGGTAACACCGAAGATGCAGGCTGTGCGCGAACGTTTCAAAAACGATCCGCAAAAAATGAACCAGGCTATGATGGAGTTGTACAAAACCGAGAAAATCAATCCTCTCGGCGGCTGCTTCCCTATCCTGATCCAGATGCCTGTCTTTTTGGCACTGTATTGGGTCTTGCAAGCCAGCGTGGAAATGCGCGGCGCGCCATGGGTGGGCTGGATCACCGACCTGACTTCGCCTGACCCTTGGTATATTTTGCCAGTGGTGTATGCGATTTCCATGTTCATCACCACCAAGCTTAACCCAGCCCCGGCTGATCCTATGCAGGCGAAGATGATGATGTTCATGCCACTGGCATTCTCGGTCATGTTCTTCTTCTTCCCGTCCGGCTTGGTATTGTATTGGGTAGTCAACAATATCTTGTCGATTGCGCAGCAATGGGTGATTAACAATAAGTTGATACCGCCAGAGCATAAGGCTTAAGCGTAAAAATTGAGCAAATGAGAAAGCCCGCAAGTTTGCTTGCGGGCTTTTTTTATGGGGTAATTTGTTGAGCAAAACCTTGCCGCATTTGCGTCCTAACATGTAGGTTGGGCTACGGGGTATCAGCCCAACACTGGGCCTCAACAAACGTATACGTCATTTAAAGGCCCTGTGTTGGGCCGGGCCTCGCTAGGCAGGAGTACGAAGGTATACGTTATTTAAGCGCCCAGTGTTGGGCTGGTAAAGCGTAGCCCAACCTACAATTTCTGCTTTTGTGGACATACGCCCTGTCGCATTTCCGTCACAAACCCACAGACTAATTTGCACCCATAGAGTGCAAGCACAGATAGAATTTCAACATGATCTACGAACCCATTCCCATCGCTGCCATTGCCACCGCCCCCGGACGTGGTGGCATAGGTGTAGTGCGCATTTCCGGCAAGGACCTTGCTCCTGTTGTCACTGCCCTGTTTGGCAATACCCAATTCAAGCCGCGTCATGCGAGTTACCTGCCGTTTACCCAGGCAGATGGCTCCATCATCGATCAGGGCATCGCCATTTATTTCAAGGCACCCCATTCATATACCGGTGAAGATGTGCTGGAGCTGCAAGGCCATGGCGGCCCTGTGGTCATGCAAATGCTGCTGTCGCGCTGTCTGGAAGCTGGCAAGGATGCAGGTTTGCGGCTGGCGGAGCCGGGTGAATTCACCCAGCGTGCTTTTCTGAATGACAAGCTGGATCTGGCGCAGGCTGAAGCCGTATCAGATCTGATCGAAGCATCGACAGAAGCTGCAGCCAAATCGGCATCGCAATCCCTGTCTGGCGCTTTTTCCAAAGTCATTCATGCTCTGGTAGAAAAAGTCGTGCACCTGCGCATGCTGGTAGAAGCGACGCTGGATTTCCCTGAAGAAGAAATCGACTTCCTGGAAAAATCGAATGCCCGTGGCCAGTTAGCGACGATACAAGCCGCCCTGCAAAAAGTGTTCGAGCAAGCGGCGCAAGGTGCCTTGCTGCGCGCCGGTTTGAATGTGGTGCTGGCAGGCCAGCCTAACGTCGGCAAATCATCCCTGCTGAATGTGCTGGCTGGCGATGATGTCGCCATCGTCACCCCCGTCGCCGGTACTACCCGCGACAAGGTGACCGAGACTATCCATATCGAAGGCATACCGCTCAATATCATCGACACAGCTGGCATACGCCACGAGCATGATGAAGTCGAAGAAGGTCAGGTCGCTAATGCCATCGATACAGTAGAGCGCATAGGAATAGAACGCACTTGGGCAGAAGTGGAAAAAGCCGATGTGATCCTGCACCTGCTTGACGCCAGCCGCGGCCCGACCCGTGCTGACGACGCCATCGTCGCCCGCTTCCCTGATGGCGTGCCAGTGATACGCATCTGGAACAAGATAGACTTGTCCGGCCACCATGCCAGCGTTGATGAAATGTCAGATGCCACGCATATTTATCTGTCAGCGCATGAACACATAGGCATAGATCTGTTGCGCAAGGAATTGCTGCGCATTGCCGGTTGGGAGCAAACCGGTGAATCACTTTACCTTGCCCGCGAACGTCATCTGATCGCCCTCAAGCACGCGCATGAACATCTGCAAAACGCAGCCGAATACGCCGCGCAAAACGACCAGTCACTCGATTTATTTGCTGAAGAACTGCGTTTGACACAAGACCGTTTGAACAGCATCACTGGTGAATTTACTTCCGATGATTTGCTGGGTGTGATTTTCTCGCGGTTCTGTATCGGTAAATAAGCAACGACACCAGACATGGCGCAACTCGATACGCAACTCAAGACACTTGCAGAGACTGTCCCGCGCTTCTGGCGCGATGACAGACTGCCGTTTATCGAGGCGCGTTATCTGGCAGAAGGGCGTTCAGCCAGTTATGACAGGCACGCACACGAGACTTTCAGCATAGGTGCGGTGACTGCGGGTGCCAGCAATTTTGTCATGGCTGGTAATCAACATCATGTGCATGCAGGCCAACTGGTGATCATCAATCCGGGGCAGGTGCATGTCTGTAAGCCCGTCGATGATTTGCCCTGGTCTTTTTGCATGTTGTATGTCGATGCCAACTGGCTGGCAGCTTTGCAGGCTGAATTGGGGCAAGAAAAAAAGTCAGAATTTTGTGCTTATACCAGTGCAGTGTCTGACGATGTTCTCTTGTACGAAGGCCTGCTCGATTTATATCAAACCCTGATAGATCCAGAGGCTGAACTCATCAGCAAGCAGGGTAGTGTAATCCAGTATTTTTCTGAATTGCATGGACTCTTGCAGTCTGCGCCAGCAGAGCTGCACCTGGAAAATACCAGACTCAAGCTGGCCGCCGATTTTATCCATGAACACTGTACGCAAGACCTGAGCCTGGATGATATTTCTGCCTTCGCAGGCTTGTCGGCTTCCTATTTATTCCGCGCTTTCAAAAAGCAATATGACATGACGCCGCATGCCTACCTGATCAATCGCCGCGTGCAATATGCGCAAGAAAAATTGAGACAAGGTGCGACCATTGCTGATGCCGCGCTGGAAGCAGGCTTTGCTGACCAAGCACATTTCCAGCGTGTCTTCAAACGCCTGCTGGCAGCAACGCCAGGACAGTACCAGGCTTGAAATCTGGCTCAACTCAGCACTAAATACACTGCACTGATCAATAACATCACAGCAAGACTGCGGTTAAAGGCACGCATCAGTGCAGGCTTTTTGAATAGCTGGCGCAAGGCCGTACCTGCATATGCCCAGGCTGCTATCGATGCATAGCAAATGAAGAAATAGATGATGGTGAAATGCCACACCATGCTGGTGTCACCATTCGCTGCATAAGCACCCATGCCTGCAATGGATGCCAGCCAGGCTTTGGGATTAAGCCATTGCATGAGCGCACCATACCAGGCAGAGGGGCCTTTACCATTTTCATCGACTTCCAACTGCCCGTTATCGACAGCCAGCTTGTAAGCCAGGAACAGCAGGAAAGCGACGCCTGCCCATTGTATGATTTTTGTCAGTGCGGGCATGACAAGCAAGAGCTCATGCAGGCCCAGGCCAGTCAGGAATAACAAGACGGTAAAACCTATGGTGGCACCACTGACATGCGCCAGGCTGGCACGAAAACCAAATTGCGTGCCCGAGCGTAATGCAACGATATTCACCGGGCCAGGGGAGATCGAAGCGGCCAGCGCAAAGGCGGCCATGGAGAGGTAGAGATTGACGTTGAGCATGAGCGTAGTCCGTATAAGTGAGTCGGCAGACAGATTTATACCGGGCTACGCTTGCTGTGTATTGAATAAAACTACCCTGATTGCATTGCAGAGCTTATGCTGCCATCGCAGCCTGTAGGCGCGGTCGCATATCATCGACGAGGCGTTTGCGGCTGGAGCGCGCATATTCTGCCGGTGAAAACCACATGACGACCTCAGCAAAGGCATCAACGACCGGCAAGATGGCTCTTGCTTCAGCGACACTGAATTCAGTCATGCTGCCATTTGCTGTCAGGTGACTAAGCTTTTCTTGCAAGACGCCTTTGCGTGCAATCTCGCTTGCAGAAACTGGGTTGGCCGTACAGATACCAAAGGTGCCAAGCAAAAAATGCTTCCAATGGAGTTCTGCATTCTCCGCCAGCCCCGCCATGTTTACTGAGCCATCTGTTTCGAAACAGTCTTGCAGATGCCATGTACTGGTATTCAATTCTGTCAGCGCAGCGATATAGTCACGCATGAATTTTTGCTTCATCAATTCTGGTGCGGCTGTCCATCCGTGTTCGGCCACCAGTTGTTTTGCCCTGCCACACCAGACGGTATGGCAGTCACGAAAATAGTCACCTGCAACAGTATCGGTGGCATCTGACTCACCAAATACGGCAGAGTTGATGGTGGCTTTTTCTGAGATGACATAAGAAGGGCCGGGCAGTATTTTGGCTGCCAGCAAATCATTTAATTCTGCTTCAGAAATGGCACAGGCCGCTGCGAATTGTGCCTTGTTCAGGAAATGCGTATTCAGGTAGAGCTGTAGTTCAGACATGTTGATATTCTCTCTTGATTAAGACTTCCGAAAAACCGCCCCAGCTGCGTTGCAGCACCTCTCCTAGGAGCCACGTACTAAAGTACTGTCTTCGTCGCTGACGCCTTGCTGGGACGATTTTGCGTAAGCCCTATTGATATAAAAATTGTTTCTGGTTTGGCGGGATACTACGTCATCAATCTGGAGTGCACTTAATTGCATTAGCCATGCACATGGCGACTGTCTGCCGGTGCCTGTTCACGCTCCAGCAAGCCATAGTCACGCACTACCGATGCAATACGCAAACGGTAAGCTGCGAAGACGTGACCGCGTCCTTGCGACTGTGCAGCCCTGTGTTCTTCGGTATTGCGCCAGTTGGCGACTGCAGCTTCATCACGCCAGAATGACAGGGACAAAATCTTGGTGGGATCGGTCAGGCTCTGGAAACGCTCGATTGAAATGAAGCCATCCATTTCCTTGAGCAAGGGTGCAAGCCCGGCTGCGATATCCAGGTATTCCTGCTTGTTTTCTGCATGCGGTATGACTTCAAAAATTACGGCTATCATGTGGTCTCCTGATTGTGTATGTGATGTGTAAATACGGGGATGCGGCCATTCAGCGAAGGCCGGTATGTCCAGCGCAAAGTAGAAAAATCAAATACAGATATGCTCAGCAGGTGTTGCAGACAAAGGACTACGATCAGTTCGGCAATGTGTTGACCTGGGCAGGCGTGGCGACCATGGCCGAAAGTGAAAACTTTTCTGTCTGGTCTGTCCAGTTGCAAAGTATCAGGATCGGCATTGGCTGCAGCATCGCGATTGGCAGCCGCCAGCAAGACGACAATCACGTCTCCCGCTTGCAGGCTTTGCCCTGCGATTTCGCAAGCCTGGTTGACGAAGCGTCTGGTGTTTTGCACTGATGCGTCGTAGCGGGCGACTTCGGCTACCAGCTCGCTTAATTTTCGTGGAAAATCTGCGCCACCGTCACGCAGGTTTTTCAATATGTCAGGGTGAGCTTGCAAAGCAATGAGGCTATTGCCTGCCAGGCCAGCAGTGGCTTCATACGTTTGCGACAGCAAGCCTATGAGGTTGGACAAGATGCTATCAGCATGGTGCCAGCCAAATTGACCAGCTTCGCTTTGCAGGCCTGCCAAAAATCCATGCGGTTTTGCCTGGCTGTCCTGTAGCAGTTGGCGGAAGCTGTTTTGCAAAGCCTTTGCTGCCACATGTGCCGCATCGATTTGTTCTGCTGTGCTCAAGGGCGAAAGGCAGCGCACGAAATCTGCCATCCAGCTTGCCAGGGCAGGCAGGGCATCTTCTTCAAATCCAAGTACACTGCCCATGACGTGGACAGGCAAGGCTAACAGATATTGTGTCAGCCCGTTTCCTGTCCTTACATCATATTTGCTGGTGAGCTTGGCGGCGTGCTGCTGCGTATACGCAGCGATGTCAGACAAATCGAGTTTACGCAGCGAGCTTTGTATTACCTGTTTGGGAAGAGCATGTGCCTGGCCTTCATTCATGCGTACCAGGTGTGAAAATACTTCGCCTGCCGAACCACTGACAATATTGCGCGGCACAGCTTCTGCAACTGGCCTGACGGCACAAGCAGGTGATTCCAGTACTTGCTGTACGACTGCGGCACGGCTGGCTATCCAGCATTTGAGTCCTGTATCAAAAACCAATGCCGGCCCTTCACGCAGGCTGGCGTAATACGGGTATGGGTCAGGGTGGCAAGCGGCATTCAGGATAGTGATAGGCTGTGTCATGGCAGGGCTGATGGTTAGGCAATGAAATGCAGTATAGGACTTGTTTGCATTGAACAATTCGTCTACCATCAAACTATGAATGCAGAAAATTCCACCAATATAGAATACGCCGATACCCAATTAGCCAAGTTGGCCGGTGCCATTGCCGAGCCTGCCCGCGCCCGCATGCTGTGCAGCCTGATGGATGGGCGTGCCCGCACCAGCACTGAGCTGGCTGTAGTGGCCGAGGTCAGCCCCTCCACTGCCAGTGTGCATTTGAGCAAATTGCTGGAACAACATCTGGTGAATGTGGTGGCGCAGGGCAAACATCGCTATTACCAGCTCGCCAGCAATGAAGTCGCGATTGCGCTGGAATCCCTGCTGCTGATCGCCGGTCTGCCCAAATCACGTTTTGTACCCAATACGCCAGACCGTCTGCGCAAGGCGCGTACTTGCTATGACCATATGGCGGGCGAGGTGGCTGTGGGTGTGCATGATTATTTGATGCAGCAAGCCTGGATCAGGCCTGTGGATGGTGAGGAAACCGCCTATGAATTGACAAGTACAGGCAGTAAGGGCCTGGAAGAACTGGGTCTGGATATCGCCACTACCCGCAAGGCCAGACGGCGTTTCGCCTGTTCATGTCTGGACTGGAGTGAGCGCACACCGCATCTGGGTGGCGCTTTGGGGGCGGCATTATTGAATTTGCTGCTAAACCGCGCCTGGCTGGAGCGTGACCTTGACAGCCGGGCATTGGCACTGACCAGCAAGGGCAAACGTGAATTTCAAAAAGTGTTTGCCATCAAAACCTGAAACCTGAAATTTGCAACCTCAGGCCTGAGACTTCAGATTTGAGGCCTGAGGCCTGAACTGCGTTTACTCTGCGCTTACTCTTTCGTACCAGGTTTGATCTTGGCAAGCCTGTCAATGATCGCTGGCTTTAACTTGCGGAAGTACACCAGATCAATCGCAAACATGGAAACAAGGGCCAGGCCTACAGTAAGCACGCAGCTAATCCATATCGAGTCTGGGGCAGCGATGCGGTTCGATAGATAAATCGCGGCGAATATTGTCAAAGCCGTCATGAATTCACGCCAGAATGGCTTGCGTGTCTTGAATGTTTTCTGCGCAGCCAGTAACACCAGTTCAGGGTAGTGTTTGGGCGCAACATCCTTTAATTCAGGTACTGCCAGCAATAAGGCATCGGTGCTGAAATTTTGCATGATTATTCCTTTATCAGCCTGATTTCAGGCCATGTTCAGATTATCTGCCTCAATATGGGCTTAGTCTACGGTCAAAATGTAAAACATTTACCACTGGCATCTTTAAAGTGGCATTTTTTCAGGCTGGTATTGCCTGCTTATGCTGTTGATCGTTGTTTTGCCATCAAAGCTGGTCGCAAATAACATAAGCAAACTTCAAAATCTTATATAGATGGGAATAATAAGCGGGTTTGCCTATGGTAAGGTATGTACAAACTGTTTTCACTATATGCATCATGTGTCAATTACTAGGAATGAACTGCAATACCCCAACTGATATCGTCTTCAGTTTTACCGGGTTTGCAACACGCGGCGGTTTGACGGACGAGCACAAGGACGGCTGGGGCATCGCTTTCTTTGAAGGTAGCGGCGTACGCCTGTTTGTCGATCACCAGTCAGCGGTGGAATCACCGGTGGCTGAGCTCATCAAACGCTATCCCATCAAATCCAAGAATGTCATCGCCCACATACGCAAGGCAACCCAGGGCCAGGTCAGCCTGGAAAACTGCCACCCCTTCGTGCGCGAATGCTGGGGACGTTACTGGGTATTTGCCCATAATGGCGATTTGAAGGAATTTGCGCCTGTGCTGGATGGCAGCTTCCAGCCTGTTGGCAATACCGACAGTGAGCGTGCATTCTGTTACCTGCTGCAACGCATGCGCCGCCACTTTGGCGAGCAATTGCCATCCGTGCAACAACTGGCCCAGTTCATGCATGAGATCACCGCAGAGATTGCGGGTTATGGCACCTTCAACATGATGCTGTCGAATGGTGAAGCCCTGTTCACCCATTGTTCGACCAAGCTTTATTACATCGTGCGCCAGCATCCTTTCAGCACAGCAGCCTTGACGGATGAAGATGTGGCCGTGGATTTTTCTCAAGTGACCACCCCTGCCGACAAGGTCGCCATCATCGTCACCGAACCCCTGACCACCAATGAAAGCTGGACGCAATGTGGATCTGGCCAGATACTGGTGTTTGTTGATGGTGACGTATTGCCTCTGCCCCTGCCTTTACCCTCATCTCCCTCATCTCCCTCAGCTGAGGCCGCAGCATGAACCAGCGTTTGATGGATCAGCTCGACACCAATCTATTGCGCGTCCTGCATACCCTGCTGACTGAGCGCAGTGTTACCCGCACAGCCATGAAGCTGGGGCAATCACAACCCGCCATCAGCAATATGCTGAAACGGCTGCGCGAAATCACTGGTGACGCCATCCTGGTGCGCGGTAAAAACGGCATGACCGCGACTGAGCGCGGCGAAGAACTCTTGTTGCTGGCACGCCAGGGTTTGAACGTGCTGGAAAGCATTGCCAGCCCGGCCCCGGCCTTCATGCCTGCTTCAACCCAACGCATATTCCACCTCGGCGCGCCGGATTACCTGAGTGCCTTGCTTATTCCCCTGATCATAGAAAAGCTGCGCGAACAGGCACCCAATGCCGGTCTGACCGTGCATGCCCTGAATGCTGGTTTTGATTATACCGCTGGCCTGGAAAGTGGCGAACTCGATTGCGTCATCGGCAATTGGCCAGACTTGCCACCGCACCTGCATCTGGCGCAATTGTTTGAAGATGAAGTGGTGTGCATGGTGAATCGCAAACACCCGGTAGTCAGCAAGGGTTTGTCGATCAAATACTATCTGGAAATGGCTCACCTGGCTCCCACCCCCTACATGATGGGCCACCGCAGCATCATTGACACGGCGCTGGCAGAGCTGGGTCTGAAGCGCAAGATACAGATGACCATCCCTTACTTTGGCATGGTCCCCTATGTACTCTCACGCACCGACCTCATCTTCACCACCAGCCGCAGCTTCGCCGTGCAATGCGCCAGAGACTGGCCAATAGAAGTTTTGCCCATGCCGATCACCGTTCCCAGGATGAAGTTCTTCATGCTCTGGCATGAACGCGCGCATGCGGCGGCGGAAGTGCAGTGGCTGAGAAGGATAGTGGCGGAGGCTTCGGCCAAGGTGATGGTGTAAGGCATGCCTCACTTACATGATTTGGTTTCGTGTAGGAGCCCGTGGTGTTCGAATGCTTCGCGTATGTCCTTGCGCAGAATGACATCGTCCCAGGGTTTGGTAAAAAATCGGTAAATGGCTCCGCAATTGATGGCAGTGATGATGGAATCGAGATTGGTATAACCCGAAAGCATGATGCGGATAGTATCCGGGTAGAGATCCCTGACCTTGCTCAAGAATTCAGTACCAGTCATGCCTGTCATGCGATTATCAGAAATGACAACCTGTACGTCATGCAAAGCCAGTAATTCGAATGCAGCGCTGGCGGTTGAAGCGGCAAGGATATGATAATGATCGGGGCGAAAAAGGCGTCGTAGCGACGATACCATATTGACTTCATCATCAACAATCAGCATTGTTTTTCTGAGAGTGGATTTTTTTTCCAGACTTATTGTTAGTTGTTTGTCCTGCGAGAAAAATTGTTCGCATGCTGCGGGCGACATTGGGCGGCTAAAATAATAACCTTGTATTGCATCACAAGAATGAGATGCAAGGTAGGCAAGCTGGCCTTCAGTTTCTACACCTTCGGCAATCACTTTTAGCCTGAGACTGTGTGCCAAAGCAATGATGGAACAGGCAATTGCGGCGTCATCTGGTTCACTGGTGATGTCCTTGACGAAAGATTTATCGATTTTTAAAAAATCGATAGGGAAGCGTTTCAGATAATTCAGGCTCGAATACCCTGTTCCAAAATCGTCGATAGACAACTTGATACCCATATGCTTGAGTTTGTTCAGCGTCGCAACCGCTGACTCAACATTGTGCATCACCATGCTTTCGGTAAGTTCAAGATCCAGGTAAGCTGGGTCAAGGCCAGTCTCGTGCAATATGCGGGCAATGACTTCTGCCAGATCATGTTGCTTGAATTGACGTGCGGACAGATTGACTGCAATGCTGATCTTGGGAAAACCGGCTTGATGCCACGCCTGCATTTGTGCGCAGGCAGTGCGGAGTACCCATTCACCTATGGGGACGATCAGGCCCAGTTCTTCTGCCAGGGGAATAAAGTCTACTGGTGAAATTATCCCTTCTGATGCATGATTCCATCGTATCAATGCCTCGACGCCAACGATTGCTCCTGTTTGCAGGGAAACCTGGGGCTGGTATTGCAGGAAAAATTCGTCACGCTCCAATGCATGCCGCAGCATGGATTCCATCGAGAGTCTTTTGCGTATTTTCTGATTCAATTCTTCTGTATAAAATTGCACATTGTTGCGTCCTTGCTCCTTGGCACGATACATCGCCGCATCGGCATTTTTCAGGAGCGTGTCGGCATCCAGGCCATCGATAGGATAGAGACTGAAACCGATGCTGCAGGTAACCTGCAATTCACGCTCTTCTATCATGATGGGTTCAGCGACCGAAGCCAGTATCCTCGACATCAGCAAGGAAATGACGGCCTCATCTGAATGATCAATCACCACCACGAATTCATCACCGCCGTGGCGGGCCACCGTGTCATTTTCGCGCATACAGGATTTCAATCGTGCAGCCACGGCCTTGAGCAATTCATCGCCCACATGATGACCAAGACTGTCGTTGATGAATTTGAACAGGTCGACGTCGATAAAAGCCACCGTGACCTGATGTTTATAGCGCTCTGCAGATACGATAGCCTGCTTCAGGCGATCATGCAGGCGGTTCCTGTTTGCCAGGCCAGTCAAGGCATCATAGTTTGCCTGATATTCCAGTCTGGCCTCGTATTGTTTGTGAGAGGTCAAATCCATGGCAACCATGTAGATGACGGTTGGTTCATCCTTGATTTGCAATATCTGCGGCGACAGAAAAACTGGCAGGTCCTTGCCATCGGCATCGAGCAGCCATATCTCCGCTTTTTCGGTTTCGATACCCTGTAGCATTTTTTCGACTATGGCAATATTGGACGGTGCAACATATTTCTGCAATAAATTCCCGGCGATCTTGTCCAGGGGGATTTTCAGCATATCGGAGAAACAGCGATTGCAATACAGTATGGTCCCATCACTCGCCAGCGTTATCACACCTTCGTTCATCGCTTCGACCATCATGCGATAAGTATGTTCAGCGCCTTGCAGGGTGAAAATCTTTTCTTCGTCATTTTTCGATATCACCAGGGCGTCAACGCGTCCATAGCGTATGGCATCCAGGGTTTCTTCTGCTTCGCGCAGGCGCGCACGCAAACTGTCCATTTCAGCGGATGAATCCGGCAGTAAATGACGCACGCTTGAAGCAATGTTCATAGGTACTCCCTTTGATCAACTTCGTGCAGCAGACACGGTGTGTCAGGCATCTCGTCAATCACGACTTTGATAGAAGTATAAATTCCTGTACCAACGTCGCCGTTACAATCACACCTCTCACTTTCTGAAAAGAGGGTGTGATAAAGATCCACAGTTCAAACATCATGTGCATCCCATGCTCTTCGAACAGATGTTCTGCACGCATTGCTGTGTGTACCGGACAGTCAGGACAAAGGGCAAGGGTCATAGCGGCACTTTTTGCGCCTGCTTACGTATCTTCAGGATGAACATCCAGTCCCATTAATACTCTTTCGGTATTGGACAGATCGCCAATGATTTTTCTCATGGGTGTAGGCGTGTCACGCACCAGGGTGGGGATGGCAAGAATCTGATCTCCCTTGGCCAACTGCGGGTTTTCCAGTAAATCGATGACGTCGACATGATATTTATCTGGCATATGCTGCTCGCAAATTCTGTGGAGATTGGCGCGCGCGATGACGGATTTATGGGTCTGGCCTGCTACGTAAAGACGTAGCATCCATTTCTTACTCTCAGTATTAGTCATTGATAGCGGCATTTTTCCAGTTACTGTCATTAATTCAAGCATGGTGTAAGCCTCTTTTCTAAAGAACAGTCAAATCAGCACGTCTTAGTTTTGCCATATCGGCACGGTCATGAATGATGACTGCATCCCTTTGCTTTTCTTCTTCTGAAAGGCTTTCTATGATTTCGGTGGCAGTATCAAATTCTTCGCGCAGTGCCGCAATATTGGCTTCCAGCGCCTGTCGCTTATGTTCATATTCGCGCTTCTTGCGCTGTATGTCATGCTGACGTGAGACGACATTGGATCTGTCAAGTGCTTCCTGTCCGACACGGGCAGCGCCAGTCAGCACACCTTTCGGACCCAGATAGACATCGAACAAGTCTATGCCCTTGTTACTCAAAATGAATTCGCGAATCTGGTTGGAATGCGCCATGCCGCGTGATTTCAAGATGTACATGCCGCGATTACGTTCGCCCTGATGCTCAATATCACGCAAACTTATCCAGGTATCGATCAGGGATGGAATCTCTTCATTGCTTGCTTCCAGCTTGTCGCCGACATGAGTTAAGCCAGTCAGCATAGTCGTCACCTTGCGGGTCTTGAGAAAGTCGATCAGGCGCGTCAGCATTGATTTGGCTTCAGTGTCTGAACCAACCACGGTCAGAGCCGATATCGGGTCCACCACGACATGGGCAGGATTGCATTCAAGTATCAGTTTGTGCATGGTGACCAAATGCATTTCCAGCCCATGTACAGAAGGTCGTGATGCATGAAAACGCAACAGCCCGCGTTCTACCCAAGGGGCAAGATCTATCCCTATGGAGAGCATATTACGCATGATTTGTTGTGGCGATTCTTCAAAGGCAAAGTACAGGCAGTTTTCGCCACGGCTACAGGCCGCTTCCACGAATTTGGCAGCGACACTGCTTTTGCCTGAGCCAGCAGTGCCGGATACCAGAATGGAGCTGCCACGGAAATAGCCTTCTCCGCTGAGCATAGTGTCTAGGCGCGGAATCCCGCTGGAAATTCTTTCATCTGATACTGTGTGATCAAGGCCAAGCGAGGTGATCGGCAATATCGAGATGCCCTGCTTGTCGATGAGGAAGGGGTATTCATTGGCACCATGTTCACTGCCACGGTATTTGACTATGCGCAGACGCCGTGTGGCAATCTGTTCTTCAACCCTGAGATCAAGCAGGATCACGCAATCGGCCACATATTCTTCCAGGCCATAACGCGTCAGGGTACGCTCGCCGCGTTCACCAGTGACGATGGCCGTCACGCCTTTTTCCTTGAGCCACCTGAACAGGCGGCGTAATTCTGCGCGCAGGATAGCTGTATTGGACAAGCCGCCAAATAGCACTTCTATGGTATCGAGTACTATTCTTTTCGCGCCAATTGCATCAATCGCCTGGCCTAGCCGTATGAAAAGCCCGTCCAGATTATAGTCACCAGCTTCTTCTATCTCACTGCGTTCTATGTAGATATACTCAATTGATAATAGCTTCCGGGTATCCAGATCCCTGAGATCATAGCCCAAGGTATTGAAATTGCTGGCCAGGTCTTCATCGGTTTCTTCAAATGAAACAAAGACACCGGGTTCGCCATAATCGAGCGCGCCATGCAGCAAGAATTCCATGCCCAGGATGGTCTTGCCGCACCCGGCATTGCCACATATCAGACTGGGGCGCCCCTTGGGCAACCCACCCTCGGTGATTTCATCAAGGCCGCGTATGCCAGTCAGGGATTTCGCCAATGACTGTGTGTTTGAGGTATTCAATAGCACTCCCGATTTGATGTTACTCAATACTTGTGTATGTAACTATGGGAGATTTTGTCTTTGGAACATCATCGCGAAAAAACGCTGCACGAATAGTGAGACTGGTGAAGATTAAAAAGACTGCAATTCAATGTACCACGTATCGATGATGTACAAATTATTAATTAATTTACTATGTAAAGTGTCTGATTCTGCGAGTCACACGGGATTTATGTGATGCCATAGCATCCCTGCGATTCGTGATGAGTTGCAGCGAGCAGATAAAAATAAAGATACCTCCAGTGATTGGCTGGAGGTATCTTCAATTTCAGTCAACTAACTGCTCGTGCTTTTGCATGAAACAGTGGGAAGGCTGGTTCAATCAAGTTGTCTGTGATTTAACCCGGAACTTTGCCCTCTACACCCTCCACATAAAACTTGATGTCATGCAGGAACTTGTCATCAGCCACTGCATCCTTGCCCAGCACTTCCTTGCCGGTATTGTCCTTGACCGGGCCTTTCCAGATTGGGCCTGTGCCGTCGATGACGCCCTGGCGTTTGTCGGCAATGAGTTTTTTGACTTCATCTGACAGGCTGGCGTTGAAGGCTTTCAGGTCTATCATGTTTTCTTTCAAGCCCCACCAGGTGGTGTCTGATTTCCATGTTTTGTTGAGCACTTCATCCACGCGCTTGGTGTAGTACACACCCCAGTCTATGACCGATGCTGCCAGGTGGGCTTTGGCGCCGAACTTGCTCATGTCGCTGTCCCAGCCAAAGGCATACACGCCTTTTTCTTCTGCCGTTTGTACGACCGCGGCAGAGTCAGTGTTTTGCATGAGCACATCCACGCCCTGGCCTATCAAGGTAGAGGCGGCTTCGCGTTCCTTGCCCGGATCAAACCATTTGTTGACCCAGACTACCTTGGTAGTGGCTTTGGGGTTGACTGAGCGGGCACCTAGCGTGAAGGAATTGATATTGCGCAGTACTTCAGGAATAGGGATGGAGGCAACCACACCCAGCTTGCCAGACTTGCTCATCTTGCCTGCGGCCACACCGGCGAGGTACGCACCTTCATAAGTGCGCACATCATATTGCGCCATATTGTCGGCAGTTTTGTAGCCAGTCGCATGTTCAAATTTCACATCAGGAAAATCCTTGGCGACTTTTAGCATGGCTTCCATATAGCCAAAGGTGGTGCCAAAGATGACTTTGTTACCCTGATTGGCCAGGTCGCGGATCACGCGCTCTGCGTCTGCTGCGCTTTCTGGTACGTTTTCAACGAAGCTGGTTTTCACTTTGTCACCAAACTTGGCTTCGACTGCCTTGCGGCCTGCATCATGGGCATAAGTCCAGCCTGCATCGCCAACCGGACCTACATACACAAAAGCGACTTTCAAAGGCTCGGCAGCGGCTGGGGCGGCAGCGCTGCTGGCTGGCGCAGGTGCTGCGGCACTGGCGCTGGCAGATTTGCTTTCTTCTTTTGGGCTACAGCCAGCAAGACCGACGATAGCCAGGGACAGCGCGGCTGCCAGGGTTTTTCTGCGAGAGATTTTCATGGATAGCTTCCTTGGTTTGATTTTCAGTTTTAATCAAAAAAACGCACAGCAAATGACATCAATAGACACGCAAATAAATACAGACTCAGGCAGCCCCCGGACGGAAAGGTTTGCCCAGGGAGGCAGGCATGTTCAGGCGTATCCAGTCAGGATTACGCGAGATCAGCACCAGCACGACTATAGTTGCCAGATACGGCAGCATGGATAAAATTTCCGATGGCAGGGCGATACCTATCGCCTGGAAATGGAATTGCAAGATCGTCACGCTACCAAACAGTAAAGCACCCAGCAAGACCCGTGCCGGACGCCAGGTGGCAAAGGTCGTCAGCGCCAGTGCGATCCAGCCGCGCCCTGCAACCAGACCTTCCACCCACATCGGCGTGTAGACGACTGACAGGTAAGCGCCAGCGATGCCACAGCAGGCACCGCTGAACAGCAGCGCCAGATAACGTATTTTGCGCACAGGGTAACCTAGTGCATGGGCAGATTCTGGCGATTCACCTACTGCCTGCAAGACCAGGCCAGCGCGGCTGCGGTACAAGAACCAGATAATGCCGCCGCACAGCAAGAGGCCAAAATACACGGCCAGATGCTGGTCAAACAAGGCTTTACCGAGGAAGGGGATATCTGATAAAAACGGTATGCCATGCGGCCCTGCAGGCAACGATTGACCGACGAAAGATTGCCCTATGAAAGCTGACAGGCCAGCACCAAAGATGGACAAGGCCAGGCCAGTTGCCACCTGATTGGTGACCAGCACCAGTGCCAGCCAGGCAAACAGTGTCGCCATCAGCATGCCGGCAATTGCACCAGCGACAAAACCCAGCCATGGCATATGGGTCTGGTGGGCCACGGCAAAGCCGGTGATGGCGGCCACCAGCATCATGCCCTCGGCACCAAGATTGAGCACGCCTGCACGCTCATTGATCAGCAGGCCCAAAGCGGCGATCAGCAGTGGTGTGCCAGAATTGATGGAGGCGGCGATAAGTGCAGCAAAATTTTCCATGGTCGCTTATTTCTGCCAACGCAGGCGGTAATTGATCAGGGTGTCGCAAGCCAGCAGCAAGAACAGCAGCATGCCCTGGAACAGGCCAGTGATGGCAGAAGGCAGACCGAGGCGCGATTGCGCCATCTCACCACCGAGGTAAAACAGCGACAGCACCAGGCCACCAAAGATAGTGCCTATGGGATTCAAACGACCAATGAAGGCCACGATGATGGCGGCAAAGCCATAACCGGGTGAGATAGACGGCAGGACCTGGCCTATGGGGCCGGCCACTTCAAATGCACCTGCCATGCCCGCGAAACCGCCAGAAATCAGCAATGATGTCCACAAGGCACGGCGGCTGGAGAAACCGGCATAACGTGCCGCCAGTGGTGCCAGCCCACCAACCGTCAACCTGTAGCCAGCAAAGCTGCGATACACAAACACTGCCATCAAAACACTGGCGACCAGCATGACGATAAAGCCTATATGCAGGCGACTGCCGGAGAACAGATGCGGCAACAGATAATCGCTGGAAAATACCTTGGACTGCGGAAAGTTCATGCCATGAGGATCTTTCAGCGGGCCATTGACGGCATACATCAGCAGCAACTGCGCGATATAAGTCAGCATCAGCGACACCAAAATCTCATTGGCATTGAAGCGATCACGCAACAAGGCTGTGATGGATGCCCACAATGCTCCGCCGACCACACCCGCGCAAGTTGCCAGCAACAAGACCATGCCGCCCGACAAGCCCGGTGTGCCAGTATCAAAAAACAGTATGGTGCTGCCAGCGGCCAAACCACCGGCGATCAACTGCCCTTCTGCACCGATGTTCCAGACATTGGCACGATAGCAGACCGACAGCCCCAGCGCGCACAAGACCAGTGGCGTGGTCTTCAATAATAATTCGGCGATGGCAGCCTTGTTGCGTATCGGTTCTATCAAAAATACCTGCAGGCCAGTCCAAGGGTTTTTCCCCAGTGCCATGAATAGCAAGGCACCAAAAAAGATGGTCAGCAATAAAGCCAGCACAGGAGAAAGGTAGGCCATGCTGCGCGAGCTGGCCGCACGTAATTCCAGCTTAAGCATGCTCACCCCGTTCGTTCTTTTCATTTCTTTTCTTGCGGCTGCCGCTGCCACCGGTTTTACCGAGGGACACAGTTTCTGCTGTTGTCCATTCTTCCCACAAACCACTCATCCACAATCCTATCTTTTCCCTGGTCGCGCTGGCGGTTGCTATCGATGGCGACAAACGGCCCTTGGCAATGACATGCATGCGGTCACATAATTCAAACAATTCATCGAGTTCTTCCGAAATCACCAGCACTGCGCAACCAGCTTGCTTGAGCTTGCGTATCTCATCATGGATTTGCGCTGCCGCCCCCACATCGACACCCCAGGTTGGCTGGGCGACGATGAAGACATCCGGCTGGCGCGTGATTTCGCGGCCCACAATAAACTTTTGCAGATTGCCACCCGACAGGCTGCGGGCCAGTGCCTCCGGCCCACCCGCCTTGACGCGGAAGCGGGCGATGATGTCAGCCGCCGCCTGTATCGTATGGCGAAAATTGATCATCCCCTTGTTGACGAAGGGTGCATGCTGGTGTGACAGCAGCATATTGCTGGTGAGGCTCATCTCTGGTACCGCGCCACGGCCCAGTCTTTCTTCGGGCACCAGGCTCTGGCCCAGCTTGCGCCGACTTTCAGGGCCACGGTTGCCTACTGGTTTGCCTTTCAGTTCTATCATTTGCGGCGCAGCGCGCCTGTCTTCACCGGACAAGGCAGCCAGCAGTTCTTGCTGGCCATTGCCGGACACACCAGCAATGCCAACGATTTCACCACCAAATAATTCCAGTTGTATGTCTTCGAGGGCCGTGGCAAAGGCATGTGCCTTGGGCAGGCTCAATTGCCTGATGCGCAAACGTGATTCACCCAGGGTGACTGGCTCGGTATGGGCAGATGGTGGCAAGTCTGCACCTATCATCATGCGCGACAGGCTGGCAGCGGTTTCCTGCGCCGGGTCGCAATGTCCGGTGACCTTGCCCGCACGCATGACGGTGGCACTATGGCATAGCTCGCGGATTTCATCGAGCTTGTGGCTGATATACAAAATGCTGCAACCCTCGGATGCAATCTTGCGCAGGGTGACAAACAGTTTTTGTACCGCTTGTGGCGTCAGTACCGATGTTGGTTCATCGAGTATCAACAATTGCGGTTTGGTCAGCAGGGCGCGCACGATTTCCACGCGCTGCCGTTCGCCGACTGACAAGGTGTGCACATGGCGGTGCGGTTCCAGTTCCAGACCATAGTTTTCACCGGTTTTGGCGATTTGTTCGGCCAGCTCCAGCATATTCACATTCTGGTCCAGACCGAGGGCGATGTTCTCGGCCACGGTCAGCGTATCGAAGAGCGAAAAATGCTGGAACACCATTGCGATGCCCAGCTTGCGCGCATCCTGCGGTGTCGCTACTTTGACTTCCTGGCCATTCCAGCGCACCGTGCCTGAATCAGGCTTGACGGCACCAAAGATGATCTTCATCAGCGTCGATTTACCCGCGCCATTTTCACCCAGCACTGCATGGATTTCACCAGGTGCCACTTGCAGCCTGACACCATCATTGGCGACGACTGCCGGATAACGTTTACAGATGTCGGTCAGTTCCAGCCTGGGTACTATGGGTGAAGCAGCAGAAGTCACTTTGACCTTTCCATCCGGTGTTTGAAATTCTAGAGTAGGATTAAGTCCCTGGCTGCACATCACGCTAGCGACATGCTGGACATTTGCCTGACATTATAAGTGGCTGCTCAGCGCAAATTCAAAATCTATTTGTCATTTGGCACAAGATGAAATTTGTTTGCCCGGTATCAAATTGGAAGAAATCGTTTAAATTTTTCATGTTGCTGTTTTACGTTGTTTTCCAGCATCAGAAAAAATGCACACGAGCCTGCATACAAAATTTTGTTGATGAATTGTTTTCAGGCAAATGTATTGCAGAGCTGAATGTAGGATTGTTCGACTACGTATAGAATAGCCCTTAATAATCAGACCTTTACAGTATTTTCTCTCGTATGGACAAGCCCGCGACCTTCCGTGATGACGCCCATTTCTGGCGCAGCCCGCTGCTGCCGGATGCTGAGTTGCTGACGGCTGAATATTTTGCCCAGGAATTTGCCCCGCACTGGCATGAGAGCTTTTCCATCCCCGTCATACAGTCAGGCGCACAAACCTACCGCTATCGCGGTAGCCGTTGCCTGGCCTCAGTTGGCTGCATCGCCGCCATCAATCCTGGCGAAGTGCATACCGGCGAAAGAGCGACCGAACACGGCTGGGCTTACCGCGCCTTTTACCCCTCGGTCGATTGGATGCAGCAACTCGCCAGCGACATGGCAGGCAGCGCCGCTGGCGTCCCCTGGTTGCCGGATGGTGTCATTGAAGATGCCGAAGTCTCCACCCAACTGGCATATGCCCATCGCTTGCTGGAAGCAGGTAGTGATCCCCTGGCAGCAGAAAACGCCCTGACCGCAGGCTTTGCCCTCATGCTGTCCCGCTACGCCCGCACCCGCCCGACCATGCAAGCCATCCTGCCCGATGCAGTCAGGGTAGAAATGATGAAATCCCGGCTCAGCGAAGATCTCAGCGCTGCCATCAGTCTGACTGAGCTGGCGCAAGAGGTAGGCCTGTCCAGCTTCTACGCCGCTCGTTTATTCTCCCGCACAACTGGCATGCCACCGCATGCCTGGCGTAATCAACTAAGGTTGAACCGTGCCCAAAGCTTGCTGCGGCAGAATTTGTCGGTGACTGAGATTGCGGCAATGACCGGGTTTGCGGACCAGAGTCATTTCACGCGGCATTTTAAGAAGGCATTTGGGATTGCACCGGGGAGATGGCGGGTTTGAGTGGATTTTTCAAAATTGATTACAACCGCGCATTAAGAATATGATTGGTGGTTGTGTTGACGTTGCTTTTGACTTTCGCAGTTCCCATGTGTCGACGCCGTTTGTGCAGTACAGAAAATGGATTAAGAAGGACCGCTGTCTGAGCGTAGCGAGTTTCGGGCCTTCCCATTTTTTGTACTGCACAAACGGGAACCCCCTTCAGGGGGCGACGACGCCTGGGGCGCCTTCTTTTGCTTCCTTTTCTTGGCGAAAGCAAGAAAAGGGAGTAGCTGCCGGGCTACCCCCGGCCTGCAATCGTGAATGACGTATATAGGTAATTAAAAAATAGATGCGTAGACAATACGATTCTGAAGTTAATGTAGTTCACGATATGCCCCGAACGCCGCTGGAGCGCCAGCCCGGTGGAATGACGTTTTTGAGATTGCTGCTGGATAATTGTGGATCTAGCTTCGGTTTAGATAATCGAATCTTATTTCAAATAACTCCCTCAAACCGCAAGAACGTACAAGCCCAATCCCAAATTCGCAGGCAAGATCCCATTCAATCGCCATCCGCACTATGGAATCAAGCCATGCCCATTTCCTCAATTACCAACCCTACCCGGTTCAGCCACTTCACCGCCGGTATCCGCGACACCGTCCCCATGCTGATCGGTGCCGCTCCCTTTGGCATGATCTTTGGTACCCTGGTCGCCACCGCACAAATGCAAGCCTGGCAGGGGCAGTTGATGTCGCTGGCGGTGTTCGCCGGGTCCAGCCAGTTTATTGCCACTGGCCTCATTGCCAGCCACACTGGCATGCTGGTGATCTGGCTGGCGACTTTTATCGTTAATTTGCGCCATATGCTGTATGCGGCTGCCCTCATGCCGCATGTACGTCATCTACCCAGGCGCTGGCGCTGGGGTCTGGGCTTTTTGCTCACGGATGAAACCTTTGCCGTGGTTGACCGCTATTACCGCCAGCATCCCCACAATGCATTGGGGCATTGGTATTTCCTGGGTTCTGGCTTGTCCATGTACGCCAACTGGCAAGTCTGGACGCTGATAGGCCTGATGTTTGGGGCGATCTTCCCGCAGTTGCAGACGCTGGGGTTGGACTTTGCCATGGTGGCAACATTTATTGCGATAGTCGTACCGCAATTGTTCAAGCGCCCGCATTTGCTGGCGGCCATCATTGCTGGCAGCACGGCCTACGCCTTGCAGAATTTGCCCTATAAGCTGGGCTTGCTGGCGGCGATTGCTTTTGGGGTTGCCACTGGCATGCTGGTATCGCGCTTCACTGGACAAGATAATACCCAAAAACAAACCAGCGTGGAGCAGGCATGAATATCACTTTGACCATTCTGGGCATGGCCGTTATCACTTTTCTCGTGAAAGCCCTGATCTTCATTTTGGGTGATCGCGTGGCATTTTCGGGCAACCTGAAAAAAGCGCTGGAGTTTGTACCTGTGACTGTGCTGACCGCCATCATCATCCCCATGATCTTGTCGCCGCATGGCAAGGAGCTGGAATTGAGCTGGCGTAATCCGCAACTGGTGGCGGCCACAGTAGCAGCCTTGTTGTGCGCAGTAACCAGGCATCAACTGGCAACCATCATCGTTGGGCTGACAGTCTTCTTTAGCTGGCAGTTTATGCTGAGCTGAAGGTAAGATGTATGCTTTGTCGCTTTCAAATTTAGCAAATGACTTACGATTTCAGCCCGGTTAATGCGGTGATGCAAAAATATGTGGACAGGCAAATCCTGTCCGGTGTCTCGACTGCTGTGCTAGTCGGGCGCGAACTGGTGCAGCAGCAATGCACAGGTTGGGCAGACCGCGAGAGCCAGACGCCCATGCGCGATGATCATCTGTTCCGCGTATTTTCCAATACCAAGCTGATTACTTCAGTAGCGGTGTTGCTGTTGATGGAAGATGGCAAGCTCGAACTTGATCAGCCTGCTGAAGAATTTCTACCGCAACTGGCGCATCTGCAGGTGCTCAAATCCGGTGCGACCAGCATCAATGATACCGAGCCAGCGCGCAGCAAGATTACCATCAAACATTTGCTGAACCATACTGCCGGTTTGAGTTATGGCCTGCTGGATCACGGCACGGTGATGTACAAGGCCTACAATGAAAAACGGGTCATGAATGCCTTTACCACCCTGGCTGAAATGATGGATGTGCTGGCAGAATTGCCGCTGAGTTTTCATCCCGGCGAAGCCTGGGAATATTCGATCGCCACCGATGTACTGGCGCGGCTGGTAGAAGTCGTCAGCGGCATGAGCTTTGACCGCTTCCTGCAATTGCGCATCCTCAATCCCCTGGCCATGCATGACACCAGCTTTGTCGTGCCTGAACATAAGCTGGACAGACTGGCTTCTTATTACGCTGGTACTGACCCACAAAATATCTTGCAGCGTGGCTTGCGCAAGCTCGACAAATCACCTTACCCCGGCGCTTTCACGACGCCAGTGGCTCGCCTGTCTGGCGGCGGTGGCCTGGTATCTTGCATGCAGGACATGCTGGCACTGATGCGCAGCTTCATGCCGGATGGTGATACCTTGCTCAGGCCTGAGACGATCAAGCTGATGATGCAAAATCATTTACCCGCTGGTACAGGCATTGCTTTCCCCGGTGTGGGTGATGTGCCGGGCAAGGGTTTTGGTTTTGGTGGTGCGGTAACTCTGCGGCCTTCATCAATAGATCCACCGGCAGGAACAGGTGAGTTTGAATGGGGCGGCATCGCCGGTACTCATTGGTGGATATCACCGCGCCATAATATCGCTGGGGTCTTGATGACGCAAAGATTGATGAGCTTCTGGCATCCGTTTTCTTTTGATTTTAAGCGGCTGGCTTACGAGGCATTGGGATTAAAGTAAATTAAGGGGGAAGAGTATGAATTTTCAAACGATGCCTGGCCTGCGCCTGCTGAGCGCGATGGCAATCAGTAGCCTGCTGGCCGCCTGTAGCAGCGTCAGTATACAAAACGAGCAAGCCGGCAAGTTGCAGACAGCCTGGGTTGTTATTGGTGAAAATGGTCAGGCTATCGCCCGTGCCATCACCACTGACACCATGTGCCCGGCCCTGGCGCAGGATGGTAGTCTGGCAGTCATGAGTCTCAGGGCAGGGACAGATACCCTGCCTTTGCGCAAGACAGCCAGCAAACCGGAAGATAGCAAGCCTTCCGCCTTCCCTGTGTTGGTCTGCGAAGCACCTTTGTTGGCAACTACCAAGTCAGCCAGCATCGCTGGCCGCGAGTTGCCCATCCCCAAACCAGTGGTGCAAAAAATCATCGTCATTGGCGATACTGGTTGTCGTTTGAAAGTGGCTGACGATTACTTTCAGTCTTGCAATGACAGCGAGAAATGGGCTTTCCGTGAAATGGTGGAAACGGCAGCGCGTTTCAAGCCTGACCTGGTCGTGCATGTCGGTGATTATCATTACCGCGAAAATGCCTGCCTCGAAGGCAATAAGGAATGCGCAGGCAGCCCATGGGGTTATGGCTGGGATACCTGGCAGGCGGATTTCTTTTCGCCTGCCACTGCTTTGTTGAACGCCGCGCCCTGGGTAGCTGTGCGCGGCAATCATGAAACCTGTGTACGCGCAGGCCAGGGCTGGTGGCGTCTGATGGACCCACGCCCCTTGCAGGCAGGCCGTGACTGTGTGCTGGATAAAGATGATTTGCGCGGCGATTACAGCGACCCCTATGCCGTACCTTTGGGGCGCATAGGCAGCGAACAGGCGCAATTGATTATTTTTGACTCTGCCAAAGTACCTATCAAACCTTTGGCGAAAACCGATGCTGCCTACCAGTTTTATATGGAGCAGTTCAAGGCCGTCAACAGGCTGGCAGAAAGTGCAGATTTCAATATCTTCATTGATCACCATCCTGTATTGGCGTTTGCTGCTGAGCGTAAAAAAGATGGGCCACTGAACATCTTCCCTGGCAATCTTGCCATGCAAGATATCATGCAGACCTTGAATGCGACACGCCTGTTTCCAGACAAGGTACAAGCGACACTGTCCGGTCATGTACATCTGTTTGAAGCCCTGACGTTCAGTAGCGATCACCCTGTGCAATTTGTGTCCGGTAACGGCGGCTCATCTCTTGATACACCATTGCCAACGCCATTGGCTGCCAACTCCACGCCCTATATCCAAGCCAAACTCGATTACTTCAGCAACTCCAATGACGTGGGCTTTATGACCATGGAGCGTGAGCAGCAAAGCTGGAAAGTCCAGGCCTGGAACAAGCGCGGCAAATTGATGACTGAATGCCGCATGCAAGGCAAGAAAACTGAATGTAAGGAAATGGCGAAGTAGGGTATTACTGGCTCTATTTCTGCATAAAAAAACGGAGCTTCATGCTCCGTTTTTTGTTGTAGTGTCACATAACTGTCATCCTCTCTACACTCTCTTGTCACATCGTCTTCCTACACTAGCGGGCTTTCTACCCACCAAGTTCATTGGAAGGCAAATAATGACTCGCAAGCAAAAACATTTCTCCATGCATATCATGACGGCGCCGGTTTTACTGGCGCTCGCTTGTATGACACAGCATGGCGTACAGGCGCAAACTACCAGCACCGTCAATGAAGCCGTGCCAGAATCTCCTTCGGCACTGGATGCTGATGCCATTAAATCGCGTGTCGTTATCAGTGGTTCTTCGGTAGGTAATCGTGCTCCCGTACAAACTTCATTGAAGGCCACGCAGCCACAATCAATTATTACGGCAACTTTTATAGAGCAATCTGTAACGCCGCTGGCTGACTTTAATGCTGTGGCACGCATTGCGCCCAGTATAGGTTCTGGCGTATCGGCGAATGGTCCCGGACTGGCGGAAACCAAGGTGACATTGCGCGGTTTTCAGGATGGTGAATACAATGTGACCTATGACGGTATCCCTTTCGGCGATACCAATAATCCTACTCATCATTCCACTTCTTATTTCCCTGCGCGCATCATAGGCGGCATGGTGATAGAACGCGGCCCTGGCAATGCCAGCAATCTGGGGCAGGCAACATTTGGTGGTTCCATCAATCTGTTTTCCAAAGAGCTGTCGCATGATTTCCATTTCTCACCCTATGCCACGTTCGGATCATGGAACACTAAAATGCTGGGTGTGCAACTCGATAGCGGCACAAGTTCGTATTTTGGCGACACCCGTTTCATGTTCAATGCTTCACGCCTGACCACAGATGGTTATCTGACCTACAGCGGTGTGACAGAAGATAATTACCAGTTTAAATTGCAACGCACTCTGGGTAAGGAAACAGTGCTGACTGTGTTTTCTACCTATAATAAAATCACCAGTTATACACCGGACAAAGGTGGCGTTACCCTCAGCCAGGTTGCGTAGTTTGGTAAAAATTACGCTCTCAATAATGATCCAGCCAGCCAGAATTATTTCGGCTATAACTTCAATAACAAGAGTACGGATTTTGACTATATACGCCTGCAATCCAGACTGGCGGGTTGGAATGTGGATAATACCTTGTACACATATTCTTATACCAATGACACATACTCCGGTCAGGATGCCAGCGGTGCCACGGCAAATGGTACAAAGGCCGACGTAACTGGCAATAAGAACGTGCCTGGCTATAACAAGTTGAATGCTTATCGCGTCAACGGTGATATTTTCAAAGCGACAAACCAGATGGATGCAGGCTTGTTACGTGCGGGTATTTGGCTGGAAAATGCCAGCACCAATCGCCATACTTATGACCTCGACTGGACTCTGCGTGTACCCAATCCCAAAGAGTCGAGTGCTCCAAAAAATGTCTCTTATGAGCAGGGGTCCAACTGGCGGCAGTACCAGCCATTCGTCGAATTTGAATGGGCGACCACGACAGACCTGACCATCACACCAGGTTTGAAATACGTGAACTTCCAGCGCTCGCTCGATGCCAGAGTAAATCAAACTACACGCATCCCGACGACGACTGAGCAAACCTATACCACAACGCTGCCTTTCCTGACTGCGAACTACAGTATCAATAAAGAATGGTCTGCTTACGCACAAGTTGCCAAAGGGTTTCTGGTACCCGATTTATCCATGTTTTATGTAAATAATCCCGGTCAGAGTATGCCTAAACCGCAGACTTCGACCAATTATCAAGTCGGGGCCGTTCATCAATCCAAAGCATTGACGCTGGATGCAGACCTGTACTACATAGACTTCAATAACAAGATAGCTTCTACTGGCACTGGCAATGATCTTGTGTACTACAACCAGGGTGGCGTGGTGTATAAGGGGATAGAAGCAGCAGCCACTTACTATGTTGGTAGCGGTTTTTCCCTGCATGCCAATGCATCATTGAATAGTGCGAAAGCAAAAGACACGGGTTTGCAAGTTGCCAAAGCCCCGGAGTCCACTTCTGCTTTTGGCGTACTGTATAAAGCGAATGGTTTGTACGGATCATTGATCGCGAAAACCACGGGCGCGCAATATGCCAAAGATGGTGAGCCATCTGCTTACAAAATCCCATCCTATACGACCACGGATTTCACACTTGGTTATCGCCTCAAATTAGATAGTGCCATGCTGAAAAATGTCAAAACCCAGTTAGGCATTAACAACCTGTTCGACAAACAGGATGTAACTTCCATAACTGCCAATAGCAAGGGCGTGGCCTTTGACCAATACACTTTTGTGCCTGCGCGCAGCTGGAGTTTCTCGGTTACTGCGGACTTCTGAAATCTTTCAATTTATCCGCACTGTTTTGGTGATGACAGACCTGTAAAGGTCTGTCATTTTGTTTTTTAAGCATCGAGAATATAGGTACTTCGCCAAGGAAGCACGCAATAATGATGAAATGATCTGCTTGCCAGTCTTGTTATCAGCCAAATAAAAAATTGGATAATATTTATATTTCTTTGAAGTATTTTCTGGGAAATTCACTCATGTTTAACTCAGTGGATTTACCGGGTAATTCGCCGTTGCGCACTGAGTTTCACAAGAAAGTAGCTGACAAGGAGTTACCCGAAGGAAGGCTACTCGTCTTTTTTCCGTGCTTTTGTTGGCCGGATACAAATTACGGATAAGAAATTTGCAATCTGCAACACTTCCTTCTAAAACTAGATATATAGTCATAACATCCCTTCCTGTTTTTCCTCTCTGCAATTTTGTTGTTCTTTTCCAAAAAGGACTCGCCATGAAATTGTTCTATGACCTACGGATATCTGCCAAGTTGTTTGTTGGCTTCATACTTCTTTTATTGCTAACTGTTTTTCTCGGTGCTTTTTCAGTCTACCAATTGTCACGGGTGAACAGTACTGCACTTGAACTGGGCACCAACTGGATGCCTAGCGTGAATGCTGCCATGGGTATCAAGGAAAGAATTTCACGTCTGCGCACCCAGGAAATGCAGATAGTCATGTCGGCAGGTGATGAAGCGAATTTGAAAAAATACGAAAAGCGCTGGCACGACTATGTTGCTGAGTTGAAGAAGTATGAAGAAGATTACGCCAAGCTCATAAGCACGGCTGATGAAAAAAAGTTTTTTGCCGACTACAGCAAACTGTGGGAGCGCTATGTAGTCGAGGCAAAAAAACTGACCGCGGAGGCGAATGCCGGCAATATGGAAGAAGCACGTACGACCTTGCGCGGCGAGTCCTCAAAACTGAATGCAGATATGCTGGCGCTGGCCGACAAGATGGTACAGGTCAACTCCGACGGCGGTATCGCAGAATATCGCATGGGTGAGCAAATTTATGCCAATTCCAGAACCCTGATACTGAGCCTCATCGTTGTGACCATTGCCC
>JAZJXP010000153.1:0-8229 GCA_040390835.1 Pseudomonadota bacterium
AACAGCAACAGCAACAGCAACAGCAACAGCAACAGCAACAGCAACAGCAACAGCGACAGCAACAGTACCCCCTCGGCAGCAATCCAGATGATCTGAGCAAATTGCCAACAATGGCTAAACAAATCAAACACTGGCCCTCATAAAACTTCAAAAATGTCGTAAACGTTCAATACATCCACAACGTAAGCAGGTAGCATTCTCTACATGCACAAGACTGACAACCTCCCCAAAGCACAAACGCATATCTGGCCAGCCAGTGGCCAGGCGGCTGAGCATGTGCTGATGTATATCGTGCGTGATACCCGTGGCTGTCACCTGGAAGGACAGGATCAGTTGAATCGCTATCCTGCCACGCCTTTCTGCTGTATTACCTGGATGTTGGAAGGCGAGGTGTGTTTGCTACAGCAGGGAAAAACCAAGCGTGAGCAGCACTTGTCGCAGATCTTTGTGACTGGCTGCCAGAGCCATTATGGTGTCTCCACGAACCTGGGGGACCGGCACAGTTTCATGGCGGTGTTTTACTCGGATGCCTTTCATGCCTTGTTTGAGCTGGATCTGACGACAGTGCAGGACAGATTTGTCGATGCGAGAGAGGTACTGAATCCGTCAGGACTGGCATTGCTGCAGGCCGTTGCCGTGGCGGATACACATGCTGACAGGCGCTCGCTGATTGAAAGCTATGTCGCTCAAAACAGCAGTCTCCTGCTTTCCAGCCCATGGTCACGTTTACGCAAGATGGGACAAAACCTGAGTCTGCGGCTGAGTTGCAGCTTGCTTGGCGTAGGCGCACGTCAGGTGCAAAGGCGGGTCAGGAAAGAAGCTGGCCTGCCTTTGCTGGGTTTGTCGCGCTTATGGCGCGCCAAGCGCAGTCACAGCCAGGTCTTGAGCGACTTGGCACAGGGGCAAACACCAAACTGGGCTGAACATGCTGATGCCTTGGGTTATGCAGATCAATCTCATCTGATCCGCGACTGCAAGGAAGTATCCGGACGCAGCCCGCAGCAATTGCTCAACGATGCCAGGAAAAATGAAAGCGACTGGATTTACCGTCTGTAAACAAGATGCCAGCCAGAGCTGTCCCACGCTAACCTTGAACATGCCCTATGAATACTGATCAACGCCTGCATTCCCTCGACAATCTCAGAGCCATCATGATGTGGCTGGGCATAGTCGTGCATGTATCGGTCAACTACATGGTGAACCCCGCGCCTACGCCATGGCGCGATAGCGAGACCAGTTTGCTGGCAGATTTGCTCATTGTCTTCATTCATGCTTTCCGCATGCCGGTGTTTTTCATCCTGGCTGGGTTTTTCGTTGCCATGCTGGTCGAAAAACGTGGGGCTATTGCCATGCTGCGCCAGCGCGTGCGCAAGCTGGTCTGGCCTTTCATGGTGTTCTGGCCTTTACTGCTTGTCTCCATGAGTTTGCTGGTGGCAGTGTATGCACATCTGAATGCTCTTGGCACCATAGGCCTGGACTTTGACCTTATTCCACAAATACCCGGCAGGCCTCAGGTATCGCTGCTGCATTTGTGGTTCATCTATTACCTGTTCCTGTATTGCCTCGTGTATGCGCTGTTGCTGCGCTGGTCTGTCTTTATTCCGTCTAAGTTACAGAATGGTTTTGCCAACGCCTGGAAAATACTGTGCAATAACTGGTGGGGTATATTTTTCCTGGCATTACCTTTGGCGGTGGCCGGGAGTTTTTACCGTAATGGTATGGTGACGCCCCTGGGTTCTTTCATGCCGCACCCGGCAGAATTCATTCATAGCGGCATGTTCTTTACTTGCGGGATTTTCCTGTATCGCTTCCAGACAGATTTGCTGCCTCGCTTTGAGCGTAAGTGCTGGCTATACCTTTGTGCGGGTTTACCCGCCTTCATTCTGTTTTTGGCACTGGTGAAGAGTGGTGGCAATACAGAGTCAGCCAGTCTTGGGATGCAGGCAGCCATGGCGTATTTATACAATAGCGTCAGCTGGTTCTGGAGTTTTTCCCTGATAGGCTTGTTTCTGCGTTATCTGCCCCGCCAGAACCGCTTGCTGTCCTATATGGCCGATAGCTCTTACTGGGTTTATCTGGTGCACATGCTGGGGACGATGGGATTTGGCATCTTGCTGTTTCACAGTCCATTTGGTGCAATAGTCAGGATGGGTTTGAATATGCTGCTGACGACAATATTCTGTTTGCTCAGCTACCATCTGCTTGTACGTCGCAGTTTTGTGGGTAGTTTTTTAAATGGCGATGTACGAAAAATCTCTACTGCTACGGGCTTTGCAGCGAAAAAAGTCCTTTAGTAAAACGGGGCTCACTTCCTGTTATCAAGCCCCTTGTATCCTCCTTATGCGCTGAGCTTATTGATGCAATGAATTTCTGTATTTGCCATTAGCACTGGCTTTGGTGCATGATGGCAAGCATCAATAATAATGTCAGAAGTATGGGGAATATGGATATGCAAACTTCAAATAAGACAGGCACATCACCATTGCCAAGCGGGCATGGCGCACGCTGGTGGAAGTCTTTCGGGCCGCAGATAGTCGTGGGTCTGTTGGCCGGCGTAGTGGTGGGATTGATCGCCCGTAACATGGGCACACAAGGCGCAGAGGCCAACTGGCTGCAGGTGAGTCTTGGTGCTGTTGGCAATGCCTATGTGGGCTTGTTGAAACTCATGATCCCGCCTTTGATATTGACGGCGGTGGTCAGCAGTATCGCCAATCTGCGCCGTTTGCAAAATGCAGCACAACTGGCGACACAAACCTTGATCTGGTTTGCGATTACCGCTTTTATCGCAGTTGCCATTGGTTTGACGATAGGCTTGTTGGCTAATCCCAGTGCAGGTGCGGTAGTCGATGCTGCCAAGGCGAGTGCACCCTCAAGGACAGGTTCCTGGTGGGCTTTCTTGAATCAACTATTACCGGGCAATATCCTTGGCATGACGGCCAGCAGCTCAGTCAAACTGATAGGGGAGAAAGCGATCGCTTCAACCCAGCTGGGTTTCAATGTCTTGCAATTGCTGGTGATCTCGATTGCGGTAGGCATCGCTGCACTCAAGGTCGGTGAGCGTGCCGAACCACTGCTGCGTTTTACCGATGCAGTCGGTGCAGTGGTGCAAAAAATATTGTGGTGGATCATACGCCTGGCACCGATAGGTACGCTGGCTTTGCTGGGTGATGCTGTTGCCAGTTATGGCTGGGACGCATTGGGGTCACTCGCCAGTTTCAGCGCCTCAGTCTATGTGGGTTTGCTGCTGGTTTTGTTCGTGGTGTATCCTTTGCTGGTCAAGTTGCACGGCTTGTCAGTGCGCCAGTACTTCACAGGTGTCTGGCCAGCAGTGCAACTGGGTTTTGTCTCACGCTCGTCCATGGGAACCATGCCTTTGACAGAAAGGGTGACCGAGCGTTATCTGGGCGTGCCGCGTGAATATGCTGCCTTTTCCGTGCCGTTGGGTGCAACCACCAAGATGGATGGCTGTGCCTCGATTTATCCGGCGATCTCTGCGATTTTTATCGCGCAATTTTATGGCCTGCATCTGGATGTGACTCAGTTGGCTTTGATCGCTCTGGTTTCTGTACTCGGTTCAACTGCAACTGCAGGTACCACCGGTGCGACGGTGATGCTGACGCTGACCTTGTCCACGGTCGGCCTGCCGCTGGAAGGCGTGGGCCTGTTACTGGCAGTAGAACCCATCATTGATATGGGGCGCACTGCCGTGAACGTCGCCGGTCAGGCACTGGTGCCAACGATAGTCGCCAAGCGCCTGGGTTTGTTGAATATGGAACTTTATAATGCCGAACGTACTGCCGAAGCATTGGAAGCTGAACCCGTAACGCATTAAATGCAGAGCAGGCATGTTGACGCGTTTGAATTGCTGAGATCATTCCAATTAGGACTCGCATAAAAATTGCCACTAATTTGCTTGCAGCGCCAGCATTTTCCAAGAGTCGGTACTGAAGTGTAGTCGTTATCAAAAAATGATGGAATGATATGTCAGAGCCATAAGATTCAATGCAAAAATTACCAGCCTGAATCTGCCCTGCAACACTATCGCAAGTCCTGCTTGTAAGTCACCGGGAATTGTTAAATACTGGAGCTGGGAAGGTTCCACAATCTCCGTCTTCTGTTCTTATTTCTATTCTTGATTGTCAAGACGATTGCCTGCCCTTGTTTGAAAGTTTGCGATCGTGCGTGCATTTCTACTCATACTTTTCTTTGGTGCCTGTGCTGACATCAGCGCGCGTGAGCAACCCGTACAGCGCGAGGTTTTACGTTTTTCTTCTTCTCTTAGTGAAGCCGCTGAGGCCTTCACAGACAGTAAAATTTTGCTGAAAAAATTGTGCAAGCAAAGCGGCCTGAACTGCAGCCTGACTGCCTATCCGCCCGGGCGGGCGGTGAAGATGTTGCAGGATAGTGAAACAGCTGGAGAGTTACCACGCTTTGAAGAGTTTCAACATCTGGTTCCAGCGGCAAGCCGTGTCCCTACAGCTTTGGGTTATCTGAGTTTCAGTCTGCTGACGCATGACAAAAATATTGTAGTGAAGTCTTTGGGTGATCTGAACAGGTATAAAGTATTTTATGTGCGCGGCAATGCGGCCATTGCAGCACACAAGGAGCTGGATCATCTGATAGCGGTCAGTTCTGAACACGATTGTGCCTATATGGTGCTGAGGAAACTGGGCGATGCCTGCATCATGACCAAGTCACTGGCGCTGAAAATGCTTGAAGATAATCAGCCAGCACCAGGTAGCTATAACTTGCAAGACTTGTTTTTCAAGCCTGTGTATTTATACCTTTCCCCCCGTTATCAATATCTGCAAGAGATTTTTGATCAAAAACTGAAGAACATGCGGCCTGAAGAAAAAATCGCGCAATGAATAAATCTTCAATAGAAGAAATTTTAATACAAAGGCGTTTACCTAAGTATTGATTTACGCTATATTATTTGCATGTCAGTTCAACCAATCCAGCTTGACCACTTGTTTTCTGCCCTCGGCGACACGACCCGGCGCGCAGTTTTGGCACGCCTGTGCCGGGGGCCCGCCGCAGTCAGCGAATTGGCGCTGGAATTTGACATGGCCTTGCCCTCGTTTACACAGCATTTGCAGGTACTCGAACATTCAGGTCTGGTGATATCGGAAAAAAAAGGCAGGGTAAGGACTTATCAATTGGCACCTGAGGCATTAAAAGAAGCAGAGCAATGGCTTGCACGACAGCGTGAGGATTGGGAAAAGCGCTTTAATCAACTTGATGCATATTTACACAAAATAAAGGAGAACCATGATGTCTGATGTGACAACGGAAGAAGGTAAATTCGATCTGGTGCTGGAGCGGATAGTCGATATCCCGCCATCCCTGGTGTGGGCTGCCTGGACTACGCCGGCACATTTGCTTGAGTGGTTTACGCCTGCGCCATGGAAAACCGTGGACTGTGAAATTGATTTGAGAGCCGGCGGTATCTTCCGCACCGTCATGCGCTCACCCGAAGGTGTCGATCATGACAACGCAGGTTGTTATCTCGAAGTCATACCCGGCAAGAAGCTGGTATTTACCGATGCCCTGGGACCAGGTTTTCGTCCTACCGGCAACTCTTTCATGACCGCCATCATTACATTTGAAGCGCATGAAACTGGCACAAGATATAAAGCGGTAGTAATGCATAAAAATGCAGAAGACAAGCAAAAACATATGGAAATGGGATTCCATCAGGGCTGGGGTACTGCTCTCGACCAACTGGTTGCCCATATGAAAAAACTCAATTGACAGAGTACTTGAACAGTACAGACAGTATGCGACCACAGCTCGCTTTTTTACACACTTCACCTGTGCATGTGGCGGGCTTTGACGCTGTGGTGCAGGAATTGGCGCCAGAGCTTGAAGTACATCATCATGTTGATGAAAGCCTGCTCGCCGCTGCGCGACAGTTTGGCGCAACTGACCCTGCTGTCATCAAGAGAGTAGAGGCGGCGATGCTGCAAGCTACCGCCGGTGGCGCGTCCTTGGTAGTCTGCACCTGTTCGAGTATCGGTGGAATTGCTGAACGCATGAATGGGCGATCGGGCTTGCGGACTGCCAGGATAGATCGCGCCATGGCTGATAGCGCAGTTGCATTGGGGCCGCGAGTATTGCTGGTCGCCGCACTGGAAAGCACGCTAGGCCCTACCACTGAATTGTTGATGGAGTCGGCCAGCGCTTCAGCCAAACCGATAGTGATCAGCAATCTCTTGCTTGACCATGCATGGGCGCATTTTCTGCAAGGGGATAATCAGGCTTATTTGCAAGCCATCAGTCATTCAGTCAGAGTGGCATTGCAGGAGAAGGCTGCTGACATTGATGTCGTGGTATTGGCACAGGCATCAATGTCAGCAGCGGCGCAGGACTTGATTGATATAAGTAAGGTAGTCTTGTCCAGCCCCAGGCTTGGCGTAGCACGAGCTATCAGTTTGTTGCTGAAAAACTAGAGCAATATCCTTACGCAAGCCGGGAACGGCAATTACTCAAATATTACTCAATTTTCCTGATAAATCGCAAACACAGCACCTTGTGGGTCAGCCATGACAGCGAAGCGACCAGTATTTGGAATATCACTAGGTGGCACATAAGTAGCGGCACCCAGTGCCTGCGCCCTGGCAGCAGTGGCATCGCAATCTGCCACGCTGAAGTACGCCAGCCAGTGTGAGGGCGCCATGGCACCGTCAGGCAAGTCCATCATGCCACCTATGGGTGTGCCATTGTGCAGCCATTCCGTATAAGTCATGCCGCCATCGCTAGCCGTTTTTGCACCCCAGCCAAACAATGTCTTGTAATACGCCTCTGCTTTTGTCGTATCACTGCTATTGAGTTGTCCCCAGCAAAAGGCATTTGGTTCATTATGTATGCCTACACCGATATTCTTGCCTGGTTGCCAGATATTATGAAAAGCACCTGTAGGATCTTTTAATACCGCCATACGGCCCAGGTCATAAACATCAAATGCAGGGACGATGACTTCGCCACCCAGTTCCGCACTGCGCTTTGCAGTCGCTTCTGCATCCTTGGTAGACACATAAATAGTCCAGTGTGGCGGTACGCCAGCTTGCTGTTCAGAATCCAGAGTATATGCTGCCGCCGCATCATTTCCCTTGAGCTGGAAAATGGTGTAAAAACTTCCTGGCCCCATCTCATTGTCCTGAGCCGTCCAGCCAAACAATTCACCATAAAATGCCTTGGCAGCTTTTTGATCACTGGTGGCCAGTTCCACCCAGCAAAAGGCACCAGGTTCGTGTGAGCTAACGATACTCATGCTGATATCTCCTTCAATTTTTATTTCGGTTTGAATTCATGTGATTGAACAAGTGCAGTAACGAGTGCAGCTTAAGAATTATAAGCCGCTGTACCAGAAATGAAATGAGAATCTGCATGGATACATGCACTTCATGCGCTTGATAAAACTTAATGTTATGCTACCGCATATCGTTTTGTTGCCCGTCCGCAATTTATGCTGGCATTAAAAGAAAAATTTCCTGACATTATTCATTCATGCCATATAAAAAACCGCTGTCTTCGCTCTTCATTCTTGCAATGCTGACCGCTTGTCAGCCAGGTGACAAATCTGCAGCCAGTGCGCCTCCTCAACAAGATGCAATTCCGGTAGTGAATAAGGCTAACCTGAGTGACTTTGAAAATTACAGCATGCTCAGCATACAAGGTGATTGGAAAATCGTCAGTTGGTCCAGCAAACCGCTAAGCCAGCCGGGTAATAAGAACAAGACTGGAATTTCAAGCACAGTCAGCACTGTCAGCATACTGAAAAAAGAAAAACAGGCTTGGCGGGTGGTCTCGCAAAAACAGTTTGCCGATAGCTATAATCCACGGTTGCAACTACATACCGAATTTACCCTGGCAGGAAAACCTGTATTCATACTCAAGATACAGCAGGGTGCTGCTTATGAAGAATTGCAGGTTTATGGCATGGTGGAAAGCGAATACAAATTGCTGCAAACCTTGGTAGCTGGGGCTTTTGAGTGGACTTATGATGCAGTCGGGAATAAAAAAACTCTGTTGGCGATACCTGCAACACCAGGTGAACAAGCCGAATCTTATCAATGGAGTGGTCAGCAGTTCATGCTCATCAATGCTGCCGATGGTGTCAGCACTACTACTGGCACATCAGCAAAATCTGCTGGCTATGTCGTCGATTAAATTAAGGAATCTCTGATTAAGTAAACGTAACCTGATTCAGAAACGTTAATAGAAGCA
>JAZJXP010000154.1:0-29918 GCA_040390835.1 Pseudomonadota bacterium
TGGTTATGATCCTGACTTGCAGCAGATAGAAGAAATCAAGACCTACCTGGGTGACTTGCATGCCATGCCAGACAACCACCGGCATTTGCACTGGGCGCAGGCCAAGGTGTATGGGCATTTGCTATGCCAGAAGCTGGGCTTGCAAAAGATCAGTGTGGCGCTGGTGTACTTCAATATACAAAGTCAAAAGGAAACGGTGTTGCAGCAATCGCATGGTGCTGCTGAATTGGCAGATTTTTTTGCTTTGCTGTGTAACCGATTTATTGTCTGGGCTGAACAGGAAGTCGCTCATCGTGCTGCACGGGATCTGGCTTTGGCTGACATGGTTTTTCCGCATGCGGCATTCCGGCCAGGGCAAAGGCAATTGGCAGAGGCGATGTACAAGGCCAGCACGCGCGGCTGTTGCCTGCTGGCGCAAGCGCCGACAGGCATAGGCAAGACCATAGGCAGTTTGTTCCCGCTGTTGAAAGCGACAGCGGAGCATAAGCTGGACAAGATTTTTTATCTGGCGGCAAAAACATCGGGCCGACAACTGGCTTTGCATGCGCTGGGTAATATCCAGAACAGCACGCCAAAGCTAGGCTTGCGCACGCTGGAGCTGGTCGCCAAGACCAAGGCATGTGAATACCCTGAGGCGGCTTGCCATGGCGATGCCTGCCCACTGGCCAAGGGTTTCTATGATCGCCTGCCTGCGGCGCGTGCCGCCGCTGCTGAACAGCAATTGCTGGACAAGGAAGGCTTGCGCAATGTCGCTCTGGCGCATCAGGTTTGCCCTTATTACCTGGGCATAGAAATGGCACGCTGGGCTGATGTCATCGTCGGCGACTATAACTATTATTTTGATATCTACGCTTTGCTGCATGGCTTAACGATAGTAAATAACTGGCGCGTGGCTGTGCTGGTGGATGAGGCACACAATATGGTGACGCGTGCACGCCAGATGTATAGTGCGGAGCTGCAGCGCGATAGCCTGAAACGCTTGCGCAAGACACCGCCGCCAGCACTCAAGAAAACTTTGGACAGCTTGTATCGCGCCTGGTTGCAACTGGAAAAAGAACAGGAGTCTGATTACCAGGCCTATGCAGAGATTCCAGAAAAACTGCTGTCCACGTTGACGCGTCTGTGCACAGAAATTGGTCTTTACTTTGCAGACAACCCCAGTCAACTCGCACCGGATTTGCAGCAGTTTTATCTGGATGCCTTGCTGTTCAACCGGTTGGCAGAAAGCTTTGCTGATCATTCTCTATTTGATATCAGAAAAGCGCATGGTGCATCGACACTATGCATACGCAATATCGTGCCTGCGGCTTTTTTGACGACACGTTTTGCGACCAGCCATACTACAGCGCTGTTCTCGGCCACACTCAGCCCATGGAATTATTATTGCGATACGCTGGGTTTGCCAGATGGCACGGCTTGGGTGGATGTGGAATCACCCTTCTCTGCTGAGCAGTTGCAGGTGCATGTGGTGGACAGTGTCTCTACCCGCTATGCCGACCGTGCCCGTTCTGTTGCCCCCATAGCTGCCTTGATGGCGCGGCAGTATCAGGCGCAGCCTGGCAATTATCTGGCGTTCTTCAGCAGCTTTGATTATCTGGCTCAGGTCAGCAGCAACTTTATCAACGCGCATCCTGATATCCCTGTGCGTTTACAAACCCGGCGTATGAATGAGGCCAATCGTGAAGAGTTTTTGGCGCAATTTACTGAGGATAGTCAGGGGATTGCTTTTGCTGTGCTGGGCGGGTCTTTTGGTGAAGGTATAGATTTGCCGGGTGCTCGCCTGATAGGTGCGTTTATTGCCACGCTTGGTTTGCCGCAGCTTAATCCCATCAATGAGCAGATCAAGCTGCGCATGGATAAGATATTTGGGTCGGGGTATGACTATGCTTATCTTTATCCTGGCTTGCAGAAGGTGGTGCAGGCTGCCGGACGAGTGATACGGCAGACGGATGATAAGGGTGTGGTGTATTTGATTGATGACCGGTTTGGACGAGGGGATGTGCAGGCTTTGTTGCCGGGGTGGTGGGATTGCAAACTCTAATCTCGTTGGGCTACGTTTCATCAGCCCAACACTGGGCCTTTGCAAACGTATGCGTCATATAGAAACCGAGCGTTGAGCTGGCAAAACGTAGCCTGGCGAGTCCTCCCCCGACTTCCGAAGCTACTTACTTAATTGCACACTTTCGCAAAATTTATCTGTTAATCGTATCTTGGCATAAAACATAAGTTCGACATTCAAGCTTTAATAAATGGATACGTTATTGAAACGCCGAGTGTTGGGCTGGTGAAGCGTAGCCCAACCTACACTCAAACCCACCCAATCAACACAAACCCTCCATTAAACAAGTAAACCTTGTTATTTAACGAAACAATGTATATATTAATGGTACTCAATCACCATTTTTATAGAAGTTCGTCTCGATTATGAAAACTTCCAAGTCCCAGCAAGAGCAAACCCGGCGTAACCTGATACGCACTGCGGTTGACCTGATTACTGAAAAAGGCTATGACGCCGCCACCATGAAGCAGATTGCCCGTGAGGCGGGTATAGGTGATGCGACGATATACAAATACTTTCCCAGCAAGGAAAAAATCCTGCTGGCTTATTATGAATTGTGCATAGAAATCACCCTGGAAGTGGCGCAAGAAACGCCGGGTTGGGAAGAGTTTACGCTACAAGAAAAGCTGCAAAGGCTGGTGGATGCCTTGCTGGAACTCTTGCTGGGTGACCGTGAATTTGTAGAGATTACGCGTGACATCTTTGGTAAATCGCCACTGCTGATGATGCGTGACAATATGCCGGGTCAGCAAACCCTGAAGCAGGAAATCATGAGCCTGCTGGAAGAGGCTGAACAACGTGGCGATATCTCTCCCTGCGATTTCAAGAACCTGATCGGTGGTTTGTTTGGCGATTACCTGTTCGCCGTCATCGCCTACTGGCTCAAGGATGATTCGGAAGAATTCTCGAATACTACCCAACTGGTGGACATGACACTGGCGATACTGGTGATGGCTTTGAAGAGTGGCATCGTCAATAAAGTATCTGAGCTGGCAAGCTTCATGCTGCGTAACCAGTTGTCGCGCATCATGCAAAATGGTTCTGGTTTGCTGGAGATGGTCAAGCTCGTGCAAAATGGATTGGGACGTGGCCTGGGGGATGCACGATGAACAAGGCACCGCCCGCCAGCAAGCTGGGCAGAACTGCCATCACTGGCCTGGCATTGGCACAGGCTGGTGCCAGCAAGCTGGGGCACAAGGCGCGGCAAATGCTGCGCAGCGATGATGACAAGCAGGCTGCGCAAGAACGGCATGAAGCCGAGCTGGGGCGCATACTGTTCAAGGCGCTAAATCAGTTAAAAGGCAGTGCCCTCAAGGTGTCGCAATTGCTGAGCATGGAAGCCGATTTTTTACCGGAGGGCATACGCCGCGAACTGGCGAAAGGCTGCCATCAAGTCACGCCCTTGAATCGCGCCCTGATCCATAAAGTTTTTCAACGTGAATTCGGCAAGGCACCAGAACATCTGTATGCGCAATTTGATGCGCATGCTTTTGCCGCAGCCAGCCTGGGTCAGGTGCATCATGCACAACTGGCAGATGGCCAGCAACTCGCGGTAAAGGTGCAGTACCCCGGCATTGCATCTGCCATAGGCAGTGATTTGCGCATGCTGCGCGGCATTTTTCAAACCCTGGCCATGGGTACCACCGTCTTGCCACGTAAAGAAGTCATAGACCGCTTCATGAGCGAGCTGGAAGTCAAGATGGGAGAAGAGCTTGATTATGAGCATGAGGCGATGCAGCTTAACTGGTTTCACGAGCATGTGAATTTGCCTGGCATCGCCATCCCCAAATGTCTGGACGAGATGTCGAGCAAGCGGGTCTTGACGATGGAAAAACTCGAAGGCCTGCATCTGGATGCATGGCTGGCGACAGCTCCAGACCAGGCACAGCGCAATCACTTTGGACAATTGTTGTTTGACTGGTTCTGGTTCAGTGTTTGCGAGCTGGGCCGGATACATGCAGACCCGCATCCTGGCAATTTTTTATTCATGTCGGGTGGGCGTTTGGCAGTGCTGGATTTTGGTTGCACCAATAAAATCTCGTTCAGCTTTTGTGATGCGATGGCGCGTAGCTGGCGTGCCTTGCTGATGACAGATCTTGCTGAGCGTAATCGCGTCCTGCGTCTGGCGTATATAGATCTGGGGCTGTTTTCTGATACGGTCACACAAGATGAATTTGATCATAGTGTCATGACCGCACTTGCCGACCTGCACGCGTGGAAGATAGAAGCATTTCAAAGTAGCCCATTTGACTTCAGCAATAAATCGCCCTACCCCAAAACCATCAATGCCGAACATAGCAGGCTGCTGTCGGGCATCCTGTCGGGCTGGCATGAAGACGTACCTTATTTTGACCGTGCCTACCTGGGGCTGATGAATATGCTCAGGAAAATGGGTGCTGTCGTCAATACAGATATAGCCTGGATCAGACAAGGAGCAGCTCATGTCAGTACAAACTAAACCCCGGAAGATCTGGATAGGCCGTTACCTGATCGTCGTTGCTGCGCTGCATCCGGTAGTCGCCATGCTGATCTATGGCCCAGTCTATCTGGGCATGCTGGAACGTGGTGTATTCAATACCGTCAATCGTGATCCATTACGGTCAACAGCAATATGGTTCTTGTTGTTTGGTGGCCCGATTTTACTGCTGGGAATGACAATCAACAGCCTGGAACATAAACCTGATTTTACTCAAGCCAGCACGCTGGGCCTGGGCATGTTGCTTCTCTGCATTTTCGGGGTAGTACTGATGCCCATGTCCGGTTTTTGGTTGATCATGCCCGTAGCAATTGCATTGATAAGCAGACGTTCAAACCAAAGCCAAACAGTATGAAAAACAAGATCACCGAAACCACCGTCCCAAACAATAGCAAAATCACTGCAGACTTGCCGGGTTGGCATGAAGACTCGCCTTATTTTGACTGTGCCTACCTGGGTTTAATGAATATGCTCATGACTATGGGTGCTGTCGCTAATACACATATCGCCTGGATCAAAGGGAGACATACAAATGCGCACTAAATCAGGGCTAGCCTGGACTGGCTATTGGCTAATTGCCGTCGCCGTCTTGCATACGATTGCATCAGGCATATTTTTTGGCGATGTATTTATCAGGATGTGGCAAAAGGGCTTGTTCAACTCTGTGGGCAGGGACCCAATGATAGGCTTGGCGGTCTGGTTCCTGCTGTTTGGCCCCGTTATCGCCATGCTCGGTGCGGCAATTACACGTCTGGAAAAAGTAGGTGATTTCAACACTAGCAATAAACTGGCATGGAGTATTCTTTTACTCAGCATTGTCGGCGTCATCCTCATGCCTGGCTCTGGTTTTTGGTTAGCATTTCCTCCTGCACTTTCCTTGATATACCGTTCCTTCACACCTAGTCCGGCAAGGACATCATCATGAACCCAAAAATAAAAGAAACTGCAATCCCGGTCAATAGCAAAATCGCTGAAGATGTACCCGGCGCTTATTTTTATGACTGCTTTCAAACACCCTTCCCTCATGCAGATTTGAGCGCCATGCAAATCTATATGGATACCTTCGCCAAAACACCAGACTGGGTCAATGCCATGATGGGAATACGTAATCGCGTGGTGGTTTTATTTGGTTTAAAAAACGTAGGTGGGATGAAGGCACTGAACAAGAGCAAACCTGCAGAAGCCTATCAGGTCGGTGACAAGGCCGGGATATTTTCTCTGGTGTACAAGTCAGATGAAGAAGTCATACTCTGCGATTCTGACAAGCATCTGGATGTCAAGGTATCAGTCTCCAAGCAAACCATAGATGGCCAGCCTTTTATCGCTCTCAGCACGGTGGTGCATGTACACAATAACCTGGGGCGATCATATATGTTTTTCGTCGGGCCAGCGCATAAAGTCATTGCGCCTGCAATTCTCGCCAGGGCATAAAAGAGAATTTTCCAATAAGCAGGAGATAAACCATATACGTATTTTCCCTCATCATTTTTGTCATGCATTTGTCACAAATCTCTTCTAAGATGAAATCACTAAAACAAAAGAGAAAAGGAGATTAAAGACGATGTTAAGTACATTAAAACAAAAATACCAAATGATGCGGGCGAGAAATATCACTGAATTTTCCGACTACAAGCGTCAGTTAGTTGATATTCCAAATGGCGTATTCTTGCATTGGCAGGCAAAAGCAAAATATGAATTCCCCGGCATCCCTAGTGATGCCATTTTTTTTGCCCGCGCGACTGAAGGCTTGATGATGTTCTTCGATTATGTCAGCCGTAGCAAACAAGCTTGTGCCCTGCCCTCGAAGGCAGCAGATTCTGTCTGGCATGCCTGGAACAGCTGGTCTTCCATCAACCTGGATAACTTCTGTCTCAAGCATTTCAAGCGCACGATACCGCATGTGGAAGCAGAGCAGATGGTCAGCGAAATGGATACTGCATTGGCAAACTGTCTGATCACGGCACAGCTGGCAGAAGGCAGTGTACCAGGCAGCTCGTCAGTACCCCGCCTGTTTGCACTGGACCGCAAACTGCATATGCCGCTTGGTTATTCTTACTTTGGCACTACTGCCCGTATAGGCTTTCAAAATATGAGTGCACGCGGTGTTGGAGTGGGCAAATCCACCTACCCGGAAAGCTTTGACGCAGCCCAGTTGCTGGCTGCGGGCTTGATCTCTACACTGGCATACGAGGGAATGATCAAGAAACAAGCGCTGGCAGCCAATAGCGGCTCGTCCTGCGGTAGCGGGGGAAGTAGCTGTGGCAGCAGCGATTCAGGTGGCTGCGATGGCGGCGGATCAAGTTGCGGCAGCAGTTGCGGGGGTGGCTGTGGCGGGGGTTGCGGTGGTTAAACGCTATCCATCTACACATTGCCTGGCTAAGCAAATGCCTGCTGTATCGCATCAACATACTTCAACACATCACTGGCGTAAAAACCTGAGCTATTAATGTTATTAAATTCAATTACTTTCAAACCATCTTCTGACAGGCAAACATCCATGACAAAAGCCTGAGCTGGCACCCACTTGCGGATGATGGTTTGTGCATAAGTCAGTACCTCATCGTCAAGTTCGGCAGATAAGTGCGGCCTGCCCGCCATCTTGTAGAGCGAACCTGTGACAACTTTTCCATTCACCACAAACAGGCGGTATTCACGATAAATGTCTTTAACTGGTGACACCATGACATCCAGTTGCAACAAATTACTTTTCGCTGGATCGCTGCGCCAGTCTGTCAGCATTTCATTGTCGATGACGGTACCATCGAAGGCTTTGTTGTCTTCTAGCGGACGAATGAAGAATTGTTTATGCCGGGCTGAATCAATATCTGCTAATTTGCCTTTGCTTACGGCGTGATTGAGCAGTTCGGTACCTAAATACTGTAGCCAGATATCGAAGTTGAAATTTTCGTTTAGAAAACTGCCTGGCACCCAGCCACGGTCATTCGCTATTTTTGCGAGTTTGACGGCACCACAAATATACACTTTCCCGGTCAGACTGACATCGGGTTCGATGTCATAAGTTCCAGGTTTGATCGCCACGCTGGTATGCCCGACATTCAAGATGTCCAGCGCCTCCACCAGTAAATCATAATTGCCCGGTTTAAAAATACTGCGTTGTATTACCCAATGCATATCACACCTGAAATATAAATTTTTTTTGCAAATTAGAAAAAGAGAACTGGAGCAGCAAACCCTGGAATGCTACCATTATCACAAACGAGGCAAAGCTTACGAATGGACGTACAGCTTCAGGCTGTGCGCCTATGATAGACCAACATAGAAATCGCGATAAAGAGTAAAGAAATGAATTTATTGAATATGAAAGTAATTTTAACGACCTTGCTGGCAATAACTGTCAGCGCCTGCGCGGTAGGTAACCGGTATTACCTTGGTGTTGCCGAAACTGACTCCCCAGAAAAAATGGCGAGCATCAAGTTTTCTAATGCACTAAAAGTCACTGAGATTGATAACAAGGTATTCGTGCCAAATTCAGGCGCAGCTAATTCCACTCTGCATCAGGTATTTTTACCTGCGGGCGTACACAAGTTCACTTTCAGATATAACAGCGGCGTATCGTACTCTTATGACGACACGGTGCTGGCACGCAACCTGGAAGCGGGAAAAAACTACGCCATCATGATGACAGCACCGATAGAAAACAAAACCGGGGCTGGTTCTGAGCGCAAGATTTCATTCAGGATTGAAGAAGTGGGTAAACCCTAAATATCTGCAAGGCGGGAGCAGCGCATCAAAAGTCGAGTGGCTGTAGCAAATCGATACAAAGCCCACCCCACCTGTATCTCGCCAACAGGGTACACTGGCATTTTTATCTAGCCTGTGCCGCTATTTATGCCGAATACCCTTGATACTTCAGTCGCAAAATCATCAACTCCAGCCAGAAGGCTGGAAAAACGGCTGATCACCAGCCTGTTCTTGCTAGCGTTTAGCCTGCCTGTCAGCCTGCCTGCACTGGCAGAGATAAAGCTAAATGATCCCCTACCCATCAATCCCGATTTGAAGCGAGGCAAGCTTGACAATGGCCTGACTTACTATATCCAGAAAAATGATAATCCACAAAAGAAAGTGGAATTGCGTCTGGTGGTAAAAGCTGGTTCCGTGCTGGAAGATGATGATCAGCAAGGCCTGGCGCATTTTACTGAGCACATGGCCTTCAATGGCTCCAAACATTTTAAAAAGCACCAGCTGATTTCTTACCTGCAGTCGATAGGTGTGAAATTTGGTGCCGACCTGAATGCCTATACCAGCTTTGATGAGACTGTATATATCCTGCCTATTCCTACCGACAAACCTGCTTATCTAAAAACTGGCTTCCAGGTATTGGCTGACTGGGCGCAAGGCGTGGAAATGAAGGCTGTCGATATCGACAAGGAGCGCGGCATTATCCTGGAAGAAGCGCGGCTGGGCAAAGGTGCCAATGACCGCATGATGCGCCAGTTTTTGCCTGAGGTATTCAATGGCTCCAAATACGCAGAGCGCCTGCCTATAGGTAAAGAAGACATCATCAAGCAATTCAAGCATGATGCCCTGCGTCGCTTTTACAAGGATTGGTACAGGCCAGACCTGATGGCAGTCGTCGTTATTGGCGATGTACAGCCTGCAGAAGCAGAGAAGATGATACGCAAGTATTTTTCAGGCTTGCAAAATCCTGTGCCTGCCCGCGTCAGGCCAGAAATCAGCATACCAAAAAACACCGTGTCCAAAGCGATGGTGATTACGGATAAAGAAGCCACCAACAATTTGCTGATGCTGCGCTACCCGCTGACAAAGCAACCAGTTCATGATGTTATCGCTGATTACCGGCAAGATATCATCGCCGGTTTTTACAAGTCCATGCTGAACCGCCGTCTGGGAGCATTAATTGAGCAGGCCACCCCACCTTTCCTGGGTGCCTCTGCCGGTAGCGAGCAGGTAGTGCCTGGCTATGATTCATTTATCTCGACAGCGATGTTGTCACAGGCAGGCATACAGCCAGCGCTGGATGCATTGATGCAAGAGAAAAACAGCATACGTCAATTTGGTTTTACGGCAGCCGAGTTCGACCGTGCCAAGAAGATCGAAGCCCGTGAATATGAAAGCATGTTCAATGAGCGCAGCAAGTCCAACTCTGCGACCTTTGCAGCAGAATACATACGTAATTTCCTGACCAATGAACCTATCCCTGGCATCAAGAATGAATACTTGTATTTCAAGGAATTTTCTGAAGGTATTTCGCTGGAAGAAATGAACCAATTCGCAAAAAAAGCAACGCCGGATGACAGTATCAGGCTGGCGTTTTACGTAGGTTCCAACAAGGCTGGCGAGACCATACCAAGCGAAGCAGATTTGCTGAGCATGACTGCGCTGGCAGAGCAAAAACCATTGCAAGCGCGCACAGAAAAAGCGGCCAGTGCCAGCCTGATGACGACACTTCCGAAACCCGGCCAAATCGTTTCTGAGAAAGAAAACAAACTGTTGGGCCTGGTGGAAATGACTTTGTCGAATGGCGTGAAAGTGACCTTGAAGAAGACCGACTTCAAGAATGACCAGGTCTTGATGAGTGCCCGCCGTGCGGGCGGCATGTCCTTATTCTCTGATGCAGATTATTTTAATGTTTATTATAGTAACCCTGTGGTCTGGGGCATGGGTATGGCTAATTTCAGCCAGAAAGACTTGCAGGAAACTCTGGCAGGCAAGTCGGCCAATGTCAGGACCAGCATGGATAATTATTCTGAAAGCATAGGCGCAGCCTCCAGCAGTAACGATGTAGAAACCATGCTGCAATTGCTGTATTTGCGCATGACCAGCCCGCGCAGGGATGAAGCCCTGTTCCAGTCACTGATCAGTTCGCAAAAAGAATTGGCTAGAAATACCTGGGCACGTCCTGAAGCCATCTTCTCAGAAGCAATTACGACGACTATTTATAAAGACCATCCACGTGTTGCGCACTTGGCCAAGGTTGAAGATTTTGACAAAATTTCGCTGGACCGCAGTATAGAAATTTATCAATCCCGCTTCGGCAGCGCCAAGGATTTGCACTTTATTTTTGTGGGCAGTTTTGAACTGGACAAGATCAAGCCACTGATCGCCACTTATCTGGCCAGCCTGCCCACTACAGACATCAAAACCGAGTATCAGGATTTGCATATCAATCCTGTACAAGGCGTCGTCAAGAAAGAAGTCCGGGCAGGCAATGAAGAGAAAAGCACGGTGGTATTGAGTTTCACCGGGCCATCGACTTATACACGCGAAGAAAATGCCCGCTTCCATGCCATGGTGGACATCTTGAACCTGAAGATCATTGACGTGCTGCGCGAAAAACAGGGCTTGATTTACAGCGGTGGCCTGAATGGTTCTTTTGAACGTATTCCACAAAACAGGTACAGCATAGATGCTGAATTGCCTTGCAGCCCTGAGAATGTGGACAAGGTCATTGCAGACTTATTTGCCGAGATCAAAAAAATACAGCAATCTGGCCCGCAGCTGGAAGATCTGAATAAGGTCAAGCAATCCTGGCTGAAAGATCACCAGCAAGAACTGCGCAGTAATGAAAACTGGCTGAACCATTTGCAAAATGCCGTCTATTACAAAACCGAAGCTGAGGCTATATTGACGGTGGAAAAACGCATACGTGCTCTTACACCATTGCAGATCAAAGAGGCAGCGCAGCGCTATTTCAACTTCCAGAATTATGCGCAGATCGTGATGTATCCTGAACAGAAAAAAGAAACCAGGTAATAAATAATATCGGAAGCAATATTGGCAACATCAAGCACGGGGAGGCAATCATCTAGATTGCCTCCCCGCTTCTTTTTCAGTGTGCTTTAATTGAAGGAGAAGGTGTAATTCACATCCACCGCAGACTCAGTGCCAGTACGGCCCGTGATACTGATGCGCCTGGTCAATTGCCAGCTCAGCTTGATGCCGCCACTGGCATCTGACAAGCCACGCTCTACTGACAATACCAGCCCCGGCATGATACGTTTGCCGACGCTGACTACCTGGTCCGTGCTGGCATTGCTCGTACCAGTGGAACCGGCAATAGTCTGTACTGGCAGGCGACTGCTTGAACCGTTTGAGGAGGAGCCTATGGAGAACTCATCAAAACCCAGGCCTTGTACAATATCACGTGGCACGTTGCGACTGCCATCACCACCAAATATCGCCGTAGCTGCCGACATCAGCAACGATGCGTCACCACTGGCAAGTTGATCTGAGCCGCGCCCCAATACCAGCCAGGAGAGTTTTTCTGCATCCGGCACGTCCGGCTCAGACACCAGTCTGACTTGCGGCGCGCTGACCGTTCCTACCACTTCTACACCAGCTTCAACAGGTAAGCCTTTGCGCAAGGCGCGGATATTCAGACCGGGATTGGCAGGTGGCCCCTGGAAATTCAATATACCGCGCTCTATCGCCAATTGTTGACCATAGCCTTCATAAACACCTTTCACAGTACGTATAGAGCCATTTGCCTGCAACGGGCTGCCATCACTGGAACGCAAGCGCAGGCTGCCTTCCAGGCCGGTATCCAGACCACGGCCAACAAAGACAAAGCGTGGGCCCATATCGAAACTGACATCGACACGGGTCTTCAAGCCTTTTCGATTGCTGTCTACCTCTGCCGCTTTAGCCACTGCCTTGTCAGTCTTGCGTATCACCACAACGTCACTGGACAAACTCGGTGGTGGCAATTTTGGCAGTCTGAAGTAAGCGCCGTCTGCCAGCACTTTACCCGTTAGTGTCCAGATATTATTGGCTTCAACGATATTCGCCTGACCAGAGACGACCAACCACCTGTCCTTGCGCTGCAGCAGAGGGAATTGTGTCCACTGTGCCTGTATGCTGCCTGTCTCTTTGCCCATGTCTATATCGCCACTGGCTTTGAATTCGCCCTTCTTGCCTATCCAGTTTTCATCCCGGAATTGCGCATGGCGCGGCATATTGGTGACTGTGTTGGAGAATTGCAGATTACTCACTTTCAGATGCTTGTCTTCTATCTGCGCATCAAAGCTGCCATTGGGCAAAAGCACGCCTTCTGAAGCAAAAGCGATTTCCATTTCACGTCCAGCCAGGGTGGCGCGATACCCTGGCTTGCCCATGCTGCCAGACAGGCGTGCATCGGCATTCAGTTTACCTTTGAGCACCACGCCTGGATTGATGAAAGGCCCCAGCCATTGCAGGTCAGGCACGGCTGCCGTGATTTGGCCGCCGAGTGGCGCACTTGCCAATATTGTCCAAGCATTGTTTTGTTTGCTTAACTGGGTATTCGCCTTGACTTGCCATTGCCCGAGGCGGCTACCATCGGCGACCAGATCAAGGTTCAGGCTTTCACCATCCGTGCCAGCAACCAGACCGCCCAACTTCATTTGCAATTGCACATCGCGTATGCCTAGCGCGACTGAGGTACCAGTTCCCTCAGGATCATTAAAGCGCAAATCACCGCTCTGGCGTTGCAGTTTAATTTCGCCCAGTGCATGCTCAGTTAATTGCAGCTTCCATTGCGCGTTCAATCGCAGATTGCCTGTAACCGCATTTTGTGGATAAATGAGATTGGCGATGTCTGTCACATGAGCATCACTGATTTGTCCTTTGGTTTTAAGTGCCGCAGGCGTCCATTCCAATTCTTCCAGCTGCAAGCTGCCAAGCGCACTTTGTAGTGTCAAGCTCCCCAGTCGCACCGCTTGCGCAGATACTTGCAGGGGCGCAGAGCTTTGCAGGCGCACATCTGGTCTGCCATTTAAGTTCAATGCCTGCAATTGCCCATTCCATGACCAGGCAGTATCACTTTTTGAATCAGCTTGCATGCTGCCATTGGCGACCAGATTGAATGTTTGTTTGTTAGGGAAGATGGTTTCCAGGCTCAGCTTATGGGCATCGCGCCTGCCCTGTAATTTCAGGCTCAATTGTTCCAGTTTGTCTGGGTTGTTGGCTGTTGCACTCCATGCCGGCAAATCACCACCTATATGCCTGGCGACAATTTCACCATCAAATTGTCCTTTGATACCATTTGCCAGATTCAGGCGCGACTTCAATTCCGCAATACTGAATTGCTGCTTGCCGCGCTTGATGCTGACTTGTTGTGCCAAGGCATCGAGACTGCCTGCAGGCTCATTGAAACGACCGCGCAATATGGCATCTGCTTTCAGGTTACCACCGAGTGCCAGGTCCCAATTACTGAGCAAGGGATTGAGATGGCTTAAATCCTGGGCATCAATATTTAATTTCAATACATCGTCTGCTCCACCCCAGTTACCTTGCCCTGTCAGGGTATTTTTACCGAAGCGCAGATCTAGCTGTTTGACTTGTAGCTGCTGGTCTTGCAGCCAGCGCATATCCATGCCTGCCTGCACTGGCTGGCCTGCATATTGGCCCTGCAATTGTTGCAGATTGACTTGCACATCCAGACGGGGTGAGAGCTGCCCACGGGCGGTGAAATCTGCCTGCAAACGGCCTGCAGGTGTAGTCACCCAGCGTGCGGGGTCAAAGTCTTTGAGACTGGCCTTGACATTGAATAGCTGCTTGCCAGCGAAGCTGATGTCACCAGTGCCTTGCAAGTGTGCGTCTTCCGCCTGCAAATCAAATTTATCCAGATTCAGAAGCAATTTTTCATGTTGATAGCTGGCTTCAGCATTCAAACTGGCGCGTGCATCTTGCAGCTTTGCTTGCAGCTTGACGCTTTTATCTTTTGCAGTCTGCGCAGAAAACTGGCCCTTTATATTGCTGACATGCAGGCGCTGGTCGATTTGATTCAGGTCGATACTGGCCAGGTTGAGTTTCAAATCAGCCTGTAATTCCGCTGCCTGCCAATTGACATCGGCCTCGCCTTGCAACTTGCCTTTGCCTGCCAGTTGCACTGCCAGGTCTGTCAGACTCAGATGCTGGCCTTGCCAGAATAGTTTTGTGCTCAAGGATTGCACTGGCAAGCCTTGCTTATTGATGCTGGCAGTCTGGCTATTTTGAATATTGATTGGGCCAGTCAAACCAAACGCAGCATTTTTTTTCGCGTTTTTTTCAGTATTTTTTTCATCTGTGACTGGCTTCAATTGCGTGAGTATGCGCAAGTCTGCATGTGGTGCATTTATCTGCCATGCAGATGGGTCAAAATGTTGGACATCAATGTCCAGCTCACGTATATACGGCGCTGTAAATGCGCTGATACGCCCTTTGGCATGTCCTTGCAGATTTTTATTCCGGATACTCTTGTCAGCGACGCTGTCAAAGGCTGCCTCCACTGCAACTTGCATATCCTGCAGGCTGCCCGAGACCACGCCTTGCAAGATGACAGGCGGTATGCCTTCCTGAACCTGGCCTTGCAGGCTCAGGCGACTATTCAGCTTGAAAGGCGCGAGGCTGCCCATATCAGCGTCGCCTTTCAAATTACCCCAGGGGCTGCTCAGTGTGGTTTGCGCTTTGTATAAATTGTCCTGATATGAAAAACTGCCAGTCAGTGCGCTGAGCTTCAGAGTTTCCACCTGTTTGCCACCATCAGCCAGGGTAGCGATCTGCAAGCGCCCCAGTGCCAGCTTTGGCGCACTAAGGCTAAAGGGCAGACCAATATCAACGGGTACGCTGGCGGCTTTTTTGCTGGGCCTGCTGGCGATAGTCAAAGCACTTAATTGCAGGCTGGCGATATCAAGCTGACGTCGCCATAAAGCGCCTGGCCGCCAGCGCAAAGAGATTGCACTGCCATTGATATGCAAATCCTGGGATATCAAACTGAATTCGTCGAGTTTGAGTTCTTCATCCAGAGTGCCTTGCACACCACGGAACTTGAGGTTACCAAGACTTATATTTTCTATCAGGGTCAGCACAGTTCTGGTGCCGCTCTCAGTTTTGTACATCCAGGTTAGAACGAGGCCAAATACAACGATGAATAGAATCAACAGCTTGACGATGAATAGACTCAATCGACGCAAATGACTACGCTTTTTTTTAGCGGGCAGATTTTTCTCCGCCTGTTTTTTTTCGTTTGCACTCATATCAGAACGCGATGGCGATGGAGAAATCCAGCCGGACTTTTTTTGTCTGGCGACCATAAGCCAGATCAAGTGCAATCGGCCCTGCCGGGGTTTTGTAGCGCGCACCGACGCCCAAACCCTGCTTCAAACTCAACTCACGGAAATTGTCTGCGGCGTTACCCACATCGAGAAAAGTCGCAGCACCCCACGAAGAATTCAACCAATGCACGTATTCTGCACTGGCAGTTGCCATCACACGGCCACCACGGGTGCTGCCTATGTGTTGTATACCCAGGGTTTGATAGCCGTAGCCGCGCACGGTAGTACTGCCCCCGGTGCGGAACAGGTAATCTTCTGGAATACCCTCTTCATCTTTGGAAAAAACGGCGCCAAGTTCTGCCCGCAAGATCACGGTATCTGATTTGCGCACGGGTATCCATCGTTGATATTTGGCGTAGCTGCGGATGAAGCGCTGGTCAGAGAACAATGCCTTTTCAGATGCAGCAAGATCGAATTGCAAAATCTGGCCTTTACGAGGATCGAAAGGCTGATCAACATCACGCCAGGTCCAGCCTATGCTGGCAACCAGCGCCTTGTTGACTTCATCTGCCTCACCATCTGGAGAAATTTTTTCCCTGACGATATTCAAGCCCAGGCGCTGTTCCAGATGACCGCGTGTACTGGTGCGTTTTACACCCAGGGCACTGCGGCTGGAGCGCACACCAGCAATGTCTTCACGCTCCACCAGCACGCCAAAAGAATCGAGGAATTTACTCTCCCTGGGTGGGAGATAAATATCGACATAACCAAGTTGGCGGCGTTGTTCCAGCCTGACAGCACTGCGCAAATCCCAGGCCTGATCGAAGATATTGCGGTCACGGTAGGCAACCTCGCTACGGTAACCGGTATTGGTGCTATAACCCAGTCCAAAGCTCAGGTCACGTGCCTGGCGTTCAACCACGGTCACATCGACAGGTATGGCATCGGCTTTTGCTGGATCAGGGTCTATACCTACAGCTACGGTGGCAAAGTAGGCAGAGTTTTGCAAAGAACGCTGGAAATCCAGCAAGCGCGAACGAGAATATACTTCGCCTTTTTGCGGAGCCTGATAACGCTCTATCAGCCAGGATGGATAACGCTGCAAGCCAGTAACGCGCACTTCACCCAGAGTAAATACCGGGCCACTATCGACTTCCACTTGCAGGACGCCGCTATGCTGGTCAGCATCGATTTTTGCCTCGCTGGAGGTCATACTGGCCGATGCATAAGCATCTGCACGCAGGCTTTCCAGCAGATGCGTTTTGGAATCACTCCAGTCAGCATCACGGAATGGCTGGCCTACTGCCAGCCCCCAGTCTTCCTGCAGGGCACGCCGTCTTTTGATGACTGCCTTATCGCCAGCATCGATGGCATCAGCCATGGGGCCAAGTACTTTTAGAGATACGTTCTCTATGAGGGTACGCTGACCTGCTTCCACAGTGACATGGATGATTTTATTGGTCGTGCTTGTAACTGTAGCTGCAGTTTGATCAGGATTTTCAAACTGGATTTGCGGTGAAAAATAACCTTCGGTGGCAAGGATATTACTGATATCCAGACGCAATCTTTTGATCAGCGCAGGGGTAATATTTTGCGCTTCGGCGTTACTGGCAAATTCCGGGATATGCTCTCTCAGCAAATCAGCCCAATGTGATTTGGCTGCGGCCAGCTGCAGACGGCCACTGCTGGCACCAGTAGCACTACTGGTGCTGGCTTCGTTATCTGTATCTGGTGCTGGCACCACAGCGGCTGGCACTTCAATTTGCACCGTTTGTGCTGGCTGCTGCGCCCTCACCAAACCCGCGCTGCATAAACCAGCAGCACAAAACAATATCAATTGCGGGCGCAGTCTTATCTGCATCTGAAGAAACTCACTTGGTCGCCAGACCAACGCGATTAATACCCAATTTTTTTGCTTCTGAAATCACTTGTATGACCTCATCATAAATCATCCCTTTATCAGCAGATACCAATACGGACAATTCGGGTTTGGCATCATGATACTCACGCAGTTTTTGCATCAGCTGCTTGCGGTCTTTTGCTTCTTCCTTGCTTTCCTGGCGATTATTCCCATTGCTACCGGCTTTGCTATTGATGCTGATGGTTGAAGCTGCATCGGGCCGCAAAGTGATTTCTATGTAATCAGATGGCGGCTGGGTAGATTGTCCGGCGGTGGGCAAGTTGATGACACTGGGATTGGTCATCGGTGCGCACACCATGAAAATCACCAGCAGCACCAGCATCACGTCGATATACGGAACGACGTTGATCTCTGCCTTGAATTTGCGTTTACGTTCGCCACGCAGGGTACTCATGCTATTTCATTCTTCCTAGCGTGACTGACGCTGGAGAATGTTGGAGAATTCCTCGATAAAGGTCTCAAAGCGTATCGCCAGCCTGTCTATATCATGGGAATAGCGGTTATAAGCCAGCACTGCAGGGATAGCGGCAAACAAGCCTATGGCCGTCGCAATCAAGGCTTCGGCGATACCTGGGGCCACGGCAGCCAGCGTCGCTTGCTGCACATTGGCCAGGCCACGGAAAGAATTCATGATGCCCCAGACCGTACCAAACAAACCGATGTAAGGAGAGACAGAACCAACGGAAGCCAGGAAGGACAGGTGTGACTCCAGCAAATCCATTTCACGCTGGTAAGACGCGCGCATGGCACGGCGCGCACCGTCAAGCATGGCTGTGGCATCCAGCGTGGTTTTATTGGCTGTCTTTACCTTGTGGTATTCGCTCATACCGGCTTCGAATATACGCTCAAGTGCGCCGCTGGTGTCGCGGCCAGTACGGCGGCTATTGGTAGCAGCAGCATACAGATCGACCAGATTGCCACCAGACCAGAAGTTGCGTTCAAATTCTTCTGTTTGTCCACGGGCTTTTTTGATGGCGAACATTTTGCTGAAGATGTAAGTCCAGCTCGTCAATGACACGCCTAACAACAGCGCCATGACCAGTTGCACCAGAACAGAGGCATTCGTGATCAGACTTAAAAATGAGAGGTCTTGAGTAACAGTCATATTGAATCAATTCAAAAACAAAACACCGGGCCGATTTGTTGCAGCCCTAAAAAAATAATCTCAGCCTATCTTTGCCAGCACTTCGGCAGGTATTGCCGCCGGTCTGACTTCCGCCTTGCTGACACAGCCCACCTTGATCTTGCCCGAGGCCAGCAAGCGCTGACCACACCAGGCTTCTTGCACAAACTGTACAGATGCCTTGCCCAGCTTTTCGACCACAACGGTCAATCTTAGTTCATCGTCAAGCCTGGCGGGTGCATGATACTCGACTGCGGTGGCTTTGACGACAAACATCAGGCCATGCTCGTCGGCCATTTGCTGCTGGTTGACGCCTGCAGCCCTGAGCCACTCAGTGCGGGCTCGTTCAAAAAACTTCAGGTAATTCGCATAAAAAACGATACCACCAGCATCAGTGTCTTCATAGTAGACTCTGACCGACCATACAAATTCTGTTTTCATAGTATAAACTTTACCAGCTATTAGGTGCGTATATTTACTCTTTGTCACTCAAAGCCAGCAGGATAAAGCACGTGCGGCATTCGAGAACAGCTTGCTGCCACCATAGTTGGCAGCAAGCAGAGCAAATCAGCTATCTCAAAAACTGTTTGAAGATCACGCCGTCGTGCGTTTGATAACCAGCGGCCCATAACCCTGGCAAGCAGGCATCATTTCTATGTGATTGATATTCACATGGGCAGGCAAAGTGGCGATCCAGTAGGCTGTTTCAGCGATATCAACAGCGGTCAGTGGCACTGTGCCTTCGTAGACCTTGGCCGCTGCATCGTCATTACCACGGAAACGTACATTAGAGAATTCAGTACCACCACAGAGGCCAGGAGCAATATTGGTAGCGCGCACACCTGTACCAACCAGGTCAGCACGCAAATTGCGGGTGAATTGGTCCACAAAAGCCTTGGTGGCACCATACACATTGCCACCCGGATAAGGAGTTTCACCAGCCACTGACCCTATATTGATAACCGTACCAGTACCGCGCGCCACCATGTCCGGCAGGACTGCTCTGGTGACTGTCACCAGGCCCTTGGTATTGGTATCTATCATGGTATCCCATTCATCCTGAGAAGCCAGATGCGCAGGCTCAGTACCCAGGGCCAGACCAGCATTATTGACCAGCACATCAATATTTTTCCATTCAGCGTTCAAACCTGCCAAAGCCTGTTTGATGGATTCTTTGCTGGTGACATCCAGTGTCACTGGCAACAAGGCTGCGCCAAGTTCAGCCTTCAAGGCATCCAGTCTGTCAGTGCGACGGGCGGCAGCGATGACTTTATGCCCTTCGCGGACAAACTTGCGCGCCATTTCTTCACCAAAACCTGAACTTGCGCCTGTAATTAATACGATCATGCTGAATTCCTTAAGTTTTTGTAGGTAATTTGTCTAGCTGACTTATCAGCCTCAATACATACTATTTTAAGTGCTTTTGTCATCCAATACTCATCCAATACTTGAGCGTCTAAAATTTCGAGATACATACTTGTGTGAAAATTAATTTTTCCAATAGCAACTCTGACACTTGCCCATTCAAACGCCATCACGTAAAATTCAATCACCATTTCATTTCACGTGACTGGCGAAACGGCCAACTCTGCTCTCTTTTGTAATTACGACGAGCAAGAATTCTGGCCAAAGATGGAGATCCATCGGGAAGCGTGAGATTTCGGAGTCAATCTGACTCCAGCCGTGCGCCTGGGTAGCCTGATGGTAAAAGCAATGAGGCTGCCCCATATCCGTTTCAGACACCTCATTAACAACAATCATTGTTTATTTACAGGAATAATCAGGAACCGCCATGTTTGCAAAAAATCATACCCTCGCCAACGTAGATCCAGAACTGTTTGCTACGATACAAAAAGAAAACGTCCGTCAACAAGAACATATCGAGTTGATCGCCTCTGAAAACTATTGCTCCCCAGCCGTCATGGAAGCCCAGGGCTCCCAGTTGACCAACAAATATGCTGAAGGCTATCCAGGCAAACGCTATTACGGCGGTTGCGAGCACGTAGATGTCGTTGAACAACTGGCGATTGACCGCTTGAAGCAATTGTTCAACGCCAATTTCGCCAATGTACAGCCTAATTCCGGCTCACAGGCCAACCAGGGCGTATTCTTTGCCTTGTTGAACCCAGGCGACACCATCATGGGCATGAGCCTGGCTGAAGGTGGTCACCTGACCCACGGCATGCCTTTGAATATGTCCGGCAAATGGTTCAATGTCGTGTCTTATGGCCTCAATGAGCAAGAAGATATCGATTACGATGCCATGGAAAAACTGGCACGCGAAGCTAAACCTAAGCTGATCATCGCCGGTGCTTCTGCATTTGCGCTGCGCATAGACTTTGAACGTTTCTCTAAAATCGCCAAAGAAATCGGCGCTTATTTCATGGTTGACATGGCCCACTATGCTGGCCTGATCGCTGCGGGTGTTTATCCTAACCCTGTGCCTTTCGCTGATGTGGTCACATCGACTACCCATAAGAGCCTGCGCGGCCCACGTGGCGGCATCATTTTGACGAATGACGAAGCAATCGCCAAGAAGATCAACTCTGCGATCTTCCCTGGTTTGCAAGGTGGTCCGTTGATGCACGTTATCGCTGGTAAAGCAGTTGCTTTCAAAGAAGCGCTGACTCCAGAGTTCAAGGCTTACCAGGAACAAGTTGTCAAGAATGCCGCTGCCCTGGCAAACACTTTGACTGAACGCGGTCTGCGTATCGTTTCTGGCCGTACTGAATCGCACGTCATGCTGGTAGATCTGCGTCCTAAAGGTCTGACGGGCAAAGAGGCTGAAGCCATCCTGGGTTCTGCCCACATGACTTGCAACAAGAACGGTATTCCTAATGATCCGCAAAAACCTATGGTCACTTCTGGTATCCGTCTGGGTAGCCCAGCGTTCACTACCCGTGGTTTCAAGGAAGAACAAGCCGTCAAAGTAGGTAATTTGATCGCGGATGTACTCGACAATCCACACGATGCAGCGACGATAGAACGTGTCAAGGCTGAGGTTAAACAATTGACTGATGCATTCCCGGTTTATCAAGCTTAATATCAGGCTTCAAGTCAGCTTGGAAATTCAAGCTTGATATCAAACTGAAATAAGCAGGCTGCAAAAAGTACAATAAAAAGCCACTCAGACGAGTGGCTTTTTTATAAAAGCAATAAAATAAGCAAGCACCAAGCCTATAAGTAAATAAGCCAGTAAATTAACGGATCTCTATACGCCATGAAATGCCCATTTTGCCACCACGATGACACTCAGGTCATCGACACCCGCGTTTCAGAAGAAGGTAATGTTATCCGCCGTCGCCGTCGCTGCGCTGACTGTGATAAGCGCTTTACTACCTATGAGCGTATAGAACTGGTGATGCCCGTCATCGTCAAGAAAAACGGTAGCCGTACAGAATACGAAACCGCCAAGCTGCGCGCCAGCCTGATGCTGGCACTGCGCAAGCGCCCGGTATCCGCCGAAGCAGTCGAAACGGCCATACAAAGAATAGAAGAAAAATTATTGTCCAGCGGAGAGCGCGAAGTCATGTCCGGTCACCTGGGTGAACTAGTCATGCGCGAATTGAAACGCCTCGACAAAATCGCCTACATCCGCTTCGCTTCCGTGTACAAAAGCTTTGAAGATGTATCCGAATTTGCCGAGGCGATACAAGAAGTCAGGAAGAGCTAGGAGAACCACTCCTCCTTATTTTTTACTTGGTCCAGCAAGTATCAGTGGTTAGCGTATTGCCGACATTTGACCTTGCACCCACCTCATTGATGACATAAGTGCCACAGCCATCTGTCGCCATACGACCACCTGCTTTTGGAACTGCACGCACACTATAAGTCGTCGCCGTAGGAGCTACTGCAAAGCTGATGTCATAGTCAACAGTTGCACCACTGGAGCCTACAGGGCTAACAAGCATCGGCAATGCAACTGCTGTGTTATCGCGCATCTTGTCATAACGGTCATTGACCGTAAAGAAACTCTGCATGAATTGCGAATTCTGCATCAAAACAGAGCGGGCATCCGCACGTCGGCTACGTCTGACATTATCGGTGTACGCAGGGATGGAAATTGCTGCCAATATTCCCAAAATAACGACCACGATCAACATTTCTATCAACGTAAAACCTGCTTCAGATTTCTTAATTAACACTTGGATACCCCTTTAATTTTTTATCAAATGCAGTTTAGTCAGTACGCAAAATCTGTTTCCAAATACGTTTTGTCGGATTGTAACTTGGAATGATGTTTTGTGAATTCGTACCATTGTTAGACAAACCGCTACCTGACGAGACTGGTTGATAAATAATGGCAGAGCGTCCATTTTTCAGCAAAGTTGAGCCAAAGGTCAGCCCGCCCTGATTACCCGCAATGATGGAATCTGTCGCATCTACTTTTTTGTCACCGTTGGTATCGAAGGTAGGGTAAGGGAAAACACCACCATTCAAGGCATTCAAAATGAATGTCGTCGATTTACCATCAGAGGAACAAGTATCCACAGCACTAGCTGGAATAATAGTCGTAAACACTATTTCATCAAAGAATACTTGTGGGTCTATGGTGACGCGTTCGCCAGTACTCAAGTTCAGATCGATATACCAACCACGCTTGCTTGCCCAGTTAATGGCGTCGCTGCTAACACTGTAGGCGCTAGAGCCAGCCCAGCTTAATGTATGTCTTTGCAAGGCAGACTGACTACCAGAAATAACACCTGGTGAACTGACGCCACTAGCACCAGTCTGATCCCATACACCATACAGAGTCTGGACATCAGTGGTCAGAGAATCTTCAACTTCAAAAATTTTCCCTGTACCAAACAATATCATCATACCGCCGTTGCTATGCGGAATCATATCTGGTTGAACAGTGATAGGCTGTGCAGCGGCTCCCAATTTAGCCTGGAATAAAGGAGCGCCAGAAAACGCGACCGTAGTACCACTGTTGCTAACATCAAATTTCCACAGATTACCTAATAAATCACCAGCAAAGATTGCCTTGATTGTGGCATCAGCACCAACAATCAATCGCGGAGTTGCCAGTCCATTTGGCGTACCTGCACTACCTGCACCGGTATCTATTTTGGTAACGACACCGTCTGTGAGGCGAATGATGAATAACTGGGCTTTTTTGGAAGTGCTTTCATAGCCATTTCCCATGACTGCAACCCAATCACCATTTGGCATACGTCCAATTTGTGGCGTCCCTATCGTATATCCCAATTCAGGCTGTGTTGCAGAATTGATTTCCCATAATATGTTGCCCTGCGCAAAACTGGTAGGTGAGGTTACATCCAGGGCAAACACGCCCTTGCCACCAGCACCGGTAGTGCCGACCAGGGCAGTCTTCCAACCAGCGTCCCAATAATCACCTATAGCAGGTGTACCATCGACAAAAAACTTGTGCCCATAAGTGGTACGTGACAAAAGAGGCAAATTACTCATGACAGTTTTTGGAACGTAGCCAAATTCTTCTATACCGCTGGTCCCGTTAATGGCGTGCAACATACCATCATTTGCACCGATATAGACCATAGGCGTACGTGCAGCTTTAGCCAGCAGGTAGCTCGCATAGGTGCCTTTACCAGAGGCGCCAACAGGCAGGTAACTGTAACCACTGTCATCACCTTCTTTGACATATTGAGGAGCAGAATTCACAAAGTCACCGAACGGTACAGTACGTGGACGGAAATAATTCTTGTCCGGGCCACCGACCAGGTACTCGACAATATTTCTTCCCGTTACAACACCACCAGGATAAGTAGCAGCCTCAGTATCAAACATGGTTTTGTCTGCAAGAAGAAGGTTATCGTAATTAAATGCTCTTCCCTTCACGCCAGTGTCGATATAGGTGTATATTTTTCTGGCTGGGAACAATGGTGTAGTAGCAGTCCAGCCATTACCTGTAATAACACCATCGTCATTCAGTAATCGTTGTATCAACTGACCCGACCAGTCCGAGGTGCGGTAAGTTGAGGTAAAAATACTGCTGCCTGCACGCACCGTATTGCTGGATGTCCCCACGGCGGCGGCATCACCAACGCGCTCTGCTATCGTGTTCAATGAAGACTCAAGGGCTGCAGCAAATTTGGTAGGGTTAGACGCACTAAAATACTTACCGCGGGAATTGACTGCAGCATGCCACAGATCATCAATTTGACTGCTCGCACCATTTGGCCAAACTTTGGCACCGCTTGTCAAAGCAGGCAAATCATTTTGATCGTCCAACGTACCACTTACACCCAATCCGACCGTGAATTGCGTCAGATGCTGCCAGAATGCCGGATCAGCACCGGTGACAGGAACATTTTTCTTTGCTGATCCCCAGTCAGGACGCAAATCATTTACCCAGTAATAGAACGCAATGTCTGCCAGCGTATCGCTATAGGTATCCGTGTACGGTTTAGCGGGAGTGTATTGATAAGTGCTTCCATCAGGCCTGGTCATTATTGGACCATTACTGCCGTCGTAATTCCCATTGCGGCTACCGGCTGCGGCTGCACCATTCCAATAACCGTCCGTCATCATAATATTATAATTTTGACGGCAAGTAAGTTGTGTTGTGGTTGCACCCACTCCGTTTACAGTCTGCCACGGACCAGTAGTTGAAGTGTCCTTGAAATATTGGCCAATATCATCCAAAGCGTTACGCAATGGAGTACCAGCGGCTGGCATTCTGTGCTTATAAAGGGTATTCAAAAAACTGGTTTTATTCGCAGCACTAAAATCATTGGAAACTTTATTAATGACAGTACCACTCGTATTGATGGTACCAAACCCTACCCTGATCGTAGAATTTTGCTTGGAAAAAGCCTGACCGCTACCACCACGTGCAGTTAAAATGCGCGAGCGATGGTATTGGAACCAGTTGGCAAAATTCTGCAATTCTTCCGCAATAGTACATTTGCTTGTCACTACATCCGTAGTACAGTCAGTACGTGCTGGCGCTTTTGTTGGAAAGACCGTGCCTGCCTTGATTTCATAGCGGTCATAACAAGCTAAGGTAGAGGGAAGGCATCCACCCGTACTTCCTTTATACACATAGTAAAGTGCCGGAAATACTGTTCTGGAAGCGGTATCGTAAGCGGTTGCAGCATCATTCAGCCAACCATAAACACCAGCAGGGAAGGTCTGATTAATTGATAAATTAATCGTATTGGTATTCGTACCGCCATTTGGCGCGACCGGGTTATACAGCGCTGCGGTAGGATTAGCAGCTGGCATTAGCCCGCCATTAGGATCAGCCCAGGGTTGATACAAAACCTTGGGGTCGTAATAAGCCTTGTTGACATCTGCCGAACGCCAGCGCGCAACAGTTATATTATGGTTAAAACCGACAATAATACTGTTCGCGATGCCGTAATCGCCCGCTCCGCTGACATTATATAAATTGCTAGGTTTGGGAAATACATTTGTGACCCAGCATCCCGAGCAGTAATCATCATAACCAGTACCGGTAGTATCATTCAAACCAGTTCTGGGGATGTCATCGGGCATCATCTCCCACATCATGGAGCCAGAATCATCCAGCGTATAGAAAATGTTGGGCGGCACATTTGGCTTCACTAACGGTGGCGCATTGGATATTGTCGCGTACGCCATGTTTGGCACAACTAGTTGCCCAAACAAAGAGCCAATCAAGCAAGCAATTAGTGGTTTATTTATTTTCTTCATGGTCTTCCCCTGAGTATTCATTTGTCTGTGGCTATCAGATCATTGGCGATCGAAACCAGCCTCAAGCAACACAAATCAGTTAACAGCAACACTGGTTTTCAGTAGTCATGCTGTCTTTTAACAATTTAATTTAAATAATTTTCTTGAGTTCAAAACACTTAAGTCGCTGAACCAATATAAAGGACAACTTGTAACCAAATCACCGACATGTCTGAAGTGCCCTGCCCCCTTGCAGTAAATACATAGGCATATTGCGCTCCTGCTGTATTTCCACCGGCATTTGACGTGCTACCACCGGTAAGAACAGCGCCATCCTTGGGCTTGTACCATGCTTCAATAATGCACTCTGGCTGCTGAGCGGCAGTTAAATTTTGTATCGTGTTTGCCGGTAAACGATATCCTTTGGTAGCCCAGTTAGATCTGGTCGCCCAAAGTGTGGGTGCAGGGTTGGTTGCATCCGCTTGTGGATAGGCGTTAACTGGAATGTTATTGATGGTTTTATCCAGGCCAGGTGGCAGAACATCGCCCTTATTTGTCAACTCAAAATCCCTCTGACAAAATCGCAAAGCCGTTTCTGCGGCCTGAAATGCCAGATTCTGCTCCCTCATACTACGGGCGAAACGCTCTTCCTGAGTTGCGCGTCTGACTGCAGTAATTGCCAGCATAGTCAACACCAGCAAAAAAATCATGGACGTCAACATCACAAATCCACGCTGCGAAGAGTAATTCTTTCTCATAAAGTCCTCCCGTTTGTGCGGCCACGTACAGAAACCACACTAGAAAATGCTGAATATAATCTTCGATCCGGTGCCGTCACCACGGCACCAGTGCAATCGCGGTATTTTTGTGGGCTAGGGGTGATATTGTCGTTGGCAGAACGCATCACAATACAAACCTTGGCTGACAGCACTTTATAAAAACGATCAGTCATTAATGCCTGAATTTCTGGTGGCAACAAGGTCGGATCAGGATCTTTATAGGCAGGCATGGGTACGGTTGTACCAGCCGCCAAAGAGGCTGCCGAATAAAAACCATCAACAGATTGGTTATCGTCCTGATCGTAGCCGTATGTCACTTTCATATCGATCACATTATCGGCAATCGGTTGTCCTGCCGATGCCAAATTTGCTGCCCCTGGCGCAGTGCCGCCGTTACCTGCGCAAAATAACTCACGACGATTTGTAACGGGATTCAATTGCACATAAAATCGATTTTCCACAATGCCACCCGCAACACCTTGGCCCAGGCAATCAGTTGGGACGCCACCAGTCAAGTTTGAGTTCACGCCATCAATCACGTAGCGAACCAGAAATGAATCTGGTGCGGCGGTAGAGCCTGTACAAGTCATGGGAATTGCAGTCGGAGATGTAAAACCACCTGTACAGCCTTGTATAGCTTGCCCAACACCTGTAAAACTAGTGACGCCGCCGCCGCCATTACGTAATGGCGATGCATCTGTCAATTGACCATACCCGGCCATCCTGACATTGAATGCTATCGCCGCCAGAGCCAGCCTGCCATCCTCTTCCAGCAAGGCCTTGTCATCAGTTACTCTATAGGTCTGTGTATTGGTCACATATAAAGTGCTAACGGCCAGCATGATGATTAAACCTATGGCCATGGAAATCATTAACTCCACTAAAGTACGGCCTTGTGCATAACGTAAATTCATATTTTTCATATTTACCTCTGTTATGGCGTAAACCGGACAGTGAAACAACGCACCCCGACGCCTGGTGCTGGTGGCGCACCAGCAGGGCAAGCTGGATCAGCAATGGCCAGATTCGGCTCTTTCCACATCACGATGACATCGTATCCCGTGGGTGCAACAGGGACGATGTAGCCTGCGCCATTAATGAGACGATTTGCCAGCCCTCTTTGCCACTCATTAATGTCCATGGCAGCGACTTCGGGAGCAGTACAGCGGACCCCGGCACAAGTCGGCATGGCTGGCAAAGTGGATACTGTTGTCGCATAGTCAACCATATATGTATATGAAGTTGCGCCACTCACAGGATCCCTGACACCTTGACCATTTGCACGCATGCGCTCACTCAAATCATAGGCGGCTTGGGTAGCTTCAGTACGTTGATTGGCGACTTTCAGATATCGCATGGTGTTTGCTTGCAAGCTGGCCACGCCTAACAAACCGATCGCGATGATAACTATCGTCACGACAATTTCCACCATCGATGCACCAGCCTGCTTATTAAAATTATGTGATTTCATGGCATTCTCAATTGCACGCAGCAGTTTTGGACACTAATATTCGTCCGCCAAGACCAACGCAAACATAGCGGTCACGGGAAACATCAGCAGCATTATTGCCCTTCACAAAGAATTGCACAGCGCCCCCCATATTTTGACCCGTCGCATTAAAAGTCAGCGCCTGGACATTCGGTGTAGGAACAACGGAACCTTCGCCAAAACTGCGCATAGTTGACGGTTGAATGAACAGCAAATCTTCACCAACATCCAATTGCCCATTAGCATTCGTATCTTTGAATACGATCCAGCCACTGGCCCATCCCGTATTACCCAAGGGATTACTTACCACAGCAGAGCAACTAGGAGGAAGTGCCTCAGGGTTGTCACTCTTACATATCACTATGCCTCCCCCACGCTCACGTGAAGCTGCCTTCACAAGCATCAAATCATGCAGGAGTGCATCTGTGGTAGTTCTCACACGAGTGCCACTCATAGTCCTTTGATACTGTGGCACTGCAATCGCTGTGATAATTCCAATAAGAGCCACGACGATCATCACTTCGATGATGGTGTACCCTCTTTGTCGGTCAGATTGGTGTTGGTATTGGCTAGTCATTTTTTGTCACCTTAGTTTTAAGCATGATATGCGTATTGCACCCTGGAATCAAAAGTTTGTCGATTAACGGTATGCTTACACTGATGAGTGGATATTGAAAGTCGTATCTGCAACCTTGATTGCATAAGTTTATAGCACGCCAATTTACATTAGAACTTTAACTTGGGATTAACATCCCTCACCACAGGAGCAGTTGATGCTTGACGAGCAGTGCTGAAGTTCCAAGCTGCTAATCTCCGGCCTTCGCAGGAGAGACAAATTGAAAGTTTGTCGGCCGAAATACTACTATTGGAGCTCAAAGAGCGTAATTTTTCAAGCTTTAGCATAAAAGCAAACAAGGAGCCAAAGCCCCTTGTTTATTGTCCGTAAATTCTTGAGGATTTTCTGACTACTCAAACGAATGACCCAATATGCATTAATTAGTCGGAGCATTAATGCAGACACTCAAGCAAGCATCACCATTTATCCACGAACGCCGCTGGAGCGCCAGCCCGGTAGTCTGCTGCCTGCGCAGGAGCGACGGTTTTAGGTTTTCATATTGAAATACGAGCAATCAGATGCATGGACATGAACTACAACTTCGCCGGCAAGTATGGACTATGCTGGCAACAAACCGCTTAAATTACAAGAGAGTTAGCCTCAAATCCGTCGCTCCAGCGCATGCTGGAGCCTGGCGTCGTTGGTTGATACGCCGTGCGCGTGGGGCAGGTAGTGATAATTTGAAACTTTGCGCCTCCGTGCCGCTGTGTTGAGAGGTCTTGAGGTTGTTGTCCGGTCTGTTTTTGCTTGTTATTTTCGTTTGCCCAAAAGCAAAACCCCCGCTTAACTAAATAAGCGGGGGTATGCGGAATAAAAGCCT
>JAZJXP010000155.1:0-1240 GCA_040390835.1 Pseudomonadota bacterium
ATCAGGTGTGTCTGATCACGGAAATGCACATTTGCTGGAGGTTGAGACTGACCTTGCGCAAACCACCATACTCTTGGGTGAGGCGATAGAGAAGCTGGGCGTCAGCTTTATGGCGCTGCATGCAGCAATATCAAGTGAACAGGAAGAGATCAATTTGATCGTCAGCTCCGGGGGAGTTTCAGATGACAGTGTGTTGCGACTCAAGGTTATACAGGAGGATATCGCCAAACATATCAGTTCTGCCGTGACCAGCTTACAATTTCAGGATTTGACCAGTCAGTTGATTTCACGAACTCTGCAAAGATGCGAAGGTTTGCGCGAAGTTCTGGGGACTTTGGGTGTAGTAGGTAATGATATTGAACATGATGGGGAATCAGACGAATTGACGGCGTTGTTGCGCGAGACTACCGTGCGCCTGGAAAAGCAAAGCGCGGATCTGCAGAATTTGTTACGTAAAGCAGTGCATCAAAAGCATATGGATAGTGGTGACATTGAGTTATTTTAAATCAAGTGGCGGCGAGTAGAAGCTGCCTACAATTCGTATAACGGAGTAAATATGGCCAAGACAATTTTAGCTGTGGATGATTCTGGCTCTTTGAGGCAGATGGTAGCGTTCAGTTTAAAAGCAGCTGGATATCAGGTAATAGAGGCAGTGGATGGCCAGGACGGTCTGGAGAAAGCACGTAATCAGGTTGTGGACCTGGTGCTCACAGATCAAAACATGCCACGTATGGACGGTCTTACCCTGATCAAGTCTCTGCGTGGATTGCCATCGTACGCACGTGTACCCATCCTGATGCTGACGACAGAATCAAGTGACGACATGAAGGCAAAAGGCCGCGCAGCCGGTGCGAATGGCTGGCTGGTAAAACCTTTTGATCCACAGAAGTTGACTGAAGTAGTTAAAAAAGTGATTGGCTGAATTAATGGCCTGGTGTCTGGGCAAACAAATGTAAATCACGGAGCTTAATAATGACGATTGACATGAGTCAGTTTTTCCAAGTGTTTTTCGACGAGGCGGAAGAGCTTCTTGCCGAGAAGGAAAAACTGTTACTTGCCGTCGATATCTCTTCGCCAGATCCAGAGGATCTGAATGCCATATTCAGGGCAGCCCATTCCATCAAGGGAGGTGCTTCCACTTTTGGTCTGACCGACATGACCGAGGTCACGCACATACTTGAATCTTTGCTGGATAAAATCCGCAAGGGAGAGATGGCACTGACAGCAGAGCATGTTGACG
>JAZJXP010000155.1:1250-4227 GCA_040390835.1 Pseudomonadota bacterium
AGCTGAAAGATCTTGATATGCGCGGGTATGCGCGGCGGCGCTTCGACTTTTGGTCTGACAGATATGACAGAAGTGACGCATATCCTGGAGTCACTACTGGATAAAATTCGCAAGGGGGAAATGGCGCTGACTGGCGAGCACGTAGACGCTTTTCTCATCGCCAAAGATATTTTAAAGATGCAGCTGGATGGTCATAGATTGGGCACGCCGGTTGATCAGGATGCTGTTGCCGATGTAAGAATGTTGCTGCAATCCTTGTCACAGGATGCGGTACCTGTTTCTGCGCCTGCTGCAAGTTTTATCAGTCATCAATCCAGCATGGATCATGCTGATGTCGTATTTAAAACGGCATACAAAATCGAAATGCCAGATGTATCTGAAACTGATGCTGCTGCCATCATGTCTGAACTTGGACTTTTGGGTGCGATTTCACGTTTGGATAATAATGGCAAGAATGTGGTTCTGGCCTTGCGCACCAATGAAAGTAAGGACGATATCATATCGATTTGCTCTTTCATTCTGAACCCTGATACGCTGAAAATTACAGAAGAACAGATCACCAGTTTACCTGCAAGTAAAGCTGAACCTACAGAGGATGAGCTTGGGTATGGGTTCTTTGAACCTCTGGACTCCATGTTCCCACCAGAAGAAAATAAGGCAGAGCCTGTCGCTGAAAAAGTGGTGGATGTTGTTGTCGCTGAAAAGCAGATGCAGCAAGCTGAGAAAAAAGTGGAAAAGGCTGCTACTTCCCAAGAGTCTTCAACCATACGGGTTGGTATAGAAAAAGTTGATCAACTGATTAACCTGATCGGTGAGCTGGTCATTACCCAGGCTATGCTGGAACAGCGTACGCAGGACCTTGATCCGATTGCCAATGAACGTCTGTTAAGCAGCGTTGCTCATTTGACGAGGAACACCCGCGACCTGCAAGAAGCCGTTATGTCCATACGCATGATGCCCATGGATTATGTTTTTTCGCGTTTCCCGCGCATGGTCAGGGATCTGGCCAGCAAGCTGGGAAAGAAAGTCGAACTCATAACCTATGGCGCTTCAACCGAACTTGACAAGGGCTTGATAGAACGTATTGTTGATCCCCTTACGCATCTGGTCAGGAACAGCATTGATCATGGTATAGAAATGCCGGCTGCCAGAGCGCAGGCTGGTAAAAGTGAGACTGGTAAATTATCCCTGTCGGCAGTACATCAGGGTGGCAATATTGTGATTGAAGTCAGTGATGATGGCGGTGGATTGCATAGAGAGAAAATTCTTGCCAAAGCCAGACAAAATGGTTTGACGGTTTCCGATTCCATGAGCGACAGTGAAGTCTGGTTGTTGATTTTCGCGCCAGGCTTTTCTACAGCAGAGACAGTAACCGATGTTTCTGGTCGCGGAGTCGGGATGGATGTGGTCAAGCGTAATATCGCTGCCATGGGTGGTGTAGTCGATATACGCTCAGCAATGGGATATGGCACGACGATTACCATTTCCTTGCCATTGACGCTGGCCATTCTTGACGGCATGTCGATTAAATTTGGCAACGAAATTTATATTCTGCCGCTGGGCTTTGTGATGGAATCGCTGCAGCCAGCCCAGGCAGATATTAAAGAAATCAGTGGCAAGGGCAAAGTGGTTAAAGTACGTGGCGAGTATCTGCCACTGGTGCCTTTGTACGAGTACTTTGATATTGAACCCAAGTATACGAACCCATCTGATGGCATCGTTGTGATCGTTGAGGTAGATGGTAAGAAAGCTGCTTTGTTTGTTGATGATCTGGTTGGGCAGCAGCAAGTTGTCGTGAAAAATATAGAATCAAATTACAAGAAGGTCCCTGGGATCTCTGGCGCAACTATCCTGGGCGATGGTGGCGTTGCACTTATTTTAGATGTCGCTGCCGTTTTGCGTACTGCGCGATGAAGATTGAATCAGAAATTTAAGACGAGGAAAAAGAAATGGCGCAAATTTCACAGGGTAGTGATCATGCTTCGAATGACGGAGCTAAATCTGATATTGCCGGGCATGAATTCCTTGCTTTTACTTTGGGTAATGAAGAATATGGTATCGACATACTCAAGGTCCAGGAAATACGAGGCTATGAAGCCGTTACGCGAATCGCCAACGCACCGGATTTTTTGAAGGGCGTTATCAATTTGCGCGGCATCATTGTTCCCGTGGTTGATATGCGTATCAAGTTCAACTTGGGAACACCTACTTATGATCAGTTCACGGTCGTCATTATTTTAAATATTGAAGGGCGCATTGTTGGTATGGTGGTTGATAGCGTCTCTGACGTGACGACTTTGTTGCCTGAGCAAGTCAGACCTGCTCCTGAAATGGGAACCACCTTCAGCACTGATTTCCTGATTGGATTGGGTACACTTGATGACCGCATGTTGATACTGGTGGATATCGATAAATTGATGTCCAGCCCAGAAATGGGCTTGGTCGATACTGCTGCATGATGTTCTGGTTTCTCTAAGTGGCTACTGATAAAAAATGTAGACATAGATGCTAACAAAAAAATAATTAGGAGACACTATGAATCTGAGAAATTTTAAAATTGGTACCCGTTTAGGAATGGGTTTTGCACTGATACTGATAGGCCTGATCGCGGTAATTTTATTTGTCAACGCCTTGAGTGGTAACAACCGCAAAGCCATGATTGAAGGTTTGAATATGGCCGCTCAAAAACAGGTCCTGGCCAATGCCATGAAAAGCGCCCTGTTTGAAGGTGGTATAGCCATGCGCAATATCGGCATACAGTCTGATGTCGGTGAAATGCAAAAGGAAGAAACCAAGGTCAAGACTCAAAGAAAAAAATATGAAGAGGCGAAAGAAAGAATTGCTTCCCTTGGCTTGAGTGAGGAGGAAAAGAAAATTCTTGGCGACATTGCCAAGGTTGACAAGGAAATAGAAAAACCATTAAAGGATGCAGTAGGTCAGGCTTTGGCATTTAATGCAGAAGGTGCTGCAAAAATTA
>JAZJXP010000155.1:4237-4988 GCA_040390835.1 Pseudomonadota bacterium
GTTCAAGCACGCAGGGTTACGCTGGCAGACCAAAAAAATGTTTTTAGCACCAGCATATCGCCTGGCAAAAATCACCGCGGCAATGCGCCAGATGTCAATGCAGCACAAGGCCGTCGCAAACTCATTTGAAGATTTTTTAAAACAACTAGAAGACCAAAAAGAATCAAGCAATGCGCAAATCCATAATATTTTAGATCCTAAAGACCTTAGATTTCACCCGATACTGTCGATGCTTACTTACCATCTACCATCGCTGAAAATGCAGCTGCTCACAACCGAGCGCTTAGAGGTGCTGCAAAAATTATTGCCACAGTCATTGACCCATTAAGTTCAAAGTCCATACTGGAAATGAATAAACTGGTTGATTTGCAGGATGTCGCATCCAAACTGGTTTTTGAAAATTTTGCAGCCGCAGGCGCAAAATTGACAATTTGGTTGTATGTCATTCTCTCATCTGCTGTGATAGTTGGGGTATTGTTTGCCTGGACTATTACTCGCAGTATCACGCAGCCATTACAAGAGGCACTGAGTCTGGCTGAAACAGTGGCGGAAGGCGATTTGCGTAGCCAGGTGACTGTATCTGGTCATGACGAAGTAACCTCGCTGTTCCAGGCCCTAAAGAACATGAATGATAATCTGGCCTCAACTGTTGGACAGGTCAGGACAGGTACCGAAACCATCACTGTCGCATCCCGGGAAATAGCTTCTGGCAACGCCGATTTGTCGAGCCGCACAGAATCACAAGCCAGCT
>JAZJXP010000156.1:0-10422 GCA_040390835.1 Pseudomonadota bacterium
TCGGCACTTGGTTTCGAAGTTTAAGAAAATTAGAACTTAATCAGACGTTCCTTAGCACTGTAAATGCATACAGTCAAATAATATGAAAATTGACAATTAAAATTCAACCTATTTGAAGATGTTGATCAGCCTGTCCCAAGCATGAAATCAGTGGCGTAGGGCGCGTTGAAATGTATCATTTCTAAATTTCCGAATACACTTGAGAGCATTAAAAGCGATGCGTTATAACGCATACCCTACGCGCAAGGGTGCTTGCGAAGTATGTGGGTTTTATTTAGCGATTTTGGTAGGAAATAATTCACCTTCAATTTTTTTTAATTTTTGAATAATTTCTTCGGCAGACGTTTGGAGCGCAAGTTTGCCACGCTCTTCGTCTGCACGTAGCCATTCAATTACTTTATTCAGGAGGTTTTTTTTCTCATCTCTCTTTTTCTGGGAGTCTGCTATATCTAATGTTCTCTGAATTTCAGTTGCAAAATCGTTTGGGAAATAAAACTCAAATTGAGATTTTTCAAAATAATCGAAATGATCGCTTTTCCAATCGCTAAATTTCTCCCTTAGTTTTGCGACTATGCTTTTTCCATCAATGTCGCCATCAATGTAAACCCATGCTTTATTGAGATAGACATTTTCTAAATGTGAATATAGAAATAAACGGTGGAAATCTTTAAACGCAGGTTCGATGTTTTTATTTCCATTTGTAGATAAAGTTCGAATAGAACTTAGTTTCGGTGTAAACCATGGGATAAGAAAGTCTCGAATAATTCTTTCTGCAGAAGACTCTTCTAAAATTAGCCACCCCTCCCAGAGGTCGAAGTCTGAAAGTGTATAACCAAGATCTTTTAATACTGCAATGCGTGCTTCAGGAGATTTTTTTACTTCTTCGATGGAGGAGGTGATTGGTAGATTTCTTGATTCTGTACGTACTTCGAACAATCTACTTGATTCTTCTGCACAAAGATGGCGCACTACAATATTTGAATGTGTCGTGATGACGAACTGATTTCTTTCTGAGCTTTTAATAATAAGTTCGAGTAACGATTTTAATGCAGTTGGATGTAAGTCATTTTCAGGTTCTTCAATTAAGAAGATTTTGTCTTCAGCCATCGCAAGATCGGCGAGAAGTGATGCGATTTGAGATACTCCCTCTCCCATTTGATCAATCGAAAGAACTTCGTTGTTTGGTGGTAAGTATGTTCCTGGTCGTTGTCCATGGGCTGACGGTATAGCTGTAACAGGAAAGCCGATAATATCTACGCACGCATTGTAATAGAGTTCGTGTTTTGAGTAACTTCGATTTCCAACTATAGATAGTTTGGCGGCGAGATTTGAAATATCATTGTTGATCCGCTTCGCGTGTTCATCCTTGATATCTTCGCTATATTGAGTAGTTTTTCTTTTGGAGAGAAAAGGAATAATTACGTGGCCTGGTGCAACGTTGGGGAACGGTTCAAATTCTTTGCCAGGTGAAATTGATTCAGCAACACTTTTTGTTATTCTTCCTGCCGCTTGGATTTCAAATGATATTCTGCAAGAAGAAGTGTTGGGATCAATTCGTAAATTAGGGCTGGTTTTAACGTTGTCAAGTGAGATACTTATATAAGCATGCTCGACATCTGATCGTACATCTGGATTAGGTAAGGGTAATCCAACTTGAAGTAAATGTAGCGCGCGTATAACGGAAGATTTTCCAGCGTTGTTGTGACCGACAATTACGTTGATATTGTTAAAGCTCATGCTTTGAGGATCGCGAAAAGACCGAAAACCTTCCATATGAAGCAGTCTGACACGCATATTTTTCCTTTAATTTGCAAATACCTTAAAAAATATAGATTAGCTTCGAAGATGATGTATTGGCAATGCATTTTGGGGAAAGTGTCTGAATTACCCCATTTGACAACTCACAAAAACAGGATTATTCTATAAAGATGAAAACACTGAGCATACTCTTTTTTACCTCCGCCCTCCCGGCATGTCAGACGACATCCCGGGGCCGCTGATGTGTGCCCGTTGAAACTCTGATCAAAGTAAATCAGAAATTAAAACAAAGGCCCACAAGGGCCTTTTTTGTTTTCCAGTACTTTGTTTTCGGCGCTCTGTTTTTGCCCTTGATATCCAAAAACTCAGCACCACTTTAGTAAGCACTTTTAATCGTACGCAGTAACAAACACTCTCATTGAGGAGCCATATAACATGAAGTCAGCAGATGTAGAACGCGCGCGGGTCCACTGAAACAAGGGTGGTCGCATGGCCCCGCGGCGCTGTCACCAAGACAACCCACGACCGCTCGCTATGTAGAAAGTACCATCATGACGAACACCACACCCCGTGCCGCTTCCAACAAGGCATCTGCTCATCCTTCACGTCAATTCTGGCGCAACTTTGGCATCATCGCGCACATAGACGCTGGCAAGACCACGCTGTCTGAACGCATCCTGTTTAAAACCGGCGAAATCCACCGCACTGGCGAAGTTCATGAAGGCAATGCCACCATGGACACCATGGCGCTGGAAAAAGAACGCGGCATCACCATTGGTGCAGCGGCGACCCGCTGCGTCTGGAACGGCCATGAGTTCACGCTGATTGATACACCAGGCCACATCGATTTTGCGATCGAAGTTGAACGTTCGCTGCGCGTGCTTGACGGTGCCATCACCGTCTTGTCCGGCGTCGCTGGCGTGCAGCCGCAAACTGAGACTGTCTGGCATCAGGCCGAGAAACATGGCGTGCCCATGATCATCTTCGTCAACAAGATGGACCAGACCGGTGCCGACTTTGCCCGCGTGACAGAACAAGTGCGCAAGCATCTGGGTGCGCGCCCTGTGCCGCTGGCGATACCTGTTGGTGCCGGGGATGAGTTCACTGGCGTTATCGATGTCTTGCAACAGCGTTTCTTGCAATGGGATGCCAAGGGCAATATGACGATAACGGCAATGCCCGCAGAACTGCAGGCGCAAGCGCAGGCAGCGTATGTGTATGCGGCTTCGGTCGCGGCAGAAGCGAGTGATGCCTTGACGGATGCCTATCTGGCGAACGACACGCTCAGCCATGCGGAGATACTGCAAGGTTTGCGTACCCTGACGCTGGCCAGAAAAGCCACGCCCATGCTGGCCGGTTCTGCGTATAAAAACGCAGGCATAGAACCGCTGCTGGATGCCGTGATTGACTGGCTGCCTGCACCTGATGACCGCGCTGCTCCCGTTGCTACATTGAACGGTGAAAGCGTGACCGTGGCGACTGGTGATGCTGATCCTCTGGCCGCGCTGGTGTTCAAGGTAACGCATGATGAACATGGCTCGCTGGCGTTTGTGCGTATTTATGGTGGCAGCCTGCATGAAGGCGAAACCATCTGGAATGCCAGCCTGGACAGCGCTGTGCGCATAGGCCGTCTGTATGTTGTGCATGCGGATGAACGTACCAGCACCACCCAGTCTGGCGCGGGTAGTATCATTGCCATCGCCAACCTGAAAGATGCGCTGACAGGGCAAACCTTGTCTGGCAAGGCGCAACCGTGGACGCTGGAAACCATCCATGCTGGTGAGCCTGTGGTGGCCCTGGCGGTTGAACCAGGCAGTGGCACTGACCGTGCAAAAATGCTGGCCGTGCTGGACAAGTTCCGCCGTGAAGATCCATCTTTGCGCCTGGAAAACAATGTCGAGACTGGTGAGACCATTTTGTGGGGCATGGGTGAATTGCATCTGGATGTTGTGCTCGAACGTGCCCGCCGTGAAGCTGCGGTGGACATACGGGTCGGTGCGCCGCATGTGGCCTACAAAGAAACCATGGGCCTGCCTATGGTCGAAGCAGAAGGCAAGCTCGACAAGCAAAACGGCGGCAAAGGCATGTATGCCCGCGTTGTCGTGAGACTGGAATTGCTGGATGCCAAAGATGGCGAGTTTGCGTTTGCCAATGTCGTTAAGGGCGGTGTGATACCAACGGCGTTTTTCCCGGCTGTTGAAAAAGGCGTACAGCAGGCCATGCAGCAAGGCCCGCTGGGGCAAAAAGTGACAGGCGTCAAAGTCACTTTGCTGGATGGTGATTTTCATGCCGTTGATAGTAACGAAATGGCCTTCATCATCGCCGCCAAAGAAGCAGTGTTGGCAGGCTTGCGTAAGGCCAACCCGGTCTTGCTCGAACCCGTCATGAAAGTCACTGTCGATGCCCCCGCCATCAACACCGGCGATGTCATCGGTGACTTGCAAAAACGCAGTGGCCGCGTCTTGGGCATCACAGAAAACACAGGCCGTGTTGAAGTAGTAGCCGATGTACCTTTGACCAAGCTGTTCGGTCACACGAATGACCTGCGTTCTTTGTCGCAAGGCAGGGCGTTTGCCAGTGCAGTGTATGCGCGTCATGCCGCTTGTGATGTAGATGAGGCGTCGTTTGTGTGAGGCGTGTAAGTTGTATTGAATGTGGATGATGGGTGGACTGGAGTCTGGTTTGTCTGTTGTCTGCAAGCTAGTATGAGAAAAGCCAGAGCGGGTGCTCTGGCTTTTTTCTTTGTGTGCTTCTATTTGTTTTTTTGATAGTTCCTTGACTGTGATTGCACCTGAATTTTAGTTTAAATCAGAGTGAATTTTGCATTCAAAGGCTTTTCATATCGACTGATAGCCGCCACTTCGTCATTCCTGCGCAGCTCTTGCACACCAAAATAAGGTATACTCTTCCTGTTTATGTGCCAAATAATTCGCCAAATAATCCGCCATTATTTTAATAAGCTATTGTTTTTAAATAAATTTATGAATTTTAAATGTGTAAGATAATTCGCCATATGATGCGCCATTTTAACAATGGATTTTTGCTGCATGGAAAGTACACATGGGAATAATATGAGTAAATATCATTACAGCAATCCTCACCAAATGCAGCCCATGCTTCCAGGTGAATCAAAATTAAATGATTTACGGCCACTGGCGGCTGATCTTATTAACAAGGCCAAGGATCTTGCTGCGCAGGGCATGCCACATTTGCGTGCCTTGCTGCGGGAAACATTGCGGCCCATGAATTCTTTTTATACCAATAAGATAGAAGGGCAGCACACAGAACCCTTATTGATAGAAAGGGCGATGAACAAGGATTTTTCCAGCCAGCCAGATGAGGCACGCAAGCAACGTGTTGCCGTTGCCCATATAGAAACCGAGCGCTGGGCAGAAGCAACTTATCCAGACTTTAACGCATCTATTTTTTTTCAAGCAGATGTAACACAAGCCATTCATCGTCATTTGCATGCACAACTTTTGCCTGAAGACCTGATTCAGTTCAATGAGGATGGTGTCAGGCAAGTGGTGTTGCCAGGCATGTGGCGTGACGTGGGTGTCATCGTTGGACAGCATATTCCTCCAGATCCGGTGACTGTGCACTTGTTCATGAAAGTATGGCATGAGACTTACCAAAATGCGCGGGCGGGTGAAACTGCGGTCATTGCCTTGCTTGCGGCACATCACAGGCTGGCCTGGATACATCCTTTTTTAGATGGCAATGGCCGTACTACGCGCCTGCATACACATGCGGGATTGAATGCACTGGGTTTGACGCAAGGTCTATGGTCGCCTATGCGTGGTCTGGCACGTCAGCAAGAAAGTTATTATGAGCACCTGATCAGCGCTGACCGGGTACGTCAGGGTGATCTGGATGGCAGAGGCAATTTGACCGAAAAAGGCCTGGTCGCGTTTATTGAATTTTTCATCAAGGTTTGCCTTGATCAGATTTCTTTCATGAATAACTTGCTTGATATTGCCGGTTTTGAAAATCGTCTTGCGCAAATGCTGGCAGCTGAATCAACCCGTAAAGAAACCAGGTATTTGAAGCTGGAAGCTGCAGCACCATTGGCTTACTTGGGTAGCGTCAAATCTCTGGAAAGAAGCAAATTTAAAAACATGATGGGCCTGGCGGATCGCACCGCTGACCGCGTGCTTGCAGACTTGTTCAAACTGGGTGTGATCACTTCACCAACCCCCAAAGGCCCGGTTGAACTGGCTGCACCTTTGTATCTGTTTCGTTACCTTTTTCCCAGGCTTTGGCCAGAGGCGGAAGCAAATACTCAAGCGTAAATATGCTGCTCAACTTTTATGCAGACTCCCGGTGAGAATCGCACATATTGAAAATATTTAATCCAATTTGTGTGTAACTGGATCTTTGCGACTTCCTTGAATTGACAACAATGCTGCCCGCAAAACTGGATCGCTGCTTGAATTGCCATAATCGGCTTTTGAAAGACCAGGAGAAGCAACCATCATATCGGGAACAATTCCATCCTCTGGCAGACTTACTTCGTTTGGTGCATAGAGTGTCGCTGTTGCCAGCTTAATAGCACTACCATTACCGATCTCGATAATTTCTGTAACTTTGTTTGATCCAGATGTTGTTTCACCCATGAGTGTCACTGGCCTGTGTTCGCGCATGGCAGCTATTAAGGCTTCGCTGCCGCCACCTGAGAACTTGTTGGTCAAGATGATCAAGCGAATTTGTTTGAGCTCACTTTTTACTTCGGGATCAAGCTTGGACACGGATTCTGTGCTGAATCCTTCGGCATTTGCGCGATATTCATGCTTTTCCCCCCGTTTGTCTTTGGTGATCAACACTAATTTTTTCGCTGGAATAAAAAGCTCAGCCATGCCAACGACGGCAGGGAATATGCCGCCGGGATTGCCGCGTAAGTCCAGGATCAGATTGCGCAATGGACCTTGATTTTCTTTCTCCATTCTTCTGATCACCATTAATGCCTGGGAACGCGTTTCATCAATGAACTGATTCGCTCTAAGGTAGCCAGTGTCTGGAGCTAACAGACGCCCCTTACAACTTATAATTTGAATTTCTTCGCGAGGAATATCAAAATTGAGTACTTGATCCATACCCTGTCGGGCAATCTTTAAATTGGTGTATGAAGCCGATGTGTTTCGCATGCGACTGACCAGACTGTCCAGAGATTGTGATTTTGTCGAGACTCCATCAAGAGCTAATATTACATCTCCTGCCATGACGCCCCCACGGTGTGCGGCACCAGATTCAATGGTAGAGACGACTTTCAGATACTCATCTCGAATTCCCAGTTCCAGCCCTATACCAAAAAAAACGGGTTTTTTCTTGAGGGCAGCAAGTTTTTCAGCCGGGATAAATTCTGCTAACGGCAATAGATAGCTAATGACTGTCTTGTAGCATAAATCGCTTGCTTCTTTATCTGTGTGGGACTCAACAGATTCCAGTGCCAGTCCACAAAATGTGGAAAGCGCTGTTTTGTCTACAGCCCCAAGATATTTCTTGTCGAGGGCATCAAGTAATTTGAGCCAAGCTGCTGATTTTATAATGCGCTTATGAAGCTCCTGATTTGACACTGAAGAACGCTTCGTCGTCGTTTCATCCTGCGTAAGCTGTGCCAGATTTTGTGCTTGAACATTTTCAGGGAAGCAGAACAGTAGGAAAAGAAATAGGCTGAATGGCAGGATTTTATTCATAGAATTGATTCACCAAAACGATGCTACCAAAATGCAGGCATGGTGCTTGTATTGGCATGCTGGTAAAAAGATAAAAGGAGATATCAATAAAAAATGGCGGGGCAACACCAATTTTCTTTTGATATATGCCGCTTATTCTAGTCAGGGTTTGTCCTGTCGGTATATGGTTTGCTTTACTGTTATGTTGGATCTTAAATGATAACAGATAGATAGCACGCATTTCAGGGTTCCTTTGATACTGTTATGTCTTTACTATATCTTCAAGCTGGCACATTCATGGTGCATATTCTCCAGCACGCACCTTATTAAGCGGGATTTCACCATGGTCTTGCTTTCCATGGTCAATTGATCAAACTTTCCCGCACCAAAGACCAGCATCCAGGCTGAATCTACTGGTACAAAAATTGCTGACTATTAATATTCCCATTGCATATCTGGAAGTATTTCACGCCATGCATGAATCCATCTCCCTGTCGCATGCTTCATTCTTGCCAGAATATGTAGAACACTGCACCACACCTGCACTGCGGGCCATGCTTGCGCAAACTGCAAGCATGGATGCGGTCGAGCAGGCGGCAGCTTTTGGGCGCTGGTGGTATCACGCTGGCAGTGACGGGACTGTGCTTTCCATGGTTGCGGCGAACATGCTGGGTGTGGCCCCAGGCTGGCATGCGGCGCTGGGGAGTGGCTTTACCAAAGTGCTGATGGATGACTTGTTGCAACTGCATGCCATGCTGCACAATGCGTCTGCCGTGCGGGGGCAAATGGAGTATGAATTCCGTATTTTCAATGAAGCCAGCGGGCTGCGCTGGTTGCGCTTGCAATCATTGCCGCAAGCGCATGAGTCTGGTGCATCTGGTGCATCTGATATTTGCGAAGGCATACTGACCGACATCACGGCGGCCAAGCATGCCGCCATGCGTGAACGCCTGAGTTTTGAAACGACCAGATTGTTTGTGGGGGCGGATTCCATCGGTGTCGCCGTTACCAAGGTCATACAACTGGTGTGCGAAAACCTGGGCTGGGATTGGGGTGCGTACTGGACTGTCGAAGCAGATACGCTTGGGGATAGCCAACTGAAGCTGCAAAATTATTGGCACGGTCAGCAAGAAACGCTGAGTTTGTTCACGCAAGAAAGCCAGGCCATGCAAGTGCGCCCGGGCACTGGTCTGGTCGGGCAGGTGTGGCAGCAGGGTGAGCCACGCTGGGTCGAGAACATGAGCAGTGATGAAGATTTCCTGCGCAATAAAAGCGCGGCCCAGTGCCAATTGCGATCTGGTTATATTTTTCCGGTGGCCTATATCACCGATGAAGGCTACCGCCACTGCCCCGGCGTGCTGGAATTTTATAGCCGCCTGACACGCCAGAGCGAAGCACAATTGCCGACCCTGTCTGCCACCATAGGCGCACTGATCGCGCAAACGGCGCAAAGGCTGGAGCAGCAAGATACCATACGCCAGTTGGCGCAAATCGATGGCCTGACTGAGCTGGCCAACCGCAGCCATTTTTATCAGATACTGGATGCTGCCTGTAAAAGAAACGCTGCCAACAATACTGTATTTGGCCTGATTTTTATTGACCTCGATCGCTTCAAACCCGTCAATGACGCCTTTGGTCATGAAGCTGGCAATGTAGTCTTGCGCGGCTTTTCGCAAAGAGTGCAGGCGCTTGCCATCCCTGGCAAACTGATAGGACGGCTGGGCGGTGATGAATTTGCGATACTGTACCAACCAGATGGCTCCGGCACGCCATTTATTGAACAGCTTGATAGCCTGGTCAAGCAAGTGCTGCATGCAGCACAATTACCTTTCATGTTCAACGGTCATGAAATTACCGTATCAGCCAGCATAGGTATCAGCATCTATCCCGACAATGGCCTCACTGGGCCAGAACTCTTGCGTGGTGCCGATACCGCCATGTACCGCATCAAGAAAAATGGCCGCAATGCCATGAGCTATTTTGCCAGCAGCACCTCGTATACGCTGGCGGTACAACAGTCTGACCTGGCCCAGCGCCTGACGATGGAAGCCGAATTACATCAGGCCATTGTGGATGATGGCTTGTATCTCGAATACCAGCCCATCTTCGCTGGTAACGGCCAGATCCATGCGATAGAAGCCCTGATACGCTGGCGTCGCGCCAACGGCGACATCGTGCGGCCTGATGTATTCATCCCCATTGCAGAAGAAAGCCGCCTCATCATACAGATCGGCAACTGGGTAGTGCACCGTGCCTGCCATGACCTGGCGCGCCTGCATCGTTGCGGCTTTGAGAATCTGAAAGTGCATGTCAACATGGCGGCATCTGAATTCACCTCCAGCAGCTTGCCAGATGAATTGCGCGCCATCGTCGATAAATCTGGCATCAAGCCTCATCATCTTTGCCTGGAACTGACAGAAAGCATGCTCATGCACCAGCCTGACCACGTCATCCCCATCATGAGCACGCTGCGGCGACTGGGCTTTGGCATCAGCCTTGACGATTTTGGCATGGGCTATTCCTCACTCGCCCACTTAAAAAACCTGCCCATCTCATCGATGAAGATAGACCGCTCCTTCATCAAGGGCCTGCCACAACAAAGCGAAGACCGCGCCATCGTCCGCACCATCATAGAGCTGGGGCGTAACCTGCGTTTGAATGTCATTGCAGAAGGAGTAGAGACAGATACCCAGCTCGCCTTCCTGCGGCAGTTTGGCGATACGCTGATACAGGGCTTTGTGCTGTCGAGGCCGCAGCCTGTGGAGGAGTTGATACGGGTATATGGGAAGGGGCTGGAATTGTCATCGATCGGCAGTGCGTAGGGGGTTTTAACGCAATTCGTAGAAGATCACCTAATTCCTTTCATTGCTCCAGATGAACCTGCGCAAGCCGTGCCAGTCAGTGATTTGAATACCCTCTCTATCGTCATTCCTGCGAAGGCACACTGCTGTCCGGAATAAAACCATTGACAAGGTCTAAAAGGGTTGCGGGT
>JAZJXP010000157.1:0-31605 GCA_040390835.1 Pseudomonadota bacterium
CCTGCGGATTAACAGTCCGTCGCTCTACCAACTGAGCTATCAGGGAATAGAAGATTTGATGATCTTCGTTAAACTTTATAATCTAATACTTGTTACTTCGTTCGCAGTGATTTTTTGCTAAGTTCACTACTTACTTCGAATTCTGTGGCTCCCCGACCTGGACTCGAACCAGGGACCTGCGGATTAACAGTCCGTCGCTCTACCAACTGAGCTATCAGGGAACAGAGACAAAAATTATATTCTCTCGACCCCTGTTTGTCAATACGCAAGTCAAATCGAATTACAAAACCGCAGTAATTGCCGCAATAACGTTGTTAATATTCTTGTTATTGAGGGCAGCCACGCAGATACGGCCAGTATCAACAGCGTAGATGGAATTGTTATCGCGCAGCTTGCCAACTTGTTCTTTCGTCAGGCCAGAGTACGAAAACATGCCGCGTTGCTGGGTCACAAAACCAAAGTCATGGCCTGGCGCTTGTTCCTTGAGTTTGCTGACGAAGGCAGTACGCATTTCGCGTATGCGTACGCGCATGCCTGCCAGTTCTTCTTCCCACAACTGGCGCAGTTCTGGCGTTGCCAGCACGGTTGCTACCACCTGGCCACCGTGGGTAGGCGGATTGGAGTAGTTGGTGCGGATCACGCGTTTCAATTGCGACATGATGCGCGCTGCTTCTTCTGCGCTGGAAGCGGCAATGCTCAGTGCACCGACACGTTCGCCATACAGGGAGAAGGATTTTGAGAAAGAGTTGGAGACAAACAGGGCACCACCAGCTTCAGCAAAGCGGCGTACTACTTTGCCATCTGCTTCAATCCCGTCACCAAAGCCTTGATAGGCCATGTCGAGGAAAGGGATCAGGTTGCGCTGGGCAACTACGGCAATCACTTCTGTCCATTGATCATCTGTCAGGTCAGCGCCAGTAGGATTGTGGCAGCAGGCGTGCAGCAATACGATGGAGCCTTCAGGCATGGATTTCAATGCATCCAGCATGCCGGCGAAATTGACGCCGCGTGTCGCAGCATCATAGTAAGGGTAAGAGTTGACTTTAAAACCAGCCGATTCAAACAGAGCGCGGTGGTTTTCCCAGCTTGGGTCACTGATCCATACTTCAGAATTTGGTGTGAAGCGCTGCAAGAAGTCAGCGCCCAGCTTCAGTGCACCTGTGCCACCGATAGCCTGTGCAGTAATTGCACGCTTCTCTTTGACTACGTCACTGTCGGCACCAAACACCAGTTCTTGCACTGCTTTATCGTAGGCAGCCAAGCCTTCGATAGGCAGGTATGTGCGTGGGGCAAATTTTTCCATCAAAATAGCTTCTGCTTTTTTGACGCATTCCAGCAATGGCACCTTGCCATTGTCATCATAATATACGCCTACACCCAGATTGACCTTGGCAGGGTTCTGGTCAGCATTGAATGCTTCAGTGATGCCCAGGATAGGGTCGCGGGGGGCCATTTCTATGGCAGAAAACAGGGGGGAAGAAGCGTGAGCAGTCATCGTGATAATATTGAAATATTTGTCGTTGCCGACAATAAAGGTTGGAATGAGGCAGATTGCATAGTACAGCCACCTATTTTAGCAAAGGTAATCGCATCATGGCCGTAGCACCAGTTAATTCAACAGCTTTGTCAGAACAGCTGGACGAATCGAAATTTATCAGTTTCCCTGATTCACCTTATCAGTTGTATCAAATGTTTCAGCCAGCGGGTGATCAGCCAGCGGCGATTGCACAATTGGTAGAGGGTATCAGTGACGGTTTGTTTTTTCAGACACTGCTGGGAGTGACGGGGTCGGGTAAGACCTATACGATGGCGAATGTGATCGCCAGGACAGGTCGTCCGGCCATCATATTTGCACCTAATAAAACCCTGGCAGCACAGTTGTACAGTGAGTTCAGGGAATTCTTTCCACGCAATGCGGTGGAGTATTTTGTCAGTTATTACGATTACTATCAACCAGAAGCGTATGTGCCGCAGCGCGACTTGTTCATTGAGAAAGATTCTGCCATCAATGAGCATATAGAACAGATGCGTCTGTCCTGTACCAAATCGCTGATGGAAAGACGTGATGTCATCATTGTGGCAACTGTGTCAGCCATCTATGGTATCGGTAACCCTAGCGAATACCATAAGATGATTTTGACCTTGCGTGCCAAGGACAAGGTCAGCCAGCGTGATGTCATTGCGCGCCTGATACAAATGCAATACAAGCGCAATGAAGTTGACTTTGGACGCGGTACTTTCCGTGTACGTGGTGACACCATTGATATATTCCCGGCAGAACATGCCGAGATGGCTGTACGTGTCGAAATGTTCGATGATGAAATCGAAAATCTGCAATTGTTTGATCCGCTGACTGGGCGCATCAAGCAAAAGATACCGCGCTTCACGGTTTACCCAAGTTCGCATTATGTGACGCCACGCGAAACGGTCTTGCGTGCCATTGATACCATCAAGGAAGAGTTGCGCGAGCGCCTGGATTTCTTCCGCCGTGAAAACAAACTCATCGAAGAGCAGCGCATAGAACAGCGCACCCGCTTTGACCTGGAAATGATGGCTGAGATAGGCTTCACCAAGGGCATTGAAAATTACTCGCGTCACCTCAGTGGTGCCAAGGCCGGTGAGCCGCCACCAACCCTGGTCGATTACCTGCCAGCAGATGCCCTGATGTTCCTTGATGAATCACATGTACTGACAGGCCAGTTGAATGGCATGTACAACGGCGACAGGGCACGCAAAACCAACCTGGTCGATTATGGTTTCCGTCTGCCATCGGCACTGGATAACCGCCCGCTGAAGTTTGCTGAATTTGAAAGCAAATTGCGCCAGACTGTATTTGTTTCGGCCACACCGGGTGATTACGAAGACCAGCATTCTGATCAAACTGTCGAGCAACTGGTCAGGCCTACCGGTCTGGTAGACCCAGAAATTGAAGTGCGCCCGGCCCTGACGCAGGTCGATGATTTGATGAATCAGATTATCGAGCGCGTGAAAAAGCACGAGCGGGTACTGGTCACGACACTGACAAAGCGCATGTCAGAACAGTTAACAGAATTCCTCGGTGAAAACGGCATCAAGGTACGTTACCTGCACAGCGATATCGATACGGTAGAGCGGGTAGAAATTATCCGGGATCTGCGCCTCGGCACCTTTGACGTGCTGGTCGGCATCAACTTGCTGCGCGAAGGTCTGGATATCCCTGAAGTGTCACTGGTGGCGATTCTCGACGCAGACAAAGAAGGCTTCCTGCGTTCTGAACGCAGCCTCATCCAAACCATAGGCCGTGCTGCGCGTAACCTGCATGGCAAGGCGATTTTGTATGCAGATAAAGTGACCGACTCCATGCGCCGCGCCATGGGTGAAACCGAGCGCCGTCGTAATAAACAGTTGGCCTTCAATCTGGCCAATAATATTACGCCGGTAGGCATACGCAAGCAGATCAAGGACATCATCGACGGCGTTTACAATCCGCAAGAGGCGAGGGAAGAACTGGCAGTAGCGCAAGAGCAGGCGCGCTACGAGGTCATGAGCGAGAAGCAGATCAGCCGTGAAATCAAGCGGCTGGAAAAACTTATGCTTGATCATGCCAAGAATCTGGAATTTGAAAAAGCCGCGCAAGTCAGGGATCAGTTAGCGCATGTCAAAGAACAGTTGTTTGGGGCGGGTGGGCATGATTCTGTTCCTGTGCTTTGATGCATGTTGCCTATGCTGAAACAGCGCGAATTCCGGCCTGTTCATCCGTGGAGAAAACCAGTCTTGCGGATGACTAGATCTGAGTTGAAACGGCAACTGCTCAGGGTACTGGTGCTTGAGCATAGCAATGGGAGAAGCAAACCATTTCCTCAATGGGGATGGGAAAAACCAGTATCAATGCACCAGTTACGCAGGAGGCGTTTTCGTCTCGCGCGACAATATGTTTTGCTATATGAGCCTGTAAGCGCGCTGGTTTTTAAAAGATGCCTTCCACGTGGAAAGGAGTGGCTAGGGACAGGGAAATTACTCTCATCACCTATTTATTCTTGAGAAGCGAATGTGCGGATGATGTACACGTTTGTTGAGGCCCAGTGTTGGGCTGGTGAGGCGTAGCTCAACCTACAGGAGAGGGCCTAAATTGAATTATTTGCCGCTGACACAAATCTGATTCCGCCCACCTTGCTTGGCCAGATACAGCATCGCATCCGCCTGCAAAAACATGGCGTTCTCGGTATTCCAGGTCGGGAAGTCAGCGACGCCGCCGCTGAAGCTGAAGTTTTTATTTTCACCCGGCTTGACTTCAAATACGATTTTTCCAAAAGCTTCGCGCATGGCGTCGAGTTTTTGTTTGCCTTGTGCTGGCGTGCAGTCCCAGAAAACCACGACAAACTCTTCACCGCCAAAACGGCTCAGCAAGTCTTGCTCCCCCAGTTGTGCAGACAAGACCAAAGATAAACGTTTGATGACGATGTCGCCAAAATAATGACCCCAGGTGTCATTGATGATTTTGAATTTGTCGATATCGATGATGCCGTAGGCCAGTGGTTTGCTTTCACGATTGGCGCGGCGTATCCATTCCTGGGCTTTCTTTTGCAAACCGACTTTGTTGAGCAAGCCAGTGGCGCGGTCGCGGCTGATCAAGTCTTTGCTGGCGCGAATTTTATTGACACGGTTCAGTAACTGGCGCGTCAGCACATCGGCGTCACTGGGGATGAGTATTTCGTCGAAGCCGCTATCCAGTGCACGCCTGGCCATTTCCGGGTCGGGGCGGCTTTGCAGCAGGATGATCTCACGGCTAGGGTCAAACTCTATGTTCTTTTTCAAAACCCGCACCAGAGCTTCAGTCTGCAGGTATTGTGCTTCATCAATGAGCACGATATCTGGTTGGGTTTCCTTGACGCGCAAGTGCAATGAACGGGGATCAGGATTGTGCAATAAATCGATATGATTTTCTGCCATCAATGCCGTATCCAGTGAAGATAGTTCACCACAATGGATAATGGTATTGGTTTCACCGCGTTTTTGGCGGGCGAAGATATTGAACAGCTTGTCAACCAGCACTTCATTGGTGATGGGCTTTTCTGCATAAGCCATGCAATTGCTGTCGACCAGTTTTTGTTGCAGCAAAAAACGTTCACCCTGGCGCACGGTTTGCAGGTAGATATAGCTTTGATCATCTGGCAGACGCTGCAGCAAATCACTGAGGAACATGGTCTGGCGACGGGTGTGCTGCATGTCTTCCTGCATATTGTGCAGCACGTCAAGGTCAATCACGAACAGATCATGACCTTCGGAAGATTGGACTGCTTTTACAAAACCGCTCATCTGGTCAAAAAACAGGATGTCGAAGTCGTACTTATGGGCACCGATCAATAACTCTTCTTTGTTATCGATGATGAAGAAAGTCTGCGCAAGCAGCAATACCCGATTTTTGTACAGCGGTCCTGCTTCTGCCATGTTGTCTCCAGGCTATAAACGATACTCACCCCGTGTTATCTAATTCCAGAGCATGATTTGATTTTATACGAGTTCTTGTTACTGTTTGATTAATAAGTCGCAAAATATTAATAAGAATGCGCAAAATATAGTTAATTTCCATGTGGCAATTTCTGGTGAATGTAGTAACCCGTCATTACCTGCGACCATGAAATTTGCTTAACAATGGGTCTCCTTCAAACCAAGATTCAGGAGACATCATGGCAGCCAAAAAAATTCTTATGCTGGTTGGTGATTTTGTAGAGGACTATGAGGCCATGGTGCCTTTTCAAAGCCTGTTGGCAGTCGGGCATGCAGTACACGCAGTGTGTCCGGATAAAAAGCCTGGCGACTATGTTGCTACTGCCATTCATGACTTTGAAGGCCAGCAGACTTATACAGAAAAGCTCGGCCACCGCTTCAGCATCACCCACGACTTTGCCAGCGTCAAGGCGCAAGATTATGATGCTTTGCTGATACCTGGTGGGCACGCGCCTGAATATCTGCGCCTGAACCCACAAGTGATTGCTATCGTGCAGCACTTCGCACAGGCCAATAAACCTATTGCTGCCGTTTGCCATGGCGCACAGATTTTGGCGGCCGCCAAAGTGCTGGAAGGTATCAAATGCTCTGCTTACCCAGCCTGCCAGCCAGAAGTAGAGGCAGCAGGCGGCCATTATGCCAATATCGCTGTGACAGACGCTGTGACGGACAAGAATTTTGTCACGGCACCTGCATGGCCTGCGCATCCGGCATGGATAGGGCAGTTCCTGCAATTGCTAGGTACCGAAATCAAGTTATAAGCATTGATGGCTAAGCTTGCAAATCAGGCAAGTGCCGTATAATCGTCAGGAAATCATTTTCTTGACGATATGCGGGAGGAAAAATGTGCGAGATTTTTGTGAAAGCCGATCCTGGCTTGTATGAGTCCAGATCGCGCTCCCTGCGTTTGCATGGCGTGGTGACTTCCATCCGGCTGGAAAATATATTCTGGAATGTGCTGGAAGAGATCGCTGTAGGCGACGGCATGAATACCAATCAACTCATTACCAAGCTGTATGATGAGTTGATTGCCTATCGCGGTCATATCGACAATTTCTCATCCTTCCTGCGGGTTTGCTGTTTGCGCTACACCTCGCTGATGCTGGATGGCGAAATCACCACGGATAAACATTTGCCGCTGGCTGGTTTGCGCAATGCCAAGACGGAAACCAAAGGTTTCCTGATTTAATTGCTTTATCCATGTCTGTGCGTGACGGCTATTTGCATGAACATGTCAAAAGCTGCTTGACACAAGAATTCACTGTCTTTATGATGCCTACCAACTAGAAGGTAAATTAATTGAGGCTGTAATCAACGTCTTATTCTGAACAGGCAACACGTGAAGCATTTTTTAGAAATGTCGCCAATGGCCGAGCGCATCCTTGATGCTGCTCAGGGCTTGATACAGCAACAAGGCTACAATGGTTTTTCCTATGACGATGTAGCCAAGCTGGTTGGTATCAAAAAACCCAGTATTCATCACCATTTCCCCAAAAAAGAGGATCTGGTGGCAGTGTTGGTGCAGCGCTACACCCATAGCTTTCGCGGTGAATTGCAGAGCATGGAAGGGCGGCACGCCAGTCCTATGGAAAGACTGGCTGCTTATGCAGCAGTGTTTGAACAAACTTTTAATCGTGACAGGCGTCTTTGTGTTTGCGGCATGCTGGGGGCAGAGTCTGGCTCACTCCCTGAATCTGCTGCTGATGAAGTTGCCAGCTTCTTCAAGGTTAACCTGGATTGGCTGACCCGGATCATTGGCGAGGCTCAGAATGCAGGGCTGATCAAAAAGAATTGTGCCGCAGAGTCACTGGCACAAGCTTATTTGAGTGCGCTGGAGGGGGCTATGGTGCTGGGGCGCGGTATGCGTACCGTGCAAGGGCCAGCAGATATAGCGCAAACTTTTCTTTCCACTGTGTCAGCCTGAGGCTGGCATTTTTTTAAAACCAATACCTACCAATTAGTAGGTAGTTAAGCGAGGCATATGATGAATACAGATTTTGAAGGCAAAAAATTACTGGTAATAGGTGGCACTAGCGGTATGGGTCTGGAAACAGCACGCATAGTCTTATCCCGGGGTGGCAAGGTCGTCATCGTTGGTAATCGCAAGGACAAGGCTGAGGCGGCACAGCAGCAGTTGTCAGCGTTGGGTGAAGTCATTGTATTTACTGCGAATTTATCCAAAGCTGAAGAAGTACAGCAACTCTTGAAAAAAATCGATGAAGCACATCAGGACATCAATCTTTTGTTGAATGCCGCAGGCATATTTGCACCCAAGGCATTCCTTGAGCATAGTGAAAGTGACTATGATCAGTATCAGGCCTTGAACAAATCCATATTCTTCATTACCCAAAAAATTGCTGCCAACATGATCGCCAGTGGAAGCCCAGGGTCTATCGTGAATATAGGATCAATGTGGGCAAAGCAGGCGATTGCGGCGACGCCGTCATCTGCTTATTCCATGGCCAAAGCAGGTATACATTCTCTGACCCAGCATCTGGCCATGGAACTTGCATCCCATCATATTCGTGTGAATGCAGTATCACCGGCTGTGGTGGAGACACCTGTTTATGAGAGCTTCATACCCAAGGCGGATATTCCAGCTGCTTTGCAGGGCTTCAATGGTTTTCATCCTATCGGTCGTATAGGCACGCCGCAGGATGTAGCAGAAGCTATTACCTTCCTGTTATCGGACAAGGCTTCCTGGGTAACTGGCGCAATCTGGGATGTAGACGGCGGTGTGATGGCGGGGCGTAATACCTGAAGAAATCAGGAATAAAAAATGCCGGTCAGTTCTGTAAATGAACTGACCGGCATTTTTCGTTTCTTTAGTTTTGTTGGAGCTTAACCTGCTGCAACACGCTTGGCGATATGCGCCAGTGCTTCTTCTACCTGGTCAATCAGGATCAGGCACAGGTCGCCAGCTTCCAGTCTGTCCATGGCCAGATCAATGGCGATGAATTCACCATTGATTTCATCAATACGCGAGGTTTTTGTTGCTTGCTTCAGACCTTCACGCAAGAGAGCGACAACTTCGCCGTCCGCACGGCCACGCTGGCATTGGTCCTGATAAAGCACCACGTCATCAAAGGATTCGCCGAGGATTTCAGTTTGCTGGCGTATATCCTGGTCACGGCGGTCACCAGCACCGCTGATGACGACAGAACGGCGTTTGGCAGGCATGGTTTCTACTGCACGCACCAGTGCCAGTATCGCATCCGGGTTGTGACCGTAATCAGCAATCAGTGTCGCACCGCGGAAGTTGAAGACATTGAAGCGGCCGGGCGCATTGTCAGCTTCATTGGCAAAAGACTTCAAACCTGCGCGTATGCTGTCCCAGTCAATATTGATTGCCCAGGCTGCTGCTACGGATGCCATGACGTTCTCGACCTGGAAGCCTATGCTGCCATTGCGGGTGATAGGAATATCCGCCAGCGGGACGCTATGACGTGTTTTGCCTTCTGCTGCGATCAGATGACCGTTTTCTATGTATACGACGCGCTTGCCCTGGGCCCTGTGCGTTGCCATGACAGGATGCTGGTGATCTGCGGCGAAGAAGATGACGGCAGACGGGCAATTGCTGGCCATGGCAGCAACGATAGGGTCAGCTGCATTCAGCACTGCATAGCCGTTGTCAGCAACGTTTTGCACGATGACGCGTTTCAATACGGCCAGGTCCTCTACCGTGGTGATGTAATTCAGGCCAAGGTGATCGCCAGAGCCTATATTAGTCACGACTGCAACCTGGCAACGGTCATAGGCCAGACCTTCACGCAAGACACCACCACGGGCAGTTTCAAATACGGCTGCATCTACATCTGGGTGTGACAAGACATTGCGGGCGCTGCGCGGGCCGCTGCAATCGCCGCTATCGATCTGGCGACCGGCAACATACACACCATCCGTATTGGTCATGCCTGTACGCAAACCGCTGGCTGTCAGCAAATGGGCAATCAGGCGTACTGTCGTGGTTTTGCCATTCGTGCCGGTGACCGCAATGATAGGGATGCGGCCATCATCATTGTCATCAAACATAGAGGCGATAATCGCTTCACCGACCTGGCGACCTTTGCCAAAAGAAGGGGAGAGATGCATGCGCAAACCTGGCGCAGCATTGACTTCAACGATGCCGCCATTTTGCTGTTCTATCGGTTTTAATACGCTGTCGCAGACCAGGTCAACGCCACAAATATCGAGGCCTACCATCTGGGCGGCAGCCACTGCACGGGCGGCAACCTCTGGATGCACGTCATCCGTCACATCGGTTGCGGCGCCACCGGTAGAGAGATTGGCGTTATTGCGCAATACCACGCGTTGACCTTTGGGCGGGATGGAGTCAGCCACAAAACCCTGCTTGGCCAGACTGGCCAGGGCGATATCATCAAAACGTATCTTGGTCAGGGACGTTGAGTGACCACTACCACGGCGCGGGTCTTTATTGACTTGTTCAACCAGTTCACGCACGCTCTTCTTGCCGTCGCCCACCACTTGCGGTGGGTCACGGCGGGCAGCAGCAACCAGCTTGTTGCCCACTACTAGCAGGCGAAAGTCATTGCCGGGCAAGAAGCGCTCGACCAGGATGTCATCGCGGAATTCGCTGGCAGCATGGAAGCCTGCATCCAGTTGTTCGCGCGTGGTGACGTTGACAGTCACGCCTTTACCCTGATTGCCATCCTTGGGTTTGACCACCACAGGCAGGCCGATTTCAAGGGCAGCTTGCCAGGCATCATCAGGGTCGGATACTGAGCGCCCCAAAGGCACGGGCACGCCAGCAGCATGTAAAAGCTTCTTGGTCAGTTCCTTGTCTTGCGCAATGGCTTCAGCGATGGCACTGGTGCCATCCATTTCTGCGGCCTGTATCTTGCGCTGGCGGCTACCCCAGCCAAAAGCAACCAGGCTGCCATCTGTCAGTCGGCGGTATGGGATATTGCGGGCGACGGCGGCATTCACAATAGAGCCGGTAGATGGCCCCAGGCGCACGTCCTCGTCCAGGTCACGCAATTGTTCAAGCGCGGCAGCCAGGTCAAAGGCCTGGTCTTTCAGTGCTGCATTGATGAGTTGCTCTGCCAGTTCTACGGCCAGACGACCAACGGCTTCTTCCGAATATTCAACCACGACCTGGAAAATACCTGCCTCCAGAGTTTGCGTGGTGCGGCTGAAGGTGACCGGGCAGCCAGCTTCTGCCTGCAGGCCCAGGGTCAGCAATTCAAACACATGGGCCATGGGGATGGCATCATCATGGCCGGTGGGTTGCAATATGCTGAGTTGCGGGAAAAGGGCGCGCAAACGGTCTTCAAATCCGTTCAGGCCGGCAATTGACATCTCTTCATTTGTGCAGGCAACAATCGCTTCTACGGCCGTATGGTGGCTCCAGAGATTGGGACCGCGCAGGGCACGGATGCGTGATACTTCCATAAAACTTAGTCCTGTTGAAAAAGGCGTCAAACGGTGGTGTGCTGATTTTTACAGCCTGAGCATGTAAGCACCAGAAATCACACCAACAGATAAATAGCAAATTCTAAGAAAATACGTAAACAATATATCTTGTATTTGCGGATACCAGATCGGGTACCCGCACAAGTGTCACTAGTTACTGCGGTCAGTAAGGTGCTTTCTTGCTGGAGTCAAAAGTCCTGAGGCCAGCACCGATCAGTTCAGGCGTGATGTTCAGGGCCCATGCTGCTGCAACTGCTGCCAGTACACTTTCAGCCTGGGCGACTTTTGCAGGTTTCAACGCACTAAGAGGTAACAGGGCGGTCTCAGTTTCGCCATCAGCCAGTACGATATTGTCATCACGCAAAAATACCACGCGCTCACCGAGAGCACGGTGATTGACGATGGCTTCCAGTGCCGGGTCCTTGGCATAAAAAATCACCTTGCCATCGCATAGCTCGGCCAGGTCTGCCACGTCGGGGTCGGCAGCATTCAATACCGCTACGCCGTCAGGCAAAATCACATCAACCTGAGTACGCAAGACTTTGCGCATCTGGTCCGGGCTGTCTATGTAATAAGCGCCCAGATCAGCGTGACCATCCAGATCGGTGACCACACCAACAGCGCACTTGTCATAGGCCAGGCCATCGCTGAGCATGGCTTTGGCATTGGTTTCAAATACGGCAGCTTGCACCGAGCGGTTGATCAACAGTCTTTGGCCAGCTTCCCAGTTGGCGCAATCGCCATCTGTTACCAGGCGCTTGTTCAGGAACAGACCCTGGGCGCAGGCGACACCGGTTTCCTTGCCACTGATATTGATCAGGGCACCGATCAGGCGCGCAATCAGGCTGCAGCCCTTGGTGCCAGCAACGCCAACGATGCTGATGCGGCCACTTTCGTCGGGCGCAAACAAATGATTGATGATGGCCTTGCCGACAGGGCGGCCTTCGCCATTGGCTGGTTTGATGTGGGCCAGCAAACCGGGGCTGGCATTGACTTCAATAATCGCCGCACCTTGTTCTGCCATGGGGCGGGAAATGTCTTCTGCCACCAGGTCAACGCCTGCGATATCCAGGCCAACAATACGAGCAGCCAGAGTCGCCGCATAGGCAATATCAGGATGGATTTTATCGGTGACGTCGAGGGCAACGTTACCGTTAGGCTGTATCAGTACTTTTTGTCCAGCCAGCGGGATGGAGTTGGCATCCATGCCCTGACGTTTTAATTCGAGTATGATTTCTGCGCCTGCTGCCGGGTCCAGCGCATTCAGCGGGCAGTCTTCTGTCGTGCCACGACGCGGGTCGGTATTGATCTGATCATCGACCAGCTCAGTGACATTGGATTTGCCATTGCCAGTTACCCATAGCGATTCGCCTTTACCGACGGCGACCACCTGGTTGCCGACTACCAGTACACGGTGTTCATCACCAGTGACGAAACGCTCGACGATGACGCTCTTGCTATCGCCCTTGCGAGACGCCAGTTCATAGGCAGCAATCACATCTTCCTTGCTCATCAGGTTCAAAGAAACACCGCGGCCATGGTTGCCGTCATAAGGTTTGATGACGACAGGCAGACCGATATCCTGTGCTTCTTCCCAGGCTTCTTCAGCACTGCGTACCAATGAACCTTCTGGTACAGGCACGCCGCAAGATTGCAGCAAGGTCTTTGTCAGGTCTTTGTCGCTGGCGATGCTTTCGGCAATGGCGCTGGTGCGGTCTGTTTCTGCCGTCCAGATGCGGCGTTGGGCAGCGCCATGGCCCAGTTGCACCAGATTGCCATCTGTCAGACGTATCGAGGGGATGCGGCGTTCAGTGGCGGCATCAACGATGCTGGCCGTGCTGGGGCCAAGACAGCGGTCATCTACCAGTTCACGCAATTCGGTGACCTTGGTTTGCAGGTCAAATGGCTGGTCTTCAATCGCTGCCATCAGCAAGTCGCGGCCAATTTGCAGCGCTGCGCGGCCTACCTGTTCTTCACGGGTGCGAAAGGCCATCTTGTAGACACCGACTACATTGGTAGAGCGGGTCTGGCCAAAACCAGTGCGCATACCTGCCAGGTTTTGCAATTCAAGTACTACATGTTCAAGGATATGACCAGACCAGGTACCTTCACGCAGGCGCTCCAGAAATCCGCCACGCTCACCGACACCACAGCGATGTTCAATAATGCCGGGCAACCAGGTCGTCAGGCGTTCATACAGGCCGGGAATTTTATTCGATGGAAATTCTTCCAGCGCACCAATATCCAGCACTGCTTCAATGACAGGGCGGTAAGTCCAGATATTCGGGCCACGCAAGTGCGTTGCGCTGAGAATGCGGATGTCTTTCTTGTTTGTTGTCATGTATATAAACTTTTATAAGCCGGGTTTATGCAGACCAGGTCTTGTCATTTTAGAGCGTTTCTTCGTTTTCCCTGAATGCGCAACATCTTGGGCTGGCTAGGCTAAGTAAGATTTTCTGATGTCTTGAAAATCTTGCCATAGCCACAATGTTACTTTGCATATCATATTGAAAGCGGCTGTGAAAGGCACGCTTGCTGATATACTTGCGCGCCAGCGCAAAAGCAGTTCATCCTCTTGATCAGAGTTATCTGATTATTTTTCTTCCGATAGAATACCGTAAATTGCTGCTTCCGTGACATGGCTTATGCCGGAAACGGAAACCAAGTGATCTCTTTTACTAAAATTTATGTCCTGATTTTGTTCGGGACCAGCTCTAGAGCCGGAGTTCGTTTCACGATGACCACAACACAATTCAGCCCCGAACAGCCTGTTACATCACTTCCAGTATCCTGGCAGGCTGACCTCAATAGTCAGATCGCCAAGGGCGAGAACGTTTTAACTGCCCTGGAGGTTGACCTCGACAACAAACTTCGCTTCCGCAAGGGCTTGCTGGTGGTGACAGACCAGCGTTTGCTGACCAAATCGCCCGGCGAAACTGACTGGAAGGAATGGCGTTTTCTTCAGGGTTTGCAATTAAGTCATCATGACCATGCTGGAGTTGGCCATCTTGAGCTGGTCGATGAACAGGGTTTGCAGGCTAGCTGGCGCTTTACCCTGGGCCAGAATTTGCATGCCATACGCCTGCTGGACCACTTCAAGGAACAATTGCTAAGCCATGTCACAGGCATGCCGGTAGTACGTGCTGAGCAAAATATCTGTCCTAGCTGTAAAGCCGTGCTGGAACCAGACCAGGAAGAATGCCCGGTGTGTACCAAGGTTACCTATACACCACCATCCACATGGACATTGTTGCGCCTGTGGCGATTTGCCCATCCTTACCGATTGCAACTGTTCATCGGCTTCTCGTTGATGTTGCTGGGCACGGCTGCGCACATGATCCCGCGTTATCTGACCAAGCCGCTGACGGATGAGGTGCTGATTCCCTATCAAAACGGTGCGCATGTTGATCCCAAGCTGGTGGTGTTTTACATCGGTGGTTTGCTCGGTTCTGCGGTGGTTGCCTGGTTGCTGAGCTGGGGCAAGACTTATATCCTGGCATTGGTGTCAGAGCGCATAGGTGCGGATTTGCGTACGGCGACCTATGAACACCTGTTGAAATTGTCGCTCGAATATTTTGGTGGTAAGCGCACTGGTGACCTGATGTCGCGCATAGGCAGTGAAAGTGACCGTATTTGCGTTTATCTCTCCCTGCATCTGCTGGATTTTGCGACTGATGTACTGATGTTCATCATGACGGCCGCTTTTCTGTTGCAGATCAATACTAAGCTGGCCCTGGTGACTTTGCTGCCGCTGCCATTCATTGCCTGGATGATCCACCTGGTGCGTGATAAGTTGCGTACCGGTTTTGAAAAGATAGACAGGGTATGGGGCGAGGTGACCAATGTCCTTGCCGATACCATTCCTGGCATACGTGTGGTCAAGGCTTTTGCCCAGGAAAAGCGCGAAGCAGGGCGCTTCCGTGAAGCGAACAAGCATAATCTGGCAGTCAACGACAAGCTCAACAAGGTCTGGTCGCTGTTTTCACCTACCGTATCATTCCTGACTGATCTCGGCATTCTGGTAGTCTGGGGCTTTGGTATCTGGCAGATTTCCAAGGGCGATATTACTGTCGGTTCTCTGGTGGCTGCCGTGGCTTTCATCAGCAACTTCTATGGCCGTATTGATTCCATGAGCCGTATCGTGTCCGTGACGCAGAAATCAGCTTCGGCTGCCAAGCGTATTTTCGATATCCTTGATCATGTATCGAGTGTGCCTGACCCACAAAATCCTGTGAAGGTCAAAGAAGTCAAAGGCCAGATAGAGTTGCGCGAAGTGGGCTTCCGCTATGGTAACCGTGCGGTCAACCGTGGCATCAACCTGAACATCAAACCGGGCGAAATGATAGGCCTGGTTGGGCATAGTGGCTCAGGCAAGAGTACCCTGGTGAACCTGATTTGCCGCTTCTATGATGTCTCGGAAGGTGCGATCTTGCTGGATGGTGTAGATATACGCTCATTTGCAGTGTCTGATTACCGCCAAAATATCGGCCTGGTCTTGCAAGAGCCCTTCCTGTTCTTTGGCACCATTGCCGAGAATATCGCCTATGGTAAGCCAGAAGCGACACGCGATGAAATCATTGCTGCGGCGCGTGCCGCCCATGCCCATGAATTCATCTTGCGGCTGCCGCAAGGCTATGACTCCATGGTCGGCGAACGTGGTCAGGGCTTGTCCGGTGGTGAGCGTCAACGTATTTCGATTGCCCGTGCTTTGTTGATTGATCCACGCATTTTGATCATGGATGAAGCGACTTCTTCGGTCGATTCACAAACAGAAAAAGAAATCCAGAAAGCCCTTGATAACCTGGTGCAAGGCCGTACCACCATAGCGATTGCGCATAGACTTTCCACCCTGCACAAGGCCGACCGTCTGGTCGTATTGGACAGGGGCCAGGTGGTCGAAGTAGGCAGCCATGATGAATTGATGGCCAGAGAAGGTGCTTATTACAAGTTGTACCAGGCACAAGCCCGCAATGCAGAACTGGTTGAGGAGTAAACGAAGATGACAACTACAAAATTTACCCTGACCCGCAATTCTTTCGGCAAACTGATACTCAGCAATGAGGCTGGCGAAGTGTTTGAAGGCGTCAGCCCAGTGCGGGCATTTCCGATTCAGTCCCCTTTGGCGGGTATGTCCATGGTCATGACAGACGGGCGCGAAGTGGCATGGATAGATCAACTCGATGACCTGGCAGCAGATGTGCGTGAACTGGTCATGGAAGAGCTGGAAGGGCGTGAATTCATGCCTGAGATTAGCAGCATCATCGGCGTCACCAGCTTTGCCCTGCCATGCACATGGACAGTGGCAACTGACCGCGGCGAGACTGATTTTGTCCTCAAGGGCGACGAAGATATACGCCGCATAGGCAAGACGTCGTTATTGATTACTGATAATCACGGCATACAATTCCTGATACGCGACATGTATGAAATAGACAAGCACAGCCGCAAAATACTCGACCGCTTTCTGTAAGTCTCCTTTGTAATTGGCATAGATACCGATTTAAAACTCGTACCCATATAAATTGGTATCTCTGCTTTCACCTGCCAACACCACCACAGCTTCGAGTTGAAATCCCAGGTTTTGTAGCAGTTTATTGGATGCGGCATTGTCTGGTGATGTGATGCCAGCCAGTTTGGTGATACGCAAATGCTGGTTGGCATATTCCACGGTTGCCTGGGCAGCTTCCCTCGCATAGCCCCGTCCTGTGAATTGAGGTAGCAGGGCATAGCCTATATCCACATTCTTCAGTGTTTCGCGCTTGATCAGGCCACACAGACCTATCGCCTGTCCATCTTCTTTGCGTTCCATCACATACAGACTGAAACCGATTTTTTCCTGGCTTGCCATCGGGCCATTGATGATATCTGTCCGGGCATCTTCCAGCGTGCGTATGCCTTTGTCACGTATATTTGCGATGAAAGCGGGATCATTCACCAGTGTCAGATAAAAAGCTGCATCATCTGTTGTGATGGTGCGCAGATTGAGTCTTTCTGTCGTGATGATGATGGTCATTACTATCTCCAGGGAAATGCGCAGTTTAAGACTGCACATTGAAAAAGGCTAGTCGCTTTTCCCTGCTGGCGGCAAGGAATTGAAGCAAATCATCTGCGTAGTACTGATGCTGCAATCCTACAGACTTGTGAACTTGTTTTACAAACTGGTAAATTAGATAAACTTTTTCTCACATTGCTTAGTCTGCAGCGCTATATTGTTGTATAGCATTAAGCTTTTCTTTGCGCGCGGTCGCTATGATAGCTTTTTATGTTGAATGTTCAGACCTATATCGGTGCACCGCTTTACCATTGAATTTGCTTGGACAAAGTCTTTCATCTATCTATATCCGTACTCAGGGGAAGCTATGAAATCTCTCAAGGCCAGACTCATTGTTGTTATAGGATTGTTACTCGCAGTTTGTACGATAGTCTTGACCGTAGGCAGTTATCTGAGGATGAAATCCCAGATAGAAACTGATTTGAATAATGAAATGCGTGGTGTTGCAGCGGGTTATAACGCAGTACTGAGCAACTGGATACAAACCAACTTGTCCATGATGGACAGCTTGTCACAAGGCTTGGGCAACGGTGCTGATCTACAGGCCAGCTTGACCATGATGCGTGGCGGTGGCAATTTCCTCAGTGTTTACCAGGGCCAGCCTGACAAGCAATTCACCAATATACCGCCTGACCCACCGCCAGCCGGTTTCGACCCTACCGTGCGCCCCTGGTATAAAGCTGCCATGGAAGCCAAAAAACCCATCGTCACTTCTCCCTATATGGGTGTTGCCCCACCTGGTCTGATGATTACTTTTGCTGCACCTGTCAAAGGTGGTGAGGGTGGTGTGGTGGGTGCTGACGTTTTCCTGACCAAGATTGTTGACCAGATACTGACCATCAAACTGGCTGGTGGCGGTTATGCCTTCTTGCTGGATAAAAGTGGTCAGGTGCTGGCGCATGCAGATCAGGCCAGGGTCATGAAAATGGCAAAGGAAATCACCCCTGACCTTGCACTGGATAATCTGGCCAACCTGTCCAAACAAAAAGACCCGATACTGACTGAAATTGGTGGCAAACAGCATTTCATGCTCTTGCAGCAAATTACCGGTTCTGACATTTACCTGGCGCTGGTCATCGACAAGAAAAAAGCGCTGGAAGCCCTGGATCAGTTGCTAATTCTTTCCGCCGTTGTCTTGCTGGTATTGCTAGGTGTGATCATGCCTTTGACGACCTTGCTTGTTGGCCGCATGCTGGCGGGCCTGCAAAGAGTACGCGATGCCATGTCGGATATCGCCGCTGGTGGCGGTGATCTGAGTCGCAAAATTGATGTCGAAGGCGATGATGAAGTGGCCCAGACAGCCTCAGCTTTTAATCGCTTCCTTGAACAGTTGCGTGTCATGGTCGTGGATGTGCGCAAAGCGACAGATTCCATTACCGTGGGAGCGACAGAAATTGCCACGGGTAATATGGATTTGTCTGGTCGCACAGAACAGCAGGCATCCTCCCTAGAAGAAACAGCCGCGAGCATGGAAGAACTGACAGAAGCTGTACGCAACAATGCCGACAATGCCCGAGAAGCCAACAAAATGGCCGTAAATGCATCTGATGTGGCAACTCAAGGGGGCGAAGTGGTGGGCAAGGTGGTCACTACCATGCAGGGCATCAGCGAGAGCTCGCGCAAGATTGTTGACATCATCAGCGTGATAGAGGGCATCGCCTTCCAGACCAATATCCTGGCCTTGAATGCAGCAGTGGAAGCAGCCAGAGCAGGTGAACAGGGGCGGGGCTTTGCGGTGGTAGCCAGTGAGGTGCGTACTTTGGCACAACGCAGTGCTGCAGCGGCGCAAGAGATCAAGAACCTGATCGAAGACTCGGTTAATAAAGTCAGTGAAGGGTCTGAACTGGTGGATAAGGCTGGTGCAGCCATGAACCGCATAGTCTCGGCAGTAGACCAGGTCGCCGCCATCATCAATGAAATCACCACTGCTTCTGTGGAGCAAAGCGACGGTATTCAACAAGTCAATGTGGCACTTGCGCACATGGATGAAGCGACCCAGCAAAACGCTGCTTTGGTAGAAGAAGCCGCTGCCGCGGCAGGCTCACTGGAAGAGCAGGCCAACTTGCTGAAAACTGCGATGTCAGCCTTCCGTATGGAAGAATCGGCAACTGGCTCTCGCATAGCACCAGCCAAATCGAGTTGGGCGAAGAATAAGGCTTCTGCGCCCAGTCTTGGTTATGACGATTAGAAATTAAATATCAGATGCAATCAAGGGTAGCAATCACTGGAGCATGATCCGATGGTTGCTCCCACTTGCGCGGCACGCGATCAATGACGCAGGAGGTACATTGCTTCGCCAGCTCTGCAGACAGTAAGATGTGATCAATGCGTACACCTTTGTTCAGACGGAAGCCGAGAGCCCGGTAGTCCCACCAGCTAAAGGATTTTTCTGCCTGCTCAAACTGGCGGAAGCTATCACTCAAACCCAGCGCGATCAGGTTTTTGAGGGCGGTTCTTTCTTCTGGTGATACCAGGTTCATGCCCACCCAAGCTGCAGGGTCATGCACATCCCGGTCTTCGGGGGCGATATTGTAATCCCCCAGGATTGCCAGTTTTGGATGGCGCGTCATTTCTTCCTTGATCCAGTTTTCAAGTGCAGCAAACCATTTCAGCTTGTACTGGAACTTGTCAGATTCTGGGGATTGACCGTTAGGTACGTATGCGCAAATAACGCGTACTCCTTCTATGGTGGCAGCAATGATGCGTTGCTGCTCATCTTCAAACTGCGGATTATTCTTTTGAATATCCGTCATTGGGTGTTTCGATAAAATCGCCACGCCGTTATAAGTTTTTTGACCAGTAAAAGCGACATGGTAGCCAGCGGCTTCTATTTCTGCCCGTGGGAACTTGTCATCAGTGAGCTTGGTTTCCTGTATGCACAGCACATCCACAGGATTGGTTTCCAGCCACTGCAAGACCTGCGGGAGCCTGACTTTAAGGGAGTTTACATTCCAAGTAACTAGTTTCATGTGGGTATTATTTATGTGGGAAGGTGGTAGCCGCTGCAGACATGCTGGAAAAACGGCATCTGTCGTTGTAACGACTAAGGCTATGCAACATATTATACGATGTTGTGACTTTGAAAAAAATAAGGCCGGAGTCTGAAAAAATCAGGCTCCGGCCTTCATACTCAATAACTCAGTCTGGCATTAAGCTGCGCGATTGATCAGGAATGTTGTCAGCAAAGGTACAGGACGGCCAGTGGAGCCTTTGGCTGCACCGGATTTCCATGCTGTGCCAGCAATATCCAGATGGGCCCAGGTGTATTTCTTGGTATAGCGCTCAAGGAAGCAGGCTGCCGTGATACTGCCACCAGCTGGGCCACCAATATTTGCCATATCGGCGAAATTGGATTTCAGTTGCACGTTATAAGCTTCTTCGATAGGCATGCGCCATGCGGTATCACCAGTTTGCTTGCCCGCTGCCAGCAATTCTGCTGCCAGTTGGTCATGCGCTTCATCATGACGGGTGAACAGGCCAGAATTGTGGTGACCCAGGGAAGTCACACAAGCACCAGTCAGCGTAGCCACGTCAACCACGGCTGCTGGCTTGAAGCGCTCTGCATAAGTCAGGGCATCACACAGGATCAGGCGGCCTTCAGCATCCGTATTCAGGATTTCGATAGTCTGGCCAGACATGGAAGTGACGATGTCGCCAGGGCGGGTGGCGCTGCCGGAAGGCATGTTTTCGCAAGTAGGGATGACGGCGATGACGTTCAGCTTAAGCTTCATTTCACCGATAGCACGCATGGTACCCAGTACAGAAGCGGCGCCGCCCATGTCGTACTTCATCTCATCCATGCCAGCACCGGCTTTCAGCGAGATGCCGCCGGAGTCAAAGGTAATGCCTTTGCCTACCAGAACAACAGGCGCGTCCTTGACTTTGCCGCCGTTGTGCTTGAGTACGATGAACTTGGGTGGCTCTACCGTGCCATTGGTAACAGACAGGAAACTACCCATTTTGAGGGCTTGTATCTGTTTGCGGTCCAGCACTTCAACTACCATTTTATAGTCGGCAGCGATTTTTTTGGCAGTATTGGCCAGGTGGGTCGGTGTGCAGAAGTTAGGTGGCAGGTTACCCAGTTCTTTAGTCAAATCCATGCCATTGGCCAGGGCTTCACTCTGTACCAGTGCATTTTTGGCGGCAGTAGCTTCTGTAGCTGCAACAGCGATGGCGACTTTTTTGACGCCAGCAGTGGATGTGTCTTTTTTGCTTTTCAGGCCGTCAGCACGGAAAATGCTTTCGCGGAAAGCCAGGACTGTGTCGCGGATGGACCAGCCCAGATCACGGTCTTTTACCGCAGGCAGGGCAACCACTGCATCATTGGCACCCAGACCAGCCAGGGTACGGGCAGCAGCCTGCACGGCCTGGTTATAGGCTTTTTCGCCCACGGTAGCAGCTTCTTCACCCAAACCTACCAGCAATACGCGCTCTGCAGCGACATCAGCCAGTTTGCGCAACAGCAGGGATGTTCCCGCTTTGCCTGTGATATCACCAGATTTCAGGGCGGCGGCGATGTCGCCGGACTTGTCCAGACCTGCTGCAGCGGCAGAAAGTTTCTTGTTTTCGTACACGCCAACTACAATACAGCCTGTCTTAATTGCTTTATGGGCAGTCGAGGCACTTTTTGCGTCGATTGTTTTTATGCTAAAGTCCACGTATTACTCCTCTTTGTAAGTCTCGTAAAACAGACATTATAATCCTACTCATGATTTTTCAGCGCGCGCTTCGACGTGAATTAAACAGTGCCGCAGGCGCAGTCTTCACAACTCTGTTCACCATCACGATCTCCGTGATGCTTATTAACATCCTTGGAAAAGCTGCTGGGGGCAAAGTTGCGTCCGCTGATGTGGTCGCCCTGATAGGCTTTACCGCACTGATGAATATGCATATTTTGCTGCTGCTGACTGGCTTTATTTCGGTCCTGCTGGTGGTCACACGCAGTTATCAGGATTCTGAGATGGTAGTCTGGTTCGCCTCTGGCCTGAGCCTGACTCAATGGATAAGACCGGTATTGGGCTTTGGCGGCCCCCTCATCATTCTCACCGGTTTATTGAGTTTTATCGTCACCCCCTGGGCCAACCAGCAAAACGTGGAATTCCGCGAACGCTTTGAAAAACGTTCTGATATTGCCAAGGTGTCACCAGGAAAATTCCAGGAGTCAGCCTCGTCTGACCGCATTTTCTTTGTCGAAGAGGTGGCAGGTGACCTCAGTAAAGTACAAAACATTTTCATCAATACCTATAAAGATGGTCGCTCCAGCATCGTTGTGGCCAAAGAGGGCATGATAGAAATTGACAAGGCAGGCGACAAATTCCTGGTCATGAGCAAAGGCCGTCGTTATGATGGCTTGCCGACTGCACCTGATTTCCAGATGATGCAATTTGAAAAATACGGCGTATTGGTGTCCAGCCAGAATGCCAGCATCGCCAGTGACAAATCTGCCAAATCCATGCCTTTGATGGCCTTGATCGAAAATCTGGATAGCACCAAGCTGGGCGAGTTGCTATGGCGTATATCCCTGCCAGTGATGTGTGCAATATTGCTGTTGCTGGCGATTCCGCTAGGCTATGTCAACCCGCGTGTCGGGCGTTCAGCCAATTTGATTGTGGCCTTGCTGCTGGTCGTGATTTATCTGTCGGTGACGAATATCTTGCAGGCACTGGTGGTGCAGGAGCGTAGCAGTTTTGGCATGGCCTGGTGGCCCCACCATTTATTTGTGGCCCTGATGACCTTCAGCATGTTTTTTTGGCGTTTGAAAGTGAATAGCCGCTGGCACCCTTTGATGTTGTGGTCACGCTGCAAATCTGGTTTCCGCGGTAAAGAAAAGTGTCCAGCATGAAAATTTTACAAAGATATTTTGGCGTTGAGATATTACGCTCCGTCCTGTTCGTCATGCTGGCTTTACTGGCCTTGTTCTCTTTCTTTGACCTGGTCTCTGAATTGCAGTCCTCAGTAAACAAGGGCGGATATCAGCTCAAGCATGCAGTGATCTTTGTCCTGCTGGGCTGGCCTGGCCGTATCTATGAATTCATGCCTATTGCTGTGTTGATAGGCACGATTTACGTGCTGGCACAGTTTGCGTCCAATTCTGAATTTACCATCATGCGTGCTTCCAGCATGTCGACCATGATGGCCGGTACTATCTTGCTCAAGATAGGCATGATATTTGTGTTGCTGACATTTTTATTTGGCGAAGTTATTTCACCAATTTCCAGCAAGTTTGCAGAAAAAATGAAACTCAGTGCCATTGGTGAATCATTGGAGCAGGAATTTCGTACCGGCTTGTGGACCAAGGATCTGGTACGGGAAAATGGTTTGACTGGCGATGTCATTGGTTCCCGATTTTTGAATGTCAAAGAAATTCTGCCAAACCGGCATTTGAAAGGCGTCAAAATATTCGAATTTGACAAAAATTTCCATCTGTCGCGCGAAATGACAGCGACAGATGCTGAGTACATGGGTAAAAATACCTGGCGCCTGTCTGATGTCATTGAGACTTCTTTCCCCAAAACTTTGACCAGTGAAGATATTGCTGCCGTCAAGAGCGAGAAACTGGCCAGCCGCGATGTGGTGTCAGAAGTTACGCCGGATATTTTGTCAGTCTTGTTCGCAGACCCAGACCGCATGTCGGCAACCGATCTGGCGGCATTCACCAAACATCTGGCAGATAACAAACAAGATGGTGAGCGCTATGAAATCGCTTTCTGGAAAAAAATCACTTATCCATTTGCTGTGCTGGTCATGATGGCGCTGGCTCTACCGTTTGCTTATCTGCATGTACGCAGCGGTGGTGTCAGCCTGAAGATTTTTAGCGGCATCATGTTAGGTATGACTTTTTACCTGATCAATGCATTGTTCTCGCATGTGGGCTTGCTCAATACCTGGCCTGCGCTGGTGACAGCGGTGGTGCCGAGTATTCTGTTCCTGATCATTGCCTCGCTGGGCCTGCGCTATGTTGAGAGAAACTGATGGCGAATAAATCTGCCCTTATCCTGTTCGCACACGGTGCCCGCGACCCACGCTGGGCTGCACCTTTTCAGCGCCTGCAAGTAATGACACAGTCAAGCTTGCCTGATGTCACCGTGGCGCTGGCTTTTCTTGAATTCATGACGCCTTCATTGCCAGAGCTGGCAGCACAACTGCTTGCTGATGGATGCGAGAACATTACCCTGGCACCTGTGTTTTTAGGGCAGGGCGGCCACGTCTTACGGGATTTGCCCGTGCTGGCTGAAACAATACGTGCCAGCCACCCGGGCTTGCAATTCAAGATAGTAAATGCTGTTGGTGAGGATGAAACTGTCTTGCAGGCGATACGCGATTATTGTTTGAAAGTGTTGTAATACCAGATTGAATACTTATGTTGTGTGAGTGCAGGGATTACACTCATCAATAATCCAGTTTTAAAATACTGACAAAGTATGTCTCGCCTGAAAATGGTATTTTCATTTTACTTGCTGCTGATAGCCGCATGTGCGACTCCGTTTGCACACGCAGGCCAGGTGTTGGCCGTCGGTACTGAATTCGCCAATGTATTTGAACGCACACCCAGTGGTGAATTCACTGGCCTGGGTGCAGATATCATACGCGTGCTTGCCAGGCAAAATGGTGATGAAGTCAAGTTCGAAATCTACCCTTGGGCCAGAGCACAGTGGATGGTTGAACATGAGCAGGCTCAAATACTCATAGGCCCTTACAAGACGGCAGAAAGGGAAGCCAAATATGGCTTCGCCAAACGTGCTTTCTATCGTGACATCATGGCCTTGTATATACGCAAAGGTTCGGACCTAAGTTGGGATGGCAATTATGCCAGCCTGCCTGGCCCAAAACTGGGTGTCATCAACGGCTGGGTATATGGTCCGCAATTTGAAGGACTGCGCGCAGCCATCAAACCTGTCATCGCCAACACCCTGACAAATGGCTTGAATATGTTACTGGCAAAGCGAGTCGATTTTCTGGCGACTAATATGCGCAATACCGAGGCGACCATGAAGACCCTGGGCATCAGCAATGAATTGCAAATGATAGAGCCCTTCATGGATATGCAGGATGGCTATCTGGCCTACTGCAAAAATACCGCTTGCGAGCAATTGCGTTTGCGTTACGATGAATTGTACGAGCAACTGAGAGATGGCGGTGCCTTGCAATTAATGGCGCGCAGACTGGGCATCAGATTGCCTCCTTAGCCTTTTGACCACTTAGCACTACTTATTAGTGCGCCATCCTCATGATAGTTTGCTGGTACGTGCCCGCATTGCCTCACCCATCATCACCAATACCGGCCCTGTACTGATGGGCAAACCTTTGGATAATTCTTCCAGACTCAAAGCCTGACTGCACTCATTGGGGCGACTGCAATTTTCTATGATAACCACAGGTAAATTGCCGGGGAAGTTGGCTGCCAGCATGCGCTGTGCCGTCAGTGTGGCTTCTCTGCCACCCATATATTGCACCAGGGTGTCGCATTCAGGTATGCGGGTATCGGCGCTTTCGCCAGGGGCTGTACTTGAGGTGAACAGGGCAACGCTGCGCGCCACCCCACGTTTGGTTAACGGTTGCCGCACACTGGCTGCTGCTGCTAGTGCCGTCGTGATACCAGGTACGATTTCATAGGCTATGCCTGCTGACTCCAGTGCAGTCAGCTCTTCATCGGCACGGCCAAACAGCATGGGGTCGCCACCCTTGAGGCGGACCACCAGTGCGTATTGCGCCGCGCATTCCAGCATTTGTTGATTGATGTGCTCTTGCGCAGCAGAGCGTTGTCCGCTACGTTTGCCAACCGGGATTTTGACTGCCTGCGGACACAGTTCCAGCATCTCTGCCGTGACCAGGGCGTCATACAGCACCACGTCTGCCTTTGCCAGCAGACGGGCACCACGAACTGTAATCAGATCCGCAGCACCCGGGCCTGCACCTATCAGATAAACCTTGCCCGGAGCTTGTTGCATAACTCAGGCCAGATGTATCATGCCAGCTGCCACGGTCTGATGCGTGACTTCATCAATGAGGATGAATGCACCAGTAGAGCGCAAGTCATTGTAATCATCGACTGCCAGTGCCTGAGCCACATTCAGCGTGACTGTGGCAATATCATTGAGCTTGAGGCTGTCAGCAGGACGGCGCTCTTGCGTATTGATATCGAGCAGGGTATCGATCCCCGTGACTCTGGCAGCGACCTGCCTGGTGGTATGCTTGAGCCAATATTTGCGGCGGATATCCAGCGCATCTTCTGACAGCCAGCACAAATCAGCTTTCACGGTTTTCAGCAGCGTCGCAGGGCGATCTACACCCACCAACATATCGCCGCGTGAAATGTCGACATACTCATCCAGCAAGATCGTCACTGACTGACCGACGACTGCAGTATCCAGCGAAGTATCCAGTGTCAAAATGTCTTTGACCGTAGCTGTCTGGCCACCAGGTTGAACCAGTAATTTGTCACCCTTGCTGACCTTGCCAGCTTCGATACGGCCCATATATCCACGGAAATCATTCGCTTCATGGCCATTGTGGCGCGCTACCAGTTGGACCGGGAAGCGGAAAGGTTCGTCATGGCAGGCGTCATACACGTTTAAGGATTCTAGCAAAGCAATCAGCGTTGGTCCTTTGTACCATGCCAGTTTTTCGCTTGCAGTGACTACGTTATCACCCGCCAGGGCAGACAAGGGGATAGGACGGATGTTTTTCAAACCAAGCTGGTCTGCAAATGCCTGATAAGTAGCGACGATGCGGTCATACACGGTCTGGTCATAGTCGATCAGATCCATCTTGTTGACGGCAACAATCACATGCTCAATTTGCAGCAGATGGGCAATGGTGGAGTGGCGTTTGGTTTGTGTCAGCAAATCGACACTGCCATCATCATTCAATTTGACCTTGGAGACGTCGATCAGAATGATCACCGCATCGGCGGTTGATGCACCAGTCACCATATTGCGCGTGTATTGTTCATGGCCAGGTGTATCGGCAATGATGAACTTGCGTTTTGGCGTAGCGAAGTAGCGATAGGCTACATCAATAGTGATACCTTGTTCTCGTTCTGCTTCCAGGCCATCGGTCAGCAGCGACAAATCTATCGTGTCACCAACGGTGCGCTTGTGTTTCGCGCGCGAGATGGCGTCGAGCTGATCAGCAAAAATACCCTTGCTGTCAAACAGCAGGCGGCCAATCAGCGTGCTCTTGCCATCATCAACAGAACCGGCCGTGATGAAGCGCAACAGGCCACGTTCTTTACCGACAGCGGCAGTCAATTGTTCTACGGCGTTCATTAGAAATATCCTTCTTTTTTACGTTTTTCCATCGATGCTTCTGATGTCTGGTCATCCATGCGTGTGGCGCCACGTTCTGTAATTTGGGTAATTGCGGTCTCGGCGATAATGGCTTCTACCGTTGCAGCGTCAGAGGACACCGGGCAAGTGCAAGAGATATCTCCCACAGTACGGAAGCGCACGATCTGCGTCACTACTGTTTCACCTTCGCGTGGTGGTGTCAAATCCGTCAGTGGCACCAGCAAGCCATTGCGCGGGATGACCTGGCGTTCATGGGCAAAATAAATCTGTGGCAATTCCAGTTTTTCACGAGCGATGTATTGCCATACGTCGAGCTCGGTCCAGTTGGAGATAGGGAAGACTCGCATGTTTTCACCAGCGTGAACGCGGGTGTTATACAAATCCCACAGCTCAGGGCGTTGTGCTTTTGGGTTCCATTGACCAAACTCGTCGCGGAAAGAGAATATCCTTTCCTTGGCTCGGGCTTTTTCTTCATCACGACGTGCACCGCCTATGCAGGCATCAAATTTATGTTCAGCAATGGTTTCCAGCAAGGTCACGGCTTGTGCTGCATTGCGTGAATCGGTTGCCGGATTGCGCAAACGTACTGTGCCACGGCGTATCGATTCTTCTACCGAACCAACGATCAGGCGTTCACCCAGTTGCGCCACGCGCTTGTCACGGAAGGCGATAACTTCAGGGAAGTTATGGCCCGTGTCGATATGCACCAGCGGGAAAGGGAATTTACCCGGGCGGAAAGCTTTTTCTGCCAGGCGCAGCAAGACGATGGAGTCTTTGCCGCCAGAAAACAGCAGGGCGGGGTTGCTGCATTCAGCCGCGACTTCGCGCATGATATGGATGGCTTCGGATTCCAGCCAATCCAGGTGGCGATTGCTCGCAGCATCAATAAAATGGTTTTCCACGACAGTATTCATGATTTTTCTTCTTCAGACAGCTTGTTTAATTCGGATCAGCTTGCCATCAACCACATGCAGGCCGCATTCCTTGGAATCTGGGTTTTCCCACCACCATCGCCCAGCCCGAACATCTTCACCTGGCTGTATCGCACGGGTGCAGGGTTCACAGCCTATTGATGGATAGCCTTTGTCATGCAAAGGATTGTAAGGCACATTGTTGCTCCTGAGATAGTGCCAGACATCATCTTCTGACCAATCTGCCAAAGGATTAAACTTTTGCAGGCCATGTGTTGCGTCATCTTCCTGTATCGCCAGTTCAGTACGTGTGGCAGACTGCGCGCGGCGCTGGCCGGTTACCCATGCCTTGTTGCCTGCCAGGGCACGTTTCAATGGTTCTACCTTGCGTATGCGGCAGCATTCCTTGCGCATTTCCACGCTGTCGTAGAAAGCGTTACGGCCATGCTGGCTGACATAATTTTCTACTGCGGCTGCATCGGGTTTGAACAGCTTGATTTCTGTGCCATAGGTTTCTTTGACTTTATCCAGCATGCCCAGGGTTTCTGCATGCAGGCGTCCGGTTTCCAGCGAGAAAATCGTGATATTCAGTTTCTTGCGCAAAATCAAGTCAGTCAACACCATATCTTCTGCTGCCAGACTGGATGCAAACACAGCTGGCTGAAAGTCGTTGGCGATTCTTTCCAATATAGCCTGTGTTGCGGCAAGGCGCTCCAAAAAATCACTCATACTTCTGCTCCTGTGCGCTCCGCACGGCGGAACAGGGGATTCTTTTCATCCCAGGACGTCTGGTATTTTTCAGAAAAATCAGTCAGGCCCTTGATGGCGTCATGGATATTCTTGTCTTCACGTGTGGCAAAGGCATTGAAGCCCACGCGCTGCATGTAAAACAACTGGTCGCGCAAAACATCACCAATGGCGCGCAGTTCGCCAGTGAAGTTAAGGCGTGAGCGCAGGTTATAGGCGATGGAATAACCACGGCCATCTGCAAATTTAGGGAAATCCACTGCCAGCAGACTAAAACGGCTGATATCTTCTTTCAATTCTTTTGCCTGCTCATCGCTGTTGAACCAGACGGCGATATCAGTACGATTCAGCAGGCTTTCGCGTTGCAGCAACCATACTTTCAGCGGAATGATGACTTTGCCTGGAGGTACGCTGACGGCATCCGGTGTTTCAGTCTCTGTCAGACGCAGTACTGTCCAGTCGTCGGCTACGATGGCTTTATCTTTAATAATTTCTCGCATGATGCACTTTCTTAATTTCAGTAGCTGACTGCAGTACCGGCGTCTTCACCATGATGTTCATTGGTACGTATCGGCGTTGCATACACAAATTCTTTGAATGGCGCGATACCCAGGCGCTGTGCCGTATCAATGAAGCGCTCGTTCTCAAGACGGTCACGCACATACACTTGAATGATGCGGTCTATCACTTCCGGCATTTGTCCGGCAGCGAAAGACGGGCCTATGATCTTACCTATGGCTGCGCTGTTACCTTGCGCGCCACCGATGGACACCTGGTAAAACTCGCTGCCATCTTTGTCCACACCCAGGATGCCGATATTACCGACATGGTGATGGCCGCAGGCATTGATACAGCCAGACATATTCAACTCTATGTCGCCGATATCATGCAGATAATCAAGGTCATTGAAGCGGTCAGTGATATCCAGCGCGATAGGGATGGACTTGGCATTCGCCAGTGCGCAAAAGTCACCACCAGGGCAGCAGATCATGTCGGTCAGTAAACCGATATTTGGTGTCGCCAGACCATGGGCCTTGGCTTCTTGCCAGACGGTGAACAAGTCAGCGACTTTGACATCTGCCAGCACCAGGTTTTGTTCATGTGTAACACGCAGTTCACCAAAGCTGTATTGATCAGCCAGATTAGCAATAAAGTCCAGTTGTTCTGAACTGGCATCGCCTGGCGGCACACCCGGTTTTTTCAGCGACAGCACCACGGCAGCATAACCAGCTACTTTATGTGGTTTGACATTGCGTTTGACCCAGTTGGCAAAGGATTTGTTGTCTTGCAAATGTTGTTCGTAAGCCGTATCTTGCGCAGGCAGGTTTTCATAGTCTGGCGTTGTGAAATAGCTAGCTACACGCTTCAATTCGGCTTCTGTCAAGGTGGCTGGGCCATCCTTGATATCTTGCCATTCTTCTTCTACCTGACGGCCAAATTCTTCGGCACCGATAGCTTTCACCAAAATCTTGATACGTGCTTTATAGATGTTATCGCGGCGACCGTACTGGTTGTAGATACGCAATATCGCTTCCAGGTAAGTCATGACATGTTGCCACGGCAAGAAATCACGTATCACGCTACCCAGGATAGGCGTACGGCCCATGCCACCGCCCACCATGACCTTGAAGCCGACTTCACCAGCTTCGTTGTGTACTACAGTCAGGCCAATATCATGGACTGCAATCGCGGCGCGGTCTTCTTTTGCACCATTGATGGCGATCTTGAATTTACGCGGCAAATAGGCGAATTCAGGATGGAAGGTAGTCCATTGACGCAGGATCTCTGCATAGGCACGCGGATCTATCAGTTCGTCCGCAGCAACTCCGGCAAATTCATCTGAGGTGATATTGCGCATGCAGTTACCAGAGGTCTGGATGGCATGCATTTCTACTGATGCCAGTTCTTCCAGTATGTCTGGTGTATCTTCCAGATTGATCCAGTTGTACTGGATATTCTGACGGGTCGTAAAGTGGCCATAGCCGCGGTCATATTTGCGGGCAATATGGGCAAACTTGCGTACCTGATTCGACGACAGCATGCCGTAAGGCACGGCCACCCGTAGCATATAGGCGTGACGCTGCATGTACAGACCGTTTTGCAAACGCAAAATACGGAATTCATCTTCACTCAATTCATTCGAGAGCCGGCGGCTAACCTGGTCACGGAATTGTGCAATACGTTCCTTGATGATTTGGTGATCGTGCTGGTCGTAACGATACATCTTTAATTACCCATAAAATGCGTCTGTAAGTACGCGTTTGCAAACAGATTCAAAGGACAAGCTTGGCGGCAACCAAAGTCAGGGTGGTTGCCAACAGGCCACGTAAAAATTTTTCTGGTACGGCGCGGGCTGCCAGAGACCCGAGAGTGATACCTGGCAAAGAGCCTATCAGCAGGCTACCAAGCAAGACCCAGTCTATCGAACCCAGCCACCAGTGGCCAAAAGCAGCAATGGCTGTCAAAGGTACAGCATAGGCGATATCTGTACCGGCGATATGGGCGGCAGACATGCGTGGATATAGCATGACCAGCAAAGTTGCACCAATCGCACCGGCACCGATGGAGGATATGGTCACCAGCGTCCCCAGTACTGCACCGGAGATGATAGTGGCAGCGGCCAATTTTTTTCCTTGTAATTGCTTTTCAGGATGCTTGTTCAGCCAGTTCAGCATCTTGCCCTTGA
>JAZJXP010000158.1:0-6244 GCA_040390835.1 Pseudomonadota bacterium
GCCTACGACAATAAGTCAGTCTCAGGTTCAATTACGCATCAGGTCTTGAAGCGCACTTTTGGTCTGTCTGGAGCAGGCCCGGACAAAACTACGGCGGAAGGCGAGTTTGACATGCCTTATGAAATCCCGCACCAGCGCATCAGGCATGTAATTGCCCCCAGTCCTGTGGCGCTAGGTTTCTGGCGCTCAGTCGGCCATTCACATAATGCCTTTTTTAAAGAGAGTTTTATTGATGAAATCGCCCATGCGGCAAATCAGGACAGTTTGACATTCCGCCGTGGTTTGCTGAAAGATCATCCACGTCATTTGGCCGTGCTGGATGCGGCGGTACAAAAAGCAGGCAAGCCAGCAGAAGGCAGGGCGCATGGGCTGGCATTGCATGAATCTTTTGGCAGTATTGTTGCCCAGATCGCAGAAGTCTCAGTGCAGGAAGGGCAAATCCGGGTGCATAAAGTAGTTTGTGCCGTGGATTGCGGCATAGCGGTTAACCCCAATATCATTGCCCAGCAAATGGAGTCTGCGGTGGTCTTTGGCCTGAGTGCTGCCTTGTATGGGGAGATTACTATCAAGGATGGCAAGGTCATGCAGAGTAACTTTAACGACTACCAGGTCTTGCGCATCAATGAGGCTCCAGAGGTCGAAACTGTCATTATCAAAAGTGCAGAACCGCCCCAGGGTATAGGTGAGCCAGGCGTGCCGCCAATTGCCCCGGCGGTTGCTAATGCCATATTTACCCTGACCGGCAAGCGCCTGCGCAGCCTGCCCCTGAAATTGAGTTGACACATACTGGTGGTAGTATGGAATGCAATTCGACAGAATTCATACATATTAATTTCCAATTTTGTGTTTAAATATTGTCTTCAAGGCATTTTTTGTTACTATTCGATACAGAAAGCGGCCCCAGGGATAATCTCAGGATTTATACTGCGTCAGCGTGCTGATAGTATGCGCGCCACGCATTTTTTTATTTTTAGAGTTTTCATTTTTAGAATTACGCCATGCTTAATTTTTCAGTTCCTTCAGTTTCATTACGTGCAGGCAAGGCTCGGAATTCCGAGCGCGGCTTTACCCTTATCGAAATCATGGTAGTTGTGACTATCATCGCCATTCTTGGTGCCTTTATGGTGCCCAGACTCACTGGCTTCACCCATGAAGCCAGGGTGACTGCAGCCAAACAGGATATTTCTACTATCATGGGTGCACTGAAGATGTACCGTTTGCATAACCAGCGTTACCCAACCACAGAACAAGGTTTGCAAGCCCTGATAGAAAAACCGACATCCGGCCCGGCGGCAAATGCCTGGGCAACTGGTGGTTATATAGAAAAATTGCGCAATGACCCCTGGGGCAAACCATATCAATATCTTTCGCCTGGTATCAGAGGGGATGTCGATGTGTTTTCGCTGGGTGCCGATGGTCAGCCTGGCGGCAGTGGTGAAGATGCAGACATAGGTTCCTGGGATTTATAAGAAGCACACATGAAGATGAAGCATGGGCAGCGGGGCTTTACCTTGCTGGAATTATTGGTGGTGTTAGTCATTTTTGGTCTCATTCTGGGTGCCATCAGTATTAACGCCATGCCAGGCGAGCAGCAGCGCCTGGAAAATGATGCCAAGCGCATTTCCCTGCTTTTACAACTTGCTCGCGATGAAGCCATCGTGCGCAATTTACCCGTGGCTTTTGAGGTAGACCAGAACGGTTACCGCTTTCTGGTCAGGGAGGACAGGATCTGGTCACCCATCAAGGATGACATGCTGCGTGATCGGTTTTTTCAAACCGCGCCAGTAGAATTATCCTTGCAACCGCAGGCGGCAGATACTTCGGTCATACGCATACTGTTTGGTCGCGAGCCCGTCGATAAACCCTTTGTGCTTACCATCAAGTCCAACGACAAACATGTCAGTGTACGGGCCGATGGCATAGGTCATTTTTCAGTGGAATAAGATGCATAAGAGGCCACAATTGCGCTCACAATCCGGGTTTACCCTGCTGGAAGTACTGGTGGCCCTGGTCATCGTCGGTACTGCCCTGGGTGCCAGTTTGCGCGCAGTTGGTAGCCTGACGCAAAACAGCAGCAGCTTGCGCGCGTCCATGATGGCAACCTGGTCGGCTGAAAACCGTCTCGCGCAAATACGGCTTGCGCATGAGTGGCCAGCCTTCGGCGAGCGCACCTTTGCCTGCCCGCAGGGAGATTTACACCTGATGTGCGAAGAGCATGTCATTGCCACTCCCAATCCCTCTTTCAGAAGAGTTGAAGTTTTTGTGTATGAAGCAGATAGCCCTGAGCGTCGCATCATCAAGCTGACCCAGGTGGTGCCGAATGCACTTTAAGCGCCAACTGCGTCGCCAAGACCCTCCAGCCAAGTTATCGCAGTCCGGTTTTACTCTCATAGAGTTATTGGTGGCGATCACCATACTGGCGATTATTGCCGTGCTCGGCTGGCGTGGGCTCGACAGCATAGTCCGTGCCCGCGTGGTCCTGACTGCCGAGATGGAGCAAACGCGTGGCATACAGCTGGCTTTTGCGCAGTTGGAGAACGACTGTGCCCATTTGGTAGATGCCAGCAATTTGCCGGGTCGCGAAGTATTCAGCGCCATAGGTCCGAGACTGGCCCTGGTGCGCAGCGTGTTTGAAGAAAACCAGCCCACACGTTTGCAAGTCGTGGTGTATAGCGTACGTGGCGGAGTATTGGGCAGGCGTGAAATGCAGCCTACCCGTGAACTGGCCGTGCTGGAACACGATTGGCAAGACGCTTTATCCGATACGGAAAGCAGCCCCTCAATCGCCCTGCAGACTATGGTGACCGGTTTTGAAACACGTACCTGGAAAGAAGGCGAGAATGGCTGGCGTGCAGGCGGTAGTGAAGCTGCCGGGACCAATCCCGTGCCAGCAGCCCCTGGTATTCCAACGAGATCTGGTAAATTAACGGGCCTGGAAATCGCCGTACAGTTGTCTGGCCGTGAACTGCCTATTACCAAAGTATTTTTGCTGGGTGCGGTATGAGGGAAAAAAATATTCCTCAGCAGCGTGGTGTGGCGGTCATTACTGCCTTGTTGTTAACGACGTTGGCTATCACCATTGTTGCCAGCCTGTTCTGGCAACAGCAAGTACAGGTCAGGTCGATAGAAAACCAACGCATGCAGTTGCAAAAGAAATGGATTTTGCGAGGGGCGATAGATTGGGCAAGATTGATTTTACGTGAAGACAGTAAGCAATCTGCCAATGTTGATCATCTCGGTGAGCCATGGGCAGTCAAACTGGCAGATACCCGCCTGGATCAATATGTAGAAAATGCCAAAACTGACAATGAAGATAGCGATGCCACGTTGTCTGGCCAGGTCATTGATGCGCAAGCCATGTATAACCTGAATAATCTGGCAACGGACGGTAATGTGGATGCACGTGAAGTTGCTGCATTCAGCCGTTTGCTGGTGAACCTTCGTATTGATGGGCAATTGGCAGAAGCTGTGGCTGATATGGTGGCCAGTACGCAGACCAGGGCAATTGCTGCACCAAGTTCTTCGGCTGCCGAGACAGGGGCTGGAAAAAGCTCATCCGATTCCACGCTACCTGAAGTACAATTCTTGCGCTTTACGCAGGTAGATGATTTGCTGGCAATAAATGGATTTACACCAGATATGGTGGAAAAGCTAAAAACTTTTGTCACAGTATTGCCGGGCAAGACCAGCATTAATGTGAATACGACCTTTGCTGAAGTGCTGGCTGCCAGGATAGATGGGCTCAGTGTCGGAGATGCCGCAGCGATGATAGCCAGCCGCGACCGCGCCTACTTCCGTACAGTTGGGGAATTCAAAACGCGTTTTGAAGACAGGTTGAAAACATTGACAGACAAAGATGTAGATGTGGCGACCAAGTATTTTATCGTCAATGGTAAGGTCAAAATGAACCGCTCGGCGCTGGATGTCAGTGCATTGATAGAGCGCGCCGATAGTATAGGATCAACGGCGATGACAACAACGGTGCTTTGGGTACGGGAAAACTAAATAAAAATGGCAAGCACACTGTATATCTCTTTGCCCTCCAGAGTGGCGGCACAACACAGGCCAGATTGGTCAGCGCAAGCATTGGCTTTCGCCTTGATATCGGCAGAAGGACGTTTGCAACAGCAAGGGCATTCCAGCCTGGCTGAATTGAAAGCCCTGGCGATTAGTGCAAAACAAGTCGCTTTTATTCTGGCTGCCAGCGATACCAGTTTGCTGAAAACCAAAGTGCCGCCTATGTCGGCTGCCAAGTTAAAGCAGGCACTACCCAATTTGCTGGAAGACCAATTAATTACTGATCCATCTGACCTGGTCTTGGTCAGTGGTGATGTGCTTGATGGCGAAATCATTGTTGCCGTGACTGATAAAGCCTGGCTGGAAGGTTTGGCCAAGAAGGTAAAAGACTGGCCGAACAGAAAGTTTTCTGCCTATCCGGCACAACTGTCTCTGGCTTTTGATGTGGCAAGCCAGACTGCCTCGGCCTTGATAGAGGAAAAAGATGAAGGGCTGGAACTGAGTCTGCGTGATGGTGTTCAGCATGGTCTGGGCCTGAGTCTGGAAAGTGCTGGCATGAGTGATGCACTTTCTATGTTGGCACAATTAAGTGCCAGCCCTAAAGTTGCTGCGTACGTTCCGGCTACTGCTATTGAAGCCAGTCAGCTTGCACTTAAAGCCCTGGAGCTGGAAGACAAGATAGAAGTCATGCCCGTGAGCTGGGTTAACCGGGTGGCGGGTATCAATGCAGATACTCCTGACCTGATGACGGGTTTATCGGCGGAACACATGGCCAGTTTTGACTGGAGCAAATGGCGCTGGCCGGTGCGTCTGGCGATAGCCTTGGTGGTTATCAATTTACTGGCGCTGAACATTGAATGGTTCAACCTCAAGCGCGAAGAAAAAGACCAGAAAAACGCGTTGTTGCAGGTGTACCGGAATGCCTATCCAAAAGAGACGGTTATTTCAGATAGCCCACTGAAACAGATGCAACAAAAAGTCAATATTGCCAAGCGAGCGGCTGGTCAATTTGCGGCCAATGATTTTGCTGTTATTGCGGCGCAATTTTCACAGGTCTGGGACAGGGTGGGTGTGCCTGGTGGTGTGGCATCGGTAGAGTATAAGGACAGATCACTATTCGTCAGGATCAAGCCCAATGTACAAGTGCCCATGGATGCTTTGCGCTCGGCCCTGGCTGAACAATCCATGAAAATCAGTACCTCGTCAGATGGTGCTTTGCGTGTTTCTACCGGAGGTAAGGACTGATGTTCAGCGCAATTAAAGAGCAGTTCAATTTCTTTTGGCAAGCCCGGGTAGAGCGTGAGCGCAAGATGCTGCTCATTTGTGCCGCATTTATTCTTGCCGCAATCACTTATGGTTTTTTCCTGGCACCTGCTTTGAATGGACGCAAGCAGTTAAACATTGCGCTGCCAGTCTTGAATCAGCAACTGGCAGAAATTACTGAGTTGAGCAAGCAACAAGCCGGTCTGACCGCCAATTTGTCTGAATTTGTCGCGCCCGTCACTCGTGAGCAATTAGAGGCAGTCCTGGGAAGACGTGGCATCAAGGTACAAACTATTGCTGTCAGTGATGATCTGGTGCGTTTGCAAATTCCCAGCGCTTCTTATGCAAATTTGATGGAATGCCTGGTGGAAATGCAAAAAGCTTCAAGATTGACTGTGGAAGAAGCAAAGCTCGTGTCCTTGCTGGAAAGTGGCCTGGTAAGTGCGACTTTGACTTTGCGACAACAAAGAAGTTCTTCCTGAGGCCAGATTAAAGCGATGTTAATTACCCGACGTTTGACGTGGATACTGGCTGCAATTTTTAGCGTCATCTTGACTGTCGTAGTGTTTTTGCCTGCCAGTTGGCTGGGTTTTGTCCTGGAAAGGCAAAGCCAGGGCAGGTTGAGCCTGGGGGATGTGCAGGGTAGTTTTTGGCAGGGATCAGCATTTATCGGTGTGGCTGCAGGCAAAAGCGGGCCGGTGACGCCCTTGTTCCCGGGACGGTTTCAGTGGCGTATTTCACCTCTGTTAATGTTCGGGCAAATCAAGGCTGAACTGGAAAATTCTGCGGCTTTGTCGGCACCAGTCAAGATTGCTGGCAACTTTAGTCAGTGGCAGGTTAGTCCCTCAGTATTGTTATTGCCACCAGAACGGCTTGAAGGTCTGGGGGCACCCTTGAATACCGTGGGACCTACAGGTTTATTGCATTTGTCCTGGAATGAGTTACTGTTTTCGCGCAAGAACGC
>JAZJXP010000159.1:0-22904 GCA_040390835.1 Pseudomonadota bacterium
TCCATCTGCGTCCGGTCGCTGTCGTGCCTTACAAGTCTGTGGCTGCGGTCATGGCGGCGGCACAGCGTCTTGGCGTGACCAAGATCGGTATGGTTGGGAACGAGCAGTTCTTGAAGTAAGCCAAAGTATGTTAAAAAAACCGGGACTTTATGCCCCGGTTTTTTTCGACCCATGCTCTCAGATCACTTGGTAAAATTATCGAGGCGACGCCTCATACAACTCCAGCGGCAAACCATCAGGATCAGCAAAAAAGACAAAGCGCCGCCTGGTCAATTCATCCAGCCTGACATCCTCCACTTCCAGCCCCTTTGCCTCCAGCATCGCTTTGCAGGCTGACACATCATCAACCTCGAATGCCAGATGACGCAAACCCTGTGCTTCAGGACGTGACGCCCTGGGTGGAGCATCAGGAAATGAAAACAATTCTATTTGCGAACCGTCTGGCAAGGCCAGATCCAGCTTGTACGACGCTCTTTCTGCCCTATAGGTTTCAGCAATAGCTTTCAGCCCCAAAATCCGGGTATAGAAATCCTTGGACACCTGATAATCGGCACAAATGATGGCTACATGATGTATGCGCTTCAGCATCGATTTGTCGTTCAGTCTAAGTCAGGGTACGAATCAGGTATTTTGCATGAATTGCAAATACAAATCACGGGCACGTGTCGCCACCACACCTATAGGCAGTTCGCGATTTTCGTATCTGGTGCAAGGCGTGACCTTGGCAAAATTACCTGTATTGAAAATCTCTTTGGCCGCCAGCAATTCTTCCGGTTTTACTGTACGCTCGGACACTTGCCTGCCATCTTCCTTGAGCAAGCCAATGACGCGCGCGCGGGTAATGCCGGACAAGAAACTGCCGTTTGCCACAGGTGTGACGATCTCATCATCTGCAGTCACAAAGAAGAGATTGGCAGTGGCAAATTCAGCCACGTTGCCATGCACGTCACAGACCACGCCATTGTCAAAACCACGTTCCTTGGCTTCGCGCAAAGCCCTGGTGGTATTTGGATACAGGCAGGAAGCCTTGGCATCGGTCGGCGCCATGGAAGGATCAGGACGACGCAGGCTGGACAGGCAGGCAGAAAAGCCGGTAAATGCTGGCATGGCTGCATCAAACAAAGTCAGCGCAAAGCCAGTAGTTGATGGTTCAGGGATCAGCAAACCGTCAGTGCCAAACACCAGCGGGCGGATATACAGCTCGGCATCAGCCGGGAACAAGGCTATGCCTTCGCGGCACAGTGCTTCCAGTTCATCGACATTGTAAGGGCATTGCAAACCCAGGCGCTGTGCCGATTGTATGACCCGGGCCAGATGCAAGCGCAGATCCGGTGTCAGGCCGCGAATGGAACGCGCACCATCAAACACCGAGGAACCTAGCCAGACAGCATTATCCATGGCGCCAAACAGTGGCGTATTGCCTTCGCTCCATTGTCCCTTGAAGTAGCTACGGTACATAATATTCCTCACTCATTGATAGTAAATTGGCGACGCGTCGCGAATGATAATTTCAAATGTATCACATTCGTCATTTCTGCAAATAAAGTCAGATTAAACCTGCATTGGCTTGGTTTGCACTAATCGCGCCTGATTGACACTGTGACTGCTGGTTCTTACGACTACATATTGCTTGCGAAATTCCAACCCGCGCTGCGGCCATTTTTCTGCATATTGCTTCAGGTGTTCCACTGCGGGTAAAAAATCCTCGCCATTGACACGACAATCAGCGGCCAGCTTGCCTTCGTTATCGCGTGAGGCAAACAGACGTATGCCGAGAAAATCACTGGTCTGCAACAGATCATGAAAAGCCGGCATGCTTTCTGTGAACAAGCAGCATGGGCAAAATGGATGTTCTTCTTTTTTCTTGTGTTCAGGCTGGCTGGCGAGGTGGGCGACTGGACCCAGTATCACCTGGCGAAAACTGCTGCTTTCCGCCGCCTCAGCACTGGTGTTCATTTCTATGACCGTGCAATTCAGTGGCTGCTCGCGGGTAGCATCCAGCAAAGCCATTAAGTCCATCTTCGCCCAGGTGCGCAAACCCTCCAGCATGGCTTCTGACTCAGTGGCACCCATGGCATGCTGGTATTCACTCAAGCCTTGCGGAAAGTACTCTGCATGGCTGGCATAGATGCGTGTGCAGGTACGGCATTTATCTTCAGCGAGCACGACTGTTTCCACACGCTCCACAGCCAGTAACAAACCTTCGTCCAGAGCGAGGTAATTATCTTGCCATTTCAGCTTGATTGCTTCTGCAGTCAAGACTTCAAACAAGGCCAGTGTTAATTCTGCATCAATGTTCAGATGGGCAAATACCGCAGTCGCTGGCTGTGCGATGGAAGCGGATATAAATTTATCCCTGAAACTCTTGAAAGCATTGCCTATGGAGATGGTAACGGACATGGAAGCTGGGTATGAAGATGAAGACAGACCTGCATTGTAGCAAGAAGGCAGAGAGATCAAGGCATTTGCATTCTTCACAAAAGAAATCAGGCCCTAATGGCATTGATCAGCTCACGCGCGTATGTGGGTAGTTCATCATATTGCCGTACACAGATCAGCAAATTCCTGACTGCCCAGGTATCTGTCAGATACAGCCTGTGTATCTTCATCAGTTGCTCATAGCGCAGCGCTGCTGTCTCGGGAATGATGGCAATGCCGGCCCCACTTTCCACCATGCGACAGATGCCATCAAAGCTGCGCAGACGCAGGCGGTAATGCAAACGCTGCCCCAGCCGCGCCGCATGTTCATTCAGATATTGTTGCAGGGCACTGTCACCTGCCAGACCGACAAAATCATAGGTCAAGGTATCGGCAAAGGCCAGACTGCCATTGATAGTTGCGGTGGTTTGCAAAGGATGCTGGGCTGCCGTCACCAATACCAGTTGATCCTGACGAAAGGGAAACGTCTGCAAGTCTGCACTATCGACAGTATCGGCAATGATGCCTATGTCAGCCTGTTCAGCGATAATGGCTTGCACGATGTCATTGCTGAGTTTTTCCTCAACTTCGATATTGATATGTGGATGTGCCTGCATGTAAATGGCCAGCGCCTGCGGCAGAAATTCTGTCAGCGCCGAGGTGTTGCAGAGCATGCGTATATGTCCCTTGAGACCTTTGGCATAGTCCCCCAGGTCACCGCGCATTCTTTCCATTTGCTGCATCAGCATGCGGGCATGGTGTAGCAGAGTGCGGCCAGCATCAGTCACTTCGACACCGCGCCTTTGGCGCAGCAACAGCGGCACGCCCAGCAAATCTTCCATACCGCGCAGACGTGCACTGGCTGAAGCAAGTGCCAGATGGGAACGTTCAGCTCCGGCTGTGATGCTACCCGCCTCCACTACGTGGACAAATAACTGCAAATCGACCAGATCAAAGCGCATAAGAAGATTATTTATAGAATGAGGCTACGTATAATACGAAGTCTGTCTGAGTATATTCCACATTTTCAGTTCTTGCTGGTAATGGCAAACTGTCTATATGGAATCCCTTATTGCGCTATTTACCCCTCATGGCAACAGCACACAGTGGCTGGCCGTTGGCTTTATTTTTCTCCTTGCTGGCATGGTCAAGGGAGTAATAGGCCTGGGTCTGCCCACGGTGGCAATCGCTCTATTGAGCCTGTCAATGACGACCATGCAGGCAGCAGCCCTATTATTTTTACCTTCGCTTTTTACGAATATCTGGCAGCTCGCCAACGGTGCCAGGCTACTGCCCTTATTACGCCGCCTGAGCCCTATGTTATTGGGCATCTGCCTGGGTACTTTTGTCTCGGGACTTTTATTCAGCAAGTCCAATCCAGCCTGGTCAGGGGCGGGACTCGGCGTGGCATTGCTGCTATATGGCGTCATGGGCTTGGCGTCGGTACATTGGCAAGTGCCTAGCCAGGCCGAGCGCAAGCTCGCACCTGTCATCGGTATTGCGACAGGCATGGTAACTGCCTCTACCGGCGTATTTGTCTTGCCATCCGTTCCTTACCTGCAAGCACTGGATCTTGATAAGAACAAACTGGTGCAGGCAATGGGCTTGTCTTTCACGGTATCCACACTGGCCTTGGGTATCAATCTGTATGGCAATGGCACTTTGCAATGGAATGTTGCCGGTGATTCATTGCTGGCCCTGCTACCCGCGCTGGCGGGCATGCAATTGGGGCAAATTTTGCGCAACAAAATGCAAGCCATTTTGTTCAAGCGCTGTTTTTTCATAGGCCTGCTGGCTTTGGGCGTCCACTACTTATGGGGAGCAGTGAAATCATGACAGAAATCACTTCTGGCGAAGCTGTGAAAACGGCACTACGCATCTGCAAACAAGATGAACAAAGTAACTGCACACATTTGTTGCTTTCTGCATTTCTGGATCAGCAGCACGTGGGTGCGCTGGATTGCAGCATCCTTGCCGGGCAAGTATGCGTCCATGTTCTGTATGTGAAACCCAGTTACCGTGAACTTGGTATAGCCAAGGCCCTGCTGGCGCAATTGCATGCAGAATGCCCCGGGCTGGAAGTAATTTGCGAAAAAGGAAGTGAGCAGGGAATGAGGCATTAAAAAATCACTGCTTCCATTGCCATAAAATATGGCAAATAAGCACGCAAATACTGAGGCAAATCATCTATGATCATGTGCATCACTTCATAAGGTGCGCACATGAATATCGAAGTACTCTTCCCTACCCTGGTTGGCATCTCCAAGGCAGATGATGACACCATTTATGCAATCAATGACGAAGTCTTGCGCCGCAAGGAAGACTTGAACCGCTTGCTAGGCCACTCATGGGGTGACAATGTGCTCAGTTCATTCGACAATGAAAAAAATATCTTTGCGCTTGCAGGCTTACACCATTTAAGAAAATTCATAGAAGACAGTGTCTTGCAGTTTGTTCACATGACCAGGCGTGACAAGGACTGGAAAATAGATCACCAATATACGCAAAGCTGGATCAATGTCACCAAGAAATTTGGTTACCAGGAAAGACATAATCACGACAGGAATGTTGAAGGCGTGCCCATCAGCGGCGTATATTATTTCAGCACCAACCAGCGTGACGGCGAGCTCGCGATTTTCCCTTGCGACATGCAGTACAAGCAGTTTGAAAATTACGTCATCGAACCTGAAGTCGGCAAGCTGGTCTTGTTCAGGTCCGATGTATTCCATAGAGTAAGCCCCAACCTGACGGATACCGACAGGGTGTCTTTCAGCTTCAATTACCTGCTCAACAAATAAAGCATATCTAATGCAATAAATGCTTCTCAAAGAATGCGGTAATTTTCTTATCCACCACAGGCATTTGCGCACGGTCAAAACCGGGCGGATCATTGAGCATGTCACCGACCAGGCCAGTCAGGTTTGGTGGCAAGGGGGACAATAAAGATCCATGACCCGCCTCAGGTAATTGTGCGACGGTTTCACAAGTCTTGCAGGCGGCCAATACCCTGTCGCTGTGGAAGCGCGGCACCAGCCAGCGGTCCTGGCCCGCAGTAACCAGGCCCAAAGGCACAGGCGGATTCTGCAGGGATGTCATATCAAAGTCAGCAGCAGCGGGCACGCCAGCCACTATCGCGGCCACGCGAGGATCATGATGTTCACGCATGGTGGTGTCGCTAAAACGGCTGCGGATAATCGTCAAAGCCAGCCATTTTTTCAAACCATCAAACACGCCGCCATTGAGGCGGATGATCAGGCCCACGCAAGAATGAAAATCATTGACCAGGTCTTCTTCACAATGCTGTTTGAAACCCGCCGGTGACCAGCGCCCGCCCGCCATGCTGAGTGCGGTGTGACCACCTGCCGACATGCCATACATGCCCACCTTTTCCAGTGTCAGCAAAGGTGCAAAGCGCACATCACGGCCAACCGCATCTATGGCCCGCGATACTTCGGCGGGCCGTAAAGTCCAGCTATCCGGCCCGGGATGGCTGTCATCCTTGTAGTTGTCGGCATGGTGTTCAGGCATGGCGACAATAAAACCTGCCTCGACCATGCTACGTGCCAGATCTGCATGTACCCAGGGGGAACCACCGGAGCCGTGAGAAATGATAATCAGATGACCATTGCCACGCACAGGTTCGGCCTGTTCTGCCAGCTTGAATTGAAAGCGACCACGGTGTACTTGTTGTTCAGGCGCATTGCTGGGGTAATACAGGGTAATGGTTCCATCCGTCGCAGTTGGCGCAATTTCTGTTAAACCAACAGAGGCGTTCGCCGCGCCAGTGACAAAAAATAGCAGGCTCAGCAGCAAATAGATGGAGCAGTTCAATAATCGTTTAAAAGAATGTTTATGCAAGGCTTTCATCATTCAGGCTCCAATTGGTTAAGTGCCGGAGGTTGCCTCCGGATGAACCGGACTATGCGCAGGAAAGCGAATGATGTCTTGCCACAGACTGCAAATTACAGATTTCGGCTAGCCGATTTCAAGATTCGGCCATATTTTCTTTACGGTACTCGGTAGGTGTGAGCCCGGTGGCTGCCTTGAAAGCACGGTTGAATGGACCTATGGACTGGAAGCCAGAAGTCAGCGCTATGGTCAGGACAGGCAAATCACGCCGCGCCGGGTCGGACAAAGCCGCACGTGCTTCGTCCAGACGAAAGGCGTTGATGTAGGCATTGAAATTGCGGTAGCCCAATTGCTGGTTGATGAGCTTGCGCAAACGGTATTCAGGGATTTGCATCTTGCTGGCGAGGCTGACCAGCGTCAGGTCTTCGCTGCGGTAATGTTGCTCATCCTGCATGAGTTTTTGTAAGACAATCACCAATTTATCTTCACCTGCATCAGACGCAGTCACGGGCAAAGGATGAGCTTGTAGAACGTGTCGTTCTTTTGGTGAAACTGCGGGCAGCGGAAACAAATCCAGATGCCCCAGTTTTAACATCCTGAATGTCACGATAGCGATGATGAGCAGCAAGACAAGCACATCGGCCATGGCGGTACTACCCACCAGTCTTCCCTGCGGCGAGCTTAAACGGGCAATCAATAATAAAACGGTATAGATACTGCCAGCAATCACGATAAAGGCACGCAGGCGGCGGCGTTGCTCAACCAGGTCAGTACGCCAGTTCCTCGCTGCAGCCAACGCGGCCAGAGCAGCAAATATCAAGGGTATGGCACGTTGCACACCCATCGTCAAAGGCGCAATGATAGAGCCGCTGCCAGCCACCACGGCACAGTTCAGAGCACTTAGAGCAGCAACGGCAAACCAGGCTAGCACATGCCAGAGTCGCAATACATAATCATCATCAAACAGCGCCTGCACAAATACCCAGAACAGCACGGCATTTGCAACAGAAATGGCGACCAGCGGTGCTTGCCACAATCGTGGCACCATGACTTCAAACCAGGGAGTGGCACTGATCACCTGTACCGCCAGGCCAAGGCAAAGTGCAATGCCAGCACGCACCACCAGCAATTGCGGGCGGTCACGGCCTAAAATGGCAGACAATAGCAAGAGCAAAGCCAGCAGTGTGCCGCGCAAAGCTGCATCGAGCAAGACCAAGGGATCAAGAACTGACATGCCTGTCCATCAAAGAGGAAAGGCAAAACAATAACAGCAGCCAGACTGCTTAGGCAAGCAGTGCTGCTGTCATAGCGGTTACCACTACGTTGTAATCAACTATCCAGATGAGAAATCAGCAAGTTACTGAAACGCGATAATTCCTTGCGCTTGACGTCGCCATGTGCCTCAGCTTCTGGCGCATCGACCGACAAACCGACTGCAATAATATCGATCAGCAATAATTGCAGGATACGGGAAATCATGGACAGGAAAGTGGCGTTGTCTTCGGTATGATTCACAGCCAGGCAGACTGTCGCTTTCTTGGCCAATGGCGACTGATTGGGCGTAATCGCAATCACATCTGCCCCGGCCAAGCGGGCTGCATCAACCGCCTTCAACAATTCCGGCAGTTTGCCAGAATTGGATACGACGATGACGACATCGCCAGGGTTCAGCAATTCTGCTGCCATGGAAAATAAGTGTGCATCACCATAGGACGCCGTAGGAATACGGAAACGGAAAAACTTATGCTGGCCATCCAGTGCCACGGCGCGTGAATTGCCCATGGCATAAAATTCCACCTTGTTCGCCTTGCGCAACAAGGCGATCGCCTGATCAAGTGAACGCACATCCAGCTGATCACGGAAATTCAAGATTGCAGAAACAGTGTTATCGATGACCTTGGCACTCAGGTCATGCGTGCTGTCACTCATGCGCACCTGGCTATGGCGTACAGGTATCGTGCCGGTCAGGCTGCTGGCGAACTTGAGTTTGAAGTCAGCTAGGCCGAGGAAACCCAGCGAACGACAGAAGCGGATGACGGTGGGCTGACTGACATCAGCCAGGCGGGCAATCTCAGCAATTGCCTCATTCAATACGGTACGCGGATTTTCTAGCACCAGGGTGGCGACACGGCGCTCTGCCGGTGTCAGCTCGGCCTGGATTTGCTGTATGCGGTCCATCAACGAGCTGTCGCCACTGCGGCCACGCAAGTGTTCCGACAAAATCGCCGACACGCCATAAAACGCCGGATTGGGCGTTGTAATCACAAAGGTAGGGATTTGTGCCAGATAACTGGTGAAGCGTCCTTTGGCTTCAAAGCGTGTGCGGAAGGCTGAAGTGGCGAAATAATCGCCCATCAGCGGGACGACGCCACCACCGATATAGATGCCGCCAAAAGCTCCTAGAGTCACAGCGAGGTTGGCACTAAAACTGCCCAGCATGCCGCAAAAGCATTCCAGGGTTTCCAGACAAAGTGCATCATCATCAGTCAAGGCACCACGCATGATATCTTGCGCTGCCAAGCCTTTGACTTTCTTGTTATTTCTATCTGCCAGGGCGCGATAAATCAATTCGAGGCCCGGGCCAGAAATCAGGCGCTCGGTAGAGACATGCGGCCATTCTTTCCAGGCAAATTGCAGGATGGCATATTCACGCTCATCCACCGGCGCGAAATTGACGTGGCCGCCCTCACTGCCCAGCGTGACGAAACCATCAGAAGTAGGGATCAGGCCAGACACACCCAGACCCGTACCTGGTCCTAAAACACCGATAACGGATTTCGCCACCGGCGTGCCACCACCAACCTGCATCAGGTCTTTGGCCTGCAAACCCGGCAAGGACATGGCCAGGGCAGTAAAATCATTGACGATGAGAAGCGTGTATAAACCGAATTCGCGACGTACATCTTCTATGGAAAATGCCCAGTCACGATTAGTCATCCTGACCTGGTCACCATCGATAGGGTTGGCAAGCGCAAATGCAGCATGATGTACCTTGCTGGCAGGCACAGTGGACAAATAGGCGCGCAGCAAGGCGATGATGTCGGTGTATTCATCGCACTTCAAGACTTTGACGGATTCAAACACACCTGGCGAAGACTCAAGTGTAAAGCGCGCATGGGTTGCGCCTATATCAGCCAACAAGCGTGGGCCGCTGGAAAAGCCCGCCGCGTTACCATGTTCTACAAGTGCGTGTTCTGTCGTCATGCTGTCTTCATATTTACGGTTTGCTGCCTATTTTCTTAGAACCTGTTCACGCTCTTACTGCGCGAGCGCAATCGAAGTTAATGCGGGGCTCATGTGCTGCTCAAAATGCTCATGTACTAGAGTACATTCCGCTTTTTGCGCTGCGCATATGTTGCCCTGACTCCCGCTGACGCTCGCTACAGATCGTAAACAGGTTCTTACAGAGAATACAATCCCGCAATTTACCACAAACGCCTGCAATTTCATGCCCGAAATCAATGGCTGCGATGGCAAAAATCCACGATGGCGAGCTTGCATCTCCCTTCGATTGGGCATGACAATATCATTTACTCAACTTTATTGATAGCTCTGCTTTGCTGTTTTTCAGCCACCGCACATCTATGTTCAACTGCTTTTTAGCTTCGTCCCAGCTAAATGGCAACTCCTTATTTTGCAGGCTGACCCGTACCGGCTTGCTGGCAATATTGTGTATTTGCAGAGCAATTTCCCTGTCTGCATCTTCAGCATGTAAGCCAGTTTGTGACTGCAGGCTGATGCTCAACTGCGCTGCATTCGTCTGGCAGTTGAAGTGCATAATGGTATAAGCACCTTTCTCGTATGCATTCGCAGTCTCACCATCATCGTCATACAGTTTGCCCGTCGACTTTTTGACGGCAGCATCATGGTAGTAATGCAGTTCCAGTTTTTTTGCTGAATAGTCCCGGGTATTTTGGACCAGCGGGCTCATGGGGACAAAAGCGCCAGCGCGCACAAATACAGGTATGTGATCTTGCGCCACTGTGACGGTGGACGTCGTCCCACCCTGATATTGCTGGTCATTGTAAAAATCAAACCAGGTGCTGCCCGCCGGAAAATACACGCTGCTTTCTTTCTCTGCAGCTTTCATGACAGGATGCACGAGGAAACTATCACCCCACAGATAAGTGTCAGCCACCGTTTGCAGTTTCTGGTTCAGCGGTTCCGCATAAAACAGCGGGCGCATGAAAGGCAAGCCATGCTGGTTATTCTCGAATGCCAGGGTGTAGTTATATGGCAGCATGCGGTAGCGCAATTCTATCGCTGCCTTAGCCAGCGCTCTGGTCTTCGCTTCACGCAGGACCGGCTCGGATGCCACCTCTTCCTGCGCATGGGGGCGAAACACTGGCTGGAACACGCCATATTGCAACCAGCGCGTGTACAACTCATCATCCAGATTGGCACCGGCAAAACCACCCAGGTCAGAATGCATATAGGCCATGCCCTGCATGCCCATCTGCAAGGCTATCTCAGGCTGAGAGCGCAAGCCACCCCAGGTGCGATTGACGTCGCCCGACCACGGTATCATGCCCAGTCTTTGCGAACCGGAGTAGCCAGAACGCATGAGGATGAAAGGCCGCTGATTGGGATAATCCTTCTTGTAGCCATCGCTAATCAACCTAGCCCATTGATGTCCATAGATATTATGCAATTCATCAGCGCTGCCTGTCTTGTGCTGCAAGGCAGATGGATGGACTTCTGGTTCACCCAGATCACCCCACCAGCCAGCAACTCCTGTATTTTTCAAATCTTTATAGATATCCCAAAACCACTCTTGCGCTGGGGGACTGAAGATATCGATGAGACCAGTATTTCCAAAATAAAAATCATAGCGAAATGGCTTGCCCTGCTTCTCGGTTGCCAGCACATTTTTTTCTACAGCCTCTTGCCATTTTTTTGAGGTCGTCAAAATGAAAGGCTCGGTGATCAGGATAGTCTTGATGCCTTGCTGGGCAAAGTCAGCAATCATGCCCTTGGGATTAGGGAAGCTGTCTTTATCAAATTCCAGATTACCCATAGTGCCTTTAACGTCTTTACCGAACCAGTAAAGATCAAAGATGATGGCATCAACAGGGATTTTTTCAGCGCGGAATTTATCCAGTATGCTACGTGCCTCCGCCTCATTGTGATAACCAAAGCGGCTGGCGAAATTACCAAAGGTCCAGCGCGGTGGCAAAGGCTGACGCCCAGTCAAGCTGGTGTAATTGCTGACGATGTCGGCCCAACTGTCACCAGCGATGACCTGGTAAGTCTTGCGACCACTGATGGTTTCATAAGCCAGCACATTGTTTTTCTTGCTGTCGAGATCAAGCTGGCCTATCGCTGCATTATCAAAATGCAGGCCATACATTTTTGATGAAAATACCAGCGGCATGGCAAAGTTCATTTGTTCTGAACGCTCTTCATAACCATAGTGTGCCTTGTTGTACAAAGGCAGGCGATTGCCGCGACGGTTCATGCCCAGTGCACGGGCACCACCGCCATACAGGGCTTCGCTGGCATCCAGGTTGAAGTCCAGCACTTCTGCATCTGCAGTTTTGCTATAACCATTTTTTTCTGAGAACAAGCGCTTGCCCTTGTAGGCGTAGGCAATTTGCAGAGGTGATTTAGTAATGCTTACACTGATGTCACCGGCAACATATTGAATCTTGCTTGCAGTCTCTTTGAAGCTGGTCTTGACACGGGCGGGCAGCAAGACGACTGCATGCGAAACTGGATTGAATTTTTCAGCAGCAGGAATGAAACTGGTTTCCATCATCTTGTCGCTATACGGTTTCAAGACATAACGCCCGTCATTGGTCTTGATTTCCAGGTGATCAGCCTGCTTGCTTACTGACACGATAGTGCGTGCAGAATTTTGCGCCTGGGCTGTACTTACCAATGCAAAGACTGCAGCCGCAAAGATATTCAGTTTTACTACAGTTGTTTTTTTCATGCTGTCTCTAATTATTTTTTTGCCTGTTCATACTAAGGTGCGATCAATATCGTGCTCAAGCCGCTATTGAATTGCACCTTGCCATTGACGACTGTGGCTGTCTTGCCTGAGTAATAGTCACGCAGTTTTTGTCCATCAGCAAACACGCCAATGACGCTGATGGCAGGATTGATGTTAGCCGGGATATCCAGCGCAATCACCACCTTGTCGCTGATGCCGTTCCTGTCATAAGTACGCTTGAAGGTATAGGGTTGCTCGGCGAGTTTTTCATGCAGACCTGCACCTATGGCAGGATGGGCGCGCCGGAACAAACCCAGGCGGCTCCAGTGTTGGCGGACATCGGCAATGCGATAGCCATCACGGCTGGCATTCTTTGCCAGTTCATCCCAGTTCATGGACGAACGCAAAGTCGCATCACCTTGTGCACCAGCAACATTTAGAGAACGTGCAGTTTCATCGCCATAATAAATTTGCGCAGCACCGGGGCTGAGCAAGAGTTTATTGGCGGATTCAAACGGCTTCTGGCGCAAGAGATCAAAAGGCCCGCCATCATCATGCGAGCTGATGTAATTGAGTACGGAATACCCGGCCAAAGGCCCATGCAGACGCGTGGCATAATCACTGAACAAGGCTTCATAAGTCTTGTTGGCGTCTGACTTGAAACCAAAATTGATGAGACTGTCAAAACCGTTCTGGTAAAAGTTGACCGTCTTGCCATCGCCCATGTCAAATTCCTGGCCGTGCGCAATGACATAGTTATACACTTCACCAGTCATGAAGAAGGCATGATTGCCCAGTTTCTTTTTGGGATTGGCATGCTTCCAGCCTTCATAGGCAGTGCTGGCAAGCTCGTGCAATTCTTTCCAGATTTCGGGTTCGGTATGTTTGGCGGTATCCGCGCGAAAACCGTCAATACCGTATTTTTTTACCCAGTCTACATGCCATTTCATGAGGTAGTAGCGCGGTGCACGCGGCAAGCCTGTGCGCTGGAAAAAATCATCCAGCTCTTTGACCTCTTTGTCATAACGCCCTTCTGCCTTCCACTTCTCCACCAGCACTGGCGGTAAACTGACTGTGCCTTTGCTGTCGGTACGGATATCGGGCAGGTTTTTGACCAGCGTGCAACTGACGGTAGTCTCCGTATCTTTATAAGTGCATGTGGGCGAAGTCCTGACCCATTCTTGTGGCCAAACCGCGTCTTGTTTGGTCACTGGCCCCATGTGGTTCATGACTACATCCAGCAAGACACGCATGCCATGTGCATGTGCGGTATCGACAAACTCTCGCATGTCAGCCTCTGTACCCAGGTTGGCATCGACACTGGTGAAATCCTTGGCCCAGTAACCGTGGAAGCCATAGGACTTGCCAGTACCTTCGTCAGTACCAGCGTGAATTTGCTCAACCGGCGGCGTCAGCCAGATGACATCGACACCAAGGTCTTTGAAATAGCCAGACTTGATCTTCGCCGTAATGCCAGCCAGGTCACCGCCAGCATAGCCGCGCTGCGGTGCTGCATCATTTTTTCGACCATAGGCAAGGTCATTTTTATGGTTGACGTTATAAAAACGGTCTGTCAATAAAAAATAGACAGTGGCGTTTTCCCATAAAAATGGCTGGACTGAAATACTTTTGTGTTGAGATGATTGCGCGTAAGACGCAGGTACAACACCAGCGGCCAGCAGCATTACCAGCCCCAGTTTTATTGCAGTTGCTTGCATGATGTGACTCCGGCTGATGCTGGTTGCTTAAACGGTAGCAGCATTAGCTGCCGTCTTGTCCATGCCTGATGCAACTTCGACAGCTTCATCCTTGACCAGCAGAGTCAGCAAGCCCGCCAATATCATGCAAGCCCCGCCCAGCATCAGCACCTTGACTGACTGGTTATCAAAGAAATGCTTCAAGATAGCACCCAGCACGACACCGGCAATGATCTGCGGTATCACCACAAAGAAATTGAACAAGCCCATGTAATAACCCATGCGATTCGCAGGCAAAGCCCCTGCCAAAATTGCGTAAGGCATGGTCAGCACGCTGGCCCAGGCTATGCCCACGCCCACCATGGGCAAGAGCAACATTTGTTTGGATGAGATCAGGAAGATACTCATCAGGCTGACACCGCCGATGATCAGGCAGAGCATATGAACAAATTTACGGCTGGTCATCTTCGCCAGCACAGGCAACAGAAAGGCAGCCAGCGCCGACACGCCACCGTACACGGCGAACATGATGCCCACCCAGTTGCCACCTTCCTGGAAAGCTGCCGACTGCGCGTCGCTACTATGGAAAACAGTTTGTGCAATCGAAGGTGTGGTGTACACCCACATGGCAAACAAGGCTACCCAGGTAAAGAATTGCACCAGCGCCAGTTGCACCATGGTCTTGGGCATTTTGGTAAAACCACCGAGAATTTCGCTGACAGCCTTGCCTATGCCCTGGTTATTTTTTCGTTCTTGTTTGAATTTTTCCAGATCGGCTGGAGGAATTTCCTTGCTGGTGAAAACTGTCCACATGACAGACAAGGCAAATATGGCACCACCGAAATAAAAGGAATATCTGACAGTATCAGGTATCGCACCATTCACCGGTACATTGCTGACACCCAGGTAATCAGTGAATATCGTCGGCAACAAAGAGGCAATCACACCACCGCAACCGATAAAGAACGTCTGCATGGCAAAGCCTGCTGTTTGTTGCGAGACATCAAGCTTGTCACCAACGAATGCGCGGAAAGGTTCCATGGAAATATTGATGGCACTGTCCATCATCCACAACACGGCTATGGCCATCCACAAGACGCTGGAATTGGGCATGAGGAACATGGCAATCGAAGCCAATATCGCACCAATGAAAAAGAAAGGACGACGACGGCCCCAGAAAGGGTGCCAGGTATTGTCGCTCAGGTAGCCAATGACGGGTTGCACCAGCAAGCCTGTAATTGGCGCAGCCAGCCAGAACAGGGCCAGCTCATCCGGGTTCGCACCCAGGGTAGAAAATATGCGGCTGGTATTGGTATTTTGCAGTGCAAAACCAAACTGTATGCCAAAGAAACCGAAACTCATATTCCACAACTGCCAGAATGACAGACGTGGTTTGTATGCAGATACTTGCATGGTGTTTTGTCCCCAAATTTTATTATGAACTACTGTTGCAGTATTGCTTGCTGGCTGAAAACGACTTCCCAACAAAGTCACCATACCAAGAATGTCCGCACTTTGAAATACTACCACAGCAAAATGTAATCAAACTACATAATTTTTCAAGAGCAACTACAAACGACGATAAGGTCTGATAAAAAAGGGAATATCGCTTAAAACCTCAACTTGAAAATAGCAATCTGTAGCAATACTACCCATCATTCCCTTCGTTTTCCCAGACATGTTCTGGCGCATCCGGACTTACCAGCCACATAAAGAAAATGCCCGCCGCTTTCACAAAAGCAGCGGGCATTTCACCTGCATAAACCGGAGATTCAAAAATCTCATTTACTCCTGAAAATCAGCTCCTTCATTTTCTGCAATTTCGGATACACCACGGGCACAGTCATCATGGTGCTGGCGATGGCCATCAATAACAAGGCAGTAAAGGTTTCGCTGGTGATGATGTTTTTATCCAGCAAGATATTGACGAAGATAATCATGATCAAAGCCTTGGTTTGCAATAACCAGCCTATGATGGATGCCTCGCCTTTTTCCCATTTCAATATTTTTCCTGCAACCTGTATACCTATCAGCTTGCCAGTGACAGATGCGACCAGCAACACTGCCGCAGCAATGAATACCGCTGCGCCGCCCACAGCCCAGTTGGTACGCAAACCCGTACTCAGGAAAAACACTGGCATGATGGCCAGCAAGACATGGTGGCGCATGAGGTCCATTTTTTCTTGATTGAACCAGTGAGCGTCCATGACAGCACCCGCCAGGAAAGCACCTACCATATAATGCAGGCCAGCCCAGTCAGCCGCAAAAGCGCAGGCGGCCAGCCAGATCAGACCTACATACCAGCGGTCACGCTCTTCCAGCCAGACCATGAGTTTGCGGAACAACAGGGTGGCAATCGCAAACACCACTAAAAAGCCGACTTGCCTCCCTACCCTGGTCCAGTCCAGCAAGATCACTGCCAGCACACCCCAGATGGCAATGTCGTCAAGACTGGCATAACGCAGTATGCGCTGGCCTATTGGCTGGCGCAGGATATCGAGTTTTTCCATCAACAAGATCAGGATGGGCAAGGCAGTTACTGCGCAAGACATGCCCACACCAAGCACGAATTGCCAGCTCATGGCCTTGGGCCCCATCCAGCCATCCATACTGAGTAGACCCATACCAGCTACGCAACCAAACAATAATGGCATACCCAGTGCAAGGCCAGCAGTGATAGTGCTTTCACGTCTGTATTCCCAGGCCTTCTTCAAGTCCAGTTCTATTCCGGCAATCATGACGAAAATCATGACGGCCCACCAGGCGATACCGTTCAATGACTGTATCACCTGGGGATTAAAGACAAACTTGTAGTAGTCAGGATAAATCGCACCCAATACACCAGGCCCCAGCAAAATACCAGTGATAATCTGGACTACTACCAGTGGTGCGTAATAGTCGGTTTTCCCTACCCGCCAGATCAGATAAGGCAGCGTGAAAATCACAAACATCGCGATCAAAAAAATCTCGGTAGTACTCATACCAGTATGCATAAATTATATTTTTTGAGTTTGTTTTTCTATGCACCAATTCTTGCGAGTGGTGCCTCCCCCCACTCAGTATTGACTCAGCTTCTGGCCTTGCAATGCTGGGCAATATAGGCAGCATGTGCTGGCATGATGGCCACGCATTTCTGCACTACCTCACGCACACTATCGAGATATTCCATGGTGTCCGCTTCGGTTTGCAAATTTACCAGAGGATTGAGGTTTTCAGGAATTAAATTTTGACCTTCAAAAACCTGCAGCCAGCCGACCTCGGCAAACAATTCATTATCGACGCGCAGCAAGCGTCCGCTGGCGCGGAACAGGTCGATTTTATGTTGCAGACTATCTGGCACGGGCATATCGGCACAGGCTTTCCAGAAGGTTGAATCATCGCGCTGATTGAGTTTGTAATGCAGGATCACAAAGTCGCGGATACGCTCATATTCAAAGCGCGATTGGCGATTGTATTCAGCGATATCGACAGCATTGAAACCCTGGTCAGGGAAGAAATCGATCAGGCGTGCAATGGCAGATTGTATGAGGTGGATACTGGTTGATTCCAGCGGCTCCAGAAAGCCACTGGACAAACCTATCGCAACGACATTCTTGTTCCATGTCTTGTTGCGCATGCCGGTCTTGAATTTGATGACACGTGGATCAGCCAGTGGCTTGCCATCAAGATTGGATAACAATACATTAGCCGCCTCATCATCACTGACATACTGGCTGCAATACACATGGCCATTGCCTATGCGGTGTTGCAGAGGAATGCGCCATTGCCAGCCAGCTCGGTGTGCAGTTGCGCGGGTATAGGGCAGCAGTTCTGGTGCAGACTCACAAGGCACAGCTTGCGCCCGGTCGCAGGGCAGCCAGTGCGACCAATCTTCATAACCGGTGTGCAAAGTCTGCTCTATCAGCAAGCCACGGAAGCCGGAACAGTCGATGAATAAATCACCAGCGACGCGTTCACCATTTTCGAGAATGATAGCATCAACAAAGCCGTCAGCTTCGCGCTGGCTGACTGAGACTATCTTACCTTCGGTACGCACCACGCCACGTGATTCGGCGATCTTGCGCAGGTAACGCGCATACAGGCTGGCATCAAAATGATAGGCGTGGGCAATCTGGTTCAGCGGTGAATTAGGCACGTCGTGGCGGGCAGGCATGAATTTATTTGCCTTGCCCATCATGCGGGTAATTGAATATGCAGCCAACTCGTCGGCCTTGCCCAGTTTGCGCATTTTTTGCCAATACTGGTCAAAGCGCACACTGCCAAGATCCTGGCCTATGGTGCCAAAGCCATGCATATAGCGCTCGCCCTGCTTGCCCCAGTTAACAAATTCTATCGCCAACTTGAAGGTACCTTGCGTCTCGCGCAGGAATTCATTTTCATCGATGCCGACGACCTGGTTGAATCTTTGTATCATCGGTATGGTGGCTTCGCCGACACCAACAATACCGATCTCATCCGACTCCACTACACGTATCTGATATTGCCCCTGTAATACTGTGGCCAGAGCAGTCGCCGTCATCCAGCCAGCAGTACCACCACCAACGATCACTAGGTTTTTTATAGTTGTATTTTGCATGTTGTCTCCACCAAAAAAACAAGCCCCCGTGAGCTCGCGCTAACAGGGGCTGCTTGCAGTTCAGCTTAGAACCTGTTTGCCGCCTTAGAACCTGTTTACGATCTGTAGCGAGCGTGCGTCAGCGGGGTGAAGAGCAGCGCAAAAAGCGGAATGTACTCTAGTACATGAGCATTTTGAGCAGCGCATGAGCCCCGCATTAACTACGATTGCGCTCGCGCAGTAAGATCGTAAATAGGTTCTTAGAACTTATAGTTCAGGCCGAACAGATAAGTCCTGCCATACACGGTCTTGTCCGTGATCTTGTTTGGATCAGTATCATATTGCTGGAACGGTGCATTGTTCCAGTTATTGGCTTGCGCCAGCAATGATAAACCTTTCAGGTAACCCGTCTGGAATTCATACGACACCTGGAAATCAACGATAGTTTCACCCTTGATGAAAGTCAATTGCTGATTGTCCTGGAAGTCACTGATCTGGCCCAGGAAATCAGAACGTTTCCGTCCCGCTATCGCTATCTGGAAACCATTCTTTTCGTAGTACAGACGCAAATTGCTGACGCGTTTGGACAAACCTGGCAACGGGATATTTGCAGCACTGATATTTTGCGTACCAAACCCAAATGCAGGCAAAGTAATCTGACTCGAAGTATCAGAGTGATTCACCATGACACCAAAACCATCCAGCACAGGAGTGATCATGGAGAAAGGAATATTCAGGGCAACTTCAAAGCCATGAATATTACCGCCTTCACCATTTTGTGGCGTCGTCAGCAAGCCGACAGTAGAACCTTGATAAGGGCCAGACAGAGGCAAAGGCGTAGTTGCACTGACAAAAGGTTTAAAGTCGAAAGTACGTGGCGCACGGTAGATATAAGTATCAAGCTGCTTATAGAAACCGGCAACGCTGAAATAACCCTTCTTGCCGAAATATTTTTCGTACGACAAGTCAAAGGCTTTGGCGCTGAAAGGTTTCAAATCCGGATTCCCGCCACTGCCACCAAGAATAGGGAATTGGCCCGTGGTTTTGACACCAAATTCCTGACTGGCACGCAAATCATCCATGTTTGCGCGTGACAAGACTTTTGCCAGACCTACACGCAAGAACTGTTCTTTACCCAGATCAAAAGAGAGGTTCAGGCTAGGCAAGAAATCAGAATAAGACTTGCCACCAGAGGTAGTCTTGAATGGGCAGGTATCCACAGTGATGCCCGTGCACTTGGCCAGATCAACCTGATTACCAGTCGAGCGCTGGTTAGTATGAATGAATTGACCACCAAAGTTACCACGGTAATTCAAACCCATTACCTGACCATCCAGATCACCCATCGCGTAGGCGGTTGTTACTTTTTCATTGACGGACCAGTCTTTTGCCAATACAGATGCATCAACCCAGCGCGCCAGTTCATAAATCGTACCCAGAGAACCATCGGGGTCAAACGACACGACTGGCAAACCAACTGTACCTGCAGTTGCCACCGCACTACCTGGCACAGCTGCAGATGCGTATCCGCCATTACCCTTGACAACCAGGCGCCCTTCCTGACCAGTACGGGCTTTGTCACGCTCAGTATAGTTTAAGCCAAACTGGGCCGCTACAACAGGACCAAAACTCAGGTCACGTTTAGCGGTCAAACGTATGCTATTGACCTTGTCGTTAATGTCTGGCAAAGCTACGTATCCAGCTTGTGGCGTATTCGGTCCACCACCCCAGCCGTCAACGTCGGTCAGCCTGGAGACATTACGGTCGGAATAGTTCAGACTGGTGGAGTACTTCACATCTGCAAAATTACCACCATTAAAACCGGTATAAGAAATCGAACCCAGTGGCGATACATCACCAGGCTGACCAGCTGTGGTTTCATAGCGCTTGCTATGCTTGACAGCTTTTGAATAAGACAGATCGGCTACTGCCGTCCACTCATCAAGTTTCATTTCATTATTCCAGCCTATTGACGTCAACTTGTCATCAGCGCTTTCCTTGTGATTGCGAACTACGCCTTTATAGTTACTGAAAGTACCCGCAGTCGCAACACCGTTGACGATGGTTGCATTGCTGAGTACGCCATCTGGATCATAACCACCGGCTGAACCAGCAATTGCACCTTCCAGACCGGTTTTCTTCAAGCTGTTAGAACCAGCGGAATAAAATACGTCTACAGAAGATTTGAAGTTTTTATTTGGCTTGTATTGCAAAGTCAGAGAAGCACCGTCGCGGTTACTCTTGCTGACTTCAGTGTCAGACTTAAATCCGCCCGGTGCCACAACTTTGGCGCCGTTATAATCGACTGTGGGCGCAAAGCCACCCCAGGAATCAAATTTTTGCTGACCACCGCCATCTTCCTTGAACTTGGTCAAGCCCAGCGAGACACCAATAGTACGGTTGGCAAACTGGTCTACATAAGAGAAAGATGCGCGGTCGCCTGTGCCCTCTTCGGAGCCTGATTGTACGCCTGTGCGTTGTTTGCGATAGCTGGCAGCCAGTACACGCTTGCCAAAATCCAGCGGCTTGAGTGTATTCAAATCGATAGTCGCTGCCAGGCCCTGGCCCACCAGTGCTGCGTCTGGCGTTTTGTAGATCAGTACAGAACCCATGAGTTCAGCCGGGAACAGGTCAAACTCCGGGCTGCGGGCATTACCTGTGGAAGCCTGTTCGCGACCATTGAGCAAAGAACCATTGAAACTTGGAGACAAGCCACGCACGCTGACGTCTGCGGCCTTGCCTGACGAACGGCTACGTTGTGCAGTAACACCAGGCAAACGGGCGATCGATTCTGCCACGCTGGCATCAGGCAATTTGCCGATGTCTTCAGCAGAAATTGCCTCGACGATGGAATTGGAATTTCTCTTGATCGAGATGGCTTCTTCTATACCCTTGCGGATGCCTGTCACGACCACAGTATTGTTTGCTGCTTCTTGTGCAGTAGCGATGTCGGTCATACCAAATATCAATACCGCACATCCAGCCGCAACCGGGCTCAACTTAAAAGAAAAACGGTGCAGAGCTTCGCCCTGCCGACGCTTTTGCGTAGCTTGTTTCATGTAATGTCCCCTCACACTTTTATTTGACTTGCACTCTTTGAGTCACCAGGCAGAAACCCAACATTCCAGCCTGGCAATCAGAACCCAACGTTCCGAGGTGAATTTTGTACTAAAACTAGATTCAATGTCAAACGAAGACTACAAAATACTACAAAGAAAATACATGCACCACACACGACCTCTATAGCAAGGTGTGCACTACGCACTGAAATGTGTTGTGTATGCCCCACAAGCGGGCGAGAGAGCAATGTAGTTAGACTACTTTATGTAATTAGACTACTTATTAAATTAAAAAGATTTGGTAAGCAACCCCAGTCGAAAAACTGACGAAAGCTATTCCGCACAGGAAAAACAGCAATGCCAAGGCTATGTTCAAACCTGAATGGCAGGCATGAGATATGCAGGATTTGTCACGGTATCGTTCTGCTGCCATGTCAAAAGGATCGCGCCGCTATTGCCGCAGATCATGGGAAATTTTGTGATTTTTGTATTTTTTGCAGATGGTGAGTATTCTCATCAATCCGGACAGTGATTCGCATCCCAAACCGGACACCCAATGGCATTTGAAACCGGACACTTTTTGCATTTCAATTCGGGCACCAGTTCTCATGCCCGGACAGTGCCTGCCCGGACAATCCAACTATTATGTGAGCATCCATTGGGGACAACTGTCCTGTGAAAACGAGGGCTCAGTTCTTAGTCAGAGTCTTGACCGCGTTACTGTCTTACTGCGACTACGGCTTCATCTAAACAGAGAATACATTGCACCAAGATTTCACTTCTTTTCACTCTGTCCCAGCGTCCCCCTAAGCGCCGCGATGTCCCGTTTGGGTGGGATACCGAATAAACGGTTGTATTCTCGGCTGAACTGCGACGGGCTTTCATAGCCAACTTTGAACGCTGCCCGAGACACGTCCAAGTGCTCATTCAACATCAAGCGTCTCGCCTCGGTTAACCGCAACCACTTTTGGTATTGCAAGGGGCTCATCGCTGTTAATTGTCGAAAGTGTTGGTTGAATGTCGGTGAGCTCATTTGCACGCGGGTAGCAAGGTCCTCGACACGAAATGGTAAAGCGTAGTTCAGCTTGAGCCAGTCAATTGCCTTTGCAATGCGATAGCCCTGGCCGCCGACGGATGCGATTTGATGCAGTTTGGCCGCCTGATCGCTGGTCACAACCCGATAATAGATTTCTCGCTGGATGAGCGGTGCAAGCGTTGAAATTGCCTCTGGCTCGTCTAGCAGTGCGAGCAGCCTATCGAACGGCCGCAGGATGGCTGCCGTCGCATCGCCAATGCCGATGCTTGCACTCGAAGCGCGGTCACGCCGGGGGAGGTGATTTCCTTGCGAAATCAAGTCAGCCACAATTCGTAGATCAAGCTTGAGCGTGAGT
>JAZJXP010000160.1:0-2787 GCA_040390835.1 Pseudomonadota bacterium
AAAAATTCTCATGCAATTCGGCGGCTTGAAAGCACTGAACCAGGTTGATCTGCAAATTAACAAAGGTACAGTGCATGGCTTGATCGGTCCTAACGGTTCCGGCAAAAGTACCATGATGAATGTGCTGACCGGTATTTATCAACCTACTGATGGGGTGGTGGAGTTTGCTGGTAAAGTCATCTCCGGCAGTACCCCGTCAGCGATTGCTCTGGGTGGTGTCGCCCGTACTTTCCAGAACGTGCAGCTGTTTGTTGAAATGACGGCAACAGAAAATATCCTGGTTGGCTTGCACAGCACCTTCCGCAGCAATGTGGGGGATGCCATGTTGCATACGCCGCGATATTTGCGTGAAGAGCAGCAGGCAAGGCAGCGCGCTGCAAGCATTTTGCAGTTTGTTGGCCTGGCTGACCTGGCTAATGAAGAGGCGCGTAATCTGCCCTACGGCAAGCAACGCCTGCTCGAAATTGGCCGCGCACTGGGTCTCAATCCACAACTGTTGCTGCTGGATGAACCTGCCGCTGGTTTAACTGCACCTGACATCAAGGACTTGATCGCCATCATTCGCAAGATACGCGAACACGGTATCACCATCATCCTCATCGAACATCATATGGATGTAGTCATGTCGATTTGCGATACTGTGACTGTGCTGGATTTTGGCCAGAAAATTGCAGAGGGCAAACCGGCAGCCGTACAGGCTGATCCCAAAGTGATCGAAGCCTATCTGGGTGGCAGCGTAGCTGAAGCCACTGAAGTCGCTGCTGCATAAGGAGAGAGCAATGTTAACTATTTCAAATCTGCATGCAGCCTATGGCAAGGTCGAAGTCTTGCATGGTATTTCCATGGAAGTGCCCAAGGGTAAAGTCGTCACCCTTATCGGTTCCAATGGTGCAGGCAAGACCACCACCATGCGAGCTATATCCGGTATGTTGAAACCCAAAGAAGGCACGGTTACCCTGGCCGGTAAAGACGTCACTGGCCTCGATTCTCACAAGATCGCCAGGGCAGGGCTTGCCCATTCGCCGGAAGGGCGGCGCGTGTTTGCCACCATGTCGGTGACGGATAATTTATTGCTCGGTGCCTTCCCGCGTTTCACCCGCAGCCGTCCGCGTGGTGATATAGAAAGCGATCTGCAAAAAGCCATGGAATTGTTCCCGCGTCTGAAAGAGCGCAAGAACCAGCTGGCTGGCACCCTGTCTGGTGGTGAGCAACAAATGCTGGCCATGGCGAGAGCTGTCATGCTTAATCCTGACGTGGTCTTGCTGGATGAGCCATCGATGGGCCTGGCACCGATATTGGTCGATGAAGTCTTCCGTATCATCGTGCGCCTGAAAGAGCAGGGTACGACCATGCTGCTGGTCGAGCAGTTTGCGGCTGCTGCTTTAGCTGTGGCTGACTATGGCTATGTATTGGAAAATGGCAGGATATCGGTACATGGTCCGGCGGCCAGCTTGCAAAATGATCCGGCGGTGAAGGCGGCTTATCTGGGTGGTGGTGCGCAGCACTGATCGCACAGCAAACTCAGAGAAAAGAATGGGGAGCTTGCTCCCCATTTTCATTTTTATCGCAATGCTGGCAGAGCTGTGATATTTTCTTAAGTCCTTTAAGTAAATCACGCCTGCCCATGCATATCATTTCTATTTCTTCGCGCGTTCGCCAAATCGTTCTGGCTTCCATCTCGCTCTTTTGCGCTTCCGCGATGGCGGCACCTGTGCTGCAAGAACACAGCATAAAAATCGATGGCAAGCAAAGGCGTTACTATCATTTATCTGATCCTGCGGCGATAACGCCTGGTCATCCTATATTGCTGATCAGCGGTTCGGGATGCGATGATTTTGCAGTTCGTTTACCGATGTTTTTTGAGCGCTACCCCGGAGCGGTGAATGTCTATTACCTGGAAAAACCTGGCGTTGTCAAAAATGCTGATGGTAGCAAATGCTCTGCAGTATTCCAGGCAGCAGATCAGTTCGGTAAGCGATTGTCTGATCATTTGAAATTTCTATCGCTGGAGCCCGACCTGAAAAAAATGCCTGCGCGGTCTATTGCCGTAGTGGGCTTTTCTGAAGGTGGCGCGGTTGCTCCTTACATCGCCAGAGACAGCAATAAAATCGGCTGGCTGGCAACCGCAGGAAGTGGAGGTTTACCGCAGAATGAAGAATTTTTGATCTTTGCAGACCGCGGCGTGGAACCTTATGCAAAGCCGTTTTCGCGCGACTATTTTTTACACGTCTATGCAGACATCAAGAAAGATGGCAAGAGCCTCAAGAAAGAGTTCTTCGGCCATCCCTATGCGTATTGGTCAGGTCACTTGTTTACTGATCCTCTGAGTGTGTATGCAAGCCTGAATATGCCCATGGTAGCAGCGATGGGTGATAAGGATGAGAGTGTGCCGATAGAATCCGGGTATGCCTTGCGGGATTATTTCTTGAAGCATACTGAGAAGGATTTTCAGTTTGTGGAATTTCCTGGTGCCAGTCATGGTTTGAGGTCTGGGGACAGGAATGGCGCGCAAGAATTTGTTGCGGGGTTGGCGGGGTGGTTTAAGGGGGATAAGAAGGCGTTTGAGTTGAAGTGATTGTGGATATGCACAACAAGCTGCTCAGCCTCGAATTTTTGGGCAATTTTATTGACGTCATTCCTGCGTGGGTTTGGCAGGAATCTAGTGACGTTTGTTGTATACCGAATTGTTCGTTACATATCGTGACTTGTTAAAGCGATTGCTCTCCGTGGATACAAGCCGGGTCTCGGCCCGGCGGCCGAAATTCTTTCTTTGCGTCGCCAAAGAAA
>JAZJXP010000161.1:0-4984 GCA_040390835.1 Pseudomonadota bacterium
ACCTATCGTGAATTGTGCAAGCCTTCCGGAGGAGACGACACCAGCGACGTGCAGGCAGCTTGGAACGACATCAGCACGTACCACCCGGGCGGCAAGGTGTTCTTGGACGGCGATGGGGGATCAGGTCCTTTCAATTGCCTACCACTTGTGGTCCCAAACCGGATCAATATCGAAGGTAACCCATCAGAATTTACTGAAATTCATATGGGTCAAGGTACAACATTTGATCTTGTAAAAATGGGCACGATGATCAAGCGCATCGCTACAGGATCAGGAAATAGCCCAACTGAACTTTTAACAAATAACCCGGATGCGGCGGCTCCATATGTTCGTAATTCTTCTAACGTATATTCAGGACACAATCAAGTTTACGAGCAGTTCACAATTAAAAACATCTGGGCTGATGGTAACCGCCTGGCTGCTGCCAGACGCGCGGGTATTTTCCGGTTTGAGCGAGCATGGGGGTTCTCTCTTGAACGCTTCGTAATGACGTCAGCATATGGCCTCAGCAAGATTATGGACTGCAACGCATTCCTGTTGAGTAAGATAATCAGCACCTACGCCCCAATCTTCATGTTTGATAATGGTGACTGGCAAGCTGATACATGCACACTTGCTGGTGGCCATATTCAAGGTCCAGCCTTGTGGATGCACGGTAAAGGCCAATGGCAAGGTCTCGCGACAAACATGCTGGTGTACAACGCCGCGTTGAATGTCCGCACCAATATTGTTGACGCTGGCGAGCTGACTGGCACGCCGCTGACCGGCTCATCAGCGTCAAATTACGATGGCGTGATGCGACTTGTTTCTGCAATCACGGGCACGGACGGTGCAACCGAGACCGCGTTTACCATCACATCGCACAAGATGGAGACCGAGCAACCCGTGGTGTTAATGACCACGGGGGCTGTGCCAGGAAATGCTTTGCGATACTGCGTATACTGGATTACACGCGTTGATGCAAACACGGTAAAATTGTCGCGTACCTATAACCATTTAAAAACAAATACATTCATCAAATGCAATAGCGCTGGATCAGGTTTGCTGTTCATTTCAAAGGGGTACGTGTCCGATATGCTATTCACTGGTGGTGCCCAAAACAATCAGTTTAACGCGGGCCGCTGTGACCAATCTTCAGGGTCCGGTGTTTTGTTTGTAGGTTCAAACAATAACGAGTTGAATGTGCTTGTTAACTCTGCCGGTTATCTTGATGGCGGCGGCAATACTACGGGCTTGGGGCTTGATGGCCTATTTACTGGTGGTGCCGGAGTTCCTGGGATTGGATGCTACCAGGGTGAGCCAGAAGAAATCAGTGTTGGCGGTACGCCATATACTTCTTTCCTGACTACTGGAGAAAATAAGATCGGCGGTATGCAAGATGGGGCTGTAGCTACCTCAGGCGGGACCAATTCTACGCAAATCGTTGGTGTTGACTGCGATGCTGCGACCGCAGCAAAAATGCCTAAAGTAACGGGCTGGTCCAAGAACCACCCGACCGCCAACTATCGACCCAACCGGATCGCGTTTGACTCGGACTTCAGCTTTGCAGCACCGCGTCAGACGGCAATGACGGCCATCACCTCGACGGGCCCGACCGACTGGCAGACGCTGTCAACCTTGACTATTCCGCAGGGTTCAATCGGCCCATCAGGTTCCCTCAGCTTTAAGGCGCTGATCGGTGCGGCGGCAGGTACGAACGCAAAGTACTTCCGCGTTTTGCTGGGTACTACGGTCGTTTGGGGCGGCACGAGTCTGACCATTACGAACGCACAAAAGTCTTTCGCAATCAACGGCGTCATCACAAACGTAAACGCAGAAAACTCACAGATCGGCCTCGCGGTCGGCACGTTCTCGACGGGATCGTCAGCCGACTTGCTGACCGCAGCAGAGAACACGGCCAACTCGCTGGCCCTCACGTTGCAAGTCGCTTTCAACGGGTCGGAAACCTGCAACGTCAAGGCCCCAGCCTTTGACGCCACGGTGCATAAGGGAGGCTAACCACCTGCGACCTATCCTTTTCGGTGCGTGTCAGCCAATGGATGGTACGCAAATTGGCTTCACCAGTATTTGCCTTCATACCATTCATTTGCTGGCGCACGTCTTTTCGTCAATAAGAGGACGATGGAAAGAATTGTTACTGAGCCTGCTATAAAACCGAAAATGAAATGCTCCATGGCTACCTCTCTAAACCTAATTGGTTGACAGAATTTGTTGCTTTCTTCTTGCGATTTGTGAAAAACCAGTACACAACTGCAAAATGCAGTGCGTAATAATATTGCGACATATACAAAAGGCTATTTAGCCCGGAAAACAGCAGAAGCAGTCTCATTAGTGCCAAAAGCGTTAGGTCGCCAACGGTAGGATTCTGAGTTTCACTTATATACAATTTCTGTGTAATGAAGCCTAGACCCATCATGAAAATGATTGACCCTAAGAATCCAAAATCCACCAGCAAGTCACGCACCAAAGTTGCCCAAACATTTGTACCGAAGTTGATGTCTTGCAATGGGCCGAAGACTGTAGCGCGCGACTCAGCCCAGTCGTTTGGGTCGTAAGTCCCGAAGGCGCGCGTGATATATCTTGCCAAAAATGGGAAGCTGTATTGTCCCCACAATGGGCCAGGAAGTCTGCTGCCCGGTAAGTCACTGTAGAAAACAAGCGTTGGAATAGGGTGTGACGCATAGCTCAAACTAAATATCGCGTAGCCTACACTTTTTGACGCGGTGGTAAATTGTTGGATTTCAGGCGCGAACTTTGCCCTGTGCGTTCTATATAACAGAGTTTCCGGTTCTGCATTTGCTGTTCGTTTTTCTAGAAATGTGGTTGATGAGAACCAGATCATCGTGCCGGTAATAATGATGCCGATGAACACTACCAATTGAGCAACAGGATTAGATTTTATCTTGAATGTTTTTTGTCCGGTAGCACGCTTTGCCGACGAGTATGCTATTAGTGACAGTATTGTATATAGCACAATTGTCATGCGCCCACCAGCAAAAACCACTGAATATATACCGCTTATCACAATAAATAAAATAGCAGTCATTGAAGAAAATTTGTTTGTTTTGTCTTCTTGTTTGCTGCTAGATCCCTTCATGATGAAGTGAATAATTAAGCCTATGCCGCCAATTGAATAGGCTGCGTTTGCTGGGCCAAACAGTGGCCCAATATGACTTTCTTCGCCTTCCATGTGCAGGGCACGCACTAGGGCGGCATTCTGTGGATCAAGTCGGTCTGCCATGCTTATGCCTCCACCAAGGTAGGCATTCAATATATTCAATAGGCCACCAATGATGCCGCCGACAAGTATCCAAAATGCTAATCGTTCAGTGTTGGTTGGTTTGTAAACACTGAGCGCAGGTTTAATTTTTCTTGGGCTCAAAAAAGTAGCGGCAATTGCTCCAACAGGAAATGCAAACAGAGCGATGCAAATATATGATCCGCTCCATATTGTAAATTCCTCTTGAAACTTGTATATAGGAAGACTCAAAAGAATTAAGCCAATGACCCAGGTTGAATATAACCATGTAGTTGGCTGTCTCCAGAAATTCAAGTTTCCAGATGCAATGCGTATGATGGTTGATGTCAATATAAGCTGCATCAGCAATATAAATAATATCAGTGTTGACCCCTTCATTTTGAATATCTCCGCATGACTGTGAACCCGACATCGGGAGCCTCCACTTTAACGCCAACACCAGCATGACAAACAAGATAATTTGCGCGGCCACGCTGTTTTTGGCTTGTGCATTGAGTTGGGCTGCCACGCCTCCACCATGCATACCAGCATCACTTGTTGCTGCCCTGCCTGCATCGGCGGCATCAGCAATCGCCGCATCGACAGTAGGTAAGCCGATGCAACTGGCGCCATTCCGGCATGCATCAGCGAACGGGCAGGGCCTGTACTGGTCCTGCCGCATGCCGTCAGGCGGTGTGCAACCAGTGGCTTACTACGCAACAGCCGCAGCCTGGTCAGATGACCATGAGCAAGTCAACGCGCAGTATCGGGTGTGGGCAGCATGGGACACGTTCTGGTCTCGCTTGACCGGCCCGTCATGTTGGGCGCCTGAAGCGATCAACAGCACAGATCCGCAACTCAAAGCCCTGTGTTCAGAGTTGCGGGTCAAGGCCGGTGCTTTGAAGTGACCAAGACTGTGTCTCGCGCTGTACCAATCAGCCGGTACGTGCGTGAGCCTCGCAACTTCGATTTCTCGCGCATCACGATAAGCCCTAACCGGTCAGCCATCAAAGACAGCCTGAGATGGTGGGCCGGTGAGATGCGTGCTCTTGGGCTGCACACGCTCGAAGGCTGCAAACGACATTGACCCGCTTCGGCGGGTTTTTCTTTGGGAGACAAGATGCCACCTGAAATTCAGATCCTTTTCAACATCGTGGCCGGAGTCGCTGGCTTCTTTGGCGCCTTCCTTATGAAAGCGCAGTGGGAGTCCATCAAGGACTTGCAAAGGTCTCAATCTGACCTAGCCAAGAAGCACGCCGAAACCGAAGTGCTCGTTGCTGGCAACTACGCCAAGCGCGAGGATGTGGAGCGTCTTGGGCGGGCCATTTTCAACAAGTTGGACAAGATCGAAAACAAGCTCGATCAGAAAGCGGACAAGCCATGAAATTCATTGATGAAGTTGGCCAAGCCTGGCGCATGTTGTCGGTGCAGGCCATGAGCGCAGCCATTGCCATTCAGGGCGCTTGGGTGGGTATGCCCGATGACATGAAGTCCTCGATCTCTCCGCAATGGGTGCATTACCTCACGATGGGCCTGCTCGCGCTGGGCGTGGTGGGCCGATTGGTCAAGCAGGACAAGGTAAGTGGATCATGAAATTCAAACTCACCCGCACCGAGTGCAGCGCCTTCGGCCAATTCGGTGTTTTGATCGATGAGGCTGGCAAGTTCGTTGCTCACACGCTTGAGCATGCCTACCCTGTCATTGACGAGTATTGCCCCAAGGTGCCGACAGGCGTCTATACCTGCC
>JAZJXP010000162.1:0-18328 GCA_040390835.1 Pseudomonadota bacterium
TGGAAACCAAAAATCATTTTACTTTTCATTTCACTCTTTTCTTTACATGCTTTTCTTTAAGGTACTAACGTCTTTTCTTCGCTGCCTTACCAGCGGCTACCGGTGCTTTTTTCTTTGCACAGGCGACAGCTGGTGAGGATTTCTGGCGACGTCCACCAGAAAAACTTACTTCTTTCACTTTCTTGGCCGGGGTGGTTTTACCGCCTCTGCCATAATTTGCCACAGTTTTTTCTTCAGGAACCAGCAGCGCTTTCTTGGAGCTGGCAGCTCCTTTTCGATTTTTCTCATTTGCCGCTGCACCGCGAGTATCCACCAAACCTGCAGAGCGTGGCGACACGGCCTGGACTATAGCCAAATCTATCTTGCGTGCGTCCAGGTCAACGCGGCTGACTTGTACCGTAACTTTGTCTGTCAACTGATAGCGTTTGCCGGTACGTTCGCCGCGCAGCTCATGGCGCGCCTCGTCATACTGGAAGTAATCCGCTCCCAATTCAGTCACATGCACCAGACCTTCAATGAAAATTTCATCCAGTTGAACGAAGATACCAAACTGAGTCACACCAGTGATCATGCCGGTGAATTCTTCGCCTACCTTGTTGCGTATGAAATAGCATTTAAGCCAGGCTTCCACATCACGTGATGCTTCGTCAGCACGACGTTCATTGGCAGAACAGTGGACACCAAGCGCATCCCAGATGGTCTGTTCTTTTTCTTCTTTCTTCTTGCCCGCAGCCTTGTCAGCAACCTGCTGTTTTCTGGTGGCATTCGATACTGAAGTATTCAAGAGCGTCAGGTCTATGCCCTTGGGTTCATACTTGCGACCCTGCAAAATAGCCTTGATGGCCCTGTGCGTCAGCAAATCGGGGTAACGACGTATCGGGCTGGTGAAGTGGGCATAGGCGTCGTAAGACAAACCAAAATGGCCGATATTGTCCGGGCTATACACGGCCTGCTGCATCGAGCGCAGCAACATGGTTTGCAAGAGCGTCGCGTCTGGCCTGCCTTTGACCTTCTTCATCAACTCGGCATAGTCAGATGCTGCTGGCTTGTCACCACCACCGAGGAACAGACCAACTTGCTTCAGAAAATTTCTGACCTGGGTCAGCTTCTCTTTGGTCGGGCCGGCATGGATGCGATAAGTACCCGGATGCTTATAAGTTTCCAGCAAATTTGCTGCACAGACATTGGCTGCCAGCATGCATTCTTCAATCAGCTTGTGCGCATCATTGCGTGTACGCGGCAATATCTTTTCTATCTTGCCTGCCGGGTTGCAAACGATATAGGTTTCTGTCGTTTCAAAGTCGATAGCACCACGCACCTGGCGGGCCTTCAATAAAGACTGGAATACCTCATACAAATGCAAGAGATGCGGTACCAGGGTCAGGCGCTTGGCAGCTTCCGGCCCTTTGGTATTGCCGAGTATGGCCGCCACTTCGGTGTAGGTGAAGCGCGCAGCAGAATGGATAACTGCCGGATAAAACTGGTAAGCCGTGACTTCACCGTCCTGTGTAATCACCATATCGCAAACCAGCGTCAGCCGATCGACATCAGGATTAAGCGAACACAGGCCGTTCGACAGAAGTTCTGGCAACATAGGTATAACCCGGCGTGGGAAATACACCGACGTACTGCGCAACAAGGCTTCTTCATCCAGCGCATCATTGGGGCTGACATAATGACTGACGTCGGCAATCGCAACGATGAGCCTGTGGCCTTTACTGCGACCTATCTTGACTGGCTCACAGTAAACGGCATCATCAAAATCGCGGGCGTCTTCGCCATCAATCGTCACCAAGGGGATATCACGCAGATCTACGCGATCTGTGAGATCACTAGCCCTGACTTCTGAAGGTAATTTGGCGGCAGCTTTTTTAACTGCTTCAGAAAACTCATGTGGCACGCCAAATTTTCTGACGGCGATTTCGATTTCCATACCAGGGTCATCAACATCACCCAGTATTTCAACAATCTTGCCAACGGGCTGAGCATAACGGGTTGGCTGCTCGGTCAATTCGACGCTAACCACCTGACCAGCCTTGGCTTTGCCTGGTGCACCAGTGAGTAAGATATCCTGGCTGAAGCGCTTGTCTTCAGGCGCGACTATCCAGACACCGTTTTCATTGAGAAGGCGGCCAATAACATGGGTATTGGCTCTGTCCAATATCTCAAGAATACCACCTTCCAACCGGCCACGTCTGTCGGTACCGACTACGCGCGCCATGACACGGTCACCATGCAAGACCTTTTGCATTTCACGCTCAGGCAGGAACAGGTCTTCGCTGCCATCATCAGGGATCAGGAAACCATAGCCTTCGCGATGACTGCTGACTTTGCCGCTGATGAAATTATCTTGATTGGCGATGGAATAATTTCCACCTTTATCTATTTTGACTTGCCCATCTCTTTCCATCGCGTTTAATCGTCGTGTCATGCCATCTAACTCCTCAGGTTTCACTGACAGCACCTCTGCAATCGCAGTTGCTGTCATTTTTGCCGTGTTAGTACGTAGAACACCCAGTATCTCTTCGCGACTGGGGATGGGGTATGAATGCTTGTTCAAATTTTGTATTTTTTCTTAAAAAAGTTAATTTGGCTAACGCCAAAATCTTATCAGGCCATAGTTTACTGTAGCAAACCTCTTTCGCCTAACAATTCTTGTATTACCCAGGTAGCTCGCCTTGACAAATGCCTGGATTAATTTATAATCCTGTTCTCCGTTGCCCACGTGGCGGAATTGGTAGACGCGCATGGTTCAGGTCCATGTGCCTTCGGGTGTGGGGGTTCGAGTCCCTCCGTGGGCACCACAAATTTGAGAGCCCGCTGATGAAAATCAGCGGGCTTTTTCAATTCCGGATCCACTTTTGCAAGTATATGCAAGAAACCATTGCTTTCCACGCTATCACTTGCTCGTTGTGACGATACCGCAGCACGGTTCAACTCCACCACAATTCCACTCAAAAATATTCCCCCAAAACCAGCCAGATACTCTATAATTGCGCCTTCCGTTGCCCACGTGGCGGAATTGGTAGACGCGCATGGTTCAGGTCCATGTGCCTTCGGGTGTGGGGGTTCGAGTCCCTCCGTGGGCACCACAAATTTGAGAGCCCGCTGATGAAAATCAGCGGGCTTTTTCAATTCCACTTCAGATTTTCTTATTCGCACGCTCTGCACCATATTACCGCATTCTCATTCGAGGGCCACTTGCAGGGCCAGAGCAAGCACAATACTCAGACTGACAAAAAGCTGTCAGTAGTGTTATCCCGGCACACTACCACCAAAAAAAACGGAAGCAAATAGCTTCCGTTTTTTTGACTGGCAATTATGCTGCGCCCTTTTTCAACCAGGCATTCAACTGATGCGGCCTGATACTGTCGTATTCTTCGAAAGGCTGATGTATCCAGGGATTGTTTGCCAGATAGTCCAGATAATAGTCTGGAGCTACTGATGAACATGCCTTGTACCAGATCACTGCTGACTTTACTTCAGTCACCGCAGGGAAGTTTTCACGCAGATGCACGAGCACTTTTTCCAGCGTGACACCAGAGTCAACCAGATCATCAACCACCAGGACTTTACCTTGCAGTGCGCCCTTGGTCATGGAAATATACTTTCCTATGTCCAGAGAGCCCTGCACTGTGCCTGATTCTTCGCGATACGAGCTGGTCGACAAAATCGCCAGAGGCACATCAAAAATTCTGGAGAAAATATCACCAGGACGCAAGCCGCCACGGGCGAGGCAAAGCACTTGATCAAACTTCCAGCCAGACTCATGCACTTTCAATGCAAGCTGCTCGATGGAACGATGATAGGCTTCCCAGGAAACCCATAAGTCCTTGTCTGTAGATGCAGGCATATTCATATTTTTATTTTTCCTTCTTAGATAAACGGGTGCCTTAACACGATGGTTTCTTCGCGATCTGGTCCGGTAGAAACCATATCGACAGGAACACCAACCAGCTCCTGAATACGCATGATGTAATTGCGGGCATTGACTGGCAGTGCATCCATGCTTTGCGCACCAACGGTACTATCAGACCAGCCTGGCATTTCTTCATAGATGGCTTCGCAGCGAGCCGCTTCTTCAGCGCCGACCGGGAAGATATCAACAACTTTGCCATCAACTTTATAGCCAGTGCAAAGCTTGAGTGTTTCCAGACCATCCAGCACATCGAGCTTGGTCAGGCACATGCCTGAAACGCCATTGATTTGCACAGAGCGTTTCAACAAGGCGGCATCAAACCAGCCGCAACGACGGGCGCGGCCAGTGACCGTACCAAATTCATGACCAACACTGGCCAGATGCTTACCTACACCTGCATCCGTTGGCAATTCAGACGGGAATGGTCCAGAACCTACACGCGTTGTGTAGGCCTTGGTGATGCCCAGGATGTAATGCAACATGTTAGGACCAACACCAGATCCTGCTGCTGCATTACCAGCTACGCAATTACTGGATGTAACGAATGGGTAAGTACCATGATCGACGTCCAGCAAACTGCCTTGCGCACCTTCAAACAAGAGGCTGGCACCAGCTTTGTGCGCTGCATACAACGCACTGGAAACGTCTGCCACCATAGGACGGATACGCGGCACATTGGCCAGTGTATCATCCAGGGTTTTTTGGAATTCAACTGCTGGCGCTTTCAAATAATTGGTCAGCACAAAATTGTGGTAATCCAGATTATCACGCAGCTTTTCAGCAAATCGTTCTTCGTTGAGCAAATCAGCCACGCGGATTGCGCGGCGTGCAACTTTGTCTTCATAGGCCGGACCGATACCTTTGCCGGTAGTGCCGATCTTGGCAGCGCCACGGGCTATTTCGCGTGCCGCATCAAGGGCAGTGTGATATGGCAGAATAACTGGGCAGGCTTCAGAAATCTTGAGACGGGAAGCGACTTCAACGCCATTCGCCTGCAGCTTGTCGATTTCACGCAAAAGATCAGGCACAGACAAGACCACGCCATTACCGATATAGCATGCCGTACCAGCACGCATGATGCCTGACGGGATCAGTTGCAAGGCTGTCTTCTGCCCACCAATAACCAGCGTATGACCAGCATTGTGCCCACCTTGAAAGCGCACGACACCCTGGGCGTGATCGGTCAACCAGTCAACGATTTTTCCCTTGCCTTCATCGCCCCACTGGGTACCGATTACGACTACGTTTTTTGCAATTTTAGTTTGTGTCATCACTCAACCTACATTTTGAAGAATCCATTTACCCGCATCGAAAATGAGTGCGCGATTGCAGTCAAATTCGTCTTGTTCGTTCTCGTGTCCTGGCAGACTTTGAATCACAATTTCGCCTTCGCCACGCAATGCGGCGATTTTTTCCCGCAAGACCGGATCACTGCCCCAAGGAGCGCGGATTGCGTCTTTTCTCTCGGCAGAAGGCAGCAGACGCGCCAGTTCACGCAAATCCAGAGAGAATCCGGTCGCAGGGCGTGAACGGCCAAAAGCCTCACCCACATGATCATAACGACCACCCCGTGCAACCGCATTTGGCAAACCAGGTACAAATACATTGAACATCACACCGCTATGATAGTGGTAGCCACGCAAATCAGCGAGGTCTATCGTGACATGGGCAGTGCCTGTCAAACGCACAAGATGCTCAAGCTCATCCAGCGCTGTTTGTATGCCTTCAAATGCCGGCAATACAGTACGTGCTTTTTGAATAATAGAGATATCACCATATAAACCCGGCAAAGCCATCAATGCAGCACGCACTTCAGACGAAAAATTCTGGCTCAACTTGTCTATGCTAGGCAAGTCTTTCGCCTCAAGCAAGGCATACAGGGTATTTTCTTCTGCCTTGGCCAGTGGATCAGCCGCCAATAAGGCACGCAAAACACCAACGTGGCACATATCGAGCCTGACATCTTTAACGTGTGCCAGAGCCAGGCAAGCCAATACCAGCTCCTGAATTTCAGCATCGGCTTCCAGGCCGGCATGTCCATAGATTTCCGCCCCGATTTGCAAAGGCTCACGTGTGGCATGCAAGCCAGATGGCTTGGTATGCAAGACGCTACCTGCGTAGCAAAGGCGGGTCACTGTCCGGCGGTTTAACAGATGAGCGTCAATACGGGCCACTTGCGTGGTCATATCAGCACGCAGACCCATGGTGCGCCCAGAGAGCTGATCCACCAGCTTGAAAGTACGTAAATCCATGTCCTGACCAGCGCCGGTCAGCAAGGATTCTATGTATTCCAGCATGGGAGGCATAACCAGTTCGTAGCCGTACAATCTAAAATTGTCCAGCAATACACGGCGCAACTCTTCTATCTTGCGCGCTTCCGATGGCAAGATGTCAGCGATATTTTCAGGTAAAAGCCAATTCGGCATGAAGAACAATCAAAAAAAACAAAAAATTAATTTAGTCTATCCGACAAACAGCGATCTGCACAAAATTTGTGCAGATCGCTGTCGTCGCTACAATCACTACATATAGTGGGGTACTACTTACCCTTTACTACCGGGGTATTACCGCCCACTGAGGATGGGCCCTTAAAATATTTAAAGAACTCAGAATTTGGGTCTACTACCAAAATATCATTCTTGGTCTTGAATGAGGCAGTATACGCTTCCAGGCTGCGATAAAACTTATAAAACTCTGGGCTTTGGCTGTAGGCTTGCGCATAAATCTGCGATGCTTCCGCATCACCTGCACCACGTATTTTTTGCGCATCACGGTTAGCCTCTGCCTTGATCACCAGCCTTTGCTTGTCAGCATCCGCACGAATTTCTTCAGATTCTGCCGCACCGGTAGAACGTAAGCCATTTGCTTCGCGGGTACGCTCGGCCTTCATACGATCGTAAACCGAGTTGTTGATCTGTTCGACATAATCCACACGCTTGAGACGCACGTCAATAATCTCAACACCAATATGCTTGGTTTCATCAGACACTTTTTTCTTGATGGCGTCCATGACCTTGCCACGCTGAGTAGAGATTACTTCACCAACTTTACGCTTGGTTATTTCATCATTCAAGGCAGCTTTGATGATTTGCGACATTCTATCCTGCGCCCTGCGTTCTTCACCATTGAAACTAACGTAATACAGACGTGGGTCCTTGATACTCCACTTCACATAAGAATCAACCAGAATATTTTTCTTTTCAGAAGTGACGAAACGATCTGCTGAATTGGTGTCAATAGTCAAAATGCGCTTATCCAAAAACAACACATTCTGGAATGGTGGCGGCAACTTGAAATGCAAACCGGGCTCGCTGATAACAGATTTGACTTCACCCAAAGCAAATACGATGGCATGTGAACGCTGATCAACGACAAAAATAGTCGAATATGCAACTAAAATTGCTGCACACAGTGCGATGATGAAGGTAGCTAACTTATTCATTATCTGCCCTCCCTGTCACGTGTGTCACGGTTATCTTTTGACCTTCCATCCTTACCATAACGCATTTCCACAGTAGGAATCTGTTCCGCAGCAGGTGCCGCCAATTGGGCCGGCGCAGCGGGCTTGGCTACAGATTGATCAGCTTGATTAATCATCTTATCCAAAGGCAAATAAATCATGTTATTGCCAGTCTTGGTGTCTACCATCACTTTGCTGGTGCTGGAGAATATTTGCTGCATAGCCTCCATATACAATCGGTCCCTGGTAATTGCCGGTGCTTTTTGATATTCCGCCAGAACTTGCTGGAAGCGCGACGCACTACCCTGAGCATTGGCAACAACGCTGGCTTTATAGCCTTCCGCCTCTTGTATCATGCGGGACGCTTCGCCACGCGCCTTTGGAATAACATCATTGGCGTAAGCTATACCTTCATTTTTCAAACGCTCTTTATCTTGCTTGGCTTTTTGCGCATCTTCAAACACGGCCTGAACTTGCTCAGGTGCCTGCACGTTTTGCATAGTTACCTGAGCGACTTGCACGCCTGAACGATATGCATCCAGGATTTTCTGCATACCGACACTCACATCCAAGGCGATTTTTTCACGGCCTTCATACAACACAAAATCCATGGTGCTTTTACCGACGATCTCACGCACAACTGCTTCAGCAACCTGACGTATCATCTCTTCCTGGTCACGGTTGTTGTACAGCCAGTCAGCAGCATTATTCAATTTATATTGAACAGCAAACTGAATGTCGACGATATTTTCATCATCAGTCAGCATCAAAGATTCGCGCTCCTTGGAGCCTTTTTTGTAGCCGATTTCTACTGTCCTGACCTGGGATAAATTGACTATCTCATGACCCTGAATAGGGTAAGGCCAGCGCCAGTTAAAGCCAGCAGCCGTCTGATGACTGAATTTACCAAAAGTGGTAATGACAGCAGTTTGACCTTCTTGTACGATGAAAAAACCACTGGATAACCAGACCAGAGCGATCACAGCAATAATCAGGGAGGCACCGATTTTAGCGCCTGCTGAATCTGGTGAAAAATTACCACCATTGCCGCCGTTATCACCGCCATTTTGTCCCAGCAAACGCCCCAGTTTTTGGGTAAAGTCTTTCCACAGCTGATCAAGATCCGGTGGGCCTTCTGGCGGTTTTTTATTGTCTGGTTTATTATTGTTTTGGTTATTATTTTGCGAACCACGTCCCCATTGCGGATCATTTATGGACATGGTCAAACCAATTCTTTTGAGAAGTGAAACAAGCATTCTGTCGCTATCCAATGAATAGTGGGTTGGACTACTGAAAATCAAAGCGGGCATCAACTGCCTCTGGGCTTGCAGATTGCACAATACCAGACATTTTTGCCAATGCGAACTCAGCTATGGATTCGCGTAATAAACCTATACCTGCCCCGGTGCGAGCGCTCAAAAAAACCCTTTGGATTTTATCACACTCATCCACCTCGACCGATGGTTCCAGGCCAGCAAGATCTATCTTATTCCATACCAGTATCTGTGGAATATGATCAGCACCAATTTCCTGCAGCACTTGATTGACTTGTTGAATCTGGTCGAAGCGCACAGGACTACTTGCGTCCACTACATGCAATAACAAGTCCGCGTGTATGGTTTCTTCCAATGTTGCCCGAAACGCAGCAACCAGTTGATGCGGTAATTCCCGAATGAAACCTACCGTATCAGAAATTACAACACTCCCTGCATCACCAAGATAAAGGCGGCGCGAGGTGGTATCCAACGTTGCAAACAATTGGTCGGCGGCATAAGCCCCCGCCTTGGTCATAGCATTGAACAAACTGGACTTACCAGCATTGGTGTAACCAACCAGAGAAACCGACAAGGTATTGCTACGTCCGCGGGAACGTCTTTGGGTTTCTCTTTGTTTATGCAGCTTGTCGAGCTTTTGCTTGAGCATTTTGACCCGATCGCCCAATAGACGACGATCAGTTTCCAGCTGAGTTTCACCTGGACCGCGCAAGCCTATACCACCCTTTTGCCTCTCCAGATGCGTCCAGCCGCGTATCAAACGCGTAGCCAGATGTTGCAACTGCGCCAACTCCACTTGCACTTTACCCTCGTGACTTTGGGCACGCTGGGCAAAAATATCCAGTATCAAACTGGTACGGTCCACCACCCTGACCTTCAGGTGACGTTCGAGATTTCTTTGTTGCGCTGGAGAAAGTGCATGATTGAATATGACTATATCCAGCGCAGCATCGGCAACAGCATGCGCAATCTCATCAGCCTTGCCACTACCAACAAAAAAAGCAGCATCAGGACTGGATCGTTTGCAAGTGATGGTTGTGACGGGCTCCGCCCCCGCAGATTGCGAGAGCAAAGATAGTTCTTCCAGACTGGCGGCAAAGTCGTCCTTACCAAAATCAACGCCGACTAAAGCGGCGCGCATAGACGACTTCTTTAATTCAGTACTCAAAAATTACTCTGCCTCTGGCTCAGTGTTGATGCTGACAGCGCGCGCTGGCACGACGGTGGAGATAGCATGCTTGTAAACCATTTGCGTCACAGTATTGCGCAGCAAAACCACATACTGATCGAAAGATTCGATATGGCCTTGTAACTTGATGCCATTGACCAGATAAATTGATACAGGAATATGCTCTTTACGCAAAGCGTTCAGAAATGGGTCTTGTAATAATTGCCCTTTATTGCTCATAACAGCTCCATTGTGTTGTTGTGATTAGGAGTTGGGGACTACTTATCAGAATACAAGTATTCCCAGAAGTTGATTACAAAGTAATGTAATCTATTTTTATCTTAATTGCATATCCCTTGCTTAAATTTCACTGCAAAAGGATATGAACCAAGCTTTTTTTACATTTTGATACTTGCCAGCAAATTTACTTGAACGACCTTACTTGGACGACTTGTCAAACGGATTCTTGCCAGAACGCATTTCAATTCTCAAAGGCGTGCCAGTCAGCGAGAAAGTCTCACGGAAGTGTTTTTCAAGATAGCGCTTATATACATCGCCCACTGCTTCCAGTGCATTGCCGTGAATGACAATAATAGGTGGATTTTGTCCACCCTGATGGGCATACCGCAGCTTGGGACGGATGGAGCCCTTGCGCTTGGGTTGCTGATGCTCTACAGCCTCAATCAAGGCACGCGTAAGCTTAGGCGTAGACAAGTTGACCATCGCAGCAGCATACGCAGCATCGATGGACTTCATCAAAGGTGCTATACCAGTCGATTTGAGTGCTGAAATAAAATGGAATTTGGCAAATGTCAGGAAATTCAGTTTACGCTCGATATCCAGCTTGATTTCATCACGCCTGTCGCTTTGCAAACCATCCCATTTATTGACACCAACAACCAGGGCACGGCCAGATTCCAGGATAAACCCGGCGATATGCGCATCCTGCTCTGAAATATCCTGTTGCGCATCGAGCAGCAGCAATACCACATTGGCTTCTGACACAGACTGCAGAGTTTTAACGACAGAAAACTTCTCTATCGCTTCAAAAACTTTACCGCGACGACGGATACCTGCAGTATCAATCAGAGAGTAGTGGACACCATCACGCTCGAACGGTATTTCTATGGAATCACGGGTGGTCCCAGGCATGTCAAAGGCAATTACCCTTTCTTCACCCAGCAAGGTATTCACCAAAGTCGATTTACCAACGTTAGGTCGGCCAACGATGGCAATCTTGATACCTCTGACATTGGGTTCAGGCTCTTCCACTTCTGGCGGACGCTGGGCAAAAGCGATATCAAGCATTTCTTCAACCAGATCCGACACACCATCACCGTGAGCAGATGAGATCACATAAGGATCTCCCAGGCCCAACTCGTAAAAGTCTGCAGTGACCGAGGTATATTTCATACCTTCAGCCTTATTCACCACCAACATGACGGAGCGACCTGATTTGCGCAGGAAATCTGTGATGGTTTTGTCATGCGGCGTCAAACCTTGACGGCCATCGACGATAAAAACAACAACGTCTGCTTCAGCCACAGCCTGTTTAGTCTGTTTGGCCATTTCATGCATGATGCCTTCTTTGGCGACAGGCTCGAAACCACCTGTGTCAATCACCAAAAAGGGGCGTTCACCAACACGGCCTTCGCCGTAATGCCTATCCCTGGTCAAGCCAGGTAAATCTGCGACCAAAGCGTCGCGTGAACGGGTGAGCCGATTGAACAGCGTGGATTTGCCGACGTTAGGTCGGCCTATAAGTGCGATAACCGGCTTCATTATTATTACTCGGCTGCAAGAGCAACCACTGATCCTGATTTTGTTTGAACGATCAGTTTAGCATCGACCACCAAAGGTGCCGCTAAAATCTGACTACCATCGGTAGTAACACGTCCGATGAAAGAACCATCTTCCCTGGAAAGGAAGTGGACATAACCTGCGAAATCACCAACCGCCACTGCGCGGTCATATGAAATTGGGGCGGAAAGACGACGATAGTTGAGTTTATCATTACGCCAGGCACTTGCACCGCCATTACGCGCAAAGGCATTCACTGCGCCAGCTACATCAGCAGCAAAGACAAAGCGCTCGTCAACACTGACGCCCACCTCACTGGACAATGCCTTACTCCAGCGCAAAGCACCAGTGCCAACATCAAAACAGGCTACCCTGCCCTGATAAGAACTGGCACAGATATCGCTGCCCATGATCACGGGCGCGCCGGAAACATCAGCAACGCGTTCGAGCTCAGTAGCGCCCTTAGGCTCGCCTACTGTTGCTTCCCAGCGCAAACCACCATTATTCAATGCCAGCGCAGACATACGACCACCAGGCATGGCAACAATTGCCTGTTGCTCATGTATCACAATGCCAGGAGCAAGACGCAGGGTCAAAGGTGGCAAGGGACGCTCTATCGACCATTTACGCTCACCTGTAGTGAGATCATAAGCACTGACTTTGTTATCAATGCTGCGCACAACAACCAGGCCCTGACCAACAGCCGGGGCAGACAAAATCTCATTTGTGCTTTGTACTTTCCAACGCAATTTACCATCCAGGTCGAATGCCAGTACCTGACCTTTTTCACCTGCAACAGCAACGGTTGTACCATCAACACCAACACCGGCGGTCAGGCGCATGCCAGCATTGATACGCCAGACAGTACGGCCAGTCGCTACTTCTATACGCGCAATGGCACCATCAGCTGCGGCAACATAGACATTTTGAGCTTGCACTGCAGGAGAAAAAACATAATTGCCGGCAGTACCAATTGCAACAGTCCAACTAGGCTTGATCGCCATTGTGGCCTTGATGTCAGTCAAAACAGCTGGCTGATTTTTTGCATCGGATTTCGATGAAAACGGATTCAGTGACGACAGCGTGGAACAGCCCGTCAAAGCCAGGAATGCAGACGATGCTATAAGCAGTTTGGCAGAAAATTGCATGTATGATTCCCCTTATTTACTGACAACTTTAGCATCTGTCACACCGCCGATTACATCCAGCTTCATTTGCAAAGCCTGGCGACCTGGACTTTTATCCGACATTTTCTCTAAAGCTGACTTATAAGCTGTACGTGCCTCTTCAATCTTATTTTGCGCGATGTAAATATCACCTTTAGCATCGAGCACATCAGCGTCAAATTGCTCAGGGAAAGTGCCTGACAATTGCTTCAATGCTTCGTCATAGGCCTTTTCATCCAGAGAAATGCCTGCCAGGCGTATTTTTGCCAGCGCCTTATATTCATCTGCTTTGGAAGTATCAGCAACCCATTGCAATTGGCTCTTGGCTGCTTTCAGATCATTCGCATCAAACGCACTCTTGGCAGCCACCAATGCAGCCATAGGCGCATAAGAAGTAGAGGCAAATTTGGTTTTCAAATCCTCTGCCACTGCTTGTACTTTGGCATTATTTTTGGCAACAACTGACTTCTGCATTTCTTCATATAACTGGGAAGCTTGCAATGTCTGACTGTTTTGACGCGAGGACCAGGCAGTCCAGCCAGCGTAGGCGGCCAGGGCGGCGATAAGCACCCAGGTCGCCATATTGCCGTATTTTTTCCAGATTGCCTTGAGATTATCTAACTGCTCTTGTTCTTCTAAATTGTATGCCATAGCGTCTTCGTCTATCTATGTTATTAATATATTCAATATGGATTAATGGTGCACATGGTGATGATTTGGATCATCACAGCAATCCGCGTCTGCACTACCAGCGATTTGATCGACCAGATAATCCACTGCTGTATCGAAGGGTACGTTGACCTGATTATTTTCAGTATCGCCAGCACGCAATTCTTTGATACTCACCGTATTATTATTTGCCTCATCTTCACCTATGATGACTGCGTAAGCAGCACCGCTGCCGTCGGCCTTCTTCATTTGTGACTTGAAACTGCCCACACCGTTGGCAGTTGCGCAATGTAACACAACATCCAGACCAGCATCACGCAAACGCTCACTTAATACCATGGCTTGCATTTGCGCCTCTGCACCCTGATGGACCAGATATGCATCGCACATTGCAGGTTGATGTACGTCGCCATTGGCTTTCATCAATTCCAGCAAACGTTCTATACCCATGGCAAAACCACAGGCTGGTGTAGGCTTGCCACCAAAAATACCAAACAAGGCATCATAACGGCCACCAGCACACACAGTGCCCTGCGAACCTAATTCGTCAGTAATCCATTCAAATACGGTACGATTATAGTAATCAAGGCCGCGCACCAGGCGGGGGTTGATCGTGAATGGAATGCTGTTGTGACGCAAAATCTTTTGCACACCTTCAAAATGTGCCAGGGATTCAGCACCCAGATAGTCGAGCAATTTTGGCGCTGCATTGACCATCTCTTGCATGGCTGGGTTTTTGGTGTCCAGAATACGCAAAGGATTGGTCAACAAGCGCCTTTTTGCTTCCGCATCGAGAATGTCCTGATGCAGCTCAAAATAAGCGATCAATGCAGACTTGTGCTGATTTCTTTCTTCTGCATCACCTATGGAATTCAATTCCAGACGCACCTTATCCAAGCCCAGGTCGTCCCAAAAACGCTGGCACATCATAATCAGCTCTGCATCAATATCGGGGCCGGTAAAGCCCAGCGCTTCAGCACCAACTTGATGAAATTGACGATAACGGCCACGCTGCGGTCTTTCGTGACGGAACATGGGGCCGGTATACCACAAGCGCCTTGGGCCATCATAGACAAGATTATGTTCAATGGCAGAACGTACGACACCAGCCGTACCTTCAGGACGCAAAGTCAGTTTGTCGCCATTCATGGAGTCTTCAAAGGAGTACATTTCCTTTTCAACGACATCAGTTACTTCACCCAAACCACGCGCAAACAAATTGGTAGGTTCAACGATGGGAGTACGGACTTGTTGAAAGCCGTAACTCTTCAACACGGATTGCACAGTATTTTCAAACAACTCCCACAAAGGGGCGTCGTCCGGCAAAAGGTCGTTCATCCCTTTCACACCGGCTATTTTTTCTGCTTTTTTTATTTCCGACATGCTTGCTACCTGATTTAATTATTTATTACGCCATGCACTGGGGCATAGTGACTCTTGACATATTCCAGCACGATGTCCTGAAACTCTTCTGCAATGCGGTCACCACGCAAGGTAAGCGCCTTGGCACCATCAATAAAGACTGGCGCTGCAGGTGACTCGCCCGTGCCTGGCAAACTGATACCGATATTGGCATGCTTGGATTCACCGGGGCCATTAACGATACAGCCCATGACGGCGACGTTCATATTTTCAACGCCTGGGTACTGACTTTTCCAGACTGGCATCTGATTGCGCAAGAAACTCTGGATATCATCAGCCAATTCCTGGAATACAGTAGAAGTGGTTCTGCCGCAACCAGGGCAGGCAATGACCATAGGTGTGAATTTACGCAAGCCCATGGTTTGCAAAATCTCTTGCCCAACAATAACTTCTCTGCAGCGATCACCGCCTGGTTCTGGCGTCAGGGATATGCGTATGGTGTCGCCTATACCTTCTTGCATCAGCACAGACAGCGCCGCTGTGGAAGCAACGATGCCTTTGCTACCCATGCCCGCCTCGGTCAGACCAAGGTGCAAAGGATAGTCACAACGTGCTGCCAGCTCACGATACACCGCGATCAAATCTTGCACCCCAGATACTTTGCAAGACAGGATAATCTTGTCACCGGACAGACCCAATTCTTCTGCTTTTTGCGCGCTCTCAATGGCAGAGGTGATCAGGGCTTGATACATGACCGCCTGCACACTCCATGGCGAAGCACGTTTGGCATTGTCGTCCATGATGCGCGCCAGCAAAGCCTGGTCCAGGCTACCCCAGTTAACACCTATGCGTACTGGTTTATCGTAGCGGCAAGCCATTTCTATCATCTGGGCAAACTGGGTATCGCGCTTGGCACCCTGCCCTACATTGCCGGGATTAATCCTGTACTTGGATAAAGCCCTGGCACAGTCAGGAAAATCATTCAGCAGAGTATGACCATTGTAGTGAAAATCACCTACCAGAGGGACATCAATATCCATTCTGTCGAGCTGCTCACGTATCGCCGGCACTGCCGCTGCGGCCTCAGCATTATTGACTGTAATACGCACCAGTTCAGATCCAGCCCTGGCCAATTCCTTAATTTGTATTGCTGTGCCGATCACATCTGCCGTGTCGGTATTCGTCATGGATTGCACTACGACAGGAGCACCGCCACCAACGAGAACTTCACGTGCACCATACACAACCTTGGCAGAACGGGAGGCGCGTCTAAGCTTGGGACCAGAACCGATTTCTGATAAAAAATCCGTCATCTTTACTTCACATTCATATTAATGACATTACTATCTTTGCCCGGCGCAATCCCCATGGACTTGCCACGTAACCAGCCATCTACACCAGCGGCATTGCCTATCCTTAACTGCAAGGCTTCTTTCATGTCAAATACTTCTTCAGTACCGGCTTTAGCAAGATGAGATGTTACGACGGTGCCGTTTTCACGTTTTACCTGTATCCATGAATCCTGCCGGAATTTCAATTTCAGCTGATTATTAGCTGCATCGGCAACCAACTGAGCCGGCACTACAGCAGGGATAGAAGCTGCGGCCGGGGTTGCAGCCGAAACCGGAGCAGATATGGTCGCTGGTGCAGGGCTTTGTTGCACAACTGCCGGCACTGACGCGCCCGGAACTTCCTGATTCAACTTAGGTGGAGCAATAACATCCTGAGCTTCCGGCTTTGCTTCATTGGCAGTACCAAGCACGGTGGGAATAGTCGACGCAGGGGATTTTTCAGCTTCCGGCTTTACGGTAGCAGGCTGAGTATTTTCTAGTGGTTTTTCAAGCTCGGCATCAGGATTTTTTTTTGCGGGCTGGGCAGATATCAAGCTCTTGAAGTATTCGTTTTGCTCCAGCTTTTGTACCGCGACAAAAATCAGGGCACATGCAGCCAACACTACCGCACCAATCACATACTTGCGATTATTATTGGCATCTTGCCGCCCAAGGAAAGGCGTGCGGGACTCCATAAATGGTGTTGCCAGGGTAGGACGCAAATCTGCATCCAAACCACCCAAGCCTTTTTCTGCCGGCAGCGAATCGATAATTGGCGCAGGGTCAAGCTTGAGAAGCTTCGCATATGAGCGCACAAAACCGCGCACTATCACCATCTTAGGCAAATCATCGAACTGATTATTTTCCAGCGCAAGTATTTGCCGCTGAGACAACTTGAGTTGATCTGCAACCTGTTGCAAACTCAAACCCAATTGAACACGCGCGGCAGACAGTTGCGCACCAGCAGTCTGTACCACAGACAAAATAGCTTTGTTCTCAACCATCTCCGAGGCCAAAGGTTCTACAGGTAAATTCGCGCCCGCATCACTCATCAAACACTCCACGTTGGTACAGAGAAAATTCTTTTGAATTGGGATGGCGGCGACGCAATTGCGTGCCAAGACTATTCAATGCAGCCTCATCACCCAGTTTTTTTTCAATTTTCATGGCCAGCCACAATACATCAGCTGCCAGCACTTCAAACTTAAGCACACGACCGATATAAAACCGCGCTTGCTTGTATTCACCACGGTTGTATAACACCTGAGCGAGGTTGGCATTAATCAGGGGATTGCCCGCATCTTCGCGAAGACCTTGCATGAAATAACGCTCTGCACCAAGCGGGTCCTTCATACGCAAGCTGCACAAACCAGCATTATTCAATGCTTTGACTGGCGCATTATAGGCAGGATCCTTGATTGCACCTTCAAGATAAACGAGACCTTGCTTTTCGCGACCGTTCAAACACAAGAACCAACCATAATTATTACCTATGTCACTATTGCCAGGTGCCAGTTTCAGTGCATGCAAAAAATTATCTTCAGCCAACTGTTTGTCGCCCATGTCCATGAAAATCAGTGCGCGCAAACTAAAGGCATCAACCAAATCAGGTGAAATCAACAAAGCCTGACGTATCTCTTCCAAGGCAACTTTCTGCTGCCCCTGTTGATAATAGCCAACTGCCAACTCCATCCGTATGGATGCACGTTTTCGCGCTTCCTGCTTTTCAGCAGACATGTTTTGTTCAGGCCTGTCACCCTCCAGGCTTTTGCTTGCACATGCAGACAAAGAGAGTGCAATCACTGCAAGCACCCCGGTCAAAAAACACTGACGCATTTGAAAAATTTTCACTGAGTGATCTCCACGATCTTGCCAAAATTTTCGCCAAACTTCTTTTGATATTCCGCCATCTTTTGCATGCGCTCTTGCACGCGTGTTCTATCTTGCACTTCACCAGCCAGTTGACCACAAGCCGCGTCAATATCATCACCACGGGTTTTGCGCGTGGTTGTTACCAAGCCCGCATCCAGCAAAATCTGGGCAAAAGCTTTAATGCGCGGGTTGGCCGATCGCTTCAGGCCGGATTCCGGAAAAGGATTAAAAGGAATCAAATTAAACTTGCACGGTACATCGCGCACCAACTCTATCAACTCTCTCGCATGCGCATCGGTATCATTGA
>JAZJXP010000162.1:18338-21740 GCA_040390835.1 Pseudomonadota bacterium
GACACCATCCAGCATGCAATATTCAAACGTCACAAAATCGCGTGGTGCAAATTCCAGATAGCGCTTACAAGCCGCCATCAACTCCTTCAATGGATGCTTCTTGTTCAGTGGTATAAGGCTGTCACGCAAAGTATCATTCGACGCATGCAGGGACACGGCCAGCGCTACCGGACATTCCTGCGACAGCTTGTCTATCATAGGAACAACGCCACTGGTAGACAGCGTCACACGGCGACGCGACAAGCCATAGGCATTATCATCAAGCATGAGACGCAAAGCAGTCACAGTTGGTTCAAAATTCAGCAAAGGCTCGCCCATGCCCATCATGACCACATTGGTGATCTGACGTTCGCCCTTATGGCCGGGAGCAATACCTTTGGTCTTGCGCAATTCAAATTCTGCCATCCAGAGCTGGCCGATGATTTCGCCCACACTCAGGTTACGGTTAAAACCTTGTTTGCCAGTAGAACAAAAGCGGCAATTCACGGCGCAGCCTGCCTGAGTAGAAATACACAGGGTGCCACGGTTTTCTTCGGGAATAAATACAGTTTCTACAGCATTGCCCTGACCGACATCGACCAGCCATTTTCTAGTGCCATCTGTGGAAGTATGGTCGCTGATCACAGCAGGAGCGGCAATCATCGCTCGCGTAGCGAGCTTCTCGCGCAGGGATTTCGCGAGATCTGTCATTTCATCAAACGAACTGGCACCAAACTGGTGTATCCAGCGTTGCAATTGTTTGGCACGAAACGGCTTCTCACCCAAGTCGCCGCAATACGCAACGAGCTGTGCTGGATCCAGATCCAATAAATTTGTGAGTACCGTCATGATCTTCTCTTTCGCACCTCATACAGCACCAGACCGCATGAGGTGTATATCTTAATTCTTTATTCTGTTACATGCAGACAAAGTCTGAATTAACGGGAATAAACGTTCAACGCTGGGAAGTAGTAAGCAATTTCCACAGCAGCTGTTTCTGGAGCATCAGAACCATGAACAGCGTTAGCATCGATAGAATCAGCGAAGTCAGCACGGATAGTGCCAGCATCTGCCTTCTTAGGATCTGTCGCGCCCATCAGGTCACGGTTTTTCAAAATTGCGCCTTCGCCTTCCAGGACTTGAATCATCACAGGACCGGAGATCATGAAATCAACCAGGTCTTTAAAGAAAGGACGTGCACTGTGAACAGCATAGAAGCCTTCAGCTTCAGCACGGGACAACTGCGCCATACGGGCAGCAACTACTTTCAGGCCAGCGCCTTCAAAGCGGCTGTAAATTTGACCGATGACGTTTTTTGCAACTGCATCAGGCTTAATAATAGACAATGTACGTTCGATAGCCATCTAAAAACTCCAATAAAAAGAAAGGGTTAAGAAAAATTTCAAGAATTCATCTAACCTTAGATTTTAACATGAAACCACCATCCCAGATATGTCTTTCAAGAAATACAATTGGTCGCAGACTGGATCAATTAAACTTTTACTATCTAAAATAAGGATTTCATTGCATCAAGGCAAATCCACTGTCAATTGTTAGCAATACTGGTGAATTAGCCGCTGCAAAATCTAGATCAGATCAAAGACTGCCATGGATTCAACGTGGGACGTATGCGGGAACATATTGATAACACCAGCACTGCTGAGGCGGTAACCAGCCTGATTCACCAGCATGCCGGCATCCCTGGCCAGGGTCGAGGGGCTGCAAGAGACATAGACCAGGCGCCTGGGCTTTAATTCAGGTGCAATTTCACCCAGATCAATCAGGGCCTGACAAACAGCCATGGCACCGTCACGCGGTGGATCGATCAAAAAGCGGTCAAACTTGCCCAGCTTGACGAAATCTTGCGCAGTTATTTCGAACAAATTACGCGTACTAAATGATGTTTTCTCAGCCAGACCATTGTGTTTGGCATTTTCCAAAGCACGCTCGGTCAGGGCATCACTACCCTCAATACCAACCACCTCTTTCGCCAGAGTGGCGATAGGCAAGGTGAAATTACCCAGACCACAGAACAGGTCGGCAATACGTTCATCTTTTTGCACATCCAGCATGCGCAAAGCGCGCGCCACTAGCACACGGTTGATATGGTGATTAACCTGTGTGAAATCAGTGGGCTTGAAAGGCATTTTCACTCCAAATTCTGGTAGCAAATAATGCAAATCACTGGTCGCGGGATAGTAAGGTTCGGCAGTATCCGGCCCCTTGGTTTGCAACCACCATTGCACCTGATACTGGTCGGCAAATGCCTTCAATTTAACTTCATCATCCGTAGTCAATGGCGCCATGATGCGCAAGACCATGGCAGTGACACCCTCACCTATCGCCAACTCAATTTGCGGCAAAGCCTCAACGATAGATAATGAAGCAACCAGACCACGCAAAGGCATGAGCATTGCAGAAACATGCGCTGGGAGAATTTCACAGGTTTCCATATTCGCAACGTAGCGCGATTTTTTCTCATGAAAACCAACCAATACCGTGCCTTTTTTGATCACATGACGCACTGACAGGCGGGCACGGTAGCGGTAACCCCAGATTGGGCCTATGATGGGGCGCAGCATGATGTCGGATTTGATCTTACTGATATGCCAGAGATTATCTTCCAGCACGCGCTGCTTCATGGCCACCTGCGCGCTGGCATCCAGATGTTGCATGGAGCAACCGCCGCAAGTGCCAAAAAATTCACATTTAGGCTCCACCCTTTGTGAAGACTCACGCACCAGACTCATCATGGTAGCAGCCTCCCAACTGGCTTTCTTCTTGTAGGTGCTGAACTCTACCAATTCGCCAGGCAGCGCGCCATCGACAAAGACTACCTTGCCCGTGGTGCCATCTTCATTTTGCAAATTACCGACGCCACGCGCGTCCATATCTAAAGAGCGAATTTCTATTGTATTCATGGAAATTGGCGGCGCAAAACATATCACGCCAGCAGGAAGTGAGATTTAAAAGACGGAATTATAAGAGATGCGCGGATGCACATCTCAAGAAATATTCGAATTAACCAAGGAACGCGCTTTAAAGTACAGAATCACGCCCTACACCACGTGAAGCAAATGAGCGTTTGAGCTTGATGAGCGCCTCCTGCTGTATCTGACGCACACGTTCACGGGTAATCCCCATTTCATCGGCCAGAGTTTCCAGCGTTGCCGGGTCATCATTATCCAAACCAAAACGGCGGACTATGACAATACGTTGCTTATCCGGCAATTTTGACAACCAATCTCTGACCAGTATCGTCATTTCATGTTGTTCAGCCCGAATGTCTGGCGCATCATCACTGTCACCAGGCAACATATCCATGAGACTGGATTGAGGATCATTGTCCAGTGGCGTATCAAGTGAGGTTGCATGTTCAGACAAAGTCAGGATATCCTGAACTTCATCTACCGGCCGATCAAC
>JAZJXP010000163.1:0-12867 GCA_040390835.1 Pseudomonadota bacterium
CACTACGCTGTAAATTCTCCTATTTCTTTGTCCTGATTTACTTGACCACTACAGTGATGTAAATCTCACCAAGTGCCAGTCGAACATTAGCATATGCCTTAATTTAACTTTATCCCCACTAATCTTGGCTTGTAATGCCGGAATAAAGCTAGTGTTCCAAGCCCATACCACGCCTCCCGGTATTGTTATGGCAATGTAAGCGGCCTCTGGCCAGTTAATTGCCCCTACGATTTGCCCACACTTTGTGCAGGCCCCTGTGCCTGCTACGATTCCGCATATCTCCCCTTTGACTCTGGCGTAACCACCCCCAACTTCGCTATAAACTACAGTTGGTATTTCTATGGGGTGGAATAAAAAGGGTTTATTGCAGCGATTGCAGCTTGCTGTTATTAAAGAAGGTCGTTGATAGATAGAGTAACGCCCCTCAACCGGGTTGCGAAAGCGTCGTGAACTAAAAGTGCGGAGAAGGTGAAGGCTCATGATGTATGGCACTGCAGGGCTAGTCGCTACTTCCCAACAAAGTTGAAAAATGGCGACTTACTGATACCCCTGGTATTACAAACTCAATTCCAACACCTGACGGCTGACATCCAAAGTCACATCACGTTTTTCACCGAGACTGACCATGCGATGGGTTTCCAGTGCTGACAAGATTGGTGCAATATCATTGCTGCCAAGCTGGTAGTCGCTGAGGCGGGTCTTGACGCCCATTTGTTCAAAGTAATCTTGCATGCGACTGATGGCTGTTTCTATGCGGCTGTCTTCATCACCTTCGTGCAAACCCCAGACGCGTTCGGCAAATTGCAGTAACTTTGCCCGTTTGCCTTCCTTGCGGACGCGCAGCATGCTAGGCAGCACGATGGCCAGGGTTTGTGCATGGTCTATGTTATGCAAGGCTGTCAGTTCATGACCTATCATATGCGTTGCCCAGTCTTGCGGTACGCCAGTCGAGATAAGGCCGTTCAGGGCCATGGTGGCACACCACATCAGATTGGCGCGTACGTCGTAATCTTCAGGATTTGCCAGGGCTTTCGGGCCTTCTTCTATGAGTGTCAGCAACAAGCCTTCAGCAAACCTGTCTTGTACAGGTGAATTCACCGGGTAGGTCAGGTACTGTTCCATGACGTGGACAAAGGCATCAACTGCGCCATTGCCTATCTGGCGCACTGGCAGGGTAAAGGTTTTGGTCGGATCCAGTACCGAGAATTGCGGGAAACAATGACGGCTGGAGAAAGCCATTTTTGCCTTGATGGATTTGCGGGTGACAACCCCGCCATTATTCATTTCAGAGCCAGTGGCTGGCAAGGTCAGTACGCTGCCAAACGGCATGGCCTTGGTCACATTGCTGCCGCGTTTTTCCATGATGACCCAAGGATCATCACCTTCGAACAAGGCTGCGGCGGCGATAAATTTGGTGCCATCAATGACAGAGCCGCCGCCAACTGCAAGCAAAAAGTCTACCTTGTTTTGCTTGATGAGTTCGACGGCTTTCATCAGGGTTTCATAGCTGGGATTGGGTTCAATGCCAGTAAATTCTGTCACCTGGCGTGTGCCGAGTGCGGCAATAACTTCATCGTAAACACCGTTTTGCTTGATGCTGCCACCACCATACAGCATCAGCACATGGGCTTCAGCCGGGATGGCTTTGTTCAGGTCGGCTATGCGTCCTTTGCCAAACAGGATTTGTGTAGGGTTGTAAAAATCAAAATTCAGCATATGCATTCCTCCAGAAAAAAGACATCTTAGCGCAAATAGAAAAAATCGACCGGTCGTGCACTTTTTAATTGCTTAAGAATAAGAAAACTGTCGGTTTTTTATGAAAATCAGGGCCTTGCTGCTTGCTTAAACTGTTTTTCCACTCAGCAGCAGTTTTTGTTTGCAGTGATTCTGTGTCCAGACTCAAATCTGTTGCTACGCATATCAGAGTGCCTGGACTGCAGTGATTACTCAGTGCTTCCAGCATGGCTGCATTGCGGTATGGCGTTTCTATGAGTAATTGCGTTTGCTTCTCTTTTTTTGATCTCTCTTCAAGTTCTTTGATGCGCTTTGCCCTGAGCACTGTATCTGTCGGCAAATAACCATGAAAGGCAAAGCTTTGCCCATTCAGCCCGCTGCCCATCAAAGCCAGTAACAGCGAGGAGGGGCCAACCAGTGGTCGTACCTTGATATTGCGTTGATGAGCGAGCCTGACCAGATTGGCGCCGGGATCGGCAACGGCGGGCACGCCAGCTTCAGATATCAAACCTACATCATGGCCTTGCAGTAAGGGCTGCAGCAAGCCTTCCAGTGCTTGCGCAGGAGTGTTGATATTCAATTCGCTGATCTGGATTTCCTGCATGGCTTTTTGTAGAGGATGTACCTGTGCCAGGTATTTCAAATAAGCGCGCGTGGTTTTGGCATTTTCAGCGACAAAATGGCTGAGTTCTGCCGTCATTTTTTGTACGGTGTCAGGAATGATGCTGGCAAGTAAATTAACTTGCTGATCTTCGTTCAGACCCAGGGTGTTGGGGATTAAGTAAAGCGTGCCTGTCATGGGGTTTTGATTTTTTATTTTATGAAATTGGTAAAGTAATGAATTCAAAGATTGAAGAAACTCAGGCCGGTATTGCGCAACATGCTGGTCAGGGCAATAAGTGGCAGGCCTGTCAATGCGGTGGGGTCGTCACTTTTGATGCTTTCTATGATGGCGATACCCAGTCCTTCATTCTTGGCGCTACCTGCGCAATCATAGGGCTGTTCTATACGTAAATAGGCATCCAGTTCTGCATCGCTTAAATCCCTGAACCTGACTGTCGTACAGACATCCTGGATTTGCATAGGGAAGGGTGCGTGTTGACGATTGTCCAAAACACACAAAGCCGTATGGAATGCCACTTCGCGTCCACGCATGAGCTGCAATTGCTTTAAAGCTGCAGCATGATTGCCAGGTTTGCCAATTTGCAAGCGGTCCAGCGTTGCGACCTGGTCCGAACCTATGATAATGGCTTCAGGCTGATTTTTTGCTATCGCTTCAGCCTTTTGTTGTGCCAGGCGCAAGGCGGTTTGTTCGGGACTTTCGCCTGACTTGGGGCTTTCATCAAGTTCAGGTGCTATACTTTCGAAGTTGAATTGCAATCTTGCCAGCAATTCACGGCGGTACACTGAGCTCGATGCCAGTATCAGCCTGTTCTGCTGCTTGTTTGTTTGCATTGTGAAAACATTTCCTGTGATTTTCATAGCTGTGGCGTGAAAAAATCACGCCAATTCTTTGACTACTTAGGTGTAATCCTGTTATTATCGCAGGTTTTCTGGGTTCAAATAATCCTATGCAAGCATTTGTGATTGACGCTTTCACGTTCTCCCGGCTCGAAGAGCAGCGTTCGGGAAGCATTTTAGTCGCAGATTTACCTCGCCTGTCAGAAGAAAGTGCAAACACCGAAGGTGCGTTGAACTGGTCTCTGCAGGGTGGAAATGACAAGCTGGGTCACGCGCAGTTGCAATTGTCTGTGAATGGCTCGGTGCAGTTGATGTGTCAGCGTTGTTTGACACCGTTTGCATTTGATATTGACTCTGAATCCATATTGATACTCGCCAAAAACGAAGAAAATGCAGATGAAATTGACGCATTGCTCGAGGATGACGAGATCGATGTTGTAGTAGGTAGCAAAACATTCAATGTCATGGATTTGATAGAGGATGAAGCGCTACTGGCAATACCCCAATCGCCCAAACATGCAGTATGCCCGGATCTACCGTTGGCTTCAGCAGATACTACTGCAGCGATTGACGCGGAAGTCGGTAAAAAGGCATCACCTTTTGCCGTGCTGAAGAAAATTAATGGGCGTACCTAGTGGCATTATTCTGAAAAAACACTCAGGTCGAAGTATTGTTAGGGATTCTTGGTTGCTGATGTTCGCATTCTTCAACCAGGCGTGTTAAATTTTAGAAACATTTTTTGAAGTATTAGGAGTTATCATGGCAGTTCAGCAAAATAAAAAATCCCCATCCAAGCGTGGCATGCACCGTTCCCACGATTTCCTGGTTGCACCACAACTTGGTATCGAGCCAACAACTGGTGAAACACATCTGCGTCACCACATCAGCCCTAACGGCTTTTACCGTGGTCGTAAAGTATTGAAAACCAAGAACGACGAGTAATCTCTGTTCCTGGTAAAGAAGCGGCGTGACGAGTCTCTGACTTGGCGCCGCTTTTTTGCGTTAACCTATCCCTGACTTGCTTGTTCAATACATTCTTGCGAGATTGAGTGGGTGCTTAATTTGCTTTTTGATTGAATTGTTGTCGGCGAGTCTTTGAATTTTTGAGATAATCCTGCTTTTGAAAAATTAATTCGGGATGATGGCTGTCCCGGTTTGATACACTCGCTGTTTCGGATTGAAGTTTCGTATCACTACATGACAATTAAAATTTCCATAGACTGCATGGGCGGAGATCATGGCCCGGCAGTTACAGTGGCAGCAGCTGTTGCTTTTGCCAATCGCGAACCTGATGTCGAATTTCTCCTGGTGGGCTCTGAATCAATCATTCAGGCCGAGCTGAAGAAGCTACATGCCAGTGCACATACACGCTTAAAAATTATCAATGCCACAGAAGTGGTAGAGATGGATGACCCGATAGAAGTTGCCTTGCGCCGCAAGAAAGATTCTTCCATGCGCGTCGCCATCAACCAGGTGAAAGAAGGCGCTGCCCAAGCCTGCGTTTCTGCGGGTAATACCGGCGCGCTGATGGCTGTGTCACGCTATGTGTTGAAAACCATGCCGGGTGTTGACCGTCCGGCAATTTGCAGCATCTTGCCGAATCAAAAAAATCTCCCTACCTATATGCTGGATCTGGGCGCGAATGTGGATTGCGAGCCTCTGCACCTGCATCAGTTTGCCATCATGGGCTCCGCCCTGGTGTCTGCACTGGAGGGTAAAGATAAACCAAGCATAGGTTTGTTGAATGTAGGTGAGGAAGATATCAAGGGTAATGATGTCGTCAAAAAGACAGCGCAATTATTGCGTGCCGATCATGAGCGTGGCCTGCTGAATTTTTATGGCAATGTCGAAGGTAACGATATTTTTGAAGGCACGACCGATATCGTCGTTTGCGATGGCTTTGTCGGCAATGTCACATTGAAAGCGGCTGAAGGGATGGGGCGTTTTGTAAAAATTACCCTGACAGCAGCCTTCAAGAGTAATCCCTTGAATATGTTGGGCGCGATTTTTGCGCGTGGCGCTTTGAAATCCATCTCGCGCACCATGAATCCTTCCAACTACAATGGCGGCAGTTTGCTGGGCTTGCGTGGCCTGGTATTTAAAAGTCATGGTAGTGCAGATAAATATAGTTATGAGTGGGCAATACAGCGCGCATTCGATGCCGCTAAAAATGATGTATTGTCACGCATTGCGACTTCAATGGCAAAATTGATGCCTATGGCAGATGCTGAGGCAGTTGCTGAAGTAGTTGCTCCAGACAACAATGAACTCTTGGTACAGAAAACCGCATGACTTTCTATAGCGAAATTATAGGTACAGGCAGTTACCTGCCCCCCAAAAAAGTAAGCAATCAGGAATTGACCGATCAACTGGCGGCGAAGGGCATAGAAACTTCGGACGAGTGGATATTTTCCCGTAGCGGAATTTCCTTTCGCCACTATGCTGAGCCTTCTGTTGCGACCAGTGATATGGCGGTGGAAGCTGCAAAGCGTGCACTGGATGCCGCTAAAATGCAGGCCAACGATATTGACTTGATCGTGCTGGCAACCTCAACCCCCGATTTTCTTGGTGGCTTCCCAAGTACTGCCTGCGTAGTGCAAAACAAGCTGGGCATCACCAATGGTGCAGCTGCAGTTGATGTGCAAGCGGTTTGCAGTGGCTTCATGTACGCGTTGTCCATCGCTGACAGCATGATCAAGGCGGGTAATCATAAAAACGTGCTGGTGATCGGCGCTGAAGTATTTTCCCGCATCCTGAATTTTGAAGACCGCACTACTTGCGTACTGTTTGGTGATGGTGCAGGTGCAATCGTCATGTCTCGTTCAGAAGAGCCAGGTGTCCTGGCGACCAAATTACATGCAGATGGCAGCTATGCAAATATTTTATGCGTACCAGGCAATGTCCAGAGTGGCGTAGTTGAAGGTAGCGCGTTTTTGTATATGGATGGCCAGGCCGTCTTTAAGCTGGCGGTCAATTTGTTGGAAAAGGTTGCCAACGAAGCGCTGGAAATTGCTGGTCTGACTACGGATCAGATTGACTGGCTGATACCGCATCAGGCAAACATACGCATCATGCAAAGCACTGCAAAAAAAATGCGAATGCCTATGGATAGGGTAGTCGTCACAGTTGATCAGCATGGCAATACATCTGCGGCTTCGATACCGCTGGCACTGGATCTGGCTGTACGTGATGGCCGGGTCAAGCCTGGTCATACAGTGATGCTGGAAGGTGTGGGCGGTGGCTTTACCTGGGGTGCAGCCATCGTCAAGATGTAAGGGTCCTGGTAAAAGCAATCAAGTTGGACATCAATAATGAATATTAGAGATAAGATTAGAGATAAGAAATGACGCAATTTGCATTTGTATTTCCTGGGCAGGGTTCGCAAGCGATAGGCATGCTGAATGGCTTTGCTGATAATCCTGTTGTGCAACAAACCATTGCTGAAGCATCTGATGCGCTGCAACTGGATTTGGGCAAGATGATTAGTGAAGGTCCAAAAGAAGCGCTGGACCTGACCACCAATACCCAGCCTGTCATGCTGACTGCAGCCGTAGCCTGCTATCGTGCCTGGATCGCAGCAAGTGGTACTGCACCCAAGCTGGTGGCTGGGCATAGTCTGGGTGAGTATTCAGCCCTGGTAGCCGCTGGCGTGATTGCTTTCAAGGACGCTGTACCTATGGTGCGCTTCCGCGCGCAAGCCATGCAAGATGCCGTGCCTGTAGGGCAGGGCGGCATGGCTGCTATTTTGGGTTTGTCGGACGAGGATGTGCAGGCAGCGTGTGCGGAGGCAATGGCTGCAGTGCCGGGCGAAGTGGTGGAGGCCGTGAATTTCAATGCTCCAGCGCAAGTTGTCATCGCTGGCAGTAAGGCTGCGGTAGACCGCGCTTGCGAAATTGCGAAGGCCAAGGGTGCCAAGCGTGCCTTGCCTTTGTCAGTTTCTGCACCTTTTCATTCTTCTTTGCTCAAACCTGCATCAGATAAATTACGTGAATATCTGTCCAGCATCCCATTCTCTGCGCCAGCAATTCCATTGATCAATAATGTCGATGTTGCCATTGTGAATGATGTCTTGGCTATCAAGGACGCGCTGGTCAGGCAGGCGGCCAGCCCGGTGCGCTGGGTAGAAACCATTAACAAGATGCATGCTGATGGCATTACGCATGTGATTGAATGCGGTCCGGGCAAGGTCTTGACGGGTCTGACCAAGCGTATTCAGTCAGAATTGACAGGTGACACTGTATTTGATCAGGCAAGTTTAGAAAAAGTATTGGAACTCTTGAAATGACTCAACAATTAGAAAATCAGGTGGCATTGGTCACTGGTGCATCCCGTGGTATCGGCAAGGCAATTGCCATAGGTCTGGCCAAGGCGGGCGCTAAGGTCATCGGCACTGCAACGACAGAGTCCGGTGCAGCAGCAATTACCGCCTATCTGGAAGAGTTGGTACCAGGCGCTGGTAAAGGTATAGCTTTCAATGTCAACGACGTAGAGCGTACTTCCAGCCTGGTTGATGAAATCCAGAAAGAATTTGGCAGCCTGTCTATTTTGGTCAACAACGCTGGGATTACCCAGGACCAGTTGGCCATGCGCATGAAGGAAGAGGAATGGGATAGCGTTATTTCCACCAACCTGACCTCCGTCGCGCGTTTGTCGCGCGCAGTATTGCGTGGCATGATGAAGGCCAAGCATGGCCGTATCATTAATATTACTTCGGTAGTCGGTTCATCTGGCAATCCTGGGCAAATGAACTATGCTGCTGCCAAAGCGGGTGTGGCTGGCATGAGTCGTGCATTGGCCAGGGAAATAGGTAGCCGCAATATTACGGTCAACTGTATTGCCCCTGGTTTTATCGATACGGATATGACCAGAGCCTTGAATGATGAGCAGAAAGCAGCGATTTTGCAGCAAATTCCACTCGCCAAACTTGGTCGGCCGGAAGATATTGCCGCAGCAACAGTGTTTTTGGCATCACCAGATGCTGGGTATATCACAGGCACGACACTGCATGTGAATGGCGGGATGTATCTGGCCTAATCATTTTGTTGATTTTTATAGGCAACTTCGACGAAAATAGCAGGAGTTGTTGCCGAGGATCAGAGGCTTGCTTTTTTTGCCCGCAAACCTGCTAAAATGCGCGCACCTTTCTGTAGGCCCTTATTTTTTTGATTTTTTCACTGGAGACACACATGTCCGATATCGAACAACGCGTTAAGAAAATCGTCGCTGAACAACTGGGCGTCGCTGAAGCTGACATCAAAATCGAATCTTCTTTCGTAGATGATTTGGGTGCAGACTCTTTGGACACAGTTGAACTGGTGATGGCACTCGAAGACGAATTCGAAATGGAAATCCCTGACGAACAAGCTGAGAAAATCACTACTGTTCAACAAGCGATTGACTACGCTAAAGCCCATCTGAAGGCTTAATAGTCAAATTTTTTCAAATCCAGGAGAAACGCTTGAGTCGTTCGCTTAAACGTCGAGTCGTTGTAACCGGGCTCGGTTGTATTTCGCCAGTCGGCAATACTGTTGCAGATGCCTGGAGTGCCATCACTTCAGGTAAATCCGGAATTGCAACGATTACCAAATTTGATGCAACACCATTTACCACGCATTTTGCAGGTGAGGTGAAAGGCTTCAATGTCGAGGATTATATTCCGGCAAAAGAAGCGCGCAACATGGACACCTTTATCCACTACGGCATCGCCGCAGGGATGCAGGCGTTTCAAGACTCTGGTCTTGCCGTCACCGAAGAAAATGCAGATCGTATTGGTGTCATCGTAGGTTCAGGTATTGGTGGTTTGCCGTTGATAGAGGAAACCAAGGAAACTTTGATAGCGCGTGGACCACGCCGTATCAGCCCGTTCTTTGTGCCTGCTTCTATCATCAATATGATTTCTGGCAATCTGTCGATCAAGTATGGTCTGAAAGGACCTAATCTTGCAATTGTGACGGCTTGTACCACTGGCCTGCATTGCATAGGTTCCGCTGCTCGTATGATTGAGTATGGTGATGCTGACGTGATGATCGCTGGCGGTGCAGAATCGACGATTTCTCCTCTGGGTCTGGGTGGCTTTGCTTCGGCAAGGGCACTTTCCACCAGAAATGATGATCCGGCTACTGCCTCCCGCCCTTGGGATAAAGACCGCGATGGTTTTGTCCTGGGCGAGGGTGCTGGTGTCATGGTTCTGGAGGAATATGAACATGCCAAGGCGCGTGGTGCAAAAATTTATGCTGAAGTCATCGGCTTTGGCATGAGCGCTGATGCTTATCACATCACCACACCTACCATGGATGGTCCGCGTCGCAGCATGATCAATGCCATGAAAGATGCTGAAATTAACCCTGAGCAAATCAGTTATCTGAATGCACACGGAACATCTACATCAATCGGTGACCAGAACGAAACGGATGCTATCAAGGCGACTTTTGCTGACCATGCATACAAAATGACCATCAATTCGACCAAGTCGATGACGGGGCATTTGCTGGGTGGTGCTGGCGGTCTGGAATCCTTGTTTACGGTTCTTGCCCTGCATAATCAGGTTTCACCACCTACCATGAATATCTTTAATCAGGATCCGGAATGTGATCTCGATTATTGTGCAAATGTTGCACGTGATATGCGTATGGATTATGCAGTGAAAAATTCCTTCGGCTTTGGCGGAACGAATGGCACACTGATATTTGCAAAAGTCTGATTTTTAAAAAATTAGCCTTGGCACTTCATTTCAAGCGAAATGAAGTGCCATTTTTTTTACCATGACGATAGCACTGCATATTGTTACCCGCGCTTCACGCGTACTGCTAATGGCATGCTTTTGCATGCTGGTACTGGTACATCTGAGTATTTTGCTGCTGATGAGGTCAAGCTCAGTGCCGGCTTATTTCATTTACCTGCTTATCGTCGGTTCATTTTGCAGCAGCGCTTACCTTGTTTTCAGGTATTGGCTGCAGATTCAGCAAAGCAGGCAACTGAGTATTTCTGTGGCAGGTGAGATGATTTTGCATTTGAAAACACAGCAAGGGGTGCAAACAGCGGGACTGAATGTGCATTTAAGTCACAAAAGTCGTATTTGGCCATACTTTTTATCAATTTTTTTACTTGATGAACTAGGCAAGGAACATAAGTTGCTTATACTGCCAGACTCATTGAGTCCTGCTGCATTCCAAGCATTGAGAGTTAGTTTGATATGGATTAGCCAACATCAGACGACCTGACATGAAATTTACTTCTGCCAAAGGAACTTTTAGGAATCATGCGGACTCTGACTGTATATAGATCGCGTATGTTGACGGTAATAACATGCATTTGGAATGAGCTTTTCTTGTTCCATGCAAATTTAGGAATGAATGAGTGACGACAGAACGCGAAATTGATCAGCTATTGGTTGAGCGCGTCCAGCGTGGTGACAAAAAAGCATTCGAGCTTCTGGTTTCCAAATACCAAAGGAAATTAATGCGGCTCGTGTCCCGGCTCGTCTATGATCACGCAGAAGCGGAAGATGTTGTACAAGAAGCATTTATCAAGGCATACAGGGCATTACCAAATTTTCGTGGCGAGTCCGCTTTTTATACCTGGTTGTACCGTATCGGAGTAAATACAGCGAAAAACCATTTGGTAACGCAAGGGCGCAGGGCCCCTACATCAACAGAAGCTGACGTGGATGAAGCAGAGTCTTTTGTCGATGCAGATGGATTGAGGGACATCAATACACCAGAGTCTCTGTTGGCAAGCAAGCAGATAGCCGAAACAGTGAACTCAGCCATGTTGACCTTGCCCGAGGAATTGCGAAACGCAATTACCCTGCGAGAAATAGAAGGCCTGAGCTACGACGAAATTGCAGAAGTAATGCTATGTCCCATAGGGACGGTGAGAAGCAGGATATTCAGGGCACGTGAAGCGATAGCTGAGAAATTGCGACCCTTGTTGGGTACCACACTGGAACAACGCTGGTAAATGCGAGTCAAAGTCTGATCCGACAAAAAGCAGTACAAACGAATTTAAAAATAGTGGTAAAAGGTGAAAATTATGAACAAAAGCACAAACCAACACGAGAGCATCTCAGCCATGGCAGATGGTGAATTGAGTGATGCTCAGCTGGATTCCCTGCTTGCGAGTTTAAATGAAGCGGAGAGCAAGGATGCGTGGGAAATTTATCACCAGATAGGTGATGTGCTTCGCTCAGAAGAATTGGCAGTTACTTTCAGTGCCGATTTTTCTCAACGGTTTTCTGAAAAACTAAGTGCTGAACCTGTCATTTTGGCGCCAGCAGCCATGCAAAAAAGCAAAGCTCAGGACAGACAAGGAAAACAGAAATTCCTCGGCGCTTACGCAGCCGTGGCAAGTATGGCCGCTGCAGCAGTATTCGCCTTTATCATGATTCCGCAGTTGCAATCATTTCAGGCTAAGCCTGATGCAACGAATCAAATCAGCAGCAAGTCCACAAACGCAGGCAGTGTGCAGTTAGCAAATCACACTGAAAACCCAGGACTTAATACGCTTGCGGTGAATGAACCTGCCAAGCAAGCTTCCCAGCTTATGGCAGGCAACGATAAAAAGCCGGTAGAAATTGATATGCTGCGTGACCCTAGAATTGACAGCTATTTGATGGCACACCAGCGCTTTTCACCTGCAATCAATAACGGAGCACAATACGTTACGCACGCTAACGCCGTTTCATCTGCTTCGGAAAAATAAATATGATGTGCGTATGGCGTTTTTACATCGCATTGGCTGGGTCTGCCTGCCTGCTAAGTTTATTGGCGCCAGCAACGGCGCAAGATACGGTAGACGATAAGCGTGAAGTGCATAGCGTATTGCGAAAAATGCAGGCTTCTGCGCAGAAACTGAATTATTCAGGCACCTTTGTTTATCAGCAAGCCAACCAAATCAGGACTTCCAGAATCACCCATATTCTTGATGGCAATAATGAACTCGAAAAACTGGAAATCCTCGATGGTCAGCCCAGAGAATACTTGCGAAAAAACGAAGAAGTAACCTGCTATCTGCCTGAAAGCAAAACCTTGCAGATAGAAAAAAATGCTACGCAAGAAGTATTTCCCGCCTTGTTGACCTCTAATGCACAATCTCTCCCCGATTCTTATTCAATAAAAAAGGCCGATCTAAGCCGCGTTGCCGGTATCGATTGCCAAACCTATTTACTCGAGCCCCGTGATGGCTACCGCTATGGCTATCGTCTCTGTGTAGAAAGAAATTCTGGCTTGCTGTTGCGTGCACAAACCGTTAACACTAAAAATGAAGTAATAGAACAAATCGCTTTTACCCAACTGAGCATTGGGGACATAGACAAGCAGAGAGTAAAACCGACTTTTCAAAATACTGCACAATGGCAGGTTGAAAATTTGACGGTGCAGTCCAATATTCATTCAGGATGGATTGTGAAATCTCTGCCAACTGGGTTCAAAAAAACCCGTGAAATGAAGCGCTTGATCCCCGCTGCAGGAAATGCAAAAAACAGTGATGGAACAGCGATCAAGTCACATCAGGTGATACAAATGATTTTCTCTGATGGCCTGGCAGCGATTTCTGTTTTTATTGAACCGGATAGCGAAAACCGCACTGAAGGCAGTTTGCAGCAAGGCGCCATGACCATTATGGGCAAACGTCATGCGGAATACTGGCTCACGGTTGTGGGTGAAGTACCGGCCA
>JAZJXP010000164.1:0-22809 GCA_040390835.1 Pseudomonadota bacterium
ACTGGCAGCATAATTCCCATCCGATGGTGGACGAAATATCGAGGGAAGCTCAAACTGAATTGACACTGGATTTGGATGAAAATTAATGTGTCGTAGTTGCCTTATGTGATTCTCCAATAATTTTTACAATATTGAATTCAAACTATTTGATGGAAATAGCAATAATGCCGAAAAAATCAAAGACGCTAAAAATTTCTGTTTCTAATGGTAAACAGGTTTTCGATGTCTCATATTTGACATTACCTCGTTATCGAGAATTACGTGATCAGCAATTAAATATATTGTCCCAACTGAATGAAAATAATGAAGCACAGACCAAGGTTTTTCTTGAGGATCTGGCTAAAATTGATGCTGAATTAAGCGCGTTGCGACAACAGAATAAATGAATCCGCTGCTATTCCCTGCAAGTGGATTATTTCCAGGCAGAGTCAATTCCGGATTTTAAAGACTCGCCATAAGTGCAATGGTTTGTCGTTAATATTTTCAGCCATCCACCTTGAGTTATCAATTTAACTGGCAATGCAAATGAACCCAGAATTTGAAGGAATTATAGTTAGTTTCCGCAAGTTTCTTGAGCAGCAAGGCTATCCAGGGAAAATTATTTGGGTGGCTCCAGAGCATACTATTTGTTGTGGTAGATGGGAATGGAAGGTTTTTGAAAATGAATGCGTCGATGAGAAGGATATAAAACTAAAATATCAAGATGCAGATGACAAAAAATTTGGAGTTCGATTTTGTGCTTTATGTGTAAACGATGAAACTTCCTACTGCTATTTATATGTCCCCACCAGCGAGCTTGATGCTGACTATAATTTATTGACATATGAAAACGTGAAATTGAGTGTCCCGACGGAAATGCCACATGCCAGTATTGTGCGCAGAGGATTTCGTGCGAGTTGGTATCAACTGAGAGAATCAATGAAATTTAGAGAAGCGAAGGCGTTTGGTTTTCGGATAGGTTGATTTGCAGTTTTTGCGTAAGCAAGCAGCAGCCTCGCATAGCCAAGTTACTTGGGTGAATATTCGCAATATTCTTCAATGAGTTGCTTTAGCCTACTACCTTTGCTGCCCTGTTCGGCGTTTGGATGCCGAGCTGATTAATTTTTAATCAGAAAAATTAAACTCTTTTGCTCACTTGCTTAAATTTCACGCTAATCCTTTGCGAGGGATTAGGGCGCACCACTTCCAATTATTGACCATATTTCAAGTAAAACGATGAACACATTTGAATTTGCTAAGATTGAGCTTCTCAAAATTGGTTTTCGTATTGAAGAAGACTTGATTCGAAAAGACTTGGTGTATGTAAGTTTTGTCAGAGTAGTTCACTCGTTTATTCGACAAGAAATACATTTGACGCAGTCGTCCCTTGACAAGAGAGAATTGTATGTCGTTCTGAGTGTCGGAGTGCGTGAGCCAGACTTCATTGGTGACTCTAAGACGGAGTTTGGAACCTCAATGAGGATGTTCTCTGAAGCATTAACTATTGAGATTTCAAAAAACGGTTTTTTTGAGCGAGGCTGGGGAAACATTCTCTGTTATCCGATTGAAAACCATATTGAGCTTCAAAATGAGCTGGAGCAACGTGTATTGCCTTGGTTAGATGAAATGTCTAATCCCAAAGCACTGGTCACTGTTTTACAGGATGAACTGGAAAATGGTTCTGCATTTGCTCCCAAAAATAAATCAACACGCTCAAAATTGGCAACTTTTCTTTTGTTCAGACAAAATAATCCTCAAGAACACCAGATTACAAAAAGGCCTATTTGTAATAAATGTATTGCTGACATTTTGCATCAAGCGGGCGAATATGAACAAGCAGTTCCTTATATGGAACAATGGATCAAACATCACGCCGCGCGCCCGTATATGGTAAATAAATATATCGAAGAAATTGAAAAAATAAATATGGATCTGTTGAGAAATAATTAGTTTTTTTGTGATCAAAAAATAATGAGACATATCGTGAAATTCGTTTTGATTGGTTGGACTTCATGAGTCTCAAGTCCAATATTGTCAAACTTGTGACTCGTTGGAGATATCAAGACATTGAGATGCTTCCTCCGTTTTCGAAGGCGGTTGTACACCAAGTCTTTAATGATATCGGTGCTCATGCCACAGACGACGTTGTTGCGTTGTATGAGTCTCTTGGTGGAATGCCAAATATGAATGAAGACAATTGGCGAATTTGGTCTCTACAAGAAATTTCTGACGCGAATCATGATTTAGCAGCATTCGGGGTCATTTTTTCAGACTATCTTCTAGACTGTTATCATTTCCGGCTAAAGCCAGTCTCAGAGGCTGTATCGGAAGTCTGGGTTGATGGCTTCGATAATGGCCCGCCTGTTTGTGTCGCAAAAAGTTTAGATGATTTCATTGAGCGCTATATCATTTCGCCTGAATCAGTGCTCAATGCGCCATATAGGCCTACAAGAGACTAGGAGCTGCTGCTGCCCTGTTCGACGTTCGATTAACCAGAAACATTCCACCTGATCTGTATTTTTTTCAGAGATCGGCAAATGTTTTGGCTTTGTTGAATGCTAAGCTGATTAGTTTTTAATCAGGAAGATCAAATTCTTTTGCTGACCTGCTTAAGTTTTACGCAAATCCTTTGCTGTATCTTTGGAACATGCATATGAGAAAATATACTCCTATTTCTGACGCTGTTTTCGACCAGCCAGATGATCACTTTTTATTTGAAAGTGTTTTCTATCATCTACTAAAAGAATTTGATAATCTTTACCCGCCGATTGAGGTATTTGAGACGGCTTCTGATATTCCAGAACCTGCAAAGATTGCTTGGTGCCTATGGCAATTTGCGGCGGAAGTGTCTGGCAATGGAATTCCAGACTATTTACTCAATCACTGTCCTGAGATAAAGCAATTGATTTTCACTCATCATGCGCTGAAGCTGGTACTGGCTGATGAGTTGGTCGTTCTTCTTGAAGCTGCCATTCCGCTGGCAAGAGAAGTCTCAAATGAATATGGCGAGTTCAGCGATTTCCCTAAAGATACATGGCTGGATCAATTTCCAGTCAACCCTGTCTGGCCTGATCTGGAAATGATATCAGAACCTTCCTGGGCTTTATCCGCCGCACCTTTGTCATCTTTGGTGGCGACGTATTTGCGTGCGCATCGAGCAGAATTGCAGAGTGCTTGATGAGTAATGAAAAATGACTTTGAGAAAATCAGGTAGCTGTCAGATCAAATCGCGGCTATTGCAAATCGACGCCAGCAATTGCTGCAACAACCTCATCCCATTTTTTGGTTGACGAATCGCACTGCATTCAACACGGCTATCGATTCCATAATTTCGCATGTGTACAAATTGCATACAATTGCACGACACTTGTTAGAAATACTCTTTCTCTGTCCTCCCTATAATTCTCATCTGAAATAGAGCGCGTCAGTAGCATATCTCTGATGTGCGGTAGATCAGCATTTGCATGATTTGAGCATATACCAACTCTCATGCATGAGCCCGGCACCTGGGCGCCGGGCAGGGAAGCAGTGCATATATTTGTGCTGCACAAATTAATTACCTCAACTTGTTCAAGCCTTGGACATTCTTTATCCCTGCGGGGAGGATGAGTTTCGTCTGTGCTTTTGCTGAGAGATGTCGGTAACTTGCGGCTCTCAGCACGTCGCGAATTTTTTTGAAATGAATTGAATGAACCCACACGCAGTACCGTCCATTACACCTTTGAGTTTGTTCAACTCAATGCGCCTGCATCGCAGGCTCATCGTGAGTTTGATACAGCGTGAAGTGCTGATGCGCTATCAAGGGTCGTTGCTGGGTTTGCTGTGGTCCTTTTTTAATCCTGTGCTGATGCTGGCGGTGTACACCTTTGTTTTTAGTGTGGTGTTCAAAGCGCGTTGGGCTGGCGGGTCTGAATCGAAGACGGAATTTGCGCTTGTATTGTTTGCGGGTTTGATGGTGTTTGGTTTGTTTTCTGAATGCGTGAGCCGTGCACCTGGTCTGGTGGTCAGTAATGTGAATTACGTCAAGAAGGTGATATTTCCCCTGGAGATTTTGCCTGTGGTGGCGATGGGGGCGGCTTGTTTTCATTTGATGGTCAGTTTCACAGTTTGGTTGATTTTTTATTCGATATTTTTTGGTGTACCGCCTGCGACGATTTTTATCCTGCCTCTGGTTTTGCTGCCGCTGGTTTTGTTAAGCCTGGGTGTGAGTTGGTTGTTGGCTTCGCTGGGTGTTTTTATTCGTGACATACATCAGGTGGTGGGTGTTGCAGTGTCAGTGCTGACATTCTTGTCGCCAGTGTTTTATCCGATAGCAGCCTTGCCTGATGGTTTTCGAGCTGTCGTTCAAGTCAGCCCTTTGACGCAGGTGATAGAGCAGAGTCGTGACGCGATGATCTGGGGAAAGCCACTGGATTGGCAAAGTTGGCTGGTTTATTTTTTATTGTCTGGTGTTGTTGCCTGGTTGGGTTTTGCCTGGTTTCAAAAGACGCGCAAGGGATTTGCTGATGTCCTCTAAGTTTTCCATCAAGGTAGAGCAATTGAGCAAGTGCTACCAGCTCTACGACAAGCCGCAGGACAGGTTGAAGCAAATGTTTTTGTCGCGTTCCAAAACCTATTACCGTGAATTTTGGGCTTTGCGCGATGTGTCATTCGAGATCGCACCGGGTGAAACCGTGGGCATCATAGGTCGCAATGGTAGTGGTAAGTCCAGCCTGTTGCAGATGATATGTGGCACTTTGTCGCCAACATCGGGAACGGTGACTACGCATGGCAGGCTGGCTGCTTTACTGGAATTGGGCGCGGGTTTTAATACTGAGTTTACCGGACGTGAAAACGTTTTTCTGAATGCGGCAATTTTAGGTTTTCCGCAAGAGCAGATGCTGGAACGCATGGGTGAGATTTTGGCTTTCTCTGAGCTCGGTGATTTTCTGGATCAGCCAGTCAAGACTTATTCCAGCGGCATGTATGCACGCTTGGCGTTTTCGATTGCGATTCATGTTGATCCAGAGATTTTGATTGTGGATGAGGCGCTGGCTGTGGGGGATGCCCGCTTTGTCGCCAAGTGCATGCGTCGTATCAAGGATATACAGAAAACCGGTGCCAGTATTTTGTTTGTCAGCCACGACGTCAGCTCAGTGCGCACTCTGTGCGACCGTGCCATCTGGCTGGATAAGGGGCGCCTGCTGGAGCAGGGTGATGTCTTTCCTGTGACTGGTCGCTATATGGAAATGATGTTTCAGGATGATGATGCCAGCGACGATGACGAGCATGAGGCCATGCATGCGGCCAATGTTCCTGCGCTTGGAAATGTACTGACTGAAATGGCCGTGGAAGACATTGTGCTTGATAGCCGGCCAGTTACCCATTGGGGCTCACATAAGGGTCTGATACTTTCTGCTGCCGTGCTGGATGCCAATGGCGCTCGCCGCGATGTCCACGAATGGGGCAAAAGCATGGAGATCAGGATCAGCCTGCGCATACCGCGAAGTATAGGCAGAGAGCATTTGAGCATTGCTGTCTCCATCAAGGATTTAAAAGGCAGTGACCTGATCGTTTCGACTACCCATGATTTTGAAGCCCAGTGCTTGCCAGACGATGAAAATTTTGAAGTCAGCTTCAAACTCATCAACCCGCTGGTCACTGGTAAATATTTGTTGGTTGCAGCGATAGAAAATCGCCTTCACCGCGACATTCACTACTACGAATACATAGAGGGTGCCCATTACTTTTCTTCACTCGCTGATCAGCGCTTCTTTGGTTTGTTTCAACCTCCGATTTCGCAAGAGATTGCTGTGTCTGCTGTGGACGTTAAGAAAAAGAAACTGGCTGCCTGAAGGCAATGAAGTGCCCATCATCAAAATTAATCAGCGATAGATAACACGAACATGCAAACAGAAATTAATTCCCGCGCTTATTGGGATGCGCGATTTGAAAATGATTGGCTTGCCTGCAAAGGCGATAAACAATCACGTTTCTTTGCCAGTATCGCCATTCAACAATTACCAGGTTGGCTGCTGGATCAAATCCGGCAAGAGAAGTTGAGTCTGGCAGATTGGGGGTGCGCGCAAGGGGATGGTACTGATGTCTGGGCAAGTTATGTACCCGCAGAGCAGATTACGGGTGTGGACTTTTCTGCTGCGGCGATACAGCAGGCACATGCGCGTTATCCCGGCTTAAGGTTTGCAAATACGGACTGGCTGTTGTCATCAACATCAGATCAGGATGTATTTGACGTCGTGTTTTCTTCGAATACGCTGGAACATTTTCATCAGCCCTATCAGGTTTTGCAAACGCTAAGTCAGCGGGCAAAGAAAGCGCTGGTATTGGCCTTGCCTTACCGCGAGATGGAACGTGAGAGCGAGCATTTCTATTCTTTCTTGCCTGAGAATATTCCGCTACAACTGGAAAATGGCTTCAGTCTGGTCTGGGCCAGAGTGCTGGATTGTCGCCCCTTGCCTGATAGCCTGTGGCAGGGTGAGCAAATCATATTGATGTATGCAGATATGAGCTGGCTTAAAAAGCTGGGCTTGCGTTTGAGTCATGTGCACATGATGCAAACAGATGTGCAATCTGAACTGCTGCAATTACAAACGTCGCTGAGCGAATATCAACGGCAATTGCAGCATGCACAGCAAGCTCAAAAATCGCTTGAGTTGGAAAGCGTGCATCAAGAACATATGTTGTTGCAACATGAAAAGGCTTATCAACAGCAGCAACTGGATATCGCAGAATTGCTGTTGAAGTGTGAAAAGCTACAGCAAGGCATAGATGCGAAGGTGCAGCAGATACTCGGCCTGAAAGATCAATTGGTGGGCCGCGAACACGCCTTGCAAGTGCAAGGCAAAGCCCAATCCGAGTTGCAGAATGTGACAGACAGTCTGCAAAAGAAAGCAGATGACTACGATAAGCTGCTCCAGCAACTTGATCTGCGTGATGCGCAAATCAGCAGACTGAATCTGGATGTGCATTACAAGGAGCAGGCCATCAGGGAGATGAAGCAGTCTTACTCCTGGATATTGACACGCCCCTTGCGTTTCACCGGACAGTTCTTTCAAAGCCCTGGGCGTGCCTGTTATGACCTGGCCAAATTTACCTTCTGGCGTTTGCCTGCAAAAATGCGTTGGGCATTGCATGGCCCAAGACATGATTTTGTACGCTGGGTGAGAGCGTCAGCTTTGCCTCTGAATGCACCGCAGTTGGCGGCTGTAGGAATTCCAGCAGTCACTGGTAATACAAGCACATCTGTCGCCGTAAAAATGGCAAAGAACTCAGATTTAAGCTGGCCTGAATTCCAGCAAAAGATATTGTCACGTCGCGCAGATTACAAGGGTATCTTTGTACAGGAATTGGTGATTGACTGGAATGTGCCTTTGTACCAGCGCCCCCAGCATATCGCTGCTGCCTTTGGCCGCCTCGGCTATCTGGTGATTTACCGCACTGATAATTGGGCGGGTGATGATGTGCAGGGTAGCAGGGAAGTGGCCAGGAATGTCTGGATCACGAACCGCCATGAAGTCAATCAATTGCAGGATGTGGTGCGTTCACTGTATTCAACTGCCTATGCCAATACGCCAGAGCTGTTACTGGAAAATGGCAGACGTGGCACGCTGGTGTATGAATACATCGATCATATCGACCCGCAAATCAGTGGTGATGAAGAAAATGTGCGCCGCTTGCTGGCCTTGAAGGACTTTGCTTTCAATGGCGGTGCTGATTATGTGGTGGCATCTGCCAAAAAACTTTATGAAGAAGCCATTGCTGCTGTCGGCGTAGATAAAGTCATCCTCGCACAAAACGGTGTGGATACTGCGCATTACCGTCACCCCAAACACTTGAGCACGCCCTTGCCGCAAAACTTGCAAAACTTCCGCGCCAGGTACAGCAAGGTAGTTGGTTACTTTGGTGCGCTTGCTCCCTGGCTTTGGTATGAGGCCGTGGCTGATCTGGTTATCAGTCGTCCTGATCTTGGCTTTGTGTTTATCGGGCCTGATTACTACGGCGGCGCAGACAAACTGGTGAAGGCGGACAATCTTTTGTACATGGGGACGGTGGATTACCAAATCCTGCCTGCTTATGCGCGGCAATTTGATGTTTGCTTTATTCCATTTGCTCCTGGCGAAATTGCCCGCACTACTTCACCTCTCAAATTATTTGAATACTTTGCGCTGGAAAAACCCGTGGTCGTGACCAGGGATATGGCGGAGTGCGTCGCGTTTGAAGAGGTATTTTCTGGCAACAGCGTGGAATCGCTAAGCGCCGCGCTGGATGCGGCCTTTGCGGTGAAAGACAAGCCTGAATTTACCCAGCGTCTGGCTGATCTGGCAGATGCCAATGACTGGGATTGTCGGGCCCGGGCGATGGAGAAAGCATTTCAAAAAACTTCACTGCATTGAAATGCGTATCCGTAATTTCTGAATCTGAAAGTAAATCATCATGAAAAAAATATTGTGTGTCGTTGGTACCCGTCCTGAAGCCATCAAGATGGCACCAGTGATTCTGGCCTTGAAGCAAGAACCCTGGGCGCAGGTCAGGGTGCTGGCAACGGCACAACATCGCCAAATGCTGGATCAGGTATTGTCATTTTTTGATATTGAAGCCGATATTGATTTGAACATGATGCGCCCTAACCAGTCATTGACGACACTCACCGGTCGTATGTTGCTGGATCTGGATGCGGTCTTGCTGGAAGAGAAACCGGATGTGGTACTGGTACAGGGTGATACGACAACCGTCATGACAGTATCGCTGGCCTGTTTCTACCACCGCATACCTATTGGCCACGTTGAAGCGGGCTTGCGTACCTGGGATAAACAAAATCCATTTCCAGAAGAAGCAAACCGGGTATTGACCGGTCGCCTGGCACAATGGCATTTCGCGCCGACAGAAAGCTCACGCCAGAATCTCTTGCGTGAAGGTGTGGTTGATAGTGACATCATCGTTACTGGCAATACTGTGATTGATGCATTGCTGATGACGGCAGAGCGCGAACTGAGCCTGGGCATAGAACTGGATGCCGGCAAACGCATGGTGCTCATTACTTCGCACAGGCGTGAGAATTTTGGTGAACCCTTCGCAGATATCTGCCGCGCCATACTGAAGCTGGCACAGGATAACCCGGATGTACAATTCCTTTACCCTGTGCATCCAAACCCGAATGTCAAGGAAGTTGCCCATGCAACGCTGGGTGAGTGTGCCAATATTCATTTGTGCGCACCGCTGGACTATGCACCATTCGTGGCTGCGATGAAGCGTGCCTATCTGATCATCAGTGATTCTGGTGGAGTGCAGGAAGAAGCGCCAGCGCTGGCCAAGCCTGTACTGGTCTTGCGTGAAGAAACTGAGCGGCCAGAAGCAGTAGAGCAGGGTGTAGTAAAGCTGGTTGGTGCAAATTACGACAATATCGTCGCAGAGACACAAAAACTGCTGGATGATGAGCTTGCTTATAAGGAGATGGCCAGAGGCGTATCACCCTATGGTGATGGCCTGGCAGCTGGGCGGATAGTGCGGGTACTCAAGCAATATTATCAGGCCCAGGATAATTCTGCTGATAGCCATACCGAAGCAGTACTTGAAGCTGAGCCTGCATGATGCGCCTCGTCTATCTCTCGCCTGTTCCCTGGAGCAGCTTTGCCCAAAGGCCGCATCAGTTTGTGCGCTGGTTTCACCAGCAATTCAACGCCAGGGTATTGTGGATAGACCCGTACCCCACGCGTTTTCCAGACATGAGCGATGTGCAGCGTGTGCTTGCTTCAAAATTTGTGCAGGCATCGGCTATTGCTGGCACCGTCAAGGAAAAAGAAAATCCGGAGAAAGCAGACTGGTTAACCCTGATCAAGGTTCCTGCCTTGCCGATAGAACCTTTACCTGCTTCCGGTTTCTTGCAGCAATGGTTTTGGCGCAAGGCTATGACGGAGATAGATGCATTTGTTGGAAACCGTAAAGCACAGATAGTTGTGGGTAAGCCTTCCAAGCTGGCCTTGCAGGTGCTTGCGCGTTACCCGGAAATGGCATCCATGTATGATGCCATGGATGATTTTCCGGCATTTTATGAGGGCTTGTCCAGCAAGGCCATGCAGTATACTGAGAGTAATCTGGCTGCCAGGGTCAATAAGATAGTGGTTTCTTCCAGCGCCGTTTCTCGTTTTTCTGAACAGGCTGACAAACTGAGCCTGATCCTGAATGCCTGTGACAGTGATAACCTGCCACCTGCATTGCCAAGATCAGAACAGTCACCCGTCTATGGTTATGTGGGCACGATAGGTCATTGGTTTGACTGGGATGCAGTCGTGAAGCTGGCGTCTTCCCTGATCAACACTGACCCTCGCGCCCTTGTGCGCCTGATAGGGCCAGTGTTCACGCCGCCACCTTGTGCACTTCCCAGGAATGTGCAAATCCTGCCTGCATGCAGCCATGCGCGTGCCATGCAGGCCATGCAGAAATTTTCTGTAGGTTTGATACCGTTCAAGCGAAAGCTGCTGACGGCTTCAGTTGATCCTATCAAATACTATGAATATCGTTCGCTGGGAATACCGATTTTATCATCGGACTTTGGCGAAATGTCTTTGCGGGCGGATGAGGATGGGGTGTTTTTATACGACCGGAATAGTGATTTCACTACTTTGCTCAAGACTTGCCTGCGGCATCGCAGCAGTGCAGATGGCCTGAGCAAGTTCAGGGCAGATAATTCCTGGGCTGCCCGTTTTGCCGGATTAATACCGCTGTTTGATGCCGGTACTGATCATAAAGGGCGTAGAAGATCTGCGACCAGGCTTGAGCAATTCACATGGCAGCGTGCCTGACTTTTGTCTTAGCGCTCAAACCTGGTTTTCAGGTTCAGGAACCAGGACTCATAATAGCGGAAGCTGATGCTGGCGAGGATGGTAGCCACAATCAGGGTCAGCAAGAAAACCGCAATGCCTGGTTCATGAATCTGCAGGACGCCAAAAAGTTTGGTGACAAAGTTTTTGCACAACATGTGCAGCATATACATGCCATAACTGATAGATCCCAGATAGGCGATTGGCTTTAATGACAGTATCAGTGACAGGGGATGGTGTTCACGAATCACGCAAGCACCAACCAGTGCCGCAAACAATATTGAGGCGACAAAGCCAGGTAATACACTAGTAAGCAAGACAGCAAGTAGTGCTATGAAGAGCAGGGGCACTGACCATGCCTGACCAAGGATGCGATAGAGCCAGGTAAAATGCGTTTCATTGTTCAAGCCTACCGCCAGCAAGGCACCGATGACGATGGGTAATTGTATGATATCGAATGCGTGTAGTCCTGCCATTTGACTCGCTACGCAAACTGCAATGACGCTGATCAGGATGATGCTGGCTCTTTTAGCCGAACCTGCAAGTAATAAGAGTGGTGGCCACACCAGATAAAATTGCTCTTCCGCTGCCAGTGACCAGGCAAAATAAAAGATGACCCTTCCATCCAGGGCGACGAAGATATTCGAGGTGTAGGTCGCAAAGTAGATGAGGTTGTGAAAAAAAGCCTGGCCTGCTTCAGAATGTCTTTCCAGTGCATATACCAGCACGATATACAGCGCCAGAGTGCCGTAATACAGCGGGAAGATGCGCAGTGAACGGCGCAGGTAAAATGCCTTGAGATCTATCTTGTCATTGCGCTCGCGTTCTCTTAACAGCAAGGTCGTGATCAGGAAGCCGCTGATGGCAAAGAATAATTGCACACCTTGTGCGCCTATGCTGGCCAGTACTTCATGAATGCCCGCAGGCGCAGTGTGATGCCAGATGACGGCGATGATGCTGATGGCGCGTAAGCCATCCAGGGATGAAAATCTCTTATTCGACAGATAATCTGCAAACGGCTTAAACATCCACGCTCCTGGCAGACTGGCTGGTGTGCTTGTCAAGTTTCATGTTTGTCTGGTCTGAGTGCGCTGGCTGAGATGGATGGTCTTCGGTTAAGGCAAGTTTACCTTTAAGTAAGAAAGCCCGCATGGAAATTTATCTTTGCGGGCTTTGCTGTTGATTTGCAGATGATAAGTAAGCTCAGGTCTCTGACCACATGCGCAAGAGATTATGGTACTGGCCTGTCAGGCTCAATACTTCTGCACTATCGCCAAGCAAGCTGCGCAGGCGGGTGATGTTCTGGTCCATTTCAAACAGCATGGTGCGGCGGGCATCGTCGCGTATCATGCTTTGCGTCCACAGGAACGAACATATGCGTTCACCACGGGTGACTGGCAAGACCTGATGCAGGCTGGTGGATGGGTAGAGTATCAGGTCGCCGGCAGGCAATTTGACTTCATGCGTGCCATAGGTATCGACCACTTCAAGCTCGCCACCATCATATTCTTCTGGATCACAAAGGAACAAGGTAGAGGATACGTCAGTACGCAGGCTGTAATTGGTATTGGCGGCATTGGTAACATTGGTAACATTGGTGACATTGCGCACAGCGCCGTCTACATGCAGGCCATAGTGCTCACCACCAGCATAAGAATTGAACAGTGGCGGCACGATGCGTAAGGGCAGAGCAGCGGCAAAGAACAGGGGATTGTTTTTTAATGCCGCCAGAACGATGTGGCCCAGCTCTTGTGCCAGTGCAGAATGTTCAGGCAGTTGACGGTTGCGTTTTACCTGGGCCCCTTGTGCGCCTACTGTTTGTTTGCCATCAACCCAGTTTGCTGCGTCCAGCCTTTGACGAATTGCGCTGACTTGCTCACGGCTGAGCACGCCAGGTATATGTAACATCATTACGAATGCTCCAGAAAAAAGCCCCTCTAGGAGAGGGGCCAGTTTGATTGCTTTAGAATTTTACATTTGCTGTCAGGCTGACTGCTCTTGGTGTACCTGGAGTATAACGGTAACCACTTTTGTTGATGGCTGCAACATAGACTTTGTCTGCAATGTTGTTGATGTTTAATTGCAGGTCAATATTTTTGTTGATGGCATAGCTGGCCATGGAATCAAATACCCAATACGCTTCGGTCATGGCTGGTGTACCTACTGCGCCATCAGTGCCGCGCAACAGTGCATCAACAAAACGTGCGCCGCCACCGATCTTGATACCCATAGGTAACTGGTAAGAAGTCCAGGCTGTGAAGCTTTGCTTAGGTGTGTAGCTCAGGTTGTTGATGCCGCTGGCAGTCACCAGTGGGCCACTTTCAACGCTGGTATCCATGCGTGTGTAACCAGCGCTGACCAGCCAGTTGCGGTTGACCGCACCTGTCACGCCCAGTTCTACACCTTGTACACGTTTTTTACCAGTCTGGTAGTACAGCAAATCGGTCAGGTTTTGTACGACTTCATTGGATACTTCAGTGCGGTAAATCGCTGCTGTGAAAGACAGTTTCTGGTCCAGCAAATCCCACTTGGTACCAATTTCCATATTCTTGGTTTCTTGCGGATCAAACTTTGGATTGGCGGCACTGCTGGCAGATGCGCTCAAGGCAAAGTTGGACCCACCAGGCGGCTGCTTGGAAGTGGAATACGATGCATAGACGCTACTGTCCTTGGTCGGTTTGTACAATGCACCCAGTTTGAAATTGACCAGATTGCCTGCCATGTTCAGGTTGGTTGGTATTAATGTGCCAACTGGCAAAGTTGGATTGGCCGTTGCTGTAGACAAGCTGGCTGCAGAATAGTCTGTCGTGTAATGGTCAATACGTACGCCTGCATTGGCTTGCCATTCAGGGCTGAACTTGATCGTGTCAAATACATAGGCGCTGGCAGTATTGGTTGCACCACGGGTGAAGACGGCATTACGTACCGGGTTCAGACCAGTAACAGGGTCACGTGGATTTGGGTTGTAGAAATTGGCTGCTGGCAAAGTACCCAGGCCATCATTGCCCCAGGTATTTTGTTTTTCGCTGGTAATTTCAATACCGCCGACCAGACTGTGTTTCAGTCCGCCCAGATCCAAATCTGCCACCAGATTAGTCTGGTTGGTCAGGATCTCATTTTCCTGGTCTTTCAAAGTACGCGTGCCGCGTGCCAGTGTCCAGGTAGACAGATCAGTGACAGATGGTGTCAGCAAATTGGCAGTTGATCCCATGAAGGATGTCAGTAAGTAATGCTGGCTGGTTTTGCCATAGCGTGCTGTGTTGATCAGCTTCACCTTGTCGCTGAAGTCATGTTCGATACGGCCAGTCAGCATGTCTGCTGTGACTTTGTCGAAGTCATTCACAGAGCCGTAGAAATTCTCTGGGTTGACTTTTGGTGCAGTGCCGATGAAAGGACGTTTTGGGTCAGGGCTGGTATAGCCAGGCAGACCTACTGTAGGTACACCACCGTCAGGTACATTGTCTTGTTGCACATGCAGGTAATTCAGGTAGAAACGGGTAGGGGACTTCAGGCCAAAAGCGAAGGAAGGAGCAACACCCCAGCGTTTGTTCTTGAGCTCATTGCGGCCAACCACTCCACTGTCCTGATCCACCACGTTGAGGCGGAATGCAGAACCCTGTTCAGCACTGATGGCTTTGTTCCAGTCCAGAGCCACACGTTTTTGGCTGCCACTGCCGACAGTTACATTGCCTAAGATGGCATCATCAAGAGTCGCTTGTTTGCTGACCAGATTAACTGAGCCTGTAGGTGCACCACGACCGCTATCTGTTCCAGCCGGGCCTTTCAGTACGTCGATCTGCTCGATATTGAACAAATCACGGGAGATGGAACCCAGGTCACGTACGCCATCCACATAAATGCTGCTGGACGCATCAAAGCCGCGCATGTAGATGCTGTCACCAGTGCTGGTGCTGCCGTTTTCACCAAGGAAGAATGCGCCCACACCTGGCGTATTACGCAGAGCTTCTGTCAGTGTCAAAGCACCTTGCTGATCAATCAGCTCGCGTTTGATAACGGTAATGGTTTGTGTCGTATCGACCAGCGGTTGAGTATATTTAGGGGAAGATGCTTTGTCTGCCTTGAAATCATTCTCGGTTTTTGCCGTCACTTTAACTTCTGGCAAGGCAGGGTCAGTTGCATGGGCTGCGATAGGCAGTAAAAATGCTGCCGCTGCCACCGTCATTGTGTGGTTGATGCGCGTATTGAAATTGGAGTGCTTGCGACTCTTGATGTGAACCATGATATTTCCTGGATGATAATGAAAATAAAATACCGCTGGCTTTTCTTCAAGAATGGCTGAGGTAGGAATGTAAAAAAATCAGAGCGCAATTGTAACGAAATGAAATGTGAAAGTAAATGATAATCGTTCTTATTAGTATTTGACCAGTGTCAATTGCAGCGTAAATATAATGAAAATTATCTATGGGCAATTGAAGAAGGCAGTAAAAGTGGCATGAAAGCAATATTTTGATAAATTTTCTTTTTGATAAGAAATTGTAAGTGATTGTTATTTCGAGAGATATTTCGGCACATCCAGTCAACAATAAGCTTGCTGTTGCGTTAACTGACCACATTACCTATTTTTCGGAGTTCATCATGCGCAAGCTTACTATCCTGACTATCATCGCAGTTGCGGTTGCACTGACAGGATGTGCGGTCCAGCGTTATCCCGCTCACTCGCAAAATCAGTATCCTCAGCAATATCAGACTCAGCCTCAATATCCGGCTTATGGGCAAAATCCTCAAAATTACCCTGCCCAGCAATATCAAAATACTTATGTGGATACAGCGGTGATTGTCGGTATGCGTGATGTGAATGTCGGCAGCGGCGGCTCTTCTGGCGGTGGTGCCGTGGTGGGCGCCTTGCTTGGCGGTGTGCTGGGTCATCAGGTTGGTAAAGGCACAGGGCGTGACCTGGCTACCGTAGGTGGCGCGATTGCCGGTGGTGTCATCGGCAATGAAATGGAACGCAACTCTACACCAAGACGCAAACTGGAATTAACTTTGCGGCTGCCTAATGGCGATCAGCGGGCAGTACTGGTGGAGCCGACCAATTATTATCGCGTTGGCGATAGGCTCCGAGTCACTTACCAGAATGGTCAAATGGTCCTGGCACCCTGAGTACTCATGCCGCGACGGGTTAGACCCGTCTTGACTAAAGAAATCCACATGGCAATACATGTGGATTTTTTGTTTTCAGATACTATATAGTTCTTAGTATTAGTCTCACACAGTAAAGCTTGGGGACTCAGGCTACAATGTAGCTTATTACTATATGAGCTGAAGCGAAATCTGAACTATGTCCAAACCCATGCTGAGTACCAAAGAAGCGCTGGATTTTTTATTGTCAGCGGTGCGCCCTGTTGGTGCTGCCGGGGATAGCGAAAACCTCGCCACGATTGCCGCCAATGGCCGCATCCTCGCTCAGGATCAGTCATCTTTATTAAACGTGCCACCTGTGGATAATACCCAGATGGACGGCTATGCCGTGCGCGCCAGTGATTGTGTCAGTGGCGAGACCCGTTTGCGTGTCTCTCAAAGAATACCCGCTGGTCATATTGCCAATGCCCTGGAGCCTGGCACTGTTGCCCGTATCTTCACTGGTGCCATGATACCTGAGGGAGCGGATGCTGTTGTCATGCAAGAGCAATGTCAGGCTGACGGTGAGTTCGTTATTATGAAACACCAGCCAAGAGCGGGTGAATGGGTGCGCCGCCAGGGGGAGGATATCCAGGCTGGTGCCACTATCCTGAAAGCAGGCACGCGTTTGCGCGCGCAGGAACTGGGATTGGCTGCCTCGGTAGGCCTGGCGCAATTGCCTGTACTACGCCAGCCCAGGGTTGCCGTGTTTTTTACCGGCGATGAGTTGACCATGCCGGGCGAGCCCTTGAAACCAGGCGCGATCTACAATTCCAACAGATTTACTTTGACAGGTTTGCTGCAAGACCTGGGTTGCGTCGTCACTGATTACGGCATCGTGCCAGACAAGCTGGATGCAACGCGTGATACTTTGCGCCGTGCCAGCCAGGACCATGATCTCATTATCACATCGGGTGGGGTTTCTGTTGGTGAAGAAGATCATATACGCCCGGCGGTTGAAACTGAAGGTAGCTTGAATATGTGGCAGATAGCCATGAAGCCCGGTAAACCATTGGCCTTTGGTGAGGTAGGCAAGGCATTCTTTATGGGTTTGCCGGGTAATCCAGTCTCCAGCTTTGTCACTTTCCTGCTGTTCGTACGCCCCTTTATCCTGCGTATGCAAGGTGTAGAAAAAGTGGAGCCCGCTGCTTACCATGTACGCGCTGATTTTGACTGGCTAAAGCCAGACCGGCGCAATGAATTTTTGCGGGCCCGCCTGAATGCCGAGGGTGGACTGGACTTATTTCCGAACCAAAGTTCGGGAGTATTGACATCCACAGTCTGGGGTGATGGCCTGATCGATCTTGCGCCAGGTCAGAGCATACGCAAGGGTGAGCTGGTACGATACATCCCCTTTAGTAGCCTGATGTAATCTGCATCATTCAGATTGCTTTATTTTTAGTGTTTTGGATCATGAATATACAATTACGTTTTTTTGCCAGTGTCCGTGAAAAACTGGGTATGTCTGAGCAAAAAGTGGTTTTGCCGGAAGATATAAATACGGTAGGTGAAGTCAGGTCCTGGCTGGTCGCACGTGGCGACGTCTGGGCTGAAGTTTTGGCACCAGGTCGTGCTTTGCGCATGGCGTATAACCAGCAAATGTGTGAGCCGGATACCCGCATCAGCGAAGGGGCAGAAGTCGCTTTCTTCCCGCCGGTTACCGGAGGCTGAGACATGGCTGGCATGACTATCCGCGTGCAGACTGCTGACTTTGACCTGAATGCTGAGCTGGCGCAACTGCGTCAGGGCAATCCTGGCATAGGTGCCGTGGCCAGCTTTGTCGGCCTTGTGCGTGATATCAATGATGGGCAGAATATCAGCGGCATGGAGTTGGAGCATTATCCTGGCATGACAGAAAAGGCACTGGAGCAGATAGTCGTGCAGGCGCAGGCGCGCTGGGATTTGATCAACGCCCTTGTCATACACAGAGTAGGGCCTTTGCAGCCACTGGACCAGATTGTTTTAGTGGCGGTGGCGACACGTCATCGTGGTGATGCTTTTGCCGCCTGCGAATTCATCATGGATTATTTAAAAACCCAGGCACCTTTCTGGAAGAAAGAACAAACGCCAGAGGGAGCGCGCTGGGTAGACGCGCGTGAAACCGATGATCTGGCCTTGCAAAAGTGGAGCTCGCCAGCACGGGCAGGGAATGCTGCATGAGCTGGCTGGGTGCGCTGGCAGTTGGTATTGGTGCAGCATTTGGTGCCTGGCTGCGCTGGGCTTTGGGATTGTGGCTGAACGGTGTTTTGCCTCTGTTCCCGATTGGGACTCTGCTCGCCAATCTGGGTGGTGGTTACGTCATTGGATTTGCCGTTGCTTTTTTCTCTGCCAACCCACATCTGTCACCTGAATGGCGCTTGTTTCTGATTACTGGCTTTTTGGGGGGCTTGACGACATTTTCTACTTTTTCAGCAGAAGCCATGAGCCTTTTACATCGTGGTGATTATGGATGGGCCTTCTTGCACAGCGGTGCGCATTTGCTGGGTTCAATTGTCTGTTGCTTTGCTGGTTTTGCCACTTATAAAGCACTTCTTCAATAAAGTGCCTGGTGTGTTCAGCGCCAGGTTTCATGTATCTGCAATTGACTTGGCAACATATTGATGTATTGCACGATGCGTGGTTTCTTGCCTCGATTGGGTCGGCTACCATGGGGCAGTGCCTGATGCCAGATGACCAGGTCGCCAGCCTTGCCACCTACAGGTGTCGAACCCAATGCATGTAAATCTTGTTCCCTGGGATGAGCATTCTCAGGTAATTCATCCAGCCATTTACCCAAACTTTGATGAAAGCCGGGAACCAGGGTGAGTGCACCTTGCTCTGGTGGCGTGTCAGTCAGGTAGAGTACGCCCTGAGTAGCCAATGGCACAGGTTGCTGCAAACTCACGTCCCAATGCAAGTCAGGCCCTTGAAAGACATGACCAGGTTTTTCGGGGACGTTGAAGCTGCAGCGGTCGGTTGTTGCCCATAAATCTGCGGTCCCCCATAATTGTGCGTATGCTTTGTGTATGCGTAATGAGCGGCGGTTTTTTTCAAATGCAGGCGACTGGAATAACTGCACCATGATGTTTGCGTGCCCTTTGTGGTACCAGGATGTCTCATCATTTTCGCTCGCACCTAATGCATCCCAGATAGTCTGGGCTGCCATTGCACAATCTGCAGCGGACACAGCGTCATGCAGGGTGACGTAGCCATGCTTTGCCCAGTGCTGTAAGTCTTCTTTGCTGAACACGTCAGGCATGTTAGTGACCTGTTCAAATAAGCTTAAAACATCGGCTGGGAGTGGACTGCCGTAATACAAATTTTGCAAACGGGCGATGGTGCTAATGGATGGCATGCCAGCCGTCTGGATAATCCAGAACTCGAACTCTTGAAAATCTGGTTGGTTTTGTGAAAGGTACTGTGCTGTTTGTTCCAGGCCCAGCCCCAGGACATACAGGAGCAGACGATCCCTGTGAAATTCCGGATTATGCCCTCCACCTTTGCCATTCAGGACTGCCATCGTGCGTGACCAATAACCAAAAAGGCCAGGAGCACCCAATTGTTCAGGTTCATTCGAATTAGCGTAAGGATCTGATAAGGGCATGGTAGTGCGGTGAATGTGAAATCAACATCATAAAAAATAAAAGTCTATACCGCAATACACAATCGGATGTTGCAATATTGCCTATTGCTTCTCAATGTACATGAGTATAATCATTGCCAACAACCTAAACTACCTTATCTATTCCCTGTCTATTCCTTATCCATATGAGCGCAGATACTACTTCTTTATTCCCTGTCATAGAGCCATATCGTACCGGCATGCTGCCAGTCGATGATACGCATACCCTGTATTGGGAAGAAAGTGGTAATCCTGATGGCCAGCCTGTGATTTTCCTGCATGGCGGGCCTGGCGGGGGCACTGCGCCAAATCACCGCCGTTTCTTTGATCCTGCGCATTATCGTATCGTGCTGTTTGATCAGCGTGGCGCGGGTAAATCCCTGCCTTTGGGTGAGTACCGCAATAACACCACAGCCTTGTTGGTGGACGATATAGAAAAAATCCGCGTCATGCTAGGCATAGAGCAATGGCTGGTTTTTGGCGGATCATGGGGTTCTACATTGGCACTGGCCTATGGTGAGGCACATCCTGAGCGTTGCCTGGGTTTTGTCCTCAGGGGTATTTTCCTGTGTACCAAGGCTGAGGTGGAATGGTTTGTAAATGGCATGAAATGGTTTTTCCCTGAGGTGCATCAACGATTTGCAGAAGGCGTGCCAGCAGAGGAACGTCACGACTTGCTGCAAGCCTATGCCAAGCGCTTGTTCAGCGACGACCCGGCGATTTACACCGAGGCGGCGCGTAACTGGAGCCGTTATGAAGGTTCATGCATATTCTTGCTGCCGCAGCCAGATACGATTGCCGATTTTGAGTCAGATGCCATGTGCATAGGCCTGGGCAGACTGGAAGCGCATTACATGGTCAATGGAGCCTTCATGCGCGAAGACCAGTTGATTGAGGATATCGGTCGCATTCGCCATTTGCCTGCCGTGATCGTGCAAGGCCGCTATGATGTGGTCTGTCCACCAGTGACTGCGCACAGGCTGCACCAGGCCTGGCCAGAAGCAAGTTTGCATATGATTGCAGACGCTGGACATTCTGGCGGCGAGCCTGGCATTGCTGCTGCACTGGTAGAAGCAACCAATCAATTTAAAGAATCCGGGAAATTCGATTAAGAATCTGCCGTTTGATTTGTTTGGCTTTTCTATTCGGCTCAACCAATTCAACTCAATTCAGCATACCCGCCGGAGGTACCTCTGGCGCATTGCCCATCATTTCCAGGGTGAAACCCCAATCCGCTTTTTCCACGGCATCCTGGAATAATTTGCAAAAGCCATGCAGTAAACGCTTGCCCATGGCAATTTCAAAATTCTTGCCACCCGCAACAGTAAATTCCATCCTGAATGGCAGTTTTGCGTGAACGTGGAATTGTATATTCTCTGGCAACATGGCTTGCTTGCCAAGGGGCCAGCTTTCAACATCATCTTCCAGTGGGGCATTGAAGTGACCGCTATCCTTCATTTCAGCCACTGAGGCTTCATGTTCCATTTGTACCAACTCTGAACTGGCGTGGGCGGCGCTGGGTTTGCTCATCTTGACTTGCTTGCCCATGGCTTCCAGCAAGCCTGGCCAGAATTTCATGGTCGTGCTGCGGGTAAACAAGAGGTCGATCTCTTGTCGGGAGGGCTTGTCTTTTTCTGCAAACGACAGTTTGAGCAGCAGTCTATCCTGATCAGGAAGATAAGTAATTTGTATCTGATGTAAATCCATGTGGTCTTTGATATAAAACAAACATCGTGAAATGCACTGCGAGTTTAGCTTTGCCTATTCTTGAAATTGGCTGGCCTGCCCCAAATTGTATGCTAACTAATTCTTCAGGAGAGAGTCATGCGGCTCGACAAATTAACTACCAAGCTACAAGAAGCGCTCGCCGATGCGCAAAGTCAGGCAGTCGGCAATGATAACCAATACATAGAACCTGTGCACGTCTTGTTGGCATTAATCAACCAGGATGATGGCAGTAGCCATTCCCTGCTGCAAAGGGCAGGGGTGAATGTGACAGCCTTGAGCAATGCCTTGAAAGCCGCTTTGGAGAGATTGCCCAAGGTCAGCGGCACTGACGGCCAGGTCCAGGCCGGGCGTGAACTGGTGGGTTTGCTGAATCTGGCCGACAAAGAGTCTCAAAAGCGTGGCGACCAGTTCCTTGCCAGTGAAATGATCTTGCTGGCATTGACCGATGACAGGTCTGAAGCGGGCAAGCTTGCACGCGAGAATGGCTTGACACGCAAGGCACTGGAGGTAGCTATTGCCGCAGTGCGCGGCAGCAATAATGTGGATAGCCAGGATGCCGAAGGGCAACGCGAGGCTTTAAAGAAATACACAATGGACCTGACTGAGCGTGCCCGTCTGGGCAAGCTTGACCCTGTCATAGGCCGCGATGATGAAATTCGCCGAGCCATCCAGGTCTTGCAGCGCCGCAGCAAGAATAATCCTGTGCTGATCGGTGAGCCTGGCGTGGGTAAAACCGCCATCGTTGAAGGTCTGGCGCAGCGTATCGTCAATGGCGAAGTGCCAGATAGCTTGAAGTCCAAGCGCGTCTTGTCGCTGGATATGGCGGCCTTGCTGGCCGGCGCCAAATACCGTGGCGAGTTTGAAGAGCGCCTGAAAGCCGTGCTCAAGGAAATCGCCATGGATGAAGGGCAGACTATCGTCTTTATCGATGAATTGCACACCATGGTCGGCGCAGGCAAGGCTGAAGGTGCGATGGATGCAGGCAATATGCTCAAGCCCGCATTGGCACGTGGTGAATTGCACTGCGTGGGCGCAACCACACTCGATGAATATCGCAAATACATAGAAAAAGATGCAGCGCTGGAGCGTCGTTTCCAAAAAATTATCGTTGATGAACCCAGCGTAGAGGCAACGATAGCGATCCTGCGTGGCTTGCAAGAGAAATACGAAGTTCATCATGGTGTCGATATTACCGACCCGGCGATTGTCGCAGCGGCTGAGCTGTCACATCGCTACATCACTGACCGCTTCTTGCCAGACAAGGCAATCGATCTGATTGACGAGGCGGCGGCCAAGATCAAGATAGAGATAGACTCCAAGCCTGAGGTCATGGATAAGCTGGATCGTCGCCTGATACAACTAAAGATAGAAAAAGAAGCCGTCAAACGTGAAAAGGACGAAGGTTCCAAGAAACGCATGGTCTTGATTGAAGAAGAGATAGGCAAACTGTCGCTGGAATATGCCGATTTGGAAGAAATCTGGAAAGCAGAAAAAGCGCTGGTGCAAGGCAGCATAACTTCGACATCAAAGGTCCGAATGTCGGTG
>JAZJXP010000164.1:22819-38565 GCA_040390835.1 Pseudomonadota bacterium
ATAGAAAAAATCCGCCTGCAAATGGATGAGGCCAAACGCCGTGGCGACTGGCAAACCATGTCTGAATTGCAGTATGGCCAATTGCCCGAGTTGGAAGCGCAACTCAAACATGCGGATATCCAGGCTGATAAAAACCAGCAAGATGGCAGCAAGATGAAGCTCTTGCGCACCCAGGTAGGTGCTGAAGAAATTGCAGAAATTGTGTCGCGTGCAACTGGCATACCCGTGTCGCGCATGATGCAGGGTGAGCGCGAGAAGTTATTGCATATGGAAGATGCATTGCATCAGCGTGTCGTCGGTCAGCATGAAGCGATTACTGCTGTGTCTGACGCTATCCGCCGTTCACGTTCTGGCCTGGGTGATCCTGGCCGTCCTTATGGCTCTTTCCTGTTCCTTGGGCCTACGGGTGTTGGTAAGACCGAGTTGTGCAAGGCACTGGCGAATTTCATGTTTGATACTGAAGAATCCTTGATCCGTATCGATATGAGTGAGTTCATGGAAAAACACTCGGTTGCCCGCCTGATTGGTGCACCACCGGGCTATGTTGGCTATGAAGAGGGTGGTTACCTGACCGAGGCCGTCAGGCGTAAACCGTATAGTGTGATTTTGCTGGACGAAGTTGAAAAAGCGCATCATGATGTGTTTAATGTGTTGTTGCAGGTATTGGATGATGGTCGGATGACAGATGGACAAGGCCGCACGGTGGATTTCAAGAATACCGTGATCGTCATGACATCGAACCTGGGTTCACATCAGATACAGGCGATGGAAGGTAGTGATCCGGAAGTCATCAAGATGGCTGTCATGGGTGAAGTCAAGACCCATTTCCGTCCTGAATTCATCAACCGTATTGATGAAATCGTGGTCTTCCATGCGTTGGATGCAAAAAACATAGGTGCGATTGCCAAGATACAACTCAAGACCCTGGAGCAGCGTTTGCGTCAGATGGAAATGGGTTTGCAGGTCAGCGAAGATGCGCTGCAAAAAATCGCAGAGGCCGGTTTTGATCCTGTGTATGGCGCAAGACCATTGAAACGCGCGATCCAGCAAGAGATAGAAAATGTCTTGTCCAAACTGATATTGCAAGGAAAATTTGGGCCTAAAGATATTATCGCGATTGATGCCAAAGACCACGAACTGGTGTTTAGCAAAGCTGGGGAGTTGGCTTGAAATTAGATTGAACTTTGGAATAGATTACCGGTCTATACCTTCGTAGGAAAGCAAGTTGGGGCAGCATGCAAATGCTGCCCTTTTTTTATGGCGACTTACTCAAAACAAGCCTTGCAGCTAAGGCTTACCTTTGTTTGAAAAAACTTGATGGTGACTCACCAAAAGTTTTTTTGAACATGGCAGAAAACGCTGACTGACTGGCATAACCCAGTTCAGACGCTACTTGCGATAAGGGCATGCCGCTGGTGATCAATGGCGATGCCTTGGATAAACGCATTTGCTGGCGCCATGCAGTAAATGACATATCCAGTTCTTGCTCAAACAGGCGCGACAGAGTGCGTGAAGATGCGCCTACCTGTACTGCGTAATCTTCCATCGTCAGGCCAGAAGCCGGGTCTGCAAGCAAAATTTCACACAGGTTCTTGAGCCGCTTATCCCTGGGCATAGGCAGGCGTATCGGCAGTGCTTTTGCTGCTTCCAATTCATCCATGATGACAGCGGCAATATGATATTCACGGGGGCTGGCGACCTCTATCAATTCCATGCAGGCGATCAATTCCCTGAGTAATGGTGAGACCTCCAGTACCAGGCAATCCGAGCCGCGAAATGGTGCAAAATCAGCATGGATATTTAGCAGCCGTAAATGCGAAGGTTCTATGATGCGTACTTCATGGGCGACATTCGGCGGTATCCAGATTGCCCGTAGCGGTGGCACAAACCAGGTGTTGTTGTTCGCCAGTATCTGCATCATGCCTTGGGGCGTGTAGGTGAACTGCCCCCAGGTGTGGCTGTGCATGCTGATGATTTCTTCCGTAGGCAAATTCCTGGCTGCCAGCCGCACGGGTCGCTCAGGCGAGGGGCACTTGTCTGGTGATTGAGGACGGGTATCGGTCAGGATTTCAATTGCCATGGTCTTCCTTAGTCTGTATGTCTTGTTCCTGTTTGGCGGAAATTCGACAAAAATTGTCCATCTATCTTAAATCAGACTGGGTGATTTTGCTTACACTGCTTACTTGATAGCTTGCTTTAACTTGCAAGAGCGTTTGGAAACAGGAGAAGACTTCAATGACGACAACAGCGACAGCCCAGGCAGCCCCGGAGAATATTAAAAAAGATGCGATGGTGATCAGCCTGGTGGGCTTGGCACACGGCATTTCTCATTTTTTCCATATGATACTGGCACCTTTATTCCCCTGGATTAAGGATGCATTCAATCTGTCGTTTGCCGAACTGGGTTTGCTGATGACAGTGTTTTTCGTGATCTCTGGCATAGGCCAGGCTCTATCTGGTTTTATCGTCGATAAGGTCGGAGCCAGGGCGGTTTTGTTTTTTGGCATTAGTTGTCTGGGTGTGGCTGCCTTGGTGTTGTCGATGTCGCAAAATTACAGCATGCTCTTGATGGGCTCCATGTTGGCTGGGGTAGGGAATAGCGTATTCCATCCATCCGATTACACTTTGCTCAACAAGAAAGTATCGAGCCAGCGGCTTGGCTATGCGTTCTCTGTGCATGGCATCACTGGTAATCTGGGGTGGGCTGCAGCACCGGTGTTTCTGGTGACTATCGCCGGTCTGACAACTTGGCGCACGGCCTTGTTTTGCGCAGCTTTCCTGCCTTTTACCGTTTTGGCTATTTTGGTTTTTTACCGGGATTTATTGCGTACTGAAGTAGTGCAGCACCAAAGCGCCGCACATGCGGCTAAAGCTGCCGAGGGCGCGATGGATTTCATGCGCATACCTGCGGTGTGGATGTGTTTCGGCTTTTTCTTCATGATTGCCATGGCATTGGGCGGTATACAAAGCTTTTCATCAGCCAGCTTGCGTCAGATGTATGACATGTCGCTGGGTTCGGCCACTACGGCTTATACCCTGTACATGCTGGCTTCTGCTGGTGGCATGTTGTGGGGCGGTTTTCTGGCAGCCAAAACTACGCATCATGACAGGACAATTACGCTGGCCTTCAGCTTTGCCGGGATTTTCTCGCTGATACTGGCCAGTGGGGCTGTGAATGCAGGCATCGCCATTTTGTTGATGGGCGCGATAGGTTTTGGCTCTGGTGTCGCCGGACCTTCGCGCGATTTGATGATACGCGCTGCAGCGCCCAAAAACGCCACAGGCCGTGTGTATGGCATTGTGTATTCAGGCCTGGATTCTGGTTTGGCGGTAGCACCGCTGATTTTTGGTGCCATCATGGATGCGCACCATCCATCCTGGGTATTTATCTGCGTTGGCTTCTTCCAGGTGTTGGCAATATTGACTGCCGTCAATGTCGGCAGTAAGACCAGGGCATTGGCGGTTTGAATATTATTGCTTGGCTGGTTAGAATGAGGTTCCATACTAACGAGGATTAATCATGAGCTTTGCTACCTGTGATATTTGTGACGCCAACGAAGATAAAATCGCCACGCATGAACTGGCAGTCATCCCGCCTATCTTCATGCGCTATGGTACGGTAGCAAAATTCAGTGGTCAGGCGGTGACGCTGAAAGTCTTTGAGGACAATGTGCTCATCAGGGAAACGCTGGAAACCCCAGGCAATGGCCATGTCCTGGTGATTGATGGTGGAGGCAGTTTCCGTTGTGCACTGGTAGGCGGCAATCTGGCGGCGCTGGCTGAAAAAAATGGCTGGGCAGGTATCATCGTGCATGGTTGCATCCGTGATGTGGATGAAATCAATGCCTGTAATATTGGTGTGCGCGCCATGGCACCCATGCCCTTGCGCGCTGCCAAGCACGGTGGTGGCATGCGAGATGCACGCATCAATGTCGCAGGTGTGGCGATCAAGCCGGGCGACTGGATTTATGCTGACGCCGATGGTGTGCTGGTGGCCAGGACAGCACTGGTATAACTAACTAGTTGAAGGTAATCCCATGTGAGCGCATGCAGAGCAAATGAACTGCATGCGTTTTTGTTTGTTGTTGAGGTTTGTTGTTGAGCTTTGTTGATGAGCTTTGTTGGTGAGGTAAATCGCGGGCTATGGTATAAGTCTGACTTCAGCCCATTTATTTATTTTGCCATGCTTCCTCGCGTCCTTGCCTTCGCTCTCGCTTCTGCTTTATTGACCGCTGCGTCGATTGCTTCACCTGTTCAAGCTGAAGATAAGCAGGCTACAACATCTGCCAGACTGGCTAATGAGCCATTCCAGAATAAAAAAATCTTCCAGATGACGCCGCAAGAGGTGGATCAGTATCTGGCATTCTTGCATGCCAATGTGCCTGATCTGCGCCAGCGTATCGCACTCATCGCCAGAAAAAATATAGGCCAGCCTTACAAGCTGAACTTGCTGGGAGAATTTCCTTTTGAACTGCATGACAACCTACCCATGTATAGCCTCACGCATAGCGATTGCCTGGTGTTTGTAGAGCATACTTATGCCATGGCCTTGAGTAGTTCATGGGAAGAGTTTTTCTGGACCTTGCAACGCATACGCTACAAAGACGGGTTGATCGGCGTGGTGACGCGCAATCATTACACCGAAGTGGACTGGAATACCAATAATGCCTGGTTGCTTAAAGATGTCAGTGCCGGTTTTGGCGCGGACAAGGTGGCGAGCTATGACATCGTCGTCGACAGGGCAAAGTTCTTGCGCGAGCAACACCATAAAGAAACTACTATCCCGGTGCAAACCAGCCATGAAGCTTACGTCAAAGCCGACAAGGTCGGTGCGATGCTGGATCAATTGCGCGATGGAGATTTTGTGAACGTGGTATCAGACAAGGATGGATATCAATCGATCACCCATGTCGGCCTGATCGTGATTGACGCCAATGGCAAGCGCAATTTCCTGAACTCTGGCGAACCACAGGTCAAGGAAGAGAGCTTTGATACTTTCATTAGCCGTACCAATGAAAGAACCAGGACCAGCAAGCAAGCCAAGCCACGCCGCTTGTTAGGTTTTAAATTCTTGCGACTGCGTGACGACATCGTTATTCCAGGTGCCGTCACTCTGCCCAGGCCTAGGTTAGCGCAGTAAGTTTACTCTAAGGTTTTCTGCGCAAGGCAGTAAAGCTGGCTGGCTCCCACTCACGCATGGCCAGCAATACTGCGGTGCCACGCCTTTTCTTTAGCGGGCTGCTCAAACTCTCGGTATGCAGCTCAGCCAGTTTTTGTCTGAGTTGACGTATATCCGCCTGAAATTTTTCAGCGGCGGCATCCGTCAGCATGCCGTGTATGAAATGTTGTGATTCATATTCATGGCTAAACGGTGCATCCAGAAAATCTGCCATACCCGTGTCGTGAAAATATTGACGTATGGGGCCATGTGGCAGCCAGTCAAAATCCCTTGCAATATTCAGCCGTATGCGATTATTTGGCATCAGGCTGATCAGGCATAATTTATCCAGACGCAAGAGTTTGCTCAGGCATTCCGTTTCACTGAGTTGATAGACTTGCAGGATTTCTTCAAATTTCCAGTGATTCAGTGCGCAAACTGCTACCAGCAGCAGCTTTGTGTCCGAGACCAGTTCCTTTTCCTGTGCGGGGCTCAAACTATGGATGCGGGTGTTGCTGGTATTTGCTTCCTGCGTGATCTCCATCAGGCTAAAGCCCAGAAACTGGCTGATTTGTACCAGCCTTTCTATACTCATATTCGCACCATTCTCGGCACTCAGCAGGCGTTTGATACTGGCCTCGGACAAATCAAGGGCAGCGGCCACATCCCTATAGGTTTTACCTTGCAGCTTAAGTTGCTGCTTGATGCTGTTCAATAATTGCCGGATTTCAGTCATGGTTTTGCATGCACAAGGTTGCGGGATTTGATACTTCGATCATTGTATGGTGCTACTTTACCAGTATTAGTTACATTATTTACTGCCTGTCTCCACAATTGCCTATCTGTTAAAACATAGGTGAGGAAAATGAAAACTGGCTTACGTACGCTGCCTTTGCTGATTTCGACGCTTGCAGCCTTGGCATTGTTGCTGCATGGGCCGATTGTCCAGCTTGCGCATTATCATGACTTTGCCGACCAGTCGGACTGGGCGGGTATCCCTCATGCCATTGATGTGCTGACCAATCTTGGTTTTGCGATAGTGGCCATGGCTGGAGGCTGGTTCTTGCTGGAGAAATATCGCCAGGGTGATGCTGGTATCGCATTCCCCGCTTATTGCACTTTTGCCCTCAGTATTGCCGCCACTACCTTGGGTTCCAGTTATTATCATCTGGCACCTGATGATGCGCGTCTGTTCTGGGACAGATTGCCCATCGCCTTCGCCTGTTGCAGCTTGCTGGCTGCAGTCCGGGCAGATAGCCTGCCAGGCATGGATGCGCGCAAAGCCTTTATGGAACTGGTGCTGTTATTGATGGTAGCTTTGATGTCGGTGATCTGGTGGCAGCAGACAAGTGATTTGCGTCCCTATTTACTGATACAGGGTTTGACTCTGGTATTGATCCCATTGTGGCAATGGATATGGAAAGCAGGACGTGCAGACCGCCTGGCATTTGGTGCAGCGATGTTCTTGTATGTGGTTGCAAAAATCACTGAAATGCTGGATGGGCAAATTTTGCAGCAACTCCATGTCATGAGTGGCCACAGCCTTAAACATTTGCTGGCAGCCCTGGCTGCAGGCCTGATAGTCTGGCGCTGGCGTGCTCACAAGGCTGCGCAAACAATAGCCGCCGTTCAAAACATTGTAGTCCGCAGGCAAACTGCTTCATAATCAGGTTATTAACAAATTAGCCTGGGTTTGAAGCTATGTGTGGATATTATGTGGATAGATAGCCACTGTCATCTGGATGCAAGTGAGTTTGGCGGCACTTCGTTGGCTGTGGCCGAAGCTGCTGCGCAAGCAGGCGTGTCGGCTATCGTTGTGCCCGCCGTACACAAAAGCAATTTTGATACTGTCATCCAGTTGGGCGAGCAGCGACCCGATTGTTTTTATGCTCTCGGCATACACCCCATGTATGTGCCGACTTCAAAAGAAGAAGACTTGCTGCTATTGCGCGAAAAAGTAAGCGAGTTGATGGCTGGCGCAGATACGCAAAAAAAACTGGTAGCCATAGGCGAAATCGGCCTCGATTATTTTGTACCTGCCCTGACCCTAAGCCCTTTGAAGGAAAAACAGGAATACTTCTATACAGAACAACTGAAACTGGCCAGGGATTTTGACTTGCCTGTGCTGCTGCATGTACGGCGTTCGCAAGACATCATACTCAAGCATTTGCGGCGCATCAAAGTCAGAGGTGGTATTGCCCATGCCTTCAATGGCAGTGCACAGCAGGCGCAGACCTTCATCAATATGGGCTTCAAGCTGGGCTTTGGCGGTGCCATGACTTTCACGCGCGCCTTGCAGATACGCAGGCTGGCAACGGACTTGCCCTTGTCCAGCATCGTGCTGGAAACTGATGCGCCAGATATCCCCCCAAGCTGGTTGCCTGAGGGTTCCAATACACCAGCCCAGTTGCCTAAAATAGGGGCTGTGCTGGCAGAATTGCGTAATCTGAGTCTGGATGAAGTAGCGCAAGCAACTACCGCCAATGCCATGCACATCATGCCACGCATGCAAAGGAGCTAGTCTGTGCGGGCGGTGATGTTGAGCTTTGTATTGGGCGTGGCCATTTTGCAGCAACAGGCAGAGCTATTGAGCTACAACTCCCTGTCGCTGATGACGGTTTCATCGCTAGTCATTATTCTTTTGCTCGCTAAATATAAGCCTGTACCCTGGCTGCACCTGTCCACCCGCTTTGCTGCTGCTGCGCTATTGGGTTTCGTCTGGGCCAGCGCTTATGCGCATTTTTATATGCGCGAAGAATTGCCCAAGAAATGGGAAAACCAGGATGTGGTATTAACCGGCACCATAGACAGTCTGCCTTTTCAATTTGAGCAAGGGCAAAGATTCAATTTTGCAGTTGAGCAGGTACGGGCTGATGGCATCGCTGATTTGGCCAGCATCGCACATTGGCCGTCCAAAGTTGCATTGTCCTGGTATGGTGCTGACCGCGGTAGTGATATGCGACAGGTAGCCACAGTCCAGCCAGGTGAACGCTGGCAATTCAAGGTAAGGCTGAAACGCCCGCATGGCAATGCCAATCCGCTCGCTGGCTTTGATTACGAGGCATGGCTGCTGGAGCAGGGGATACGTGCTACCGGTACTGTCAGGCTCGATAAATTTGAAGCAGATGCAGTTACCTATAATCGTAAACTAACTGATTTTGTCTGGAACATAGGCAATGTCGTTGAATACAGCCGCGCCAGATTACGCGACCGCATCCATGCTGCCTTATCCGGCCAGCCCTACGCTGGGGTGTTGGTCGCCCTGGTGGTTGGCGATCAGCGTGAAATCCCTCAGTCTGACTGGACCATATTTAATCGTGTGGGCATAGGTCATCTGATCAGTATCTCTGGATTACATATCACCATGGTTGCAGGCTTGTTCGCTGGGCTGGTGTTTTACTTCTGGCGGCGCTCTTTCTTCCTCAATCTTTCTTTGCCCCTGCACCTGCCTGCGCAAAAGGCGGCAGCACTGGCAGGTGCGCTTATGGCGCTGGTCTATGTAGCCCTGGCTGGCTTTGGGTTGCCTGCACAAAGAACGCTGATCATGCTCAGCGTGGTTGCGGTGGCGATATGGACAGGGCGCATCAGCAGTTTTTCTGCAGTGTTAAGCCTGGCGCTGGGGCTGGTGGTATTGGCAGACCCGTGGGCAGTGTTGTCCGCCGGGTTTTGGTTATCCTTTGCGGCTGTCGGCGTCATTGTTTTTGCGACTGGCGGGCAAGAGCACGTTAAACCACAAGTAAGCCGTGCTGCGGGCTTCATGGTTTCCTTACGGTCAGCATCACTGATGCAATATGCAGTGACCCTGGGCATGATACCGCTGACCATGTTTTTGTTTGGCCAGATTTCCCTCATCAGCCCGCTGGCGAATGCAATTGCCATTCCCCTGGTCAGCTTTGTCGTCACGCCATTGGCCTTGGTCGGCAGTATCCTGCCTGCGCCCTTGTCAGTGTGGTTGCTGCAAATTGCCCATGTCTTCGTGGATTTCCTGGCGCGCTTCCTGACTTACTTCAGTGCCTTGCCCTATGCAGTGTGGACTGCACCTATTCCCTCATTCTGGCTATTTGCGCTGGCCATGGCAGGTGTATTGTGGCTGCTGGCACCCAGAGCCTGGCCCTTGCGCTGGCTGGGGCTGGTCTGTTGCTTGCCATTGTTATTGCAGACTTCGCGAAAGCCAGCAGAGGGTGAGTTGGCCGTGACGGCACTGGATGTAGGGCAGGGCATGGCTTTGTTGCTGGAAACTGCACATCACAGGCTACTCTATGATAGTGGCCCCAGTCTGGGGCTTGATTCGGACAGTGGCAGCCGGGTGATTTTGCCGTATCTGCATGCAAGGGGCATTAATAAGCTTGATGCCATGATGATTTCCCACAATGATAATGACCATTCTGGCGGAGCCTTAAGCATACTCAAGCATTTGCCTGTAGGCCTGTTAAGTACGTCCTTGAGCCTGGATAGCCCCATCGTTCAAACTGCAAAGCAGCACAGGCGTTGTGTGGGCGGGCAAGCCTGGGATTGGGATGGTGTGCATTTTGAAGTCTTGCAACCCGGTACGGCCAGTTATGAAAGTACGAAGTGGAAACCGAATGCCCGCAGCTGCGTATTAAAGGTTACTACCAGGCTGCATTCCATCTTGCTGGCGGGTGACATAGAGGCCATACAGGAAGATGAGCTGGTGAACAGCATCCCACAAAAGCTCAAGGCAGACGTTTTGTTGGCCCCGCATCATGTTATCTTCAGCATTTATCGGTGTCTCAAATACTCAAATTTGATTAAATTATTGCTCCAAGGCATTCTCAGGCCGGCCATATTCTTGTATTCTTCGCCGGTCTCATTTGTCTCAAGTGGTTTAATTGAACGTTTTTTATTTTCATGCGGAACTGACACCGCACCTGACAGGCCTCATTGCCGAGCTCTCTCTACCTGATGGTCTGCCTTATACCGTTGATAGCGAGTGGCGGTGTGATCCAATCCTCAACGATTTCTTCCTTTCCTTGGTAGGACCAAGTTCGCGTGGTTCCGCTACTTGGCGGACCTATGCCGAACAGTTGAGTTTGTTTTTTCGCTTCCTTGACAGTCGGACTCTCTCTTGGAAAGATGCGACCCAAGGCGACTTGCTTCACTATTACCGTTTGCGGCGGGTTGGTGAAGGGGAGATCAAAATTTCTGCTCGGTCTTGGAATGTGTTCGTTGCGGCGAGTCGGCGGTTCTACGAGTGGGCAGTACGAAACGGCCATATTTCTGTAGTTCCTTTTTACTATAGAGAGGTTAAATCTGGGGCTGCGTACGCGGACCCTGGCCTTTCTGTTATCTCGACTGATATCCACGAGAAGGTTCGGCAAAAAGACGTCATGTTCCTCACGGAAGAAGACTTTCGAGTGCGCCTGTTGCCAGCGGTCACCGAAACTCGACACGGTATTCGAAACGCGCTATTCGTAAGATTGCTGATGCGCTCAGGACTACGGGTTAGCGAAGCTATCGGGTTGAAGCTTTCAAAGCTTCCAGACCCGGATAATCCTCGATACGCCGGACGAAAAACCTGTCCAATGGAAGTCATCGGGAAGGGCCAAAAGCTGCGAACGGTGCGCGTCCCCAAAACGTGGCTGAGGGACACGTATCGCTACATTGAGTGGGACCGTGAAGACGCGATTGAAGCGTGGAAGCAGGTGCATCCCAAGCGCAACGCAAGGGAAGATGGTCACAATGGTTACCTATTCCTCACTTCTACTGGCACGCCAGTAACATACTCGGCAATGTATGACATGTTGAGGATCGCTGGCGCGAAGGTCAAGTTCAACTTTAACGCACATCCGCACATGCTTCGGCACAGTTACGCGATATACCAATTATCGGCCATGATTGCAGCGCTTCTACAGGCGGAGCATAAGATCGGCTCATCGACATCAAAGGCTTATCAACGCATGATTCAAGACCCTCTGAGAAAGTTGCAGATGCTTATGGGACATTCTAGCATTACCTCGACGTTTATTTATTTGGATTATGTTGACGATGTTGACGACATCACTGATGTGACTTTGGACAAGGAAGGCTTCGATAGTGAAGAAGGATACGAGGCAGTCAGGACAATCAATGACTAAAGGTAAAACACGTGCGAACCCATTTCTTGGTCATAGCGTTCCGGATGAGGGTAATCCAGCGTCTGAAATGGTTTCGTGGGTTTGGAAGCTGGAAGGCCTAATTCCAGGCGGCAAAGACTTCTCGTTCGAATCGGTGAGCCATAGGCCCGGCGTATATAGGCCTTTAATTTCTGCCGTATGGCAGCGAAATGTTGAATGTATTCCGCCAAAATCCTTTGAGAGCCTTTACCACAAGCGTCAATACCTTGAGAGATTTGAGCAATTTCTGTCAACTCATAAGGAGCAAACCATTCGGGAGATTTCATCGTTGCGCGAGCTACAGCGTGAAACGCTTATAGAGTTTCGGAGTTGGTTATACACTCAGTTCAAACCAGAGACAACTCGAAAGACATATCGCGGGATAGTCAGTTCACTGCTCCTATTAAGAAGCGAAGCCTCCCCATTGCCAGGGACTGTATGTTCAGAGTTGGAAATACCAGCTAAAGCGCTACTTCCAGGTGGTTATGGAAAAACATCGGTTAGTCCTTATTCCAGCGATGAGTTGGCTGCCTTGCAAGCTGCGTGTAATTTAGCGATAAATGGCACAATCAAACGCTTAAACGAAGGCAAGCGTCTTTTAAGCCAAGGTGAGGACACCCGGCAAAACGGCCCAAAACGGAATAAAAATGGGCATTCATCGATATACCCAATGGGATGGAAAAGCATACCAAATATTCTTTGGCACATTGTGCACGTTCTAAAAGGCCGTATGCCAAGTGCACATTCTGACGAACCGCTAGTCAAATTTCTGCTAAAACCTAGGGCCCCGATCTGCAAGAGAGACGCCTTTGATTTGCTTTATCTGCAAACGTTCGACATTGCTCCTTTCATCGTACTCTTCAGCCTCAAAACTGGTTTGAACGCGGAATCGATTTTGACGCTTGAAAGGGACTGCCTGCAAGGTTCTGAAGGCCATATGACCTGGGTTAAATACAAGAAATCTCGAGGCAGTCATGAAGTTTTAGTCCGTAAATTCTCTCATCGTGGCGCAAACAGTCCCGTAGGGCTCATTAAGATTGTTTTGCAACTAACTCAAGAATTGGTGGCATTGGTCGCGCCTGACCTTCAGAAATATCTGTGGTTGTCTCATCGGGTCATGCAAGGTAAGCGCAGATATAGTGGCAATGAATTCACCAACAAAATCGACATAATCAACAATTCGCATCTCAAAATGCTAATCAACGGCGGCGTCGTACGTGGGATACGGAGACTAGGGTTTTTGGAAAAACACAACATTAGGGGCAGAGATGGCGAGATACTACGATTTTCCTTCCTGATTGCTAGAAAAACTGAAGCCAGTACAGCTTACCTAAAACATGGCAATCTTGCGAACGTAAGTAAGAAAATCCTCAAACACCATGGAAAAGAGGCATTAAATACAACTGCTATACATTATCTGTCAAATGACGCCACTCATCACGTCCACAACGTCGCAGTTCGTAACGCACAGGATAAGGCCGTCTCAGACGCTAGAGTCAGTGTAATTGTTAATGATCGCCCCGATAAGTTGGAAATTAAAAAATTAAGCAAGGATTTAAGGGTGACAGAAAAAAAAGTGATTGCGATTGTTAATGGAGAACAGGATGTTTTTATCGCTAGTTGTAAGGACTTTTACAACAAGCCTGGTGGAAAGCCAGACACGGCCTGTGATGACCCTTGGACTTGCTTCGGTTGTTCAAATGGTCTTTGGACTTCCCGTATTCTCCCGCGAGTGATTAAGTTCCTCTGGTTCATGGATGAGCAACGTAAGCTTTTAGCTCATGCAGATTGGGTGATTAAGTTCGGTGTACCGTACGGTGCTATCACCCAACAGATTCTGCCCCGATTTCAAGCCCGAACTATCGAATGGGCAAAGGCCGAGGCTGAGGTGGCGCCCTTCTACGTGCCAACTCGTTTGCGGGAGCTATAGATGAGAAACAAGCTTAGCGTCCTCGCTTTGTCAGAGGTTGGAGGGCACAGTAACCTGGTTGCAGCGACCACTCCTGTCAGTAGCGTTTCAGTCTTCTCGGACACCCTTTGGGACAGATCGGAATACGTGGCTAGAACGAAGTACAAGTGCGCACTCATCCGATGGGGACACCTATTTGATCGGTTTGGTTGCACGCATCGGCATATAGTGGTTTCGCTTATGGAGTTTGCGTATGCCATGATTTTCGATCCGATTGAGCAGAGTCTGCAAATGGAGACTAAGACGGTCTCAATTAATGTCAGCTTGTTAGGTAATTTCCTCGAGTTTATGCATGTAAGTCATTTGTATGAAATGGCCGAATTGGAACAGGACCATTTCCGCGACTACGTACAATGGCTCTTTAAAAAGAGGCAAGAACGTTTTAATAGCGAGGAGACACAGCGAGCAACTTTAGCTTGGATCGAAAGTCATTTTCGTGCGTTGCGTTGGTACTTCCGTTATGCGAAAAGGGTGTCGCAGCCGTTATTGATAGAACCCTTGTTTGGCCAAAGCATTTATAAGTATTTAGGGAAAGCTTGCCCGGTGAGGGGCGATAACCGGGCACCTGTCATTCCAGCAAATATTTGGGATCGCTATTTGTGCGCCGCTTTGGATTATGTCGAGCATTATGCCCCCGATATTCTTGACGCCCAAGAGGTGCTAGAAAATGTACGTACAAAGGTTCTGCCATTGCATATTGACCGGCCTGGGTTTAAAGCGTGGAACTTTAGTCGAGACTATACCGATCCTGCCCTGATGGGCATGTACCAAAAGTTCGCACTTAATCCAGTTACCGGAATGCCATGGCGGAACGACTGGGGAGGAATCAAGGTAACGCTCAAGGAATTGCGGGCTTTGTATGATGCCTGCCTAGTAGTAGTCGGGAGCTTGTCTGGGATGCGTGTGTCCGAACTCGCGCTAATTCAAATAGATGGGTTTTGGGAGTATTCCTCGAGCGATAATCCTCTCAAGCGATTTCGGATATCCAGTCGTTTGACTAAAGGAAAGCATGATACAAATGAAGAGTGGGAAGTGAATGAATCTGTATTTAAGGCGTGCAAAATTCTAAGAAAGCTTACATCATTTGCTCGCGCTGACAGCTCCAGTAAGGCGCTTTTCCTTCAAGGCTGGGATAGGGGACCGACCTCTCGTTTCAAAACGGACGTTGCGTATAAGAATAGAACTGGGGGAGGGAATGGGCAAATCGCGGTGCTACCGGTCGGACCATCTAATTTTACCAGTTACTTGAGGCGTTTTGCTAGCCATCTTGACGAAGCTCTTGGGGGCCAGTACAAGCTTCCCCATTTCGATGGGAAACCATGGGACTTTATTATGCGTATGCTAAGGCGCTCATTGGCTGGGCGGATAGCACGAGAGCCCTTTGGTATGATCGCTGGAATGCTTCATTATAAGCATGTTAGAATTACAACATTTTCTGGATATGCTGGCTCTGACCCCGAATGGATCAAAGACCTTCATGACGAAGAGATTGCCGCAAATGACGAGTTTATTGAGGAAATCTGTGAGGGATTGATCGAAGGAACGTTGGCAGGAGGGAAAGGAGAAGACCTTCTGCGCGAGTTTTCTGGTGTTGCTGGTGACCTAAAAAAGAATGCGCATCAATATTTTCTCGAGAGTAACAGAGCGAATTTGCACGTAGGGCTTTTTAACTATTGCATGTTCAATGCAGAGCGAGCGTTGTGTCTCAACGAAAAAAACCAGGTGAACCCGCAACCAATGTTGAGTGCTTGTCATCCTGACCGTTGTGCGAATAGTTGTATAACAACGAAACACCGACCTCAATGGGAGGTTCAAGCTGCAGATGCGCTTGCAATGTTAGATCAACCACGAATTAGCGAACCTCAGCGTGTAGCGCTGTCAAGAGATTTGGTCGCAGTGAATCGCGTTCTTGAAAAATTGCAGGTCCACGCATGAGCAAGAAGCAGACCACTGAACAAAATTTAATTGATGCGCTTGATCGCCTACTCGCTGGACAATCTCGTGTAACCGATGGAAGGCTCATACAACGAAACATAGCGTTAGAGGCTGGGGTCTCGCGTGCGACCTTTAACCGTTACGCGAAAGTCGTTGATGAATATCGACTGTCGAAAACGCAAAAGAATAAAGATGGTCCGCCATTGCGTTTCACAATTGAAGACAAGAACCTGGAGCTTCAGGAATCGAATATTTCGCTGCGGAAGAAGCTGACTTCAGAACGCGTTGAGTCAAAGAAACGCGACGCTGGTGCTCGGCAAGAAATACTCGTCTTGAGCTTGGCTTTGAAAGCAAGGGATAAGACAATTGATGCGAAAGAAAGGGAAATTGCACAGTTGAAGCGGCAACTGATAAGCGCTCAACAAGAAAAATCATCACACATACAACTCGTGCGTGACGCTTCGCGTTGAGGTTTCTTAGCGTTCTGGCGTGTTGATTTGCACTGAAAATTGACCCCCACTTTTGCTGGATTTACATCTAAAATTGACCCACGTTTAGCACACAATCCTAC
>JAZJXP010000165.1:0-19276 GCA_040390835.1 Pseudomonadota bacterium
GTATGCCGGTAAAAGCACCTGGACCGCAGCCAAAGGCAATCGCGTCGCAATCCTGCAAACGAACACCCGCCTCAACAAGCAAAGCCTGTATGGCTGGCAAAATTCCCTGGGAATGTGTTTGTACGCCGCTGAGTTCGCGGATAAATATGCCGCTATCAGTCAATATGGCTGCAGTAGCGAGTTCGGTGGAGGTTTCAATTGCTAAAATTCTGGTCATACGCGTATTTTACCGTGTTCCATCGATTTCACGACTGGCTCTTTGTTATACCTTGCACCTTAGTCACGCCTTAAATCATCACTTCGTTTAAAATTGCATGATGAACTCGATAATGAATACCGAAGACATTTCCTCAGTAAAGGCAGAACTGGCAAATAAAGACTGGCTAGTCGCCTGCCTGTGCGCCGCCTGGTGCGACACCTGCAATTTTTACAGGTCGTCCTTTGATGATCTGATGAGCAAACATCCGGACAAATGTTTTGCCTGGATAGACATAGAAGATCAGGCGCATCTGGTAGATGAAGTGGATATAGAAAACTTCCCCACTATCCTGATCCAGCATCGCGATCAGGTAGTTTTTCTGGGTACGGTCTTACCGGATGCAGCACAATTGCAGCGTCTGATTCAGTCTATGACAGAAGAAACACCAGGCCAGCAAGTCAAGCGTAGCGCCATGAACCAGGAAGCTCCAGAGGGCTGGAATATACGCGAACTGATACTCGCGAGCTAAGCAAGCATCAATGATCTGCAGCAATTCTGCAGATCATTGCCGTGTATTTCTATCGTTAATTTCCCACCATCTATCGTTAATTTCCCACCATTAATTTCTAACGACAAAAAGACAAAAGGGACTAGATTTGCATCTAGTCCCTTGAATCTGGTGCGGCTGGCAGGAATCGAACCCACGACCCCTTGGTTCGTAGCCAAGTACTCTATCCAGCTGAGCTACAGCCGCGAAAAACAAGATTATAGCGATATTCAGACGAAATGAAAAGCCCTAAGGCTTAGATTATTTTGAACTTGAATAAAATCAACCCTCTCATTGCAGTTTTCCCTATAAATTTGAATCAAATAACAAAAACTGAAAATGGAATTTCGCAGAATGATTCCGGCAAAATGATGAGGAAAGAATCACGTTTTATCTGGGCTTGCATTAAATGCGGGGGCTATAACGCTGCCAAACCAGTTTTCACAAGCCCGAAAAAGACAAAAGGGACTAGATTTGCATCTAGTCCCTTGAATCTGGTGCGGCTGGCAGGAATCGAACCCACGACCCCTTGGTTCGTAGCCAAGTACTCTATCCAGCTGAGCTACAGCCGCGAAAGACCGAGAGTATAGCACAGGCATTTTGATTTGATAAGCGCCGGTGCCAAGTTTTTAGATTTCCACTTGCGAACCCACCTCAATAACCCGGTTACTAGGGATCTGGTAGAAGTCAGCCGCATCGCGGGCAATACGGGACATGGCAACGAAAACACTCTCACGCCACATCGCCATGCCACTGCCAGGGCTGGAGATAATAGTCTGACGGGAAATGAAGTATGAAGTCTCCATAGGTTCAAACGTCAGGCCAAATGGTGCGCACAATGCCAGGGCATTCGGGATATCTGGTTCATTTTTGAAACCATAATAGACATCAATCTGATAACAGGCATTGCCCAGATCGACGACCTTGATCCTTTCAGAGAATGGTACCCAGGGAATCTCTCGATTATGCAAAGTCAGGAAAATCACGCGTTCATGCAAGATCTTGTTATGCGAAAGATTATGCAAAAGTGCATGTGGCACACCATCTGCCTCGCCACGCAGGAAGATAGCTGTACCTGCAACGCGCACTGGTGGTGAAACAAACAGGGATTCAAGGAAATCTTCCAGTGGAATCGCATGTTTTTTCAGGTTATCAAACACCAATTCACGGCCACGCTTCCAGGTCATCATCAATGTAAACATGACGATGCCAAGTACAACCGGGAACCAGCCACCATGGAAAAACTTCAACACATTGGCAGAGAACAATGCCACGTCAATGAACAAGAAAAAACCTGTCGCTGCAAAGCACAGGAAAGGATTGTATTTCCAACCGTAACGAATAACGAAGAAGGTGAGCAACGACGTGACCAGCATGGTGCCAGTGACCGCAATACCGTAGGCGGATGCCAGACTGGAAGATGAACCAAAACCGACAACTGCGGCGACAACGACCGCAAGTTGCAACCAGTTGACTGCTGGAATATAAATTTGGCCTATCTCTTTAGAAGACGTATGAACGATCTCCATACGCGGCATGATGCCTAAGGAAATTGCCTGTTTGGTCATGGAGAAAGAGCCGGAGATCGTCGCCTGTGAAGCAATCACGGTCGCTATCGTCGACAAAATCACCAGTGGGTAAACACTCCATGCACCAAGCTGTTGATAAAAAGGATTGCTGACCGCTTCAGGAGTGGCAAGTAATAGCGCACCCTGTCCAAGATAGTTCAGCCCCAATGAAGGAAACACAATCATGAACCAGGCTGCACGTATAGGCTTGCTACCAAAGTGTCCCATATCTGCGTAGAGCGCTTCGGCACCTGTAAATGCCAGCACAACAGCACCTAGGGCAAGGAAAGCCAACCATTTATATTCAGTGAGAAAATGGAATGCATATGCAGGATTCAGCGCCCACAATATACCAGGCATCTTGGCGATATTATATAAACCCATACCAGCAAGCACGATGAACCAGACCACCATAATGGGGCCAAACCATTTGCCTATGCCTGCCGTACCTTTGTATTGGACAGAATACAACAGCAACAATACCACTAAGGTAATTGGTACAACATAGGGGGTAAATGCAGGTGTTGCGACTTCCAGACCTTCTATCGCCGATAGCACTGAAATGGCTGGGGTAATGACACCATCACCATAAAATAGCGCAGCACCAAACAATCCCAAAACAAGCAAAGTGAAATGCCATTTTGAGGATTTGCCTACGGACTCCAGCGCTAACGCCGTCAAGGCCATAATGCCGCCTTCACCACGATTATCTGCCCTGAGTATTAAAGTCACGTACTTGATGGCGACAATGATCAGCAACCCCCAGACGATCAACGAGACCACGCCGAAAATATTCGCCTCATTCAGGGGAAGACCATGTTCTTTTGAAAATACCTCTTTCATCGTGTAAAGAGGACTAGTACCTATATCGCCATAGACGATGCCGACAGCAGCCAGGGTTAAGCCTGCAAGGCTGCTTTTAGTGTGTTGATTAGCCAATTGTGTACCTTGTTATTATTGGTGCATTGCACAATAGGTGAATTCGACCAGATTTTCAAGTAAGTGCAACAAAAAAAGGATGCTTGACAAGGATCAAATTCAAGCGATTGCTTTTTCCTGAATATCCAGATTTGCGCATGCTGTTTTCTGCAATTCTGATTATTTTATAAATTCAATACTGGTGCCATCTATGAAACTTATGCTGCGAACTCATACAACGGGCTCATACAAGGAATTCATACAACGAGAGGCAAATCCAGATAAAAACTGGTTCCAGCTCCAAGACTGCTTTTGACACTAAGCTGTCCGTGCAAAATCGAGGTGGTAATGTTGTAGCAAATATTCAATCCCAGACCACTGCCGCCCTGCCCCAGTTTGGTAGTAAAAAAGGGATCAAAAATCCTCTTTTGATTTTCTTCAGGTATGCCTGCGCCATCGTCGCTGAATGCGATCAGGACGCGTTGCGCATCCACCAGGGTGACATTGATATCCATATGGCCCGCCTGTCTTTTATCGAAAGCATGCAGGATAGAGTTTTCCACCAAGTTGCTAATCACCTGCCCGAGAGAACCGGGGTAACTATCCATGTGGATGTTATACGGCACATTCACTTGTATGCTGTGCCCGGTTTGAGTGATGCGTATATTCAGGGTAGCAATGATGTCGTGCAAAACCTGGCGCAGATCAAAACTACGCCTGTGCTCAGAGGTGCGGTCTACAGCCACCTGTTTGAAGCTGCTGACCAGGGTCGCGGCGCTACTCAAACCACGCATCAGTATTTCTGATGAGGTTTTGACTTCTTCGCAAAAATTATTCAAGTCAGAGCGCCTCAGGTTTTGTCCTGCCAGCTTGCTGCTCAGATAGCGACTGCCATCCTGTAAGGTACTGGCAACCAGCAAGCAATTGCCTATGGGTGTATTGAGTTCATGTGCAACACCGGCCACCAGAGAGCCCAAGGCCGCCAGTTTTTCCTGTGCCAGCAAATGTTCCTGGGTTTTTTGCAAGCGCATATATGCGTCGGCATTGCCCAGAGCAATCGCACCATAGGCACATAGCGAACGAAAGATCATCCGCTCTCTGTCACCATACACATGCTGACGCGAAGACTGTATGGTCATCGCCCCCAATATTCTGTCACCAATAATCAAGGGGGCAAATAGCATGCTGTGTACCATTTCAGTACCGGGTATCAGACCTGGCAATTCATCTTCGGCGGCCAGTTCTATGGCAACTTCCCGGCGCTCTTTGACGCAGCGTATTGAATTAGACACCGGGCTGGACATATATACCGTATCTGGTTCTATCGGTATTCCATTCTCCACGCCAAAAGCTGAGGTCATGCTTTGCTGGTCGTCATCCATCATGTAGATGACGAAGGCAGTGACATGCAATAAATCATGGACATGGCGATTCAATGCATCAAAGACCGCCGCAGCATCCAGGCTGGCGGTAATTTCCTGCCCTATGGTTCCCAATTTTTCCAGCACGACGCTGGTTTGCTGCAAAACCCCGGCACGCCGGGCTTCAGCGGCGGCCAGTTGACGCAGGTGTTCACTTTCTGCCTTCATACGCTCAGTCTGCTGGCTGAGCTGCATGGCATTCAGGCGATTGGCAGATGCACGCTTATGGCTTTTTTCACGGGCGGTCAGGGCAAGCTGACCAAATTCATAGGCTTCGCGAAAACTGTCAGCGGCGGCATAGGCATGGGCTATTTCTTCATACAGGTCAGCAGGTATAGTAAAGCCGCTGATATGTCCGGCTAAATCCAGTGCCATAAGCAAATAATGCAAGGGGGCGCTGGCGGCCTGCATTTCTGCAGGTTCAGGCAAACTATGGCGCATATACAGGGCGGAGAGCACACGCAAGACTTCTATATGCCGGTAGCTATCGGTACTTTGACGTGCAAGTGTCAGCGCCTCCAGCGCAGCCGCCAAAGCTGCCTTGGCCTGCCCCTGCATGGATAAGGCATTTGCATAACCACGGCGTGATCCTATACGAAAATCCAGATGATTTTTTTTATCCGCCCAGGAAATCAAATCAAAGAAGCTCGTCAAGGCCATTGCATATTCGCCCATGTCCAGAGACAAGTCTCCCAGATAGCGCAGGGCCAGCAAATGCGAGCGGGAGCCTGCCACACGTGCAACGATAGGCAAGGCATTTTCCAACATCTCTTTAGCAGCTTCCAAACGTCCCAACCGGCGCAAAGTCTCAGACATTTGTATCAAACAACTGGCAATGCTATTTGGCCAGCCGGCAGTCCTGGCCAGATCCAGGCCATCCTGTATCCATTGCAATGCAGACTGATGATCACTCATGCTGTTGAATGCATCGCCAACGTTGCTGGCAACATTGATCATGCGGCGCTTTTGTCCATAATTCCGGGCAAATTCAAATACCTGTATGCCACGTGCAGCTGACTCACCGAAGTCACTGGTGAGGGAGTAGGTGTACATCAAAAATTCATTGATATAACTGCGCAAGAAAAGATCTGTGCTCTGGCTTTCAGGGTTGCGGCTTGCGCCCCAACGCTCCAGCGCTAATGGCAGATTGCGCAATACCAGTTGATTTGCCAACAGGGATTCAGCTGCCACCTCGCGCATATCGTCTTTGGCCTGACGGGCAAACTGCATGGCCTGGCCGATCTCAAATTCAACCACGGGTACTTCGCCTTTTTGCAAGCCCACACAGGCGAGCAAAAAACGTGCATCTGCGGTGCAACGGGCCCCCTCGACGGAGGCACCATCGGCAGTCAGTTGCAAAGCCAGGTCTGATAACTGGGCCGACTTATCAAACTCGCCGTATAACCATGCAGCCTCGGCCCTGACCAGTACCAATCTGGACCGCATGAGCCTGAATTGCTCACTGCCGGAATCTGTATCAGGATGATTGGGGAAGAAATCGTTCAGCAGATGCTCTGCCGTTTGCGCCAGATACAAAGCTCTGGCAGTGTCGCGCTGACGCAGATGCCAGGCCAGACATAGCTGCATATCCAATAATTCCATCCCCCGCAAATCAGGCAATTCGCGTTCCCATTGTTCTACTTCGTCATTGGTAACGAACATTTCCATGGGATGAAATTAAGGAGGTTGGACGATTTTTGGAACTTGAATATTAAAGAAATAGTATCAGATCAAGGGAGAATTTGAAGTTAATCCGGCAGCCAGAGGGGCGTATTTGAAGAATATTGACAAAACCATATACTGAAAAGTAACACTGGCTTGCGTTCAAGTTGAGAACGCAAGCCTTTAATTAACTTTAGAGCAATTTAATTAAATTTCAAATAATATTTATTACTCAACAGCAGTTCAAGCCTGCTTCTTGGCCACCAGAGTTAAAATATCGTAGGACGCCACCAGTTCATTATCCTGATTGGTCACTTCCACATCCCAGGCCACTACGCCCTGCCCCACGCCTTTAGCATCTTTCTTTTGCCTGTCTATCTTGCGCTTGCAGGTCAGGCGTGCGCGTATGGTGTCACCTATACCTACCGGTTTGATGAAGCGCAGGGTATCCAGACCATAGTTGGCCAGGACAGGACCAGGTGCGGGGGAAACGAATAAACCGGCAGCCGCCGACAACACAAAATAGCCATGCGCAATACGCTTGCCGAAAGGACTTTCTTTGGCGGCGATCTCATCAAAATGCATATAGAAAAAATCGCCAGATAATCCGCCGAAGGCAACGATATCAGCTTCACTGACAGTACGTCTATGCGTCAGCAAGGACATACCAATCTGCAAATCTTCAAAATAACGACGGAAAGGATGAATGTCGGATTCCAGCACGGCAGCACCACGCACATGTTCTGCCGTGACTGCTGCCAGCATGGTGGGTGAACCCTGTACGGCTGCTCTTTGCAAATAATGTTTGACAGCGCGACTGCCACCCAGTTCTTCACCACCACCGGCACGGCCAGGACCGCCATGCTTCAATTGCGGCAAGGGTGAACCATGGCCGGTTGATTCTGGTGCAGATTCAGCATTCAATATCATCAAACGACCATGCCGTGCAGCCATATGCGGTATCGCCATGGCGGCGATGTGCGGGTCTTTGGTGACCAGGGTAGCCACCAGGCTGCCATTGCCCTTTGCGGCCAGCGCCAGGGCTTCCTGCATGTCCTGGTAAGGCATCAGGGTCATTACTGGTCCAAAGGCTTCAATCTCGTGCACTGCTGAATTTTCCATCGGTTGACGGCAGACTATCAGAGTTGGGGAAACGAAAGCTCCCTGCTCCAGCCCTTCACCCTGCAATTGCGTGGGCACAGTCCCACCACAGATGATTTGATTACCCTCGGCCAGTTGCTGAATACTGGCGAGTACATCATGCTGCTGTGCACGGCTGGCCAGCGGCCCCATGCGCACACCTTCAAGACGCGGGTCACCGACGACAGTTTTCTCCAGCCTGGCACGGATTTTTTCTGCCAAGGCATCCAGTTGCGCAGCAGGCACCATGGCTCTGCGTATGGCTGTGCATTTTTGCCCGGCCTTGGCGGTCATTTCACGCACGACTTCTTTGACATACAAATCCAGCTCTTCATCACCAGCCACGATATCCGGCCCCAATATCGCGCAATTTAATGAATCGGCTTCGGCATTGAATGGAATGGAACGGTGCACGATATTCGGATTCGCCTTCAATTGTGCCGCCGTGGCTGCAGAACCGGTGAAAGTAACGACATCAGTTTCTTCAAGCAAATCAAGCAGATTGCCAGTGGAACCAATGACCAGTTGCAAACTACCTTCAGGTAACAAGCCACTAGCATGAATTTGCCTGACCAGTGCCTCGGTCAGATAAGAGGTCGCGGTGGCCGGTTTGACTATGCATGGCATGCCCGCCAAAAAGCTGGGAGCAAATTTTTCCAGCAAACCCCAGACCGGAAAATTGAAGGCATTGATGTGCACCGCCACACCCTGGCGCGGCACCAGGATATGCGAGCCAGAAAAATGCCCTTGCTTTCCCAGTGGCATGGCAGGACCTTCATGCACCACATTGCCGGACGGGAATTCATTCGTGCCTATACTGGCGTAGGCAAATACGGTGCCTGCACCACCTTCTATATCTATCCAGCTATCGCTGCGCGTTGCTCCGGTATGAGATGAAACTGGATACAGTTCTTCCTTGTGTTCAGCCAGGTATTTTGCCAGGGCGCGCAGGACAGCGGCACGCTGCTGGAAGTCCAGCGCCAGCAAGTTTTTCAGACCGGTCTGTCTTGCATAAGTCAGTGCTGCGCCAAAGTCCAAAACTTCGGCATGGCTGACGTAAATCGCGCTGCCATCGATAGCGCTATGCAAGACTTGTTGGGGTTCTGCACCAGTCCACACACCAGCTATCCAGCTTTGCAAAATTTTCATGGGTTACTCTCTTAAATAATCAGATAGTCAGCTAGTTAGCGCAGGACTTGGTGCTATCAGGTCTTAGTACTATAAGCTGGCAAGCCTGCCCCCGGCGCAATGCGCGGGCGGTTTTCTTCTACTGCAGTCAGTGCTTCCACTTCCTGCATGCTGGCGAGTGAGCGCCGTGTCAGTGCATGATATTGCGCCGTGCCTTCATTCTTCCAGGCGATTTCTTCATCGCGCAAGGCACGCGCAATGCGGGCGGGTGCGCCCATGACCAGGCTGCGTGGTGGCACATCCATACCTGCCTTGACAAAGGACATGGCAGCGACGATGGATGACTCCCCGATAACAGCCTTGTCCATGACCACGGCATTCATGCCCACCATGGCATTTTTACCTATGCGGCAGCCGTGCAATACCGCACCATGACCGATATGCCCATCCTGTTCAACAACCGTGTCGCTACCGGGAAAACCATGGATGACGCAGGTATCCTGCACATTCGCCCCTTCTTCGAGGACAATGCGGCCAAAGTCACCACGCAGGCTGGCAGACGGGCCGACATAACAGTCAGGCCCGACTATCACATCGCCTATCAATGTCGCGCTGGGGTGTACATAGGCGGTGGGATGCACTACTGGTATCAGGCCATCTATTGCATATATGCTCATGCTGCATTCCTATCTTCAGGCGCGTTCTATGATGAGTGCAATGCCTTGCCCCACACCTATACACATTGTGCAAAGTGCATAGCGGCCATTGATGCGCTCCAGCTGGTTCAGTGCTGTTGTCACCAGACGTGCGCCGGATGCGCCCAATGGATGACCTATCGCTATCGCGCCGCCGTTCGGATTGACATGCGCTGCATCATCCGCCAGACCAAGATCACGTGTGACTGCCAGGCCTTGTGCCGCAAACGCTTCATTAAGTTCTATGACATCCATCTGCGCCAGGCTCAGCCCGGTTTGCGCCAGCAATTTACGTGTTGCCGGTGAAGGGCCAAAACCCATGATGCGTGGCGCCAAGCCAGCCGTTGCCATACCGACGATACGTGCACGGGGGGCAAGGCCATGCTGTTTTACTGCGGAATCGGAGGCGAGCAACAAGGCACAGGCACCATCATTGACGCCGGACGCATTGCCGGCAGTGACTGTGCCATCTGGTTTGACCACGCCTTTCAGGCGGGCCAGCATGGCGATATCTGTATCTGGACGTGGATGCTCATCGGTAGTGAACAAAATGGCCTCACCCTTTTTTTGCGGTATGCTGACAGGAATGATTTCCCCGGCAAAAAAACCGGCAGCGTTAGCAGCGGCCCAGCGCTGCTGGCTGCGCAGAGCAAAGGCATCCTGGTCGGCGCGATTAATACCAAATTGCTCGGCCACGTTTTCTGCAGTTTCGGGCATGGAATCTATGCCGTATTTTGCCTTCATCAAAGCATTCACAAAACGCCAGCCTATGGTGGTGTCTTCTATCTTTGCAGCACGTGAAAAAGCACTGTCTGCTTTGGCCATGACAAAGGGTGCACGCGTCATGCTTTCTACCCCACCAGCAATGATCAGTGATGCCTCGCCCGATTTGATGGCACGCCCACCTATGCCTATGGCATCCAGGCTGGAACCACACAAGCGGTTGATGGTATTGGCTGGCACATCTACCGGCAAGCCAGCCAGCAGTGCAGCCATGCGACCGACATTGCGATTATCTTCACCCGCCTGGTTGGCGCAGCCATAGTAAACATCATCGACCATTTGCCAGTTTACGCCGGCATTACGCTCCATCAATGCCTTGATCGGCAAGGCTGCCAGGTCATCAGTACGTATGCTGGCCATGGCACCGCCGTAACGGGCGAATGGCGTCCTGACTGCGTCGCATATCCATGCTTCCATATTTTTGTCTTCCTTCTTATTTGTTTTGAATGCTCAAGTCTTTTTACGATTGTCCACAACACGTCTGGCCTTGCCGACCATGGTGCGCTCTATGCTGTTGGCTGGCAGTATGCTGACATGGCAACTGACACCGATAAAAGTCTTGATATGGTGCTCTAGCTGCTGGTGCAATTGCTTCACATCCTGCTCTGACAAAGTTCCCGATACTTCAGGCCTCAGTTCGGCCACGATATCGAGCTTGTCCATATGACCTTCACGCGTTACCACCAGTTGATATTGCGGTGCAAGTTGCGGGTGTTTGAGTATCAGTTCTTCGACTTGTGTCGGGAATAAATTCACTCCACGGATGATAAGCATGTCATCTGTGCGACCAGTGATTTTACCCATGCGGCGCATGGCGCGTGAAGTCGGTGGCAGTAAGCGTGTCAGGTCGCGGGTACGATAACGTATGACGGGAAAAGCTTCCTTGCTCAGTGAGGTAAACACCAGTTCGCCTTCTTCACCATCTGGCAAAACTTCTCCGGTTTCAGGATTGATGATCTCTGGGTAAAAATGGTCTTCCCAGATCACCGGACCATCCTTGCTTTCTATGCATTCGCTGGCGACACCCGGCCCCATGACTTCTGACAAGCCATAGATATCAACGGCGTCAATACCGGCACGCGTTTCGATTTCACTGCGCATGGCGTCAGTCCATGGTTCGGCACCGAAGATACCTATACGCAGGGAAGTATTGGCGGCATCTATACCCTGGCGCGTCATTTCTTCTATGATATTGAGCATATAAGAAGGCGTGACCATGATGATGGATGGCTGAAAATCCTGTATCAGTTGTACCTGTTTTTCGGTCTGACCACCAGACATGGGGATGACGGTACAGCCCAGTCGCTCCGCACCATAATGCGCACCCAGGCCACCAGTGAACAGCCCGTAACCGTAAGAGACTTGCACGATATCGCCTGCACGGCCACCAGCCGCACGGATAGAGCGCGCTACCAGATCTGCCCAGTTATCAATATCTTTTTGCGTGTAACCGACCACCGTCGGTTTACCTGTAGTGCCACTGGAAGCGTGTACCCTCACCACTTTTTCACGCGGCACAGCAAACATGCCGAAGGGGTAGTTGTCGCGCAAATCCTTTTTGCCAGTGAAAGGGAATTTCGCCAAGTCAGCCAGGGTTTTCAAATCATCTGGATGTACACCTGCAGCATCAAAACTGGCGCGGTAATGTGGGACATTGTTGTACACATGTTGCAAGGTCCATTTCAAGCGCTGCAATTGCAGGGCCTGAAGTTCGTCCTTGCTGGCGGTTTCTATTGCGTCCAGACCCGTAGCTGTTTTTCTGTCTGTGTTGTCTGCCATGTTTTGTCTCCCGCTCACTTATCCTGATTTCGTTTCTATGATTGATGGCTAAACACAAGTTCAGGTTGGAATTGCGTTTTCCTGCAATACCAGGCCAGGCACCACTTCTGCATTCAGCTTATGCGACTTACCTCGAAATAGCGCAATCAACTGACCGTTCTGATTGCTCAGGCGTGCGTCATAAATACCGGTGCGGCCAGTCAGTGATTGCTCTTTCGCCGTCGCAGTAATGACGTCACCTTCGCGTCCTGGTGATAGGAATTCTATGCTGCATCCAGCAGCAACAGTCACCTGATTACGGGTATTACAGGCGAAGGCAAATGCGCTGTCGGCCAGGGTGAACAGATAACCGCCGTGACAAGTCTTGTGACCGTTCAGCATGCTGGGTTTAATCATCATACTGAGCGTTGCAGTACCTTCAGCCACATGAACTATCTGCATATCCAGCCCGCGCGTTGCAGCATCGTCGGCGAACATGGCGGCGGCAGTGAGTTCTGCCATGTGCTGGCTGTCTTTGGCAAATTGCGTGGTTTCTGTACTCATCTATGCTTTCCCTTATGCCGATCAAACTTACTTGCCAACAAACTTGGGGGTGCGCTTCTCTACAAACGCCGTAACACCTTCACGATAGTCTTCACTTTGCCCCAGTTCACGCATCATATTGGTTTCCAGCGTCAATTGCTGTTCCAGCGTATGTTGCGGGCTAGCATAGATTGCCTGTTTGGTGAAGGCCAGACCCTTGGTTGGTGCAGATGCAAAGTGCGTGGCCAAAGCCATGGCTTCGGCCTGCAACTGATCGTCATCTACACACTTCCAGATCAGCCCCCATTGCTCTGCCTGTTCAGCACTGATTTTACCGCCCAGCATGGCTGCGCCCATGGCTCTGGCGGTGCCCAGCGCACTCGGCAAGAAGTAAGTGCCGCCGGTATCTGGTATGAGTCCCAGCTTGCAAAAAACTTCAACAAAACTGGCAGAACGTGCTGCCAGCACGATGTCGCAGGCCAGAGGCAGATTAGCCCCGGCCCCAGCTGCGACACCATTCACCGCACAAATAACCGGTATGGGCAAGGCGCGCAAGGCCAGTACCAGCGGTGCATAATATTTTTCTACGGATGCTCCCAGGTCAGGTGGTGCACCATCTGCACTGACAGCGCGGTCAGACAAATCCTGGCCTGCACAAAAGCCGCGCCCGGCACCTGTCAAAACCATGACGCGTACTGAGGTATCCGCCCGCAATGTCGCCAGTGCATCTTGTATTTCCAGATGCATGGCGACGTTGAAGCTATTCAGTTTTTCAGGACGGTTCAGGGTCAGGTGGGCAATGCCTTCGCTGATGTGAAACAGGATGTGGGAATAGTCCATTCAATTCTCGCTATCAAAATCCAGGGTCAGGGTATCGCTGACCGGGAAGCTCTGGCAGGTCAGTACAAATCCGCGTGCCACTTCATAATCTTCGAGGGCGTAATTCCTGTCCATATCGACCTTGCCCTCCACCACTTTGGAACGACAGGTAGAACAAACACCACCTTTGCAGGAATAACGCATATCATGCCCCAGCTTCAGGGCGGCATCCAATACGGATTCTTTGTCTTTCTCCATGTCGAAATGGGTGTAATGACCATCCATGATAATTGTCACGGCACAGGATGATTTACCAGGCAAAGGCTTGGCGCTGGCGACATGCCGGTGCGCCGGTATGCTGGCGGCAAACAACTCGACCTTGATCTGCTCCTTGGACATGCCGCGCTGTTGCAAGGCTGCGCTGACGGCATGCATCATTTCTTCCGGCCCGCAGATGAAGGCGGCATCCATGTCTTCTATGCGTATCCATTGATCAAACAGATTCAGGCATTTTTCAGCGGTGATGCGGCCATTGAACAAATCTATATCCTGCTGCTCGCGGCTCATGATATAGATCAGGTTCAGGCGTTGCAAATTGCTGTCTTTCAGCGCTGCCAGTTCTTCCTTGAACATGACTGTTGACGAGGCGCGATTGCCATACACCAGGGTGAATTTGCTATGCGGCTCTGTCTGCAGCGTAGTCCTGATAATGGACAGCAATGGTGTGATGCCGCTTCCCGCTGCAAATGCTAGATAGTGCTTTTCATGCTCGACAGCCAGCGGCAAATTGAAATGCCCCATGGCGGGCATAACTTCGATATCCATACCTGTGCGCAAGCTGTCATGCACCCAGTTGGAAAATGCGCCACCCTGCACGCGCTTGATGGCAACGCGCAATTGCCCATCCTGGACAGCAGAACAAATCGAGTACGAGCGCCGTACATCTTCGCCTGCTATCTTCGCACGCAAGGTCAGATGTTGTCCTTCGCGGTAGGCAAACTGTGCCTGCAAGTCGGCTGGCACGGCGAAACTCAATACCACCGCATCGCGGGTTTCTGGCCGTATCTGGCTGACTGTCAACGGGTAAAATTTGCTCATGTATTGCTGTCTCCTTTTATTCTTTTTTATTCTTATAATTCGCTTAATGCGGTTTGAAGTAATCAAAAGGCTCCAGGCAAGCCCGGCATTTGTAGAGGGCTTTGCAAGCTGTCGATCCGAACTGACTGACCAGTTGGGTATCGACAGAGCCGCATTGCGGGCAAGCGATGGCTGGCTGTACTTCGCGATAGCGTTGTATGGAGGAGATATCCACTACCTGTTGCTGTGGCGGTGCGATGCCATAGCCGCTGAGCTTTTGTTTGCCAGCTTCTGTCATCCAGTCGGTACTCCAGGCGGGTGACAATTGATAAACAATGCTGGGTGGCTTGATGCCATGCGTCTGTAAAGCCTTGGCTATCTCTTCGGCAATCACATCCATGGCCGGGCAGCCAGAATAGGTGGGCGTAATGGTGATCACGCATTCAGCACCCCGCCACTCTACTGCACGGATAATGCCAAGATCCGTCACAGAAATGACCGGAATTTCAGGATCACTGACCTCGCCCAGCCATTGCCAGATCTGCCCTGTACTGGCAGGGGGATTTTGCACATCAGCAATAGCAGAAGCTACCATTGCGCCCCCGGATAGGCACGCTGCAAGAACTGCATTTCTGCCAGCAGATAACCCATATGCTCAGTATGCACACCTTGCTTGCCACCCTTTTGCATCCAGCTATTGGCGTCAGGCAGGCGCAAGGTGGCGGCATATATGACATCGGCCAGATGAGTATCCCAGGCGGTTTTTAAATCTGAAGGCAATGGAGCAATCCCTGCCGCGTGCATGGCGACGTCGACCTCATCATCCATGAACATTTCACCAGTGAAGCGCCACAATTCTTCGAGAGCAGTCTGCATCATTTGCTGGCTCAATTCAGTACCATCACCCAGACGTACCACCAGGTCGCTGCTGCGACGCAAATGGTAGGTAACTTCTTTCAGTGATTTTTCTGCGATGGCAGCTATCTGCTGATCGGTGGATTGCTTCAGCGCTTGCAGATAGTGGTAATGCCAGGTATCAAACAAGAATTGCCGCATCAGAGTATCGGCATAACTGCCATTCGGCTGTTCAAGCAATAAAAAATTATGGAAGTCGTGGGCATCTCGCAAGAAAGCCAGATCATCTTCTGTACGTCCCTTGCCTTCCAGTTCAGCCGCATAGGCATACCACAGCTTGGCCTGCCCTATTAAATCCAGCGCTACATTGGTCAATGCCATGTCTTCTTCCAGCGCTGGCCCTTTGCCACACCATTGCGACAGGCGCTGGCTGAGTATCATGGCATGGTCTGCCAGACGCAAAACATGGCTGAACTTGTCATTGAGCTTATGATTGAACTCATTCTCTGACATCTCAATTCTCCAGAATTATTTAAAATGATGTATAGACAGAGTTCAATTACAGATTCTTGACTTCATCCGGCATCGGGAAGAAGGTTGGGTGACGATATACCTTGCTGTTCGATGGTTCAAACAAAGCTTCTTTATCGCCGGGGCTACTGGCGAAAATATCACCGGCACGTGCCACCCAGATGCTGACGCCTTCATTGCGGCGCGTATAAACATCACGCGCGTGGTTGATCGCCATTTCTGCATCCGGTGCATGCAGGCTGCCTACATGCTTGTGCGCCAGGCCGTGCTGGCTGCGGATGAATACTTCCCACAAGGGCCATTCTTTGCTCATGATCTGTCTCCTGCTCTCTTATGTACTTTTTTATGCGCTTTTTTTATTTTCTTGCTGCTTGTCGGCATGCGCCTGCAAGGCATCACGGAACCATGCCCCATCGTCATAGGCCTTGACACGGGTGCGCAGCCGTTCACGGTTACAGGGGCCATTACCTTTCAAGACCTGGTAAAACTCATCCCAGTTGATTTCACCAAAATCATAATGGCCGCGTTCTTCATTCCATTTAATCGCAGGGTCAGGCAGTTGCAGACCCAGGTATTCAATCTGTGGCACGGTCTGGTCCACCATGCGCTGGCGCAACTCATCATTGGAAAAAAGCTTGATACGCCATTGCGCCGATTGCGCGCTATTCACCGATGCTGCATCAGACGGACCAAACATCATCAGCGCTGGCCACCAGTAACGATTCAATGCGTCCTGGGCCATGGCTTTTTGTTCTGCCGTGCCACGGCACAGTGTCATCATGATGTCGTAACCCTGGCGCGCATGGAAGGACTCTTCCTTGCAAACGCGTATCATGGCGCGTGAATAAGGACCGTAAGAGCAGCGGCACAAAGGTATCTGGTTGATGATGGCTGAACCGTCGACCAGCCAGCCTATCGCTCCCATATCAGCCCAGCTCAGGGTCGGGTAATTGAAAATGCTAGAATACTTGGCTTTACCAGAATGCAGGTCAGCCAGCAGCTCATCGCGTGACACACCCAGTGTTTCGGCAGCGCTATAAAGATACAGGCCGTGCCCTGCCTCATCCTGGATTTTTGCCAGCAAGATCGCCTTGCGTTTTAAAGTAGGTGCGCGGGTCACCCAGTTGCCTTCTGGCAGTTGACCAACGATTTCGGAATGCGCATGCTGAGAGATTTGCCGTATCAGGGTTTTTCTGTAGGCGTCCGGCATCCAGTCTTTGGCTTCAATACGGATACCGTCATCAATGCGTGCTTGAAAAGCAAGCTCGGCATCGCTCAACTCTTCTGTAGTTTTGAGCTTGCTCAGGCCAGTCTCGACTAATTGTGCATACATGAAACACCTCTTGGCATCCTGAGGATGCGAACATGGAAGATTGATTTGCGTCAAACAATTATATGATACAGTTTTTATTGATGTTGAAGTTTTTTTGTATCATTTTAATTTTTGAGGAATTTACCCCTCATTAGCTACACCATAGGTAAAATCTGGACAACAACCAATAACCACATACAATCACTTACACAGCCGCATGCAGACTAGCACTGCCATCCAAACCTGGATAGACCAGCAACTCACCAATAATCCGCCAAGGGCAAAGTCCCTGGTGATGACAGTATTTGGTGATGCCATTGCCCCGCATGGCGGTACGATATGGCTAGGTAGTTTAATCTCATTAATGAGTCATTTTGGTATTAATGACAGATTAGTACGCACCAGCGTGTTCAGACTGGCCGAAGAAGGCTGGCTGGAAGCCAAACGAGATGGCCGGCGCAGCACTTATCAACTGGCAACCGCAAGCTATGCCAGGTTCCAGCATGCCTACAAGCGCGTATATGTGCCGCAAACAGGCAAATGGGATCATTACTGGACGCTGGTCATCATGAGTGGTGACGATACATCTACTGGCAATAAAGCCAGCCTGAAAAAAGAATTGCTGTGGGAAGGATTTCGCATGATTAATACCGGGGTATTTGCGCACCCTCAGGCAGATACTGCAGCCTTGCAAAATGTCCTTGGACGTAATGGCTTCGCCGGATTATGCACAGTATGCCGCGCCAGTGATTTGAACTTGCCAGGTGCCCGACCGTTACCATCGTTGATCGCCAGCCACTGGCAACTAGATGAAGTGAATATCGCCTACAAGAATTTTATTGCATCGTTCTCACCACTGAAAAATCTGGTGCAAGGGCAACACCTTCCCGAGCACGCCGCCTTTGTAATCCGCAGTCTGCTCATACATAGCTTCCGCCGTACTCAACTGCACGATCCCAACCTGCCAAGCAGCTTGCGGCCTGAAGGTTGGCTGGGTGATGAGGCTTACCGGCTATGCCGTGATCTGTACCGGGCTTGTTTTCGGCCAGCAGAAAATTTATTAAGTCAGGTACTGGATCCTGAACATCGACAAGATAGTGGCTTGAGTTTACAGGAAAGGTTTGGCGGGCTTTTTTGACGTCATGTATCTGTTTTATGTCATTTTGACTTGCGCAGTATTGGAACCTATGTGCGCGTTGCAGCAACTGCTAATAATCGCGTCTTAGGCTAGCTGCTCAGCGAGCGCAACAATAATGCCCTCAGGCCCCCGGATATAAGCCAGGTTGTAGGCATTCTCATACTGCATTTCGCCAATCAGCTCTGCACCGTGTTCAAGCATGCGTGCAACAACAGCATCGATGCCATCGACGGCAAACATCACACGGTGCAGACCCAGGGTGTTCACTGGCGCATTCACCGGTCCAAACCTGATCGCATCCGGCGCGTGGAATTTGTCCAGCTCAATTCCTTGCCCATCGGGAGTTCGCATCATTGCGAGAGTTGCACGGACATCCTTGAGACCGATCAGGCTAGCTATCAAGGGGCCTTCGACTGTCGTCTCTCCTTCAAGTGTGAGGCCAAGCGCAATGAAGAAGGCTTTGACGGCTTCGAGATCATCGACAACGATGAGGATGTTGTCCATACGCTTAATTGTCATATCCTTGTTTCCTGGCTTAATTGTTGATGCAAATACCCGCCGCACTTGATGTGTGACGAGTTAACAATCCAGATTATTCATCGTCACACAAGAAGCTATCATAAAAGTGACATAGGCTCTTTACGGGCCTGGCATTTTCTATTGAAAGTAATTTGACACAGGGGATTTGTACTGAAGAGAAATGATATTCAAGTAGTAGTTACTAAAAAAGTGAACACCTATAAACCAATGAAGAAGTCGAATTAATGCAAATGTTCAAGCGGACGCCTCCGTTAATCCACGAACGCCGCTGGGCTCCTGCCTACGCAGGAGCGACGATTTATAGGTTCATCGTTGAAATGTGTGTACCTGGATGCAAAGACCTGAACTACTCCAGCACTTAGCTAGCCACCCAGGTTGCAAGAGAATTGCCTTCACAATCGTCGCTCCAGCGTAGGCTGGAGCCCAGTGTCGTTGGTCGATGCGCCGAGCGGTGTGATCTGGAGAGCGATTAAGCGATGGGTAAAACGGTGCGCATGGCGCACCCCAACTACGGCAAGGAAGCGTTGAGCCTCAAGAATGAAATAAAAAAGGCCAAAGAGCCAGAGCAAAAGCAGAGATTTTTCATATTTTTGCTGCTCTTGCTTTTCTCAGAGAGTCACTCTTGTTTTTCTCTGTGTCTCA
>JAZJXP010000166.1:0-6464 GCA_040390835.1 Pseudomonadota bacterium
AGATGCGTTTGCCTCATAACGTGGGCTGGCAAGGCGGACGAGGCAGTCAATAGCTATGCCTATTGACAACGAGTCTAACGCAGTCCAGCGCACGTTATGAGGCAAACCCTCCGGGAACTGACGATTTGGGCGCATTGCTGCGTTGCGCCGCTTGCTAAGGCATGAGCCTTAGCTGCACAGGGTACGCACCTTAGGCCTTGCACTGCATCCCAAATCGTCTTGTTCGCACTCATCCTATTTATGAAATGAGTTCTACTTTAAAAGCAGTCATTCCAAACGCAGGCTGCTTGTCTAACGCGGGCGATTTCCTTCTTTCAACACTTCTGGTTTGTAGTAGCGCAAAAAGCCTTTCCAGACTACGCCTGAACGGGCTGCGCGCTCCATCATGTCTTGCAGGGCATTACGGTCATCCTGGCTCAGGCTTTTCTTTGACAGGTAGATGCCGCTATCGCTCCAGGGTAATTCAGGCATGGGGTCAAACCTGAGTTTGTCGACCATGTCTTCTACCCTGACATCTCCTTGCACCGCACCGGCAAAAATATAGGGGGCCATGATGGAAAGGTCAGCCATGCCCGCTTTTAATACCCGGGCAGCAGATACAGTATCGGCCTCGACCACCAGCCTGCCCTGCTTTTGTAGTTCCGCGATGATGGTCTGATATGCCTCGCCGTAGTCAAAACCGCGCACGACAACAACTTTCAGATTCTTTTGTTCCAGCAATTCTTGCTGGTTATGTATAACAGGACGCGCAGACTGCAGGGAAACCAGGGTCGCGCGCGTATAGATCAGGGGAATGAAAAAGCCAAGCTCATCCCGTTTGGTGGTGCGTATGGCAGGGAAGAGGACATCAGCCTGGCCGTTTTCAAACATCACTTCGAGGCGCGCACGTGGGACAGCTGAAAATTGAAATTGGCAAGTTTCTTTGGAAGACAGGCTGCGAAAGATATCGGGATAAATACCCGTGACGCTATCCCCATTGACGATCACGCTAAAACCCAGCGATGTGACAGGCGCATTGATCACACGTGAGCAGGCAGCCTGGGCATGCAAAGAGAAATGGCTCAGTAACAACACCAGGACGATACGCACAGCATGGCACTTTGTCAGCATACTCATCAAGACTCACCTTGATCATGAACCAGTACACGATAGATCATAATGATGCTTTACGGCAAGCACGATTACGGTCAAAAAGTCACTCTTTGTCACATAGAGCAAATAAACTGCTTTCTGAGAGAATTTCTATCTTGCCATAAGCAAGGCGGATCAAACCATCTTGCCTGAAAAATCTTAATTCTTTCGATAAAGTCTGGCGCGTCATACCCAGCATCATGGCCAGCGCTTCCTGGGTAACCGGTACCACGGCATGCTTGTCTTGTTGACGATTCGCCACCTCAGCCAGCAATAGTAAACGACGTGCCACTCGGGCACGTACCGAACGCAGGCCCGCATCTTCGACTATGCCATATAGCAGGCGTATGCGTCGTGCCAGCATGTGGGTAATTGCAGTGGCAAAGGAATTACGTTGCATCATGTTACGAAACATTTGCGGTTCCAGCACAAGTAACTCCACTTCAGTCAATGCGGTTGCATCATGGGTGCGCGGCAAATCATCAATGAGGGAAATTTCACCGAACCAGGTTGCCGCTTCCAGAAAGATGAGTATGGCTTCTCGCCCCTCTGCGCTGAGGGTGGACATCTTGATGCTGCCACTGAGCAGGGCATAAAAACCGCTGGGCTCATCCCCCTGGCGAAACAACATTTCACCGGGTCGCAAGCGCAAATGTTCACAAGAGACTAACATGGTCTTACGGTCTGCCACAGGCAAACTGGCGAACCAGGGGTCGCCCAGCAAAATGCTCATCAAGTTTGCTTGTGATGCCATGAAAGATAAGTCGTTCACATGAATAGTTGAGATGAATTGTAAAGTATTTGACAGTTTGAGTTGAAAACTGCGTTTAAGGTATGTCTGTTATATCTCTACTACGTCTAATCAGGGAGTATTCAAATGCAACATCGTGCGCAATTTGTCCGCATGGAGGACAGTACCCAGGAAGACTGGCAAATCATTGGTGGTGAGTTCAAGCATTTTGTTCAGGCCTTGCCCGACAGGGTCATGCAACACCTGCGTTTGCTGGAGGGTGATTATGGCGGTTTCCCGGTAGACCGCTTTACCCATTCGCTGCAAACCGCCACACGCGCCTTGCGGGATGGCCGTGATGATGAATATGTCTGTTGCGCGCTATTGCATGACATAGGCGATACCTTGGGATCTTTTAACCATCCCGATATCGCCGCCGCCATCCTGAAGCCTTTTGTCAGCGAAGAAAACCTGTGGATGGTGCAACACCATGGCATCTTCCAGGGCAATTACTTTTTCCATCACATAGGCATGGACAGGGACATGCGTGAGCAATTCCGTGGACACCCGCATTTTGATCGCACGGCAGAATTTTGCGCCTTGTACGACAACCCTTCATTTGATGCGCATGCAGAAACTTTCCCGCTGGTGGAATTTGAGCCCATGCTGACCAAGCTGTTCAGCCAGCCACGCAATACCATCTACAAAGCAGCCATGAGCGATAACAACGACAAATAATAATCAATAATTTTAATAATCAGCAGGGCTTACACAAAATTGTCCCGACAAGGCTATCGTTTGAGGAAGCCGCTTTGGGGCGGTTTTGTGTAAGCCTGATTCACAAAAAAACAACACTGGAGACAATATGCATATACCCTCAGTCAAGGATCAGGTCAGCGCAGAAGAATGGCAAGTACGTATTGATCTGGCCGCCTGTTATCGCCTGGTTGCCGCTTATGGCTGGAGTGACCTGGTGTTCACTCATATCAGTGCACGCATCCCCGGGCCTGAGCATCATTTCCTCATCAACCCATATGGCTTGATGTTTGATGAAATCACGGCGTCCTCTCTGGTGAAGGTGGATCAGCAGTGTAATAAGGTGATTGATTCACCCTTTCCTGTGAACCCGGCTGGCTTTGTCATCCATAGTGCTGTGCATGCGGCGCGCGAAGATGTGCAATGTGTTTTGCATACGCATACACGGGCTGGCGTTGCCGTCAGCGCACAAAAATGTGGTGTGCTGCCGCTGTCGCAGCAGTCAACTTTTGTGCTGGCATCGCTGGCTTATCATGATTATGAAGGGGTTGCCTTCAGGGAAGATGAAAAGCCGCGCTTGCAAGCTGACATGGGACAGGCTAACTTCCTGATGTTACGCAATCATGGTTTATTGACAGCGGGCAAATCGATCGCTGATGCCTTCCTGTCCATGTACACCTTTGAAGCGACTTGCCAGATACAACTGGCAGCGCAAGCAGGCGGGGAACTGGTACATGTGAATCCCCTCATCGTCAAAGGGGTGTCAGAAGCCATGCGCGTGCAGACAGGTGGACTGGGTGGCGCCTTTGTCTGGCCCTCCCTGATACGCAAACTCGATCGCATGGATGAAAGCTATAAACTATGAAGGCAAAGCACAAGGTCGTTGTCATTACCGGCAGTTCAGATGGAATAGGAGCAGAAATAGCGCGTCAACTGGCCAAGAAATATGGCCCCAGCCTGGCACTGGTGCTGGCTGCACGCAATGAAGACGCACTCAAGAAAGTCGCTGCCGAATGCAAGGCCTTTGGCGCAGTCTCTCTGGTCGTCAAGACTGATGTCAGTGTAGAGGCCAATTGCCGCCATCTGATAGACGCAACAGTAGAACAATTTGGCAGCATTGATGTGCTCATCAATAACGCTGGCAAGTCAGCCCAGGCCTTGCTGGAAGAGGTGGATAACCTGGGCTGGTATCAAGAACTCATGCGCATCAATTTCTGGGGCAGTGTCTGGTGCACCCATGCTGCCCTGCCTCACCTTAAAAAGTCACGTGGCAGTATCGTCGCCGTATCTTCACTGGCTGGCCTGATCGGCGTGCCTGGACGCACGGCCTATAGCGCCAGCAAATTTGCCATGGGCGGTTTTTTTGAATGCCTGCGTTCAGAATTGAAAGAAGCCGGGGTCAAGGTCACGCTGGCATATCCTGGCGTGGTTGCTACCCAGATACGCTATAACGGTTATAACGCGGCTGGTGAGGCCGCGGGCAAGAGCGGTTTGAAAGAAGACGATGCCATGTCGATAGAAGAATGCGCCTCCCTGATCATCCGTGGTTATGAACGTGGCGACCGCGAAGTGGTCATGAGCTTCAAGGGCAAGCTGGGACGCTGGCTGAAACTGATAGCACCAGGCCTGGTCGAGAAGATGGCGATGGCGGCTTTGAAGAAGGAAGTCCGGCCTCACTGATCTGGCCAAATCCAAACATAAAAGCCCTGAACTGTTAAACAGTTCAGGGCTTTTTCTCATCAAATCAAAAAATCAGAAACGATGTTGTATACCAACTGTTGCTGATGTCTGGTTCGTCGCGAAACCAGCATCATCACGAGATACGCCAGTCAGCTTGTTATTACTGGCCTTGGCATAGCCTGTAGCGATATAGATGTCAGTACGTTTCGACATCGCATACTTGGCGCGCAATACCAGCATACCTGGATCAGCGTCTGCACCGGCAGCAACATTCTTGATGTCCTGATAATAGTAGACGCCAGTCAAAGTCCACTCTGGAGCTACCGCATAATTCGCACCCAGCCACAGAGTGTCACTGCGTTGATCTGCAGCACCAGTCGCGATGGTCTTTTTGAAATTGCGGTAGCCAGCAAACACTTTGGCAGGGCCAAAATCATACGAGCCACCCAGATGCAATACCTTGGCCTGGTCATAAGAACCATTGGCTATAGGCGCGCTATTATTTTGCTCGTAAGTTATAACTGCAGCCCATGGGCCGTCGAATGCGCTTGCAGCAACAATGTATTTGGCATTGCCCGAAGTATTGCCAGCGACTTCACCAAAGCCATAGGTTGCGCCGAGTTTGTAGCCTTTGCCGTCATACTGGTACTTGAGCAAATTGGATACACCAGTCAGCATGCCGTCTTTACGATTGCCAGTGGCACCGGCAGAGGTTGCCCAGGAATATTGCGGTGCATAACCCATAGGGTCAAATGGCAAAATGAAATCATAGGTGGTGCTGTAGGAACGGCCAGCAATGATGCGGCCAAAATCACCTTGCAGGCCGACATTGGCCTGACGCCCAAAGATGTCGCCATCAGACGCACCCGTGTCGAGCAAGACGCCGCCTTCGAGTTGCATGATGGCTTTCAAACCGCCGCCCAGGTCTTCACTGCCGCGCAAGCCAAAACGGGAAGTGTTCATGCCACCGCTATTGAGTTTGAACTGGCTGCCCTTGTTCGCGTCAGCATTGTTGTTGTATGTGATATTGGCATCAATGAGGCCATAGATAGTGACGCTGGTTTGCGCATGCGCTGCAGTTGCCAAGCATGCCAGTGTGGCTGCGCCGAGTAACTTCTTCATCGGTGTTCTCCTATAGAAATTTTTTGTTTTGCAGACAACATGCGTGTCATGTGGTCGGTTCACATGCTAAGGAGTACAAGCTTTCAGTTGCCTTTCTAAGCCGGACTCACTTATCAAAACGGCATCATACTGTTGTGAAATTGCCTCCTTGTGGGTTTACTACGGCTCGCTACGGCCCTCATACACCATAGACAGAAAATTTCTGTTTTTCCAGAACTCATTTCACGCCAGTTTTTTCAGGCTTCACGCCAAATTTCTGCAACTGATCTCATACCAGTGGTGGCTTGCGGGACCATGCCTTAATCTGACATTGCTGTCCCCAACAACACAGATTACTTACTCATTTACTAAACCACGGAGTCCATCATGAAAAACCTTTTTACTACAACTACGATCAAAAACCTTTTGCTTGCCGCAGGTATCGCTACCCTGTCTGCCAGCAATGCCATGGCCTTTTCAGAAACTGAATTCAGAACTGCCGTCAAACAACTGGTAAGCGCGCCCATCATCAGCCAGGAACAATATGTCGCCAATGCCGTCAGCGCCTGGTTGAATCAGGATTACATCAACTCTCTGGCACAAGCAGAAATAGATGCCAGCAGGACAGCCAATCTGCAAGCGGCCACCACCTTCAACAATCTGTTGAAACAGGAACCAGGTAACCCTTTGTTGATGTCTTATGCCGGTGCGGCAACTGCCAAGTCTTCACTGGATAAATTTGCCAAAGGTGAAAAAACCACGGCATTGGAAGATGGCACTGCCCTGGTAGAGCAGGCTTTGCAACTGTCCAACAATAGCCAGGCCATGCATGGTAGCGTGCCGGTGGCACTGGAAGTGCGCTTTGTCGCTGCAAGCACTTATCTGGCTGTGCCAAAAGCCATGAATCGTCATGACAAGGGTGAGCAATTGCTGAAGGATGTCATCGATGCCCAGCAGTTTGCCCAGACTGATGTGAATTTCCGTGGTGCCGTGTGGTTACGTGCGGCGACTTTGGCAGCAGAGAAAAACCGTGCAGATGAAGCGAAAAAATATCTGAATGAGATAT
>JAZJXP010000167.1:0-17413 GCA_040390835.1 Pseudomonadota bacterium
GAATACTTTCTTTGGCGACGCAAAGAAAGTATTTCGGCTGCCGGGCCGAGACCCAGCCTGTATCCACGAAGTGTGAACGTATAACCTCAAGGAATGTCGGTAACATACAATTTCATTGCGCAAAAAGAACGCTTTCCTGTTTCCCTTTCTTGCCTGCTCTACAATGTTGTCTGCCACGACCAAACCTGACCTTATGCGCCTCTCTCCTGCCAGCCTGTCATTCGTTTTACCTTTGCTACCTGCTTTTGCTTTCGCGCAAGCCATACTGCCCCCTGGCGTAGAAGCGGCATTCAACAGGACCAATGTGCCAGTGCAGGCGTTCAGCGCGATTGTCATGCCTGCCAGTGGCGGCCAGCCAGCCTTGTTGCAAGCGGCAGACCGCCCCATGAACCCGGCCTCTGCCATGAAGCTGGTAACCACTATCGTGGGGCTGGAAGAACTGGGGCCGACCTTTCGCTGGAAGACGCAGATACTGGCTGACAAGAGCAACAAGAAAGATATCTACACTGGCAACCTGTATCTGCGCGGTGGCGGCGAACCCAACCTGACCATAGAAAAACTGGGCAGCATGTTGCGTAATCTGCGCCAGCAAGGCTTTAGACGCCTGCGTGGCGATATCATTCTTGACCGCAGTTATTTCCAACCAGAGCGGCCTGATATAGGCGCACCGCAATTCGATGAGTTCCCCGATGCTTATTACAATGTGATACCGGACGCACTGCTGGTGAACAGTAACCTGAGCAGCATCGCCCTTGAATCAACGTCAGAAAAGATAGAAGCACGCCTGAACACGCCACTGGACAAGGTTAAGATCGTCAATCACCTGCACTTCAATGAACTGCCCTGCTCTGCCTGGGAGACCGAATGGCAGCCCCCTGTCATCGAGACCGTCAACAATATGACGGATGACCCCGAGACAGATAACCCGAATGCACCTGCCAGTAAAAAGCCTGTACGCCAGACGACAAAAGCCGGGCTGGAAATTACCCTTAATGGCGGCTTCCCCAAGCGTTGCAAAATCACGAACAATATCAATATCCTTGACCGTAACCAGTACCTGGCACACCTGATACGCGCGCTGTGGCAAGAGATGGGCGGCACCTGGCAGGGTGAAGTGCGTGATGGCAAAACGCCTGCTTCTGCCACGGTATTGGCTGAGCGCCAGTCTGAACCACTGGCCGACATCCTACGCATCATCAACAAGCAGTCTGACAATGTCATGGCGCGCATGCTCTACCTGACTTTGGGGGCAGAATCAGCCAACAAACAGGGCATGAGCAATTTGCAGGCAGCGGACGCACGCATCCGGCAATGGCTGTTCAGACAGGGTATCAATGACGCCGGGCTGGTGCTGGAAAATGGCTCTGGCCTGTCGCGTATAGAACGCATCAGCCCGCAGCAAATGGCCGGGCTATTGCAGGCTGCCGCACGTAGCAACTGGTATGCAGAATTTGCCAGCAGCCTGCCGGTAGCATCCATGGATGGCACCATGCGCCGTCGCCTGAAAGGTGGCCCGGCGGAATTGCGCGCCCGCATCAAGACTGGCACATTGAAAGATGTGGTGGCGGTTGCCGGTTATGTCAGGGATATCAATGACCAGCAATGGGTCGTGGTAGCGATGATTAATCACGACGAGGCTGTCAAGGCGAAGGCGGCGTTAGACGAACTGATTACCTGGGTGGCAGCAGGCCGACCTTAAAGATTAAACAGTCTTATTTGGCTTTGCCCGGCTTGTCATCCACTACGAGATACTTCTGCGTATCGGCATCAAACAACAGCTTCTTCTTACCCTTTTGTGCGGTGATGACGAAGTCATAGCTGTTAGTGCGTTCACCTGTATTGTCGGTCATGCGGCTGACCTGGCGGTAGCCGTAGGTCTTGCCTGCAAATTCGACGATGAGCGGGCCTGGTGCGGCGATGCCGGGGGCCAGTTCCCACCTGGCCAGGTAGTCGTAGCAATGCGGTGGTTCTTGTTCGTTCTCATGCAGATGCAGGCGTGGGTGCTTGCCTTTGCCAGGGCGCATCATGATTTCACATTCAGGCCCGCTCTCTACATGCTTGACCAGTTCCACATCTTTGTCTTTATCAAACAGAGGGCTGATCCTGTCTGCCTGTATGCGCAACAGGCGCAGCCAGACATGCACTTCATTTTTTTCCACATGACTGTGCTCCAGGGCCATGGCAAAGTCACCTGGGAATAATTCCACCATACTGGTCTTGCTGATACGCCCATTGGCGGCCAGCCATTCAACTACATCCTGACGGTTGGTCAGTGACCAAGCTTCGCCGCGGCGCTTGAACCAGTAGGCAGCAATCAGGTTAGGCAAACCCGACGCCAAGGGCTCACCTTTGACCAGCAGGACTGCCGTATCAGCATCGAGTTTTTGTACATGCAAGGCATGCATCCGCAGTGCAAGCCCATTCTCTGCTGTGACAGAGGCTGGCAATTCGGCCTTTAATTGCGGTGCCCTGATGATGTCTTTATCGTCATTGATATCCCAGCCTTTGAAGACCAGTCGCATGAGGTCACGCTGCTCCAGTGTTTGCACTGACTCATTGCGAGTGCAGGCCGCCAGCATGCACAGGGATAGCATGAGGACTGTGTAGGCAGGGAAGTGAATGAAACGCCGGGTTAATTGCACAAGGGAAATTCTTCTGGATGGGCAATCTAGATTTTAACTGATAGCTGCGCGGTGGCGGTTGTTCGGTGGGCGGGAAAATGTTTTTGATGGGAGATTTGTGCGAGTTCATAAAGCGTAGCTTTGTGCCGCAAATCTTCCCTTGAGGAGGAAGAAGTCTCCATCCTCAGGCTCTATTTGCAAAAGCGCACTACTCCCCATTCTTAAACCGCCTAACAGCCTCATCACGTTTCGCAATCAGCTTGTCACCCTTGGCCTGCATGCCCAAGGCAAAGTAAGACTGCGCCAGGGCCTCCAGGGTGTAGATATCCCACTCATTACCATTGGCCATGCTCTTTTCCAGCAAGGCGATGGCTTGTTTATGGTTGTTCTTTTTGGCATATAGCAGGGCCAGTTCATTCACCAGCAATTGATAGGGCTGGCTGGTCAGGCCGCGTTCAAACCAGATACGGGCACCTTCCTGGTCTTCGCGGTAAATGGCGATGCCCTGGTAATAGCAGAGACGTGATTTCAATTCATCCACCAGTATTTCATCGCCAGTGGTTTTTCTGATGTTGCCGATGAAGGCTTCCATCTCAGAAAAAGAACCGCCCCATTGAGGCAGCAATTTGCTCAGATAGGCATATACCGGCGAATACAATGTGGGGTCGTATTGCAGGGCGTTTTTCAGTAAGGCATTGTCACTTTCCTTGATGCTGAGTGCCCTGTTATTGCCTATCAATTCACCTGCGCAAATAGCGCAAGACTTGATTTTTTCATTGGCTTTTGCGAGGTCCACTCTCGCCGTGCTGGATAATTTATGGAAATCAGCAAACTGTTTTTTACTGGTTTCGGCAGCCAGTTTATCGCCACGTGCATCCCATGCCTGCTGTTGCAAAAACATGCCGCGTGCCAGATAAGCATAGCCCTGCATACTGGATTTTACCCAAACGTCAAACTGCTTTTGAAAATCTTTGTCCAACCTCGACAAAGTACCAAAACGCTTATACAGGGTATTTGATTTCAGCCTGCCAGCCTTGTTTTGTGCAAAAGCGCTATCCAGTGCAATATCGAGTTTTTTGAATTCGCCTCGCCACAGCATGCCAACCAGGATGTTTTGTTCATGTTCTTCATCAGCATAATTGCTGCCCAGTTTTTGCAGTTCAGGATTTTCTGTTGACCGCTTCTGCCACACTGCCTGATGTAATTCGGTATTACCAGCATCGCGAAAAGACTGGTGCCAGATTTCTTGATATCCCTCTTGCGCCATGCTGTTTTTGCGGGCGATATACCATTCTGCCGTCATGCCCCAGTAAGAATAGAATCTCTCCATATCCTTGGGGAAGGGATGGAAGTAGGCCTTATAGCTGAGTATGTCCTTGTCACTTTTTTGCCCCACTACCTTATAGGGCATGAAACGGCTTTCCACCATTTTTTGCACCAACTGTGTCAGTGCGGGGTCAGACAGCCAGGCGCTTTCCTTCACTTTTTCATTCACAACATCTTGCGCAGTCGATTTTGTTTGCGCATGGATATGCGTGCTGGAGAAGCACAATGCCATCGCACAGACCAAGCTGAGTTTGCGCAAAATTGAACATTCATTTAATTGGGATTTGCCAGGCAATTGCTGAGTCATAGGTGGTGAGTTTGATTGAAATATTCAGCAATCATAGCCTGACAGGCAAGTAAAAGCCAAACCCACGTGCTCATGCAGGATACAAATCACAGATTCAATGAAAACAAAAAAATAATCCATTTGACATCAAAAATGATTTGCAAATGGGTAATGTGTGCACTATGCTCATTTCTACAACTTGTACAACAGGTTGAGCATATTACGAAAAAATGATATCGGGAGAGACTGTCGAATAAGGACAGCGCCGAAGGAGCAACCGCCCCGGAAACTCTCAGGCAAAAGGGACCGTTATCATTCTCAAACTCTGAAGAGCTGCTGGATCGCGTCGACCAGCACACCGAAGGAGCAAGCATTGCGGCCTTACCAGCGGGCGCAGGCGAAATCTCTCAGGTCCAGGACAGAGGGGGTATCCGTTGCGTAACTGCGCACGGACATCCCTTTGACGTCTGGAGTCTGCATACCATGAAATTCATTCATTTGAACGGTGACACTGTCACCGCGATGGCGGCCGCCTGCGCGCTGACAATCTATAAAACCGGGTTTTACACTGATTGCAAAATTGAATTCAACAGCAAGAGCGACACTCAGCACGCAGCCGGCCCTGATGCCCTTAGCTACAAAGATGATCTCAGTATCACCGCAAGTCTTTTGCATACCTACGATATACGACCGCAGTGTAGTCACATTCATTGTTGACGCTGACTAGCGCAAGTTCTTTCTGATAAAAATTCTGGTTATAGAGTTCTGAACCGCTCTATAAGCTGATCCCCTATTCCCGTTTGCGTGGGAATGTTGTCCGGCATGCCCAGCCATGCCATGTCTCAAGCCGCCCAGTCCGCTTGAATGGGCGAGCTATTGTCTAAATCCAACCAAGGAGCAAACCATCATGCATTTGCACTCCGTTTCAAGATTCAAAAAATCTACCCTGGCCGCTTTACTACTTAGTATCAGTTGTGCTGTCGCCAGCCCTTCAATATTGGCACAAAATGTGGCCAGCGATATTGGTGGCACGACCGAACAGTCACGCCTGGTCAGCGCTGCTGCACAACGCGATTTTGCAGAGTTTGTGCAATTCAATGTACAGCGACGAGGCGGCACCCTGCCATCTGAATTTCCGCTGGAAGTCAATGATGTGCAAGATCTTAAGGACGCAAAAATAGGCTATGGTTTTCCGGTCTATAGCGTGCCGCCGCAAGATGTCATGACTGGCCGTGGCGATTTGCGCAGCATGGCAAAAGCCACCGGCGAATGGCGCTTTGTCATCACTCTCAACGATGCACCTATAGGCCTGGCAACACTGCGGCAAAACAATGGGCGCTGGGGCATCACATCCTATGGTGCGGCAGTATTGGCCAAGGATGTGGATGCGGCAATTGCGGTGCATGGCAATAGCACACGTTCCAACCTGCGCTTCATCCGCATCTATCAGGCCATGTCGGATTTTCTGGAAGTAGTATCGCCTACCGATGCACGTGCCCGCTTTGCGCCCCTGCATTCAGCACGCCAGACTTTGCTGCTGCAACAGCGTAGCGAAAAAAACGGCACGCAATCTGCCAACAATGGCTTGCTGGAGCAAAGCGACATCCTTGAACCTTTGCGTGTCAGCGTCAAACGCAATATCGACAGCTTCCGCTAAGCCAGTAACCATCTGAATATACCGACAATAAATACGGAGATATCATGAAAAAAAATCTGTTAAAGCTCATATTCGTCTTGGGAGCAATGCTGGGTATACCCAGCGCTTATGCGCAATGGCGTGCATTGAATGTGCCGCTGGTCACGCAAGAGCATAGCCAGTGGTGCTGGGCAGGCAGCAGCAAGGCATTGCTCAGTTTCTATAACCAGAATCCCAGCCAGTGCCAGATCGTGAACTGGGCTTATGGCTTGAACTACGCTTGTGGCAATACCAATTTTAACTGGAACAGCAACGCCAACCAGCCTAACTCCATGTATGGCAGCGGCGGCAGCGTGCAAAATATCCTGGCACATTGGGGCGTGCCAAATACTGCCTATAGCTATGCATCTTCATGGAATACCGTGGTCAACGACATCAATGCCAACCGCCCCTTCGTGATTCGCTATGGCTGGACCAATGGCGGCGGACACATCATGGTCGGCACAGGCTATGAAGTATATAACGGCACCAACTATATCTACATCATGAACCCATGGCCGGGCGAAGGTAAAACCTATAGAACCTATGGCTCTGCCGTCTATGATTATGATCATCAGTGGACGCATACACAGCGCATGAATGTCAGCGGTTGATATTTGAAATAGTGATGCAGTAAATTGGCTGGAGGTGCAGCGAACGCCACCTCCAGTCTCGCGACAACTCAAAGCTGCGCATCGCAAACCGGGGGATCATATTTTGACGCCGCTTAAGGTGACAACATATACTGGGCATAATCAGACCCTCAATTACCGACCATTGACATCAGCGATCGGTTTCATATCAGACAATTTTCAACATAAAAAATCAATATGAGTATCAAAGCTTTGGTCGAATCTTCGACCACACAAGAAGATAAGCCGACATCTGCAGAGATACTTTCATATTGCGGTACAGCACAAATCAGTCATGAATTGTTTTTTAATCAGTTTTCCCTGGAGGTAGCCCGAGGTTTTCATGAGCAGCACTATACTTATGATGACTGCGATGCAGTGATGAATCACCTGTTTAATGTCATGACAACTGCGCCTTTTTTCGATACAGAAATAAATACTCCAGAGCCCGCATTCTCTATTTTTCTCGCTTTTGATTCAGGTGAATATCACCACCCGCATGACCTTCCCGATGACAATCCAATAGAAAAATATACCAGGCCACGTGTGGCAGAAATACTGAAAATACATACTTATTAGCGAGTAATTGCCCGCATCCATTAAAATGCGTACATGAGTACTTCTTTTTCCTGCCGCCCCCATTGCGCCGCCTGCTGCATCGCACCGTCCATCAGCAGCGCGATACCTGGTATGCCTAATGGCAAACCCGCTGGTGTGCCCTGCATACAACTCGATGAACATTTGGCTTGTAAAATTTTTGGACATCCAGACCGGCCTGCCGTTTGCGCCGGCTTGCAAGCTTCGTTTGACATGTGTGGAGAAGCCCGCGAGCAGGCCATGTTTTTTCTGACGCAGCTTGAACTTGCAACAGCACCGGCTCTTTCGCAAGGCAAAGTTGTATGAACCTGATTCAAATCTCTGATCTATCCGCGAACGATATCACCAGCATCTGGGACATGGTCGGGCAAGCCGATATGCAAATTCAGGGAAGAGTCGCCTGGTCTTTTGAAGGGAATGGCATACGTACCCGCACCAGCTTCATACAGGCATTTCAGGAACTGGGTCTGAGCTTTGTTGAACTACCCAATTTGCTCAAAACAGCAGAACGCACAACAGACCTGGCGGCCTATCTTGACGATTTCTACGACATCTATGTCATACGCGAACGCAATCACGAGCGCCTGGCGCAGTTTGCCAGTGATAGCCGCCGCCCGGTCATCAATGCGCTGTCCAGCCTGGGACATCCCTGTGAGGTGTTGACGGATGCTTATTATGTGAACCAGCAAATCGCACCTATCAGGCAAGCGCGGATATGCCTGTGGGGGCCGCCCAACAATGTCATGTTGTCCTGGCATGAACTGGCGTCAGTGATGGGGTTTCAAATTACCCAGATATGTGAAAATGCTTTTCATGAGGAAAAGCCACACGTCAGCTATACCTCATCAATTTCTTCCAGTTTCGACATTGTCATTACCGATGGCTGGCCTGCTGCTTATGAGAATGCAGAATGGTCATTGACAGCCGCGCATCTTGAGCAAATGGGCAAGCCAAAGTTTTTGCCAACGCCGCCATTTTCCATAGGCAAAGAAATCGCCATTGACCCGGTCAGCTATACGGGCTTTACAGGATACAGGCAAAAGAACTTACTCTTGCCTGTGCAAAAAGCCATACTGTTCTATTTGCTACGCAAGAAAAAGTCGTGACGACCAAGGTATGTTGATATGCCTTTTAAGCAAGCAAAAAAACATGTTAACGCGCTTGAATATCAGGATAGTTTTTTGTAAATTTTCGTCTAGACTGTACTTAACAAATCTTGACCATGTCCTGGTCAAGCTAGCCTCATGACATGCGGCCACATAAGATTTAGCTATAGCAGATGCAACAATTGTTATAAAAATTTGCATAAAAAGCATACAAACTTCATACATTTAGCTTATAACTTCAAAGTATAATTGCCACATGGAAATTATATTTCCGGTCTTTATGATGCAGGCCATCCAACACACCATACATCAGTATAGGGGTCTGCATTTTCAATTTGTCTTACGACAACAATTAGAAAATCTATGATCTCTCTCGTCAAACACCTCTCGGTGGGTAAACGCTTAGGCCTGGGCTTTGTACTCATCCTTGCACTGTTCTTTGTGACTACTCTGGTCGCTATCATTAAACTCAATACTGTTGCTGCGGCAGCAGATAATCTATTGAAAGACCCACTGGCGACCGAGCGTCTGGTCAGTGACTGGTACCGCAATATCCACACTGGCGTGCGTCGCACGACGGCAATTGCCAGAAGTAGCGATCCATCGCTGGCAACTTTCTTTGCCGCAGAACAGGAAGAATCCACCCGCGTATCTGGCTTGTTGCAAAAAGCCATTGCTGAACATATGACCAGCGCTGATGAAGTTGCCCTCTTCAAAGAAATCGGTGAGCAGCGCCAGGCTTACTTGAATACCCGTAACACTGTCGTTACCTTGAAAAAAGATGGCAAAGTCGAAGAGGCCAACGAAGCCCTGGAAAAAGGCTTTATTCCCGCGGCTGCACTGTATGTCAAAAAGATAGAAGAAATGCTGAGCTTGCAGCGCAAGCAGATTGACGACATGTCAGCAGAAATCCAGCAGACCTATCAAACCAGCCGCATCCTTTTGATTGCCCTGTCGCTGATCGCCGCCATGCTGTCGATACTATGCGCCTGGTTGATGACTATCTCGATTACCAGGCCGCTGGCAAGGGCAACGGCAGTTGCTGAAAAAATGGCGCAAGGCGATTTGAGTGAGACCATAGAAATAAAACTGCATGATGAAATCGGCAAGATGATGCATGCCATCAACGGCATCAACACTGGCCTGAGCAGCGTCATTGGTGATGTACGCCATGGCACTGAAGCCATCAATGTGGCAGCGGCTGAAATTGCCTCTGGCAATGCTGATCTGTCGTCACGCACAGAATCACAAGCCAGCTCGCTGGAAGAAACCGCAGCGTCAATGGAAGAACTGACATCCACAGTCAGGCAAAATGCCGACAACGCGCGTCAGGCCAACCAACTGGTGATTTCGGCATCTGGCGTTGCCGTCAAGGGTGGAGAAGTAGTGGGACAGGTGGTTGAAACCATGGGCTCGATCAAAGAGAGTTCACGCAAGATTGTCGATATTATCTCTGTCATTGATGGCATTGCCTTCCAGACCAATATCCTGGCCTTGAATGCTGCCGTTGAAGCTGCCCGCGCAGGTGAACAGGGCCGTGGCTTTGCCGTGGTAGCGACTGAAGTACGTAACCTGGCACAACGTAGTGCATCTGCCGCCAAGGAGATCAAGCACCTCATTGATGACTCGGTAGGCAAGGTCGAGCATGGTAGCCGCCTGGTGGATACTGCTGGCCAAACCATGACAGACATCGTTACCAGCGTCCAGCATGTGGCCGACATCATGAGTGAAATCACTGCTGCCAGCCAGGAGCAAAGTGCCGGCATTGAGCAAGTGAACCTGGCCGTCACGCAAATGGATGAGATGACGCAGCAAAACGCCGCGCTGGTTGAAGAAGCTGCGGCAGCGGCAGAAAGCATGCGTGAGCAATCAGGCAAATTGTCTGAATTGGTCTCCCAATTCCATATCATGGCACAGGCGCCAAAGCCAGCTGTGCAAGCTAGCCGCCCCGTCAATGCCGGACGCCAGCCAGTAATTGCCAGAGCTGCTGGCAGACCAGGCAACACAGCCAAAGCACAAATCCGTCAGATCCCGCAAAGAAAAACTACTGCGAAGGCTGAACAGGATTGGGAAGAGTTTTAAGAGCTGAATATCAAAATGCTGGGCATCCAGACGCTGAGTACCAGACCATCAACTTTGCAACACCAGCAAAATTGATGGTCTGAACTAAAAGACCTTCTTTACAAAATCAGCAATCAAAAATCGCAATGATTCGTCTCAAATCTTGATGCGCATGGAATCACCACTCAAAAAGAACAGTGAGATGCCGTCCTCATTTTGATTGACGCGCACAACCGATTGTTCAAGGCTGGCGGCATATAGCTTGCTGCCATCATGGCGGAAGATGCCAAACCACATGCGCTGGGTGCTGGTGCGGGAATTGGCGGCCAGCAAGAGGTAATCGCGCCCACCTATCTGCACTTCGCTGGCTTGCAACTCGCCCATGTAAAAGGCGGAAGGTATGCGTTCCAGCATGATGCGCAGACCATCATGATAAACCTGGATCAACACACCATTGTCGGTGCCTGAGCGTACGAAATTGAATTCAAATGAACCCATCCTGGTGGGCGTATTGCGGCGCACGTGGACATGGTCGGCAAAGTCGGCAAAATAATTATTGCGGTCAGTGCGGGTCTTTTTCAATGCTTGTTGGGTGATTTCTGTTTGCACATGCTTCTCCTTAAATTCAGGGTAATTCCAGGCTTCTTCTCTGACTGCATCGCTGTCGCGTGCTGCCCCGGCAATACCACCACCAACTAAGGGCAATGGCACCAGGCAGGCACTCAAATTCATACATAAGCAAGCAATCAGGGCAAAGCGAAATGGCGCTACTCCTGGCTTGCTATCCATTAATGTTCCGGCCTGATCAGCAAACGCCGGCCTGAGCCTGAGGTATCCACCATGGAGATACCATCGGCATGTTCAGTCAATTGCCAGTGTCCATGCGGTAGCCCGATGCGATACACCGGGCTGCCGTCAGCCGCAAATATCGCCAGCCACATGGGCCTGTGTAAAAAGCCATTCGCCACCGTCAGCACATAAGTCTCATCACCTACCCTGAGCTTGGCGGCTTCCAGGCGGCGGTAACTTTGCTCGCCGGTAAACGCTGGCGATATACTTTCCCTCAGCAGGAACTGACCATTTCTGCTGATCTGCACTTCATCAATCAGGCTTGCGGTCATCACGCCGCTACCTGCGGGCATGCTGCGCTGCTGGCCTTGTGATTTGCGATAAGTGAGCACAAACTCTTGCAAACGCGCTGGTGCGCTGCCATCTACCTGGATGTGGTGGGCAAACTGGGCAAGATGCTGGTTGGCATCTGGCAAGCGCCAGACATATTGCTGCCGCACCACCATGACTTCGACCTGGTTACTACGGTATTCAGTCAAGACGGCCTCACCGCCCCCCTCCCCTAGCCCAGCCTGTGATGGAGGGGCTGGCACCGTGGTACTGCAAGCGCTCAAACTCAATGCCAGTCCCAACACCATACCCGCATGCAAGCCGTTGCCAAGGCCATGCTTGCCATATGTGATAAATCGTTTTGGTTGCAGGGACATGCAATATCGAGCCATATTCATAAACAGCCTGAAGTATCGCGATTGACAAGATTGACGACAATGAAATTAGGTAAAGTACTAAAATACAGTACTTCAAGTGCAGGCTGCTGCCATCTGGCAAATCTCAAGCCATAGCAAAATTGCAAACAACGCCACTTGAAGACTGACTGTCGCCAGCAAATTTCCAAGCAGGTGTGGCGGGCGACATGCTAAGCTTCGTCCCGACTAAAACTTCATTATTTTCGTGTTTTATGGATCTACTACTCGCCGTCAAAATCATCATCATGGGTATCGTCGAAGGCTTGACGGAATTTTTACCCATATCATCCACCGGTCACCTGATTTTGACAGGGAGTTTGCTCAACTTCACCGGCGAAAAGATGAAGGTCTTTGAGATCGTGATACAAGCCGGTGCGATTTTTGCTGTGTGCTGGGAATACCGCGCCAAGATCGCCAGCGTCGTCAGCGGCCTGGGTACTGATCCCAAGGCCCGCAAGTTTGCCCTGAACTTGATCGTCGCCTTCTTGCCAGCAGCCGTGCTGGGTCTGCTGTTTTCCAAAAAAATCAAGGCCGTCTTGTTTGCGCCAGTACCGGTTGCCCTTGCCTTCATCATAGGTGGCATCATCATCCTGTTTGTTGAGCGCAAGCACGCAGGTGCTGACACCCACGACAGCAGTCATGCGCGGGTGCAGACTGTCGATGACATGAGCCTGCTTGATGCTCTTAAGATAGGCCTGGCGCAATCATTGGCACTGATACCCGGTACCAGCCGTTCTGGTGCGACGATTATTGGCGGCATGCTGTTTGGCCTGTCACGCAAGGCTGCAACTGAATTCTCATTCTTTCTGGCGATACCTACCCTGCTGGGTGCCACCGTATATTCGCTGTACAAGGCACGCGAAGATTTGTCTATGGCGGATTTACCCATGTTCAGCCTGGGTACGGTTGCCGCATTTATCTCGGCTTTCTTTTGCGTGCGCTGGTTGTTGCGTTATATCAGCTCGCATAATTTCAATGTGTTTGCCTGGTACCGTATTGCCTTTGGTATCATGATCCTGATCACCGCCTACACTGGCGCGATTACCTGGGCGGACTGAGGGTGATAACTGAGGTGACGACAGAAGTGATAACAGAGGTAACTACCGCAGGCTATACCAATACCGGGACCAGCGACAATACAGTAGACCAGGCTTTGCATTTATTGCAGACCATCTTCGGCTACCCTGCTTTCCGTTCCCAGCAAGGGCAAATCGTTGAGCATGTCGTCAATGGCGGCGATGCCCTGGTGCTGATGCCCACCGGCGGCGGTAAATCCCTGTGTTACCAGATACCGGCCTTGTTGCGCAATGGCGTAGGCATCGTCGTATCTCCACTGATCGCCCTCATGCAAGACCAGGTTGATGCCCTGGCCGAGGTCGGCGTGCGTGCCGCCTTTTTGAATTCCACCCAGAGCTTTGATGAAATCCTGGCAGTGGAAAAGAAAATGCGCGAAGGTGATATCGACCTGGTGTATATCGCCCCCGAACGCCTGCTGACCCAACGCTGCCTTGAACTGCTGCAAGTCGTCAACATCGCCCTGTTTGCGATTGATGAGGCCCATTGCGTCTCGCAATGGGGCCATGATTTCCGCCCTGAATACATCAAGTTGTCAGCACTGCACGAGCGCTTCCCGCATGTGCCACGGATTGCCCTGACAGCCACTGCCGACCAGCAAACCCGTGATGAAATCATTCACAGGTTGCAGCTGGAAAACGCGATGCAGTTCGTGTCGTCTTTTGACCGCCCGAATATCCGTTACCAGATCGTAGAAAAAGCCAATGGCCGCAAGCAATTGCTGGACTTCATTACGGCCCAGCACAGCGGTGATGCTGGCATAGTATATTGCCTGTCCCGTAAAAAGGTCGAAGAGACTGCTGAATTCCTGAACGAAAACGGTATCAGCTCACTGCCCTATCATGCCGGCATGGATTTACAAGACCGCAGCCGCAACCAGGCGCGCTTCCTGCGTGAAGACGGCATTGTCATGTGCGCCACCATCGCTTTTGGTATGGGCATAGACAAACCGGATGTACGCTTTGTCGCCCACCTGGATTTACCAAAAAGCATAGAAGGTTATTACCAGGAAACTGGTCGCGCAGGCCGTGATGGTGCTACCGCCAATGCCTGGATGGCTTATGGCTTGCAGGACGTGGTACAACAGCGCCGCATGATCGATGAGTCAGAAGCCAATGAAACCTTCAAGCGGGTGCAAAGTGTCAAGCTCGACGCCATGCTCACGCTATGCGAAACCCTGAATTGCCGCCGCGCCCACATCCTTGAGTATTTTGGACAGAAGGCGGAACCCTGCGGCAATTGCGACACCTGCATCAGCCCACCGGTTTCTTTTGATGGTAGTGTGGCTGCGCAAAAGATCCTGTCCACTGTCTATCGTGTGGACCAGCGCTTTGCTGCTGGTCATGTCATCGACATCTTGCGCGGCATTGATACTGAACGCGTACAACAATGGCGGCATGAAAAACTGTCCACCTATGGCATAGGCTCAGACAAGAGCGAAGCCGAGTGGCGCGCCCTGCTGCGCCAGATGATCGCCCTTGGCCTGGTCGCCGTCGATTATGAAAACTATAGCTCGCTGAAACTGACGGAAGCATCGCGTGCAGTATTGCGTGGTGAAATCAAGGTGCAACTGCGCCAGTACAAAAAAGCCGAGAAAGCCGTCAAGCACAAACGCCAGTCCGCCAAGGACTTTGCCGAATCTGATCTCGACAGCAAGGCACAAACCGTCTTCGACAAGCTGCGCTGGTGGCGGGTGGAAACGGCACGCACCCATAATGTGCCCGCCTACGTCATTTTCCCCGATGCCACCCTGCGCGAAATAGCCCGCCAGCAGCCGCCTACCCTCTCCGCTCTGCGTGCCATCTCTGGTGTGGGTGACAAGAAACTGGAAAGCTACGGTAAAGAGATTATCAGTCTGATAGAGGAATTGCAGGCTTAGTCCCATGTCTTTCTGCGCATTGAATGTCAGCGCATGCAAACAACTATTGCCTGGCGGCTTTCTTATGGTTCCAATAATGATGGTTCCAGCGAGCAGGTTTGTCCACAATGCCAAACCGGCTCTAAGCGGCCAGATTCAAGCAAAATTCACCTGCATCATTCCATCATTGATTTCCTGAACTCCATCGGTTTGTTGCGCTTCAATTTTATTTTGGTTTAGCAACCAAAATAAATCTTGCATTTCGACGCAATGCTCTCTATATTTTCATTATTGGTCAATTAACCAATAATTTAATTCAATATGGAAGAACCATAGCTATCATGAATTCTCAAATTGCACTCCCAAAAGACAGCACACTGGATACTTCATGCAGTAGCAGCACGATTGGTAATCGCGCCCGCACTATCACGTTGCTGGTATTCCTGACTTTGCTGAACATCCTGAATTTTGCTGACCGTTTCCTCATGCAAGGTTTTGCAGTAGACATGATCCGCGATTTACATTTGAGTAATCTCGAATTTACCTTGTTGACAGGTTTTGTCTTCACTACGTTTTACACGGTGATGGGCTTGTTCATGGGTGCGCTGGCAGACCGCGTGCACCGGCCACGCCTGATTGCGATAGGCATCTTTAGCTGGAGTGCCCTGACTGCAGCCACCGGATTTGCCAATAATTTCATGCAACTAGGCCTGGTACGCATGTTCACGGGCGTTGGTGAAGCGACTTTGACTCCTGCAGCTTTGGGCTTGCTGGGGGACAGATTCAGGCAAGATCAACGTGCTTTTGCTGCTGGCTTTTACTATCTGGGTGCGCCCATAGGCATAGGTGCTGCTTTCATTATTGCTGGCACTCTGGGGGCAATAATAGACTGGCGCAATTGCTTTTTTACTCTGGGAGCAATCGGCGTGGTGTTGACTGGCTTTTTGTTTTTCTTGCGTGAACCGCGTGACGAACAAGATATAAAACAGGCTGCCAACAAACGCCCTGTCTCTGCCGTCTATGCAGAAATCCTGCAAGCCTTGCGTGCGTCGCCCGCCTTGTGTTTACTCATCCTGGGTGGTGTCCTGGTGATTTTTGCCCAAGGTGCGTTTGTGCTTGACCAATTATGGCTGGTGCAAGAACGGCACATGAATCAAAAATTTGCCCAACAATTGGCAGGTGCCATGTTTATCGCTGGAGGTGTGCTGGGCGCACTGCTGGGTGGCTACCTTGCGGATCTGCTGCAAGCGCGCCGTGCAGGTGGGCGCTTATGGTTCCTGGCGCTGATTTATCTGCTTGGGGTACCGGTAGGCTATATCTACCGCCTGCTTGATACCACGGGCACTGCGTTTTATATCTCCATGTTCATCGGCAGCATGATGATCACCATAGGATATGGCCCCTTGTTCGCCTGCCTGCAAGATCTGGTGCCTGCGCAATTGCGCTCTACCATGACAGCGTTCATGATCTTGTGTATGACGCTGTTCGGCACTTCGCTTGGCAACCTGGCGGTGGGTGGCTTGGCTGACGTATTCAGAACCGCTGCCTACGGTGCACCTATCACCATAGCCGTGATGGTGACCATGACACCCTGGTTACTGGCGATACCTTGTTTCGCCATGGCTGCAAGGATGATGGAAAAAAAATGACTGGCTTTAAATTAATTCGGCTCGGCCAGTATCGCATCAATCTTCAATTTGGCGTCACGGATAACAGCAAGCTTGGCTTCGGTTTCGCTACTTGCCTTGAAGGGGCCACTGAATTGCTGGCCAATTTCCAGTCCTTCAGCACCGTACTTTTGTACTTCACCGCTAGCAGACCAATGACCATCGGGTCGCGGAAATGCAATCACAAAAATATCATAATTTTTGTAATGCATGGTGGGTGTTCGTTCGATTGCAGCTTGAAATCTACTGTTCATAATACCTCCTGATCAGGTATGTCAGTACCCGTAAAACTGCATGAAAAGAATGTGGGGACAATACGTTAGATGCCAGACACGCTGGACTTGCATAGCCGGCAGTTAATGCTTGCACTGGTGCGTAAAAATTGATGGGGACTGAATGAATTGATGCATTAATTCATGTCTCTGTCTGAATACTGAATTTCAATATTCAAAAACAGCAAGCACCCTCACACCTCGGTGAGCTGCGCCACGCAAGCGTAAGGCGCCTTTTTCGCTGAAGCGGTATTCCAGCCAAATATGGTCATTACCGCTTTGAGAATAGCGCAGACCGAACCTGGACAAAGTACCCGGTTTTTCCTGTTTACCAGGAAGATTGGCAGACTGACTGTAGTACTCTTTTGTGACACGGGTATACAAGTCCTGTCCATTCGCTGTCTGAACATTTCCTACTCTGCCTGCAAGCTGCGCGTCTGAAACCGGTGGCACAGGCGGGCCATTCAATTCAGCCTTATCAGTTCCCCGCGCTGGCGCTGTTTTTTCATCCGCGACGTTCACCTCGTCGGGCTGCCTGGATTGTCTATCATTGGCTGGCAGTTCTTTGGATAGTTCTTTGTCTTTGGATAGTTCTTTGGATACGTCTTTGGACAGACTGGCCTGCTGCGCCATCATTTCAGTACTTGGTGACGCTTTTACTTCTTGGGCGCAGGTATATTGTGCATACATCAACAGGCTGCAT
>JAZJXP010000167.1:17423-33024 GCA_040390835.1 Pseudomonadota bacterium
TTAACCCCATCATAAATTTCATTATTAAAGTCCATACGATCAAGGCTAAATAGTGGGCGCTCATGATCATCTCTTCACGAAAAATGAAGTCAGCAAGATCACGGCCAACATTCCATACAAAATGAGTTGTGGCGTATGCATGATCTTTCCCTCGGTCAGATTGTGTCTGCTGCTGTTAATTTTCCACCAGATTCATATGTCCTGGCAACTTGGAATACGAACGACCTTGTGGTAATTCTATTCTGATATGGGCATATTCCCATTCAACTTCGTTCGCTTCCGCCGCTGCCTTCGCGGTCCGTAATGCAACGAGTAGCCACTGCTGCGCCGGTGCTTTATTGATACCGATGATGATCATGATCTTACCCATGCAGAAGTTTTAGATGTTTTTTTACATTTCTTTTTTGATTCTTTTTTGCTTATTTTTTTCTGCCAACTTCAACTCATACTTTTCTGTTTTTCTTATTTACTACGCCTGCCAAAATCAACTGCCTGTTCCAGTTCTGCCTTGTTCATGCCTGAACGTCCCCGGATATTTTTCTTGCGTGCTTCCTGATATAGCTGCGCATAAGTACGTCCCGCTGGTCCGCTATGCGAATGTAGTCCGCCGCGCCTCCCTGCAGGCATATCCTGCAGGGAGGTATTGCTCGCTTCTTTGCTTTCACCATGCTGCGCCCTTTCTTTGTTAACGGTGCGTGCAGCAATTTCTGTAGCCAGACCGGGCTTACGGCCACTTTTAATTAAACCATCCTTGATATGTTTGAACTGGCGCTCTCTTTTTGCGCTCCAGGTGGCTTGTGGCATTGTCAACTCCCCATGTCTGTTTTTCGTAATACTTAGTTTGTTCGCCCTGCATCCATAGTCTGTATAGTAGTCGCCAGCCTTAAAGAACAAAATCGGACTAAGACGATAGTTACGTAAGACTATGCTGACGAAGTTGCTGTAATGCAGTGCAAACTCTGCAAGGCGCAATATCGATGTACAACAGGGTAAAATTGTGCAAATTACTACTGACAGATTGATTGCCATGACCCAAACAACAATTGAGTACCTGCATGTCGCGTACTGAACGCCTGTTACAGTTGATGCAAGTGCTGCGCAGGCATCGCTATCCCGTTAGTGGTGCAGCGTTGTCACAAGAAATGGGCATCAGCCTGCGCAGCCTGTATCGTGATATCGCCACACTGCAAAGCCATGGCGCAAAGATTGCCGGTGAAGCTGGCATAGGTTATGTCTTGCAACCCGGCTTTACGCTGCCACCTTTGATGTTCACTGAAGAAGAAATCGCCGCCATTGCCCTTGGCTCAAAATGGGTGGCGCAACAGGCTGACCATAAACTAGCATTGGCTGCGCGTGATGCCCTGGCAAAAATCGCCTCGGTCTTGCCTTCTGAAGCCAGGATGGAACTGGAAAACAGTGGCTTGCTGATTGGCCCCGGCTGCAAGAGTGACGGTAATGATGAACAGTTGCGCCAGATACGACTGGCCATACGCAAGCAGCACAAACTCGTGCTGGAATATCAGGATGAAACCGGCAAAGCCAGCGAGCGTATCATCTGGCCCTGTGCCCTGTCCTTCTTTGATAATCTGCGTATCATTGTCGCCTGGTGTGAATTACGCAATGATTTCCGGCATTTCCGTACTGACCGCATACAAGGCTTGCAGGTGGCAGACCAGACCTATCCACGTGCGCGCCAGGCTTTGTTGAAAGAATGGCGTGAACAACAGGGGATCAGGCCTGAGCGTTAAATGAGTGTTAAAGCCATGCTTCAGCACAAGTCAAATTTCCAGCAAGATTGCATAGTTTCCGTCCTGGCTGATTTCGGTTTTATAATGAGGCTGAAAAAATGCATCAGCCCACCCAGAGTCCACTTAGTCCACACATTAAAATCAAGAACAAGAAGATGAAAGCCAAGACGGACACCACAGCAGACATACACAAGTCCGCCAGCAAAGAGCAGCGCCGTTTGCAAATGGCCGATATCGCGCGCTTGGCTGGGGTCTCCACCTCGACGGTATCACGTGCACTGAGCGGCAGCAGCCTGGTCAATGATGAAACCCGTCAGCGCATTGCTGAACTGGCGCGCTCGCTCAAATATTCCATCAACATCGATGCCCGCAATCTGCGCCTGAAGCAAACGCGCACGATTGCCGTGGTCGTGCCCTTTGATTCTGAAACCCGCCAGCATTTATCTGATCCCTTCTTCCTGGGCATATTAGGGAGTCTCGCCGATGCATTGACAGACCGTGGCTTTGACATGCTGTTGTCACGCATCGATGCAGAACATCTCGATAATGCGGCGCAGATTTTTGATACTGGCCGTGTGCTGGGCGTGATACTGATAGGCCAGTGGCGACATCATGATCAGTTGAACCAGTTGGCTGCGCGCCATGTGCCCATCGTGGTCTGGGGTGCGCAATTACCGCAGCAATTGTACGTGACCGTGGGTAGTGACAATGTCACCGGCGGGCAAAAAGCCACTGAGCACCTGCTGCAAAGCGGGCGCAAGCGCATCGCTTTTTTTGGTGACACGCAATTGCCGGAAGTAGCGCAACGCTATGAGGGTTATTGCACGGCGCTGGCGCAGCATGGCATTGCTCTCGATGAAAAACTGGTGGTCCCTGCTTCATTCATAGAAGAAGGTGGCAAGCTGGCAGTGGCAGAACTGTGCAGCCGCAAAGTCAGTTTCGATGCCCTGTTTGCCTGTAGCGATTTGCTGGCCATGACCAGTATCAACAGCCTGCGCGAAAATAATTACCATGTGCCCGATGATGTGGCCGTGGTTGGCTACGATGACATAGAACTGGCACGCTACTTTCACCCACCACTGACTACAGTACGCCAACCCATGGCACAGGCAGGCCTGGCGCTGGTCGATGCCCTGTTGACCCTGATAGAAGATGGCAATAGCGAAGCGCAGCTATTACCTACCGAATTGATGGTCAGGGCGAGCAGTGTTTGCGTTGGGTAGTGCAACTCATGCGAAATTTTCCTTCGCTGGCCATGCTTCTTGCCTTCCCAATTCCCTTATAAAAATTCCGCCATTCAGTTAACTGGTGCGTTGAAACGCACCCTATGGGATACGGCAAGCTTGGATTATTCAGATTATTAATAATTTATGCAACCGATTGCAATAATTCATAAGAGTTTGAAGTATTCCTACAAAAAACCCCAATACCCCCCTTGTTTTCCATTGTGCATCGCAATATAAAAAGCTCTATTCAGCCACTCTGTTGCTCACAAAACACAAAACCCGCAGATGCTCTTGCCGCATTGTGAATAGCACGAATAGCCGGGAAATCTGCTTAAATTTCATAGTACGCAATCCTTTGCCCCAAAATCTTCTTTTTCCCCGCCTTCATACCATTAAATTTACCACAAAGAAATATTGCACCATTTTATTGCAACGCATCTTTGCAATCGATTGCAATAAAATGCAATTTGCCAGATAATCCTCTTCACCTGCACTACAAAAGATCTTCAACAGAGTTTGCCTTGGCAAACCAGGGATCGCAAAAAAGCGCCTGGAGTACGATGGCTGATTCTCAAATTAAATCTGCCTGAATGTCCAAAGAGCGCGGCGAAAATTGTTGGAGGTCTTTTGTGACTGACACAGCATCATAGCTACCAGTGTGACGCTAATGTTCAGGCAATTAGGTATGAGACATGCATGCGCAGACTTATTCTGTGCAGCTTTATAAAATGATGACAGCGGAGACAGCAATGAAATCATCACACATCAAAATGACGCGCATGGCCAGCGTCATTTCCCTGGCCTTACTGCACATGAACAGTGCATGGGCGCAAGACAATACAGCAGCGCCGGACAAAGATAAAAATTCCCTGAACTTGAATTCAGTCATCGTGACAGGTACGCCAGTCGGTACGTCCAAGATGAAGGCCAGCGTTTCCATCAGTACCATTGATGCTGACCAGATTTCCCAATCAGCCCCGACCAATGCGGCAGAAATTTTGCGCTCTATTCCAGGCGTACGGGCAGAATCATCCGGTGGTGAAGGCAATGCCAACCTGACTGTGCGTGGCGTGCCTATCTCTGCCGGTGGTGCGCGCTATGTGCAATTCCAGGAAGACGGTTTGCCACTGCTGCAATTTGGCGATATCGCCTTCGTCACGCCAGACATGTATCTGCGCGCTGATGGCAGTCTTTCACATCTGGAAGTAGTACGCGGCGGCACAGCATCGACGATGGCAACCAATTCACCAGGCGGCATCATCAATTTCATCAGCAAAAATGGCAATGAAAAAGGCGGCAGCATAGGCATCAGCAAGGGAGTGGATTTTAGTCAGACCCGCTTTGATTTTGATTATGGCGCGGCTCTGTCTGACAAGACGCGCGCCTTTATCGCTGGCTATTATCGCAGCGGCGACAGCTCACGCCCAGCTGGCCTGACAGCAGAAGAAGGCGGTCAACTGCGTGCCAATATCACCCACGAACTGGACAATGGCTATCTGCGCCTGAGCTTCAAGCATCTGGATGATAAAACACCGATGAATATGCCAGTACCAGTCAAAACCGTAAATGGCAATATCTCTGAATTGCCCGGCATAGACCCGCGCACCTCTAGTTTTTATTCCCCCTATTGGACACGTGACATAGTCCTCGATAAAAACAATAACAAGATAGCGACGAATGTGAGCGATGGCCTGCATGTCGTCAACAATGCCTTTGGTGCAGAAGCATCCCTTAAACTGGGTGGCGGCTGGACCCTGGATGAAAAATTCCGCAAGTCGAATAATACTGGCCGCTTTATTTCCATCTTCCCTGCTGATGCTGGCGTCAGCGGTGCTGCAGCAACGAACATGACTTACGCCACCGGCCCCAACGCGGGCAAGGCATACACCGGCGCAGCATTTACTGCAACTGTTTTCAATACCTCGATCGATGACCTGGGCAGCACCGTCAATGACATGAAATTGTCCAGGGTATTTGAGACATCCGGCGGCAAGTTCGCCACCACAGTAGGCTGGTATTCATCCCTGCAAAACCTGGGCGTGACCTGGAACTTCAATCAATACCTGATGCAGGCCAGTGGTGACCAACCTGCACTGCTGAATTCAAATGGCACGATTGCCGGTACCCCTGGTTTGCTGGCACAAGGCACGGATGTGTTCGGGGGCTGCTGCAACCGCAATATCGATGCGCAGTACAAGACCAATGCCATGTATGCCAACCTCGGCTGGGAAAGCGGCAACTGGAACCTGGATGGAAGCCTGCGCTATGACAAGCAAGATGCCAGCGGCACCTTCAACCAGGCAGTCAATCAAAGCTATCGTGCGGCCAATACCAAATTCATCAACTACGGTGTGAATCACACGTCTTACTCTTTCGGTGCCAATTATCGCGTCACCAAAGATGTCGCCGTGTTTGCCCGCGTCAGCGAAGGCATCGCCTTTAATGCCGACCGCATCATGTTTGGCAATCCTCTGGATGGCAGCACACCTATCAGCACCAATATCGTCAAGCAGACCGAGGCAGGCGTGAAATGGAAGGCTGGCAGCTTCAGCAGCTTCGTGACCCTGTTCCAGGCGAAGACAGAAGAATCAAATTTTGAGGCAACGACACAGAAATTCACTGCCAATAACTACGATGCCAAGGGTGTGGAAATCGAAGCCAGCTATCGCTACAACGCCTTCCGCGTCACTGGTGGCCTGACCTACACCAACGCCAGCATCACGGCAGCCAATGACAAGTCTGTCGTCGGCAAGACCCCGCGCCGCCAGGCCAGCTACACCTATCAGATTGCACCCACCTATACCTTGGGTGAAACCGTCTTCGGTGCCAGCCTGATAGGCACCAGCAAGTCTTACGGTGACGATGCCAACACACTGATCCTGCCCGCCTTCCATGTCCTGAACGCCTTCGTCAACTACAACATCAACGACAAAGTCCAGGTCTCCCTGAGCGTCAACAACCTGACGAACAACATAGGCTACACCGAAGTAGAAGGCGACGGACATGCAGCAAGATCCGTCAATGGCAGAAGCATCAAGGCCGCATTGAAGTACAGCTTTTAACAGCCACAATGGAGCGCAGCGAACATTCGCATCCCCCCCGTGCGTAGGAAGCGTGGAGGGGGCGTAGCGAGCGGCGTCAGTTTGAGTTGAGAAGCGCAGTCGTACTTTAAGTACGATGAGCATCGCCAACTCAAAATCACGCCGCGCAGTAGCCCCATCCACGCTTCCGGCAAAAGTCCCTGGTAGCACTTTAGGCTCCCCTACACCCCCAACATGTGGGGGAGCCATTTTTACTGACCCGTTTTTTCTAAGGCACTGCCTGCACCATGTCTGCCGCATTGAACACAGCACCATTCCTCACAGCCTTGCTCGCCAACGTAGCACCAGGCATGCACGCGAGCATAGCAGCCAGGCTGGCAAAGCATCTTCCCGATTTATACCAAACTCTGCAGGCACTGTACGGCGATCAATTCAGCAATGAACAAGCTTACGCTGCGTGGCTGACAGAACTCTTGCAAGTCACAGGCGAGACTATTGCAGCACGCCCCCTGCCATTACAAGCACTTGATACTGCCAGAAGCGCAGACAAGAACTGGTTCACCAAAGAAAACATGCTTGGCTATTGCAGCTATGTAGACCGCTTTGCCGGAGACTTGCGCGGCATGCAAAAACGTATCCCGCACTTGCAGGAACTGGGCGTGACTTACCTGCATCTGCTACCATTTTTAAAGGCCCGCGCTGGAGAAAATGATGGCGGCTTTGCCGTAGCCGATTTTGATGCGATAGAACCGCGTCTTGGCAATATGGCTGACCTGGAAGAGCTCAGCTCTGCTCTGCGTGCGGCAGGTATCAGTCTGTGTTCTGACTTTATCCTCAACCATGTGGCAGATGATCACCCCTGGGCCGTCGCGGCAAAACAAGGCGATCCACACTACCGCGATTATTTTTATCACTACCCTGATCGCACAGCCCCGGATAATTTTGAAAAAAATCTTGGCCAGGTTTTCCCGCAAGTTGCCCCAGGCAATTTTAGCTTTGTGCCTGAACTGCAGGAATGGGTATGGACTACGTTCTACCCTTACCAGTGGGATTTGAACTATAGCAACCCCAAAGTCTTTGCTGACATGGCAGCAGCCCTGCTGCGTCTGGCGAACCGTGGAGTAGAAGCTTTTCGCCTCGATTCCACCGCTTTCTTATGGAAGCGCGCAGGTACAAAATGCATGAACCAGCCAGAAGCCCACCAGATTTTGCAAGCCCTGCGTAGCCTGGTGGATATCGCTGCCCCCGGTGTCTTGCTGAAGGCAGAAGCCATCGTTGAAACGGCAGAACTGCCCGCTTACCTTGGCAGCAGGGATGGGACAAATTCAAAACAGGAATGCCACCTTGCTTATCACAGCAGCCTGATGGCAGCCTCGTGGGTCGCCCTGGCAGAACAAGACACCAGCCTGTTGCGTCATGTATTTGCAGGCACGCCAGCGCTGCCAGAGCAAAGTAGCTGGCTGACCTACGTACGCTGCCATGATGATATAGGCTGGAATGTGCTGCGGCCAGAAGCCAGCATCGAAGCAGAAGATGTGCAGCAAAGGCTGGCCAGGGTATCCCGTTTTTATAGTGGTGACGGCAGTTATGCTCGCGGTGCCAGCTTCCAGGCCAATGATCCGGCTGCTGTCCATGGCACGGTCGGCATGGCTGCTGCACTGACTGGTTTTTCCAGCGCACAAACAACAGCAGAAAAGCATCAGGCCAGCCAACGTCTGCTACTCTTGTATGGGCTGAGTTTTTGCTTTGGCGGCATGCCGCTGATCTATATGGGTGATGAGTTGGCACAGGCGAATGATGATATCTATCAGCAAGTGCCCGCACAGGCTGCAGATAGCCGCTGGTTGCACAGGCCAGTCTGGGATGAAAAATTATATGGGCAGCGTCATTCCAGCTCGCATGATGCTGGCGCTGTATTTAATGCGCTTGCCCATATGTTGCAGCAACGCCGGCAATTGCCACAACTGGCAGCGCAGGCAGTACGGCATTTGTTGCATGCAAAAGATCCTGCCGTGCTGGCTTTTTTGCGTGGCAACCCGGATGAGGCATTGCTATTTTTGGGGAATTTTTCAGAGAATAGTATCAGCCTGAATATGACGGAACTGCTGGTGGGCTATGATATTCCTGGGCAAGGCTGGGTTGATCAGTTGAGCAAGCTTGATGTCGATAACACCTTGACCTTGCAAGCATATTCGCAACTATGGCTGATAAAGAAACAGTGGCTTACAGTTTAAGTGCTAGTTTGATTGGCCGAAACCCATCCCCACTCTAACCCTCCTCTTGAAAGGGAGGGAATTATGAATGGTATCAAGGATTTGAAACCTGCAATTAAACCCCCAACTAAAGCACGCTAACAGAAAAGAAACCCATGTCATTGCAAAGCAAACCCATCATCATCTTTGGCGAAACCCTGATCGATGACTTCCCTGATCAGCCTGTAGTTGGCGGCGCGCCTTTCAATGTGGCGCGCAGCCTGGGTTATTTTGATTGTGCGCCACTGATGATTTCACGCGTGGGCAATGATGCGACTGCAGAATTGATACGCGCTGACATGCAGCGTTTCAAATTGTCTGGAACAGGTTTGCAGACGGACCCGCATTACCCCACAGGCCGCGTCAAGGTGACGCAAGACGATAGCACGGACAAGGCCAAACACCATTTCGAGATTTTGGCTGAGCAGGCATATGACTACATAGATAGCCATGCCGCTATCACTGCCATGCAGCAGGCCAGTTCTATACATGACCAGGGCATTTTTTACTTTGGTACGCTGGCACAAAGAAACCCTGTATCGCGCGCAGCCTTGTATGGTTTGCTTAAAGAGACTAGTGCAATCAAGTATCTGGATTTGAATTTGCGTGCCATGCAATACAGCCTGACGACGATAGAGCAATCATTGCAGTTTGCCGACATACTTAAGGTCAATGAAGAAGAATTACAGATACTGGCAGAAATTTATCTGAACAAACCAAAACCAGAGAACGAAGATGCGCTTGATGATGCAGATATTCAGACACATGCCACTGCATTGATTGCGCTATTCAAGCTGCAAGCCATCATCACCACCTTGGGTGAACGCGGCTATGCCTATATGGATGAGTCTGGGCAGTACCTGCGCAGTGCAAGCGAAGCTGCCAAAATTGAAGTCGTTGATACCGTAGGCGGTGGCGATGCATTCTCCGCTATCTTTTTACTTGGCATGCAGCGCGGCTGGTCATCGCTGACTAGCCTGCAACGTGCCCATCACTTTGCAGCAGCCATCTGCGGTGTGCGTGGTGCAGTTGCCAGCGATGCTGGTTTCTATGAGCAATGGCAACAGCGCTGGGATGCAGAAACGCTGCCTGAAATTGAAAGTAGCGGAGCAAACCCATGAATACAGCCACAGCCAGTCCACAGAAAATGACAGGTAAACCCCGCCTGTCTTTCTGGCAAATCATCAACATGAACTTTGGTTTTTTTGGCATACAGTTCAGTTTTGGTTTGCAGCAAAGCAGCATGAGCCCCATCTATGCTTATCTTGGTGCTGACGAAGCCAGCCTGCCTTATCTGTGGCTGGCAGGTCCGGTAACAGGCTTGCTGGTGCAACCGCTGATCGGTGCCATGAGTGACCGCACCATCAGCCGCTGGGGCAGGCGCACGCCTTACTTCCTGATTGGTGCAGTATTGTGCAGCCTGGGCTTATTGATCATGCCCTTTAGTTCTACGCTGTGGATGGCGGCTGGTTTATTGTGGATACTTGACGCTGCCAATAATGTCACGATGGAGCCATACCGCGCCTTTGTCAGTGACAAGCTTGATGCCAGCCAGCATTCTGTCGGCTTCCTGACGCAAAGTGCCTTCACCGGCCTGGGTCAAACCCTGGCATACCTGACGCCATCGATCCTGGTGGTGGCAGGCATGAACAGCAATAGCGTCAACAGCCATCACATCCCCTATATCGTCATCGCGGCTTTTATCATCGGTGCGGTGTTTTCGATTGCCTCCATTTTGTGGACTTTGAAGACGACGCCAGAAATCCCTTTGACGGCTGAGCAACTGGCGCAAATCAGGCAACAAGCTACGGGCTGGCGCGCCACTCTGGCCGAGATAGCTCTGGCAATAAAAGAAATGCCGCCCACCATGCGCCAACTGGCACTGGTCAAACTGTTCCAGTGGTATGCCATGTTTTGCTACTGGCAATACATCATGCTGTCGCTGGGTCGGAGTATATTTGGTACCAGTGACCCCAGCTCTGCCGGTTTCCGGGAAGCGGGATTATTGAACGGGCAGATAGGTGCTTTCTACAACTTCATCGCCTTCATTGCCGCCTTTGCACTGGTGCCCTTTACCCGTCGTTTTGGCCCCAAGATCAGCCACGCAACTTGCCTGACATTGGCGGGCTTGTGCATGATGAGCATACCGGCAATACATACACCAGCGTTATTATTCATCCCCATGCTGGGCGTGGGTCTGGCCTGGGCCAGTATCATGGGCAACCCCTACATCATGCTGGCAGGCAGCATACCGGCAGAGCGCACGGGGGTGTACATGGGCATCTTCAATATGTTCATCGTCATCCCCATGATCATACAAATCTTCACCCTGCCGCTGTATTACCAGGCCTGGCTGGGTGGCAATCCTGAGAACGTGATCAGGCTGGCGGGTGGCTTGCTGATTTGTGCGGCGATGGCGGTGGGCATCGTCAAATTACCTAAAAAATCGCTACCCGCCATCAAGACTTAAACCAGGCCGGGGTTGCCAGCCACACCTATCAGGCGCGGGGTATTCAATGTGCGTGGCGTGATCTTTTTATGTGCGCGCAGCCATTGTGCCACCACGTCCCAGACTGGCTCGCCTTTAGCACCTTCTGCCACGGGTGCCCAGCCAGCAACTTTATACACCTTACCGTCAGCCAGTGGCTGGTCGTTCAGGCGCATGTCCTGTATGCGCTTGCCCATCGCTGCTGCTGGTTCTATGGCATAACTCAACCCCCCTACGCGTACCATGTCGCCGCCTTGCTGGTAATAAGGATCAGGATTGAACAGGTTGTCAGCCACGTCTTCCAGCACAGTCTTGATGGCTGCACCTGTCATTTCTGTGACGGTGGTATACGAATAAGTGGTGGCGGTCTGGTCCATCACATGTTCCATGGTAATGGCGCTGTTGGGCAGTAAGGAAGTACCCCAGCGGAAGCCGGGTGAGAATGCGATTTCTGCACCTTTGACCTCCATCAGGGCATCGACAATCAGCTGGTCAAAGCTGCCATTGAAATTACCACGGCGGTACAGTGTGCCCTCTGTCATCGCCAACTTTTCACCCAGTTTTGCGGTGTAAGGTGCACGGATTTTTTGTATCAGCGCTTGCATCTCTGCGTCAGCTGGCAGGAAGTTGGCAAACACGGGCAACAACTTGTACTGGAAGCCCTGTATGCGCCCTTTTTTCACATCAAAATCGAGCACGCCAAGGAACTTGCTATTACTGCCCGCATTGGTCACCAGGGTCTTGCCGCCACCGTTTTCAACGATGACAGGTGCTGGCATGCCGTCGTGGGTATGTCCGCCGAGAATCGCATCTATACCACGCACGCGCGAGGCCATCTTGAGGTCAACATCCATGCCATTATGCGACAGGACCACGACGACTTTCGCGCCTTTGGCACGCGCGGCATCGACGGTCTTTTGCATATTTTCTTCCTGTATGCCAAAGCTCCATTCCGGCACCAGATAGCGCGGATTGGCGATGGGGGTATACGGGAAGGCCTGACCGATAATGGCAACGGGTATGCCATTCATTTCTTTCATGACAAAGGCTTCAAAGACCGGATCACCAAAATCGGTAGTCTGGATATTTTGCGCAACGAAATCGACCTTGCCTTTGAAGTCATTCTCGACGATATGCTTGACGCGCTTGTCACCCAGCGTCATTTCCCAATGCGCCGTCATGACATTCACACCCATCTGCAAACAGGCATCGACCATGTCCTGCCCCTGCGTCCACAAAGCCGTCGCCGAACCCTGCCAGGTGTCGCCACCATCGAGCAAGAGCGCGCCAGGACGGTTGCCCTTGATGCGTTTGATCAGCGTCGTCAAATGCGCAAAACCACCAACCTTGCCATAGCTTGCTGCTGCCTGTTCAAAATTCAGACAGCTAAAGGCATGGGCTTCAGGTGTGTTGGGCTTGATGCCAAACTGTCTCAGCAAATGCTCGCCCACCAGATGCGGGCTTTTACCAAATGCCGCACCTATGCCCAGATTGACGCTGGGTTCACGAAAATACAGCGGCAACAACTGCGCATGGCAATCAGTGAAATGCATGAGATGGACATTACCAAAGCGCGGCAAGTCGTAGAGTTTGTCTGCCGCAGGATTCGCCATGGCAGCCTGTGCATCTATCTGCATGCCACCAGCGGCGGCGATGGCCATTACTTGTAAAAAATCACGACGATTCAGACCCATGATGATTTGCTTTCTGTTTTGATGGTGTGGCTATTGATGTAGATTTTGATTTCAGGGTCTGCTGTTGTTCTTGATGTTGCTTTTGCTTTTGCTTTTGCTTTTGCTTTTGCTTTTGCTTTTGCTTTTGCTTTGCCGTTGCTGTTGACCTTAATCCGCTTGGGACGATGTAATTTGTGCGTCACAGAAAATGGAAAAAGAAGAGCCGATGTTTGAGCCGCAGGCGAGTTTCGGATCTTCCCATTTTTTGTGATGCACAAATTATGCTGGAGCGTAGCGCAAGCACCCGAAGGGCAAGTCTGCGGTCGCCTTTCTTTGATTCCTTTCTTTGGCGAAGCAAAGAAAGGAATTCGGCCGCCGGGCCGAGACCCGGCTTGTGTCCACGAAGGGCAATCGCTTTAATCAAAGCACACGGCATGCAACAAACGCCACTAGGCTCCAGCCTTCGCTGGAGCGACGTAAATTAGGTCGCAGCAACATGGAGAGGTCAGACTTCGTCGACTGCAAGACGTATACACCCAAATCGCAATGTCCTACTTATTCACCGGCGACTCCGCATCCAACAACAGCGCCATCACATCCTTCAACTGCGCCTCAGTCAACACCCCGTTATGCCCAAACCGTGGCATCTTGGAACAGGCGCTATAGGCTTGCGCGTTATACAGCTTGCCCCAGGTGTATTTCACAATCTCGGGACTGGTACCGCGCAATTTGCCGAACTGATACAGTGAAGGCCCAATATTGCCGAAAGAAATTTCAGCCTTGCTCATCTGATGGCAAGCATAGCAATTGCCGCCATTGACCGAACCCATGGCGTCCGACGATTGCATGCCGCGGCCATTCTGGGCAATTTTTTCGCCGTTTTTCCAGTCACCCATGTACTGACCATCCGCAGGATATTTGACCGTGGCGAGTTGCGCCTGTTCCAGTTTTTTTGCTGGCTTGGTTTTCAAGCCTTGCGGGTTAGCACTGCACAGCGCCTGGGCTTCGTCCTGTTGCACCATGCGTTCCATGGTGGCAGGACCTTTGGATTTGAAGTCGGCCTTCATCATCTCCAGCGCGGCTTTGGCGTAGTCTGGTTCAGCGGCAGAAACTATCGCTGTGCTAAAAACCGCTGCCAGCAAAACACTGATATGGCTTATACGTAAATTTTTCATGTGCCTTCCCCTTAGCGCTTTAAGGCAGGTGCATTCATGACCGCGCCGTCGGCAGATTTTGCCAGGAACATGGTCAGTGCAGTGATGGTGTCTGAAGCATAGTCAGGCACGGGGAATCGTTGCTGGCGGAAGCAATCATTGAGCCTGTGCTGCATGGTCCTGACTTCGCCCTGTGAGACACGGTAAGCTGGCCAGGTGGAATAGGCTGCCTGGGCATTTTCTTTATTGTTCAGATTGGGCAAGTCTTGCAGGCGTATGCGCTGGCCTTCTGCAGAATGGCAGGATGCACAGGCGAAATCATGCGAACCGGCACGGTAATAGAATATCTTTTTACCGATTTCATAAGCCTGTTTTTCTGCCGGATGCTTGATACTGACAGTCAATTTCATACCACGCGATTCTGCCGTCAAAAAAGACACCAGTGCTTCGATATCAGACGGGTTGCCTGCAGAGCCGAAGGGTGTTTTCACTGCCTGTTCACGTGTCAGGCCTTGCAAGCTCATGCGGCAATGCATGAGACGCTGTTCCAGGTCCATGACCTTGTTGGTGTCTTTAAAATAGCGCGGCAATTCTGCATAAGCCCCCTTGGTCACGCCCGGCCCTTTACCCAAGTCACATTGCTCAAGCGTCTGCTGATTCGGGCCCATCTTTTTTTGCCAGAGTTCCTGACCGCGCATTTCCCATAATTCTGCCGGGTTGCCGTCAGCCAGCATTTGCCGGTATTTGGCAATTTCATCGGTCGCAGATGGGCTTGCAGTCTGGGCCTGTGCAGACGACAACACCAAGCATGCCAGTATGGCGCAGAGCGGCATGCAGGACAGTGATTTGAGGGCAAGACGTGGCATGGTTTTCCTTATCAGGCTATGGCTGCTTCATCAGTACGCTGGTCACCTTTGCTGTCTGTCCAGGTCACCGACACTTTATCACCTTTGACGCCACCCTTGAATTTGAAAGACAGGAAAGGGTCTTTGGAAACCGAAGGGCCAAACTGCGCATCGAGCACCAGTTTGTCTTTCCATTTGGCTTGCAAGTTCTTGATGAAATGCGCGGGTACAACTTTGCCCTCCAGGTCTTTACGCTGACCTGTTTCCATATCGTGACGCATCAATACTTTTACTTCAACGACGTCGCCAGTAACCGCCGCCCGAATACGCATAGGATCGCCCATGATGTCTCCCTTTTTTTAAATCAGTAGTTTTAAATGTTTCAAATACTTATTCGTTCCGATTCTTAAAAACTCATTTATCGGGATGCAGAGCAAGGCGCACAGCGGAGCAATACGTCGGTATTGCGAGCATTTGCAACGCAGCTATGCGCCCGAGAAATGGGTTTTTACAGGCATCAACCGCCGCAACCACCTAGAGTAACTTTGATTTCTTTCGAAGCCACCAACCATTTGCCATCAGCTTTCACCAAGGCATGCACGTTCGAGGTTTCCCCCACCTTGACGCGGGTGCTGACTGAGGCTTCTGTGCCTTCAGGGATATTGAAAGCCGCTGACATGGCGTTCGGGTTTTTTTCTATCAGGATGGCGATGTAATCTGTCTTGGCGGCTTTGCTGCTGACGCTGACTGGCACTACCGCGCCGTTTTCTGCAATATCAGGAGCGGTGATGATGATGTCTGCACTGACAGCCGGGCTACCAGCACCCAGCGCGGCAAAGGCGTCTTGCAGGCTCTTGGCCTCAAAGACCTTGGCTTGCCATTCAGCGGCGAACACATCGGATGGTTTGAGCAAACCAGCGGCAAAGGCCAGGCCAAATACCGTGGATATGCGTAAAAAATCACGGCGTTGCTGACCGTCATCGTTGATCTTGATTACCTGCTTCATTACTATCTCCTGAGTGAGCATTTATCCGGCGCTGCTGATATTGCTAATATTGCTGATATTGCGATTTACTGAATTTACTTCATTCGATAAGCTTAACGCGAAATCGTTCCATCGATATGACAAAGCTGAAAAAATGATGACGGATAACCGCGTGTTATTTCATCGCGT